>CAIKZC010000001.1 GCA_903831815.1 uncultured bacterium
ATCTTTCGACTAGCTATGCCCAACTAAAGAGTGCGTACCCACGTATTACTACTTCGTCTGCCGGTTGTCTTGCGACCCCCTTGACTTGCATGCCTTATCCACGCCGCCAGCGTTCATCCTGAGCTAGGATCAAACTCTAATATAAAGTTTCAATTCGTTGGCTACGTAAACCGAAGTTTCGTAGACCTATGGAATCGAACGGAACAAAACAAAAAGTAGTATTTTTTCAAAGACTGTTTTTTGTCTTGTCGAATATTGAAGCCGACTTTCTAGCTCATTGGATTTTTTCCATGTTGCTATTTAGGAAAATAATCCGAAATCATTTGCCTAACCATTGATGTATTGGTTAGGACTTTTCTCAAAGTATATAGTTCAGACTTGTACTATCGCCGCGAACATAAAAAATGGCGCATGCAAATCGCATGTGCCGTGCAGTTTTATTGCCATCGGCGATTTCTCAAGAATATAAACATTTTCAAGGTACACCCTCTTTTTACGGAGGTAATGGGTAGTATACACGAGGGAAAATACATGTCAACTAGTTGATTAAAGCCCTAATTCCCTATTTGCTACCGAGGGCCTGTTTGCAGGGTCCGGATAGTTTTTCTGCTGAAAAACTTCCTCACACTCGCGCCGTCGCGCTCCGTGAGCCCCTGCAAACAGGCCCTTGTCCGCAAATGAAAAATCAACATTTTAACCAAAAAATTAGCCGTATTTTTGAACACTTGCAATTTTTAAGTAGTGTGATATGGTTTTTGTCAGATCCATGGCTAACGTAAGTAGCCAAAAAAACGAAAGGAAATGATTATGAGAGACTTAATAGGAAGAAGATGCCATCTGGTGATTTTGTTCCCAGAACCCAGAGCGTCGAGCGGGTGGGTTGAAAGAAATTTCATCGGGATAATCACCTCCATCGAGGGAACAATGATTACTTTGGGTTCATGTGGCGAGGGACGCGTTGAAGGTAATCCACCGTATCAACCGGGAAACATCTCTAATGCTGACGGTATCTGCTTCAACTCAGCAAGTGCAACCTTTGTTTACGTACGACCATTCTGAACTTTTCGACAAACTGACTGCGAGAAAACCGCGAGACTCACCTCTCCGCCGGTGTGTCTCGCGGTTTTCTTTTGCAAAAATATTTTATTTTTTCTTTAGAATTTCTTGATAACTTTTTTATAAATATTTTATCTCCTATATGTTAGTAATTAGAGATGCAAAAAGATTTCGATAGTTGGAATTCACTCAAAAAACAAATTAGCAATAATTACATAGATGTTTTTGCTCACCCAAGAGAAATTTGGTGGTGTTCTATTGGTATTAATGTAGGCGCTGAAATTGACGGCAAAAATGAAAATTTCGAAAGACCGATTATTGTTATGAAAGTCTACAATAAAGAAACCTTGCTTGTGTTACCAATTACAACCAAATACAAAGATGATATATTCCATCACAAAATAACAACTCAACAAAAAACTGCGTGGGTAAAACTCACACAGCTTAGAGTTATTAGCAGTAAAAGATTAAATAGAAAAGTTGATATTTTAGGAGAAACAGAATTTAAAATCCTTAAAACTGTTTGGAAAAATAGTATATAACAATCGGACCCCACATCTCTGTGGAGTCCTCGGAGGCCGAAGCCATAATACAATATATTATATGCAACCAAAATTTGTTGTCAAGAAAAAATTAAAACTTAACCTTGTCCGAACTGAACTTTATCGTGCCGGCGATTTGATCGAAAAGTGCGAATAGATTTTTTATATCAACCGCTTGCTGTGCATCAACTGTTTTGATTTGAGCTTGATTGTCGGTATAAAAACCTTCGCCGTTGGTGCTGTGAGTAAAGAAGCTTACGCGATAACAATATCCATCATCACGAACAGTTTTATAATCGATTCCCTGATACAAGTTCCCTAACCCAACACCGCTCCAAGTCTCTCGTTCAAAACTGACTCCATTGATGACAACTGTTGAAGTAGATGAAACAGGACCACCGTCAGATTCAAGACATTCTTTCGAAGGTAAATCAATATCGATTCGTATTTCTTGAAGCAAATGGGTATGCGCATATGGACTGGTAGTTGCAAACACTAACGAGAGTCCATTGGAACTAGATTGATAATTCAAACCATTTGGAGCCTGCAAGGATATCCCGGAACTTATATCTACGTATGTTTTTGATTCGGAAACATTTTTCGGCGCTTCCGCTTTATGAAAAAATAGTACGAACAAAATAAGCAAAATTAAGATCAGAGCAATCACGCTGACTGTAATCTTTGTCGACTTTTGCATATACATATATTATACAGCAAAAACTAAAAAGACACTCGCAGGGTGTCTTTTTAGTTTTTGTTACATTTTAACCTTTATTTATCCCTTCTTTGTCCACTTCGCAATCGTTACCAATAGAGGCGATCCGATAAAGATCGAAGAATATGTTCCAAGAGTAATACCGACAAGAAGTGCCAACACGAAATTGTGTGTGGCCTGACTGCCCACAAAATACAAGACCAAAAGCGACAAAAGTACGGTAAGAGAAGTGTTGATCGATCGCGTAAAGGTTTGGCTGATACTTTCCCCCACTATTTGCTCGAACGGTTTTTTGTGATTCATGTCATGTCGCAAGTTTTCGCGCACTCGGTCGAACACCACGATCGTATCGTGAATGGAGAAACCGAGAATAACGAGAAGTGCCGTGACGAACAACGTGTCCATTTCAAAACCTTTGAAATGCCCGAGGACTACGAACACACCGGTTGGAATGACCACGTCGTGAATCAGAGCGATGACAGCGACAAGTCCATAAACCCAAGATGAAACCGGTCTGGAAACTTTGCGAAAAGCGAAGGCAATGAACAAAACGATAGCAAGTAAGACGAGTGAAATGGAGATTAGAGCTTTGTTCTTTGATTCTTGTCCCAAGAGCGGACCGATCGAATCGAACTGCTTCTCTTCCATGACATATTTTCCATTTTGACTCAAAGCATTTTCAACCACCGTTTTTTGAGCCGGTGTAATATTTGTCGTTCGCAAAATAAATCCGCTGTTTCCGGTTGGGACCAAAGAGTAATTGCTTCCGACAATATCTTTTACGCCCGTTGCAGACAAACTGGCATTTGCCGCATCGAGGCTCGGAGTCGAAGAAGCGAAAGAAACTTCCAAAACCGATCCACCTTTGAAATCAATTCCAAGATTAAAACCCCACACAAACATTGATGCGATCGAAAGAATTACGAGGATTCCCGAGAAAGCATAGAATATTTTTCTGTATTTAACGACGAACATATTATTTTGAATTATTAGCTGATGATCGAAAACCGTTGTGGAACAAGAACTTGCTAATGCGCGCGTTGTGCAAATTACCCAAGGCCATTAGGAAGGTTCTGGAAACGGTGATGGCGGTGAACATACTGATGAGCACGCCGATTCCAAAGACCAAAGCAAAGCCTTTGATCACTGCCGTACTTGAGAAGTAGTAAAGCACGATAGCGGTAATGATACTTGAAAGGTTACTATCGCGAATCGAGAACCAAGCGCGTGCAAATCCTTCCTTGATTGCATCGGCGACGGTAAGACCGCGCAACATTTCTTCGCGCATTCTTTCGAAAATCAGGATGTTGGCATCGACGGCCATACCGATCGAAAGAATGAATCCGGCAAGACCGGCAGAAGTTAGAGTGACCGGAATAAGTTTGAAAACCATGAGCGAAAGAGCGACATAGATGAGCAACGAAACTGTCGCGAGCAATCCCGGCAAGCGGTACCAGAGAATAAGGAAAATGGCGATGACAATAAATCCGATGATGCCGGCCTTTGTTGTTGCATCCAAAGCTTGCTGACCGAGTGAAGCACCGACTGATTGTGTTCCGACAAGTTCAATAGGCACAGGTAAAGCGCCGTAATTTAGATTACGAACCAAGTCTTTGGCTTCTTGCGGAGTGAAATTTCCGGAGATCTGAGCGTTTCCTCCATTGATCTCTTCACGAATTGTCGGAGCTGAGAGCGGTGCACCATCAAGGAAAATTGCCAACTGCCGACCGACATTATTTTTTGTTGTGGAAGCAAAGAGAGCGGCACCTTCGCTATTGAAAGATAGATCGACTACTGCTTGGCTTACACCGGTAGTATTAAATCCGACGGTCGCATGCGAAACAAAACGTCCGGTAATCCCAGTCACTGTTGTATTTGCATAACCAATCGTTGAAGTCGCGTCTTTGTTCACTAAACGAAACTCCAAAACAGGAGTTTGTCCAATGAGAGCGATGGCTTTGTTGATATCGGTGACACCAGGCAAATCAACCACCAATTTATGATCAATACTGCTACCTGCGCTACCACCTAAAACTTGCACTACGGGTTCCGAAACACCGAAGAGGTTAACTCGACGTTCAATCACGTCACGAAGCGTGTCCATGGCCGATCCGACGTCAGACGATGCAATTTGAGTAACATCAGCTTTGTAAGTTAATTGCGTGCCTCCGGCCAAATCAAGGCCGTACTTGAACGCAAATTTTGAAACAAAACCTGTTTTGTTAATCTGAGATGCGTAAATAAAATATCCGACGACTATTAAAACTACTATTAAACCCGCGGCAAAAAGTCTGTGTTTTTTCATATTTTTTTAATGTCCGTAATACTATCGTGTAAATGAATAAAAATCAACGCCGTAGCGCGTTCCAACTATTCCCCGCTTCGCGATAGCAAAGTGGCGATAGTTTTGAGTGCGATCCCGATATCAAGAAAAAATGAGCGATTTTTTATGTAATACAGGTCGTAGGAAAGTTTGATGCGGGTTTTGTAAGCGTCCGCCGAAATTTTCGGGGGATCTTTTTGATAAAGTTGGGCCCAGCCGGAAAGTCCAGGTTTGATCAGATGGCGGACGCGATAATATGGCACATCCTGTTCATATTGCTTGACCAAGACCGGCAATTCCGGGCGAGGACCAACAAGCGAAACTTCACCACGTAAAATATTGATGATTTGCGGCAGCTCATCAATCCTAGTTTTACGCAAAAATCTGCCAATTCTGGTAATTTCCGGATTTTTTGATAAGCCGTCAACTTCTTTGTGAGGAGACATTGTGCGGAATTTTATATTTTTGAAAACACGGTTATTTTTTCCGATTCGATCTTGTCTAAAGAAAATACTTCCACCGTCTTCCCATTTGATAGCAACAGCAGCGAAGATTGTAAAAGGCAGGGTTACGATTCCAAGAACTATCGCTATGACATTATCCATAACAAACTTTAAAAAATCATATGTTCGTTTTGAACGAGGTGAAATATTTTCCATGAACCATGAATGTGTGACTACCGACAAAGGAATGCGATTGAAAACGGCTTCATAGAATTGATGAAAATTAACGAAGAGAACCTGAGAAAATAAAAAAGTGTAAAGACTTGAGACCATGGCCTGAGCTTTTTCGTGATACAAGTCAACGACCACGATTTGAACTTGTTCGCGTTCGATAAGAGAAGCGATATCGCGCTGAAGTTCTTCCGGATCAGCTTCATCAAGATCGATAGCAGCAGCGCACACAATTCCATAACGCGGATTATTCATCTCATTTTTAAATTGTTGCATCTCTTCACCGGCGGCGATAAGTAAAACGCGCTGCTTACGGTATAAAGGTAAGTAAGTGATCAAAAACTCACGCCAGACATAAAGAAAAACAAAAGAGACGGCGACATAAATAAATAGAACGGTTTTTGGCGTAATCGCGAGTGATGGTATCAAATAAAAGAAAGCAACCGCCAAAGCTGAGTTTATTATTTGAGCTCGAACCAATCCACCGGAAAATTTTTGCTCGGAAAAAAAATTAAGCTTGTCATACAGGCCGGCAATACTGTAAACAACGATCCAAATAATAAAAATTATCGAAAAAGTGGAAATGAAAAGTGAGAGTAAATTGGTGTCAGGTATCTCACCGTATCGCAACAACAAAGTAATCCAAAGAGCGGCAAAAAGGGCTATTAGATCGCCTATTATCAAGACAAATGCTTCCTTTTTACCTAATCCTTTCATATTAGTATAATATGACTATAACAGAGTATTGATCGAATCTCTAGAGGGGAGGACTTTATTGTGGTACGATAAAGTTATGGCGGAAATATCTAAAAAGAAGGTGCTTTTCTGCATCACTAAGTCAAATTGGGGTGGAGCTCAAAGATATGTTTACGATTTGGCTATTTCCCTGCCTCGTGAATTTTTTGATGTCGCCGTCGTGTTTGGCGAAGGAGGAGAATTGGAAGAGAAACTGAAAATGGCCGGTGTACGAACCATCAGAATGGACCTTTTACAACGCAATATTAATTTATCAAAAGATCTTTCCGTATTTTTTGAATTGTTGCGAATTTTTAAAAAAGAAAGACCGGACGTCGTGCATTTGAACAGCACTAAAGTTGGAGGAATAGGTGGATTAGTCGGAAGAATATGTCATGTTCCAAAAATCATATTTACCGCGCATGGCTGGGCTTTCAACGAAAAGAGAAGTATTTTTTCAAAAATAATGATTGCCTTTTTGCAATGGCTAACTGTCATTTTATGTCATATCACAATCGCGGTCTCACAAAAAACCGCCAACCAAATGTTAGAATTTCCTTTCATTAAACTTGATAAAATAAAGGTGATCTATAACGGAGTAAATGAATTAGATTTTTATACGCGCGAGGAAGCGCGCCGGTTGATCGTCGAGAAACTTGATTTAAACATCTCAGCCGGCGCGCTTGTCGAACTTCTCCAATCAACATGGATTGGCACCATCTCTGAGCTTCATTACAATAAAGGTGTCGATGTTGCTCTCACCGCTTTTGCGGATGTAATAAAAAAATATCCAAAAACCGCTTTAATGATAATCGGCGAAGGAGAAGAAAGAGCTCGTCTCGCCGAAGAAATTATAAAATCAAACTTGTCCGATCACGTCTTTCTTGTCGGCTTTATCACAGACGCCAAAAAATATTTAAAAGCATTCGACATTTTTACTTTAACCTCTCGCACCGAAGCGCTTCCCTACGCTCTACTCGAAGCCGGACTCGCCGGACTTCCTATTGTTGCCAGCGATGTCGGAGGCATACCAGAAATTATCAGTTCAGAAGAAGTTGGCAATTTAATTCCGGTTGGGCAAAACAATTCGGCAGAAATAAACAATATCCTCGCCAAGGCACTTGAAAATCTGATCAAAAATCCGGAACAAGCAAAAATTTTGGGTCAAAATTTAAAACACCTCGTAACTACCGATTTTTCCGCTGAAAAAATGTGCACGGAAACCTTTTATCTATACGTTTAAAATCTCTAACCGCCCACTCCGACAATATCCGAAGATCCCGGAGTCAATCCGGCCACTTTTCTATATCGTCGCATTCCCATTAAAATCCCTAAGCCCACGAATTCGGTCAGTAAGTGCGTACCGCCATAGCTCATGAACGGCACAGTAATTCCGGTCACGGGCAATATTCCGATATTCATTCCGATATTTATAATAAAATGACTGGCAAAAAATACCGCCAACCCGACTCCATACAACATTTCAAAATTAGTTGCACCATCAAGCGCATTCAAAAATATTCTCCAAATAAATATCGTAGCCAAGATGATGATTATCATTGCGCCAACAAACCCCCATTCCTCCGCGAATGCCGCAAAAATAAAGTCGGTCTGATATTCGGGCAAAAAATTTAATCGAGATTGCGTTCCGTAACCGATCCCCTTTCCCATAATTTGTCCGGATCCAACGGCGATCGTCGATTGATAAGCGTTATAGCCGGATCCGCGAATATTTGCCAGAGGATGTACGAAATTGACAATGCGATCTTTTTGATAAGGTTTCAAAACATAAAACCAGGCTCCACCAAACAAAATCACGCCGACAAGGATTACAGCCATGATGTGCTTTTTGGAAATTCCGGAAGCAAATACCATTCCGAACCAAATACAAAAAATAATTATGGCCGAACCAAAATCCGGTTGCAAAAAGATTAGCAAGAAAATTATCAAAGCATAAAATCCGGAAACAAAAATATGACGAATGTTAGCGATCTCGATATGACGCCGTGAAAAATATTTTGCCAACAACAGGATAACGATCAATTTTATCGGATCGCCCGGTTCGAGCGCATAACTGCCAAAGCGAAACCAGCTTTGAGCGCCTTTGGAAACATGACCCAAAATAAACAAGACCATCAAAATCGTGCAAGAAACCAAAAATAGGGTCACTATCACCGAAGTTCGACGCAAAAATCTAAAATCTACCAAACTCAAAATAAAAAAAATCGCCATTGAGATGCCAATGGAAATAATTTGCTTGTCAAAAAAATAATTATTCCCCACAAAGGAATTCATGGTAATAAGTCCGGCGGCCAAAATCGGAACAATAGAAAAAAAGAGCACCCAATCAAGTTGCTGCCACACTTTTGTCAGATATGATTGTCCTTTTTCAAGCATAATCTAAGGCGCGATCCCGGCAGGATATATTCGTAAAATTATTTCTTTGCGAACAGCGTTACTGGAAAATGGGGTTGGCCATGTGAAAGTTATCGGTGTGGATTGTTTGGCCGACAAACTATCAATGATAGTTCTCGAAGCGGCAATGGCATTATCGGAAGAATCGTAAATAATGGCCACAGCGCTCAAATTTTTGATATTCTCCAACGATTTGTTGTGTACTAAAGCATTGATACGAGGCATATCGACATCACTTGTCAAAACAACATTTTCAGCCACAATAGCAGGCTCTTTGTAATTTGCAGAATTCTGAATCCACTTAGGCGATTCGGTAAAATCGAAAGAAGTTCTTACCGGAGTCGATGTACCGGTGCGAATACCTGATTCAAAGACCGCGAAAGTTTGATTAGCCGGCAAAAAAGTATGCCCGGTCCTTTCGCCGATAACCGCATTATTCTTGTCATAAAGCCTGAACACATAACCAATATCGTCAATTCTGTTTAATACGTTTGAATTTTGAATATATGCCACGGCGCTGTAAACTCCGGAGAAAACAGGAAATGATCTCTGCCACATCACGATCGGACTTGAGATGTCTGAGAGACAGATCCTGGTACAAATACCGCCACAATCAATATTCTTTTCATCTTGATTTTTTACACCGTCAAAACAAGTCGGAGTCTTGTTAAAAAACAAAAACGACGGAATACTAACGACGATCACACAGACAACAACAAAAATTACTCCATACGTCAGTTTCCTTTTGGCCGCCCATTGAGATGTCATAAAAATATTATACCACAGTGAAACTAAACTAGAGCAAATCGATACTTGATTGGATGGTCGCTTTCAAATTTTGAACACTACGACTATAGGTGCAAGCCGATCCTCCCGTGCCGTAATATTTGCAAGCCGCTTTATTTTGCGCGCTAACACTTGTACCCACTCCTCCGAGATCGGTAAGATAGAGCGATGAGGCGACGAAAGCGTCTTTTGCATCCCACGGATTGGCGTCATGACCGAGCAATTTTAGCAAGCGTCCTTCAAAAAGTGCCCATGTTGTAGGAATAAACTGAGCCGGACCCATAGCACCTCCGTACCCTCCAACGCCGGCAATAGGACATGAAACGGCAGTTTGGTTCCAAACGAATCCGAGATCGCTGGTAATTCTAAGGAAATCTTCGACATCACCCTTTCTCCCCGGCAAACCCATGGCTTTCATCACATTTGGAAATGGCGTACCGGTATTTTTGCCGACTCCCGCACCGGTTTGTTGATTGGTCAAATAACACTGCCCGACATTTGCTCCCAAGTTGCTTTCCTGCGTCAAAATAGCTAGGAGGAATGCCGGGTCGATGCCGGTCAATCTTGCCGCATCATTGGCATAAAGCAGAGCCGTGCCGAATTCGATCTTTTGCGAAGTGTTGGCCAAAGGAAACAGGGCGCTACGTATTTTGTCGGCTTGAGCTTTTTTCTCAGCGGCCAATTTCTGATACGTCGCCTCATTTTGTTTTGAAATAGCCAAAAGCTGTTGCTTGTCGGCTTCCGATTTAGCGACCGCTTTTTGTGCGCTTTCGAGTTCCGCCTTGGCATCTATTTCGGCATCTTGTTTTTTCTCCAATTCAGCTTTGGCATCTTCGGTTTGCTTTTTTACTCCAGTGATGACATCAACGGCATCTTTGACCGATTGTCCGATCGATATGTAGGATTCCAAATCATTATAAAAACCCGATAGACTTTCATCTGAAAGAATGATATCCAAAACGCTTTCATCATCAAATTGATTGGCCTTGCGAATAAGTTGGGCCAGCGATTCGCGGTTGCGTTCAATATCGCTTGAAAGATTGTTAATGGTCTTAACTTTATCGGTAATGTTGACTTTAAGTTGCGCGACAACCAGCTCTCGAGCTTTAATTTTTGTTTTAAGAGCGTTGATTTGGCTATTTAAATAATTAACGTCGCCGATCAATGTTCCCGTATTCTTTTGTTGTTGTTTTTGCAGGTCCAGTAAATGAGCCAATTCATCTTCGATCTGTTTTAATTCGTTTTGGCAATAATTTCTGTCGGTTTGACTCGAGTTAGAAGTCAGTGTCAGACAATCAAAAGCGCCGTAAACTTTTTGAGTTTCCAAGCGCGTTCCAAAACAAAAAAATATAAAAGCGGCAACTACAAAAACTATAACGATGCGTTTATTCACCTACTCATTATAATGCCACCAAAACCTTTCGTCCAACTTAAGAGAGTGTTATTTTGCTGCGCCTTCCTTAGCTTCTTTTGGTTTTGCTTCCGGAGCCGGAGCTTCACCTTCCTTAACTTCCTTGCCTTTCTTTTCAACTTCAATAGCAGAGAGATCCACCGGAGCGGCTTCAACCACTTCTTCAACAGCCTCAGAGACTGAAGCAATAACTTCATCAGGTTTAGTCAAAAGTGTAACGCCGGCAGGCAAAACAATATCTTTGGCAAAAATACGATCTTGGAAAGTAGCAAGAGGAGCGATATCGACAATCAAAGTGTGAGGTAAATCTTTTGGCATGGCCTCGATCTCAACTTCGTGCAAAACTTTGACCAAAATACCACCGAGGTCTTTTACGGCAGGTGCAACACCGTCAAATTCGAGAGGAATGTGAACTTTAACTTTCTTACCTTTTTCAATCACATAGAAATCGGCATGACGAACTTTATCCGTGACTGGATCGAGGTCAATATCCTGAATAAGAACTTCGTGATCCATATCAGCGCCGGTCAAATGAATAACCGAAGACTCGCCAGCTTGCTTCCAAACCTTTAAAAATTCAACTTCTTTAACTGAAATTGAAGTAGCAGCTTGTTTGTGACCGTAAAATACGGCTGGAATAAAACCCTTTGAACGGACATCCGCGAGTTTTGTTGCGGCGTCACGCTTTTCTACCGTTAAATTAATCATTGGGCTATTATATATAAAACGGCAAAAAAGGCAAATGTGTGCTCCCAAAAACACTGTTTACAGGGTCCGGATAGTTTTTCTGCTGAAAAACTTCCTCACACTCGGCCCGTCGGCCTCCGTGAGCCCCTGTAAACAGTATTTTTGTCCGCAAATCTCTGAAAAGAGCCTTTCTTCCGCTAAAATAGTGTTTTTGTATAAAAAATCAGCGCACTCTTGCCGAAGCTTAAGGGCGCTGTCAGTGATCGCGGAACATCAGACTAACAAAAAACGTAAATGATATGTCCCCCAAACTCTTTCTCGTACCAACTCAGGTTATTGGTGGCACTTATAATACCGATTATGCCTGAGACTTGCCGATCGGTAAAAGCAGATCTTTTAATAGGACCAGGAATATAAAATCCACGATCCCCATTCCGGAGTAAACGAAACATTCCGGAAACATTACCATCACCTGTCCGAAAAAATTCGAAAGTACAACTTACCTTGTCATAGTAAACACAATCCCCGGCTTGCAACTTCGTATCCTTAAACGTTCGTTCATCGACAAGCGATAACCGAAAAGTTTGGACGCCAGTCATAAAAGACCTCCTTATTTGCTATAAACTAAATATAGAATATAACAAAGACAGATTTTGTCAATAATAAAAAATTACTTCACAACATTTGGAGGCACTTGACCTTCGAGAGCGGCAATGACATTGGAGGCGGCGATTTTGGACATGCCGTCGCGGGCGATTTGAGTGGCCGAAGCGGTGTGTGGGGTCAAAACAACGTTATCTAACTTGGTCAAACCTCGAGTGATCTCCGGCTCTTTTTCGTAGACATCAATACCGGCGGCGCGGATTGTGCCGTTTTTAAGTGCTTCAAGTAAAGCTTTTTCGTCAACAACCGGACCGCGGGACGTGTTTATGAGAATTGCAGTTTTTTTCATTTTGGCAAAATGTTCGGCATTGAGAAGATGTTCCGTGCTTGGGCAAAGTGGCGTATGTAAAGAAACAACATCAGCCTCAGACAAAAGTTGATTAATGTCAGTAGCAAAACGAGCACCTAAATTCTTTTCGATTTCTTCGTTGCGAGCGATATCGAAATAAACTATGTTCATGCCAAAACCGTTTTTGCAAATGGCGGCGACATGCTTGCCAATGGCACCAGCGCCGACCAAACCGAGGGTCAAACCCCGCAGATCAAAACCGGTAAGTAGCATTGGATCCCAGCCGGTATATTTGCCATCTCGCACAAATTGATCGCCTTCAACAATTCGATGAGCAACAGCGAGCATCAATGATACAGCGTGCTCAGCGACAGACTCATCCGAAGTTCCGGGAGTATTCGTGGCAAAAATATTTTTGTCCCCTATTGCTTTCAAATCAAAATTATTAAATCCAACTGCATAATTGGAAAAAATTTTAACGTTTGGTGCAACAGCAACAACTTTTTCATCAATTTCATCGGACAAAGTGGTAACGACCGCGTCGTACGGTTTCTTTTTGAGAAATTTTATTAACTCTCTTTTGGTAAGAGGTCGATTTTTTGGACTGATGTCGATTTCATAACCTTTTTCTCGAAGCATTGCGAGACCAACTTCCGGAATTGTGCGTGTAACAAATATTTTCATGACAGTTATATATTTAAAATTTATTTCTCGTTAAAAAAACGTAATTTTTCAGCGACCACTTTTTGAACCGCTTCAACTCCGGGTTTCAAAAATTTGTATGGAGCGACTTCATTTGGATTGTCTTTCAAAAAATCTCTAACTGCGTCACGATACGCTACACGTATCTCGGTATTGATATGAACGATCGAAACACCCGAAGCGATCGACGCTTTAATGTCCCCTGCTGAATTACCTGAAGCACCGTGCAAAACCAAAGGAATACCAACTGCCGCACTTATTTTCTTTATGAGCTCAATATCAAGAGCCGGGTCAACGCCGCTTTGCAACATACCATGAATGTTGCCAACAGCCGGAGCCAACATATCCACACCGGTCGCCACCACAAATTTTTTGGCATCTTCAGGCGAAGTTTTAACCACACCATCCGGAACTTTATCCAAAACTTTCGAAGAAGCGCCAATATACCCGAGTTCTCCTTCAACCAAAATATCCGGATTTATGCGATGAGCATAGTCAACACACTGTTTAGTAATCTTTATATTTTCATCCAGAGAAAGTTTTGTACCATCAAAAATGACCGAATCAAAACCGGCGTCCACTGCTTCTTTGACTCGTTCAAAACTGTAAGTATGATCGGCATTGAGAAAAATCGGATATTGAAATTCATCTCGTAAACTTTTTACCAAAGCCACCGCTTGATTCACACCAATAAAATCCCGTTCGCCTTCCGAAACACCGATAATAATAGGCAAATTCTTTTCTTTAGCTGCATTAAAAATTCCTCGCAACGCTTCTAAATTAGAAATATTAAAATGACCGATAGCGACGCCTTTTTCGCGCGCTTCATCGATATATTCTCGTAATGGTTTCATATCATATATTCTAGCATATATTTTAATTGCCAATATGGTATTATTTATACTATGAAAAAAATAGATCTTCTGGCCATCGGTGATATGACCAGCGACGCTTTTATTCGTCTACAACAAGCTCATATTGCAGACTCAGTGGATCATGTTAGTAAAGAAATCTGTTTATCTTATGGCGAGAAAATTCCTTACGAATTTGTCAAAATTGTGCGTGCTGTCGGCAATGCCGGAAACGCCACTACTTCTGCCGCTCGTCTGGGGCTAACCAGCGCAATTATTTCAAATATCGGAAATGATCAAAACGGTAAAGAGTGTTTGACTGAACTTAAAAAAAACGGTGTCATCAGAAAACTCGTCAATGTTCATAAAAATATCGCCACGAATTTTCATTATGTGCTTTGGTATGGTGCGGAAAGAACTATTTTAGTGAAACACGAAAAATTCCCTTACGCTCAAATAGATATCAAAAAAGAACCTAAGTGGATATATCTCACATCTCTCGGTGAACATTCGCAAGATTATCACACTAACATAACGCGATATTTGGACACTCACCGAAACATTAAGTTGGCCTTTCAGCCGGGCACTTATCAAATAAAATTAGGCAAAGAAGCTCTTGCGACTATTTACAAACGCACGACAATATTCTTTTGCAATGTCGAAGAAGCACGAAGGATTTTAAAAGATGAAACGTCAGATATTCCGGCGATGATGCGAGCTATTCACACCCTTGGCCCTATCACGGTTGTAATAACCGACGGTATCAAAGGAGCATATGTTCTGGAAAATGATATTGCTTATTTCATGCCTGTTTATCCTGATTCAAAACCACCCTACGAACGTACGGGCGCCGGAGATGCCTTTGCCTCAACCGTTGTCGCCGCCCTTGCGCTTGGCAAAACTTTGCAAGAAGCTTTACTTTGGGGACCAATCAACTCTATGTCTGTAGTTCAATATATCGGAGCACAAGAAGGTTTGCTTTCACAGCCAAAGATTGAGGAGTATTTGAGAACAGCGCCGACAGAATACGCACTAAAAAAGATTTAAAGGACAGAAAAAGAGAAAAGTACTCTAGGGACGCACACGTTCCGGCCTACTGGCCGGCCGCTCTGCTCGGCCCGTCGGCCTGCGCAAGGCACCCTGCGAGTTCTTTTCTCTTTTTCTTTATTTAATTATTACTTACAACTTACCTCCTGAATCTTAGCTCGTGTAAGAGCGCCAACATATCCACTATCTTTCACACCATTACTTAATTGGAATGATTTGACTGCGGTAAACGTATCATTACCAAAATATCCGGTTGGTGCAGAAGATAAATATCCTTGAGTCTGCAAGAAATTTTGCAATTGCGAAACTGCTCCAGCAGACAACGAGTCATTGTCACGATATTGAACATCAATTGGAAGATTCAAACAAGAATTATTTTGTGCGACCGGAGTGTTTGCAACAGCAACAGAATTACTGTTCTGACCAAACGCAGTATTGTACACGGATGCACTAAAGTCCTTCGTTGTATTCAAAACTCCGAGCATAATAGTCACTGTTTTGTCCAGCAAACCTTTCGACGTACCCGTAATAGTTATTGGGTAAAAACCTTCTATTGCTGTTGAGGAGACAATGAAAGTGATGACGCTTATATCTGAGTTAGTTCCCGTTGGATTTGACGGATTATTTGAGAACGAAACAGATACACCAAAAGGCAAATGTGATGCACTGAGATATACCGCTTGCGTTGTACCGGTAACGAATGATTTTATCACAGAACCCGAGGCACTTGATCCTTTGTTAACATACACACTGCCGTTTGTTCCTATATTGTAATCAAAGAAACTTGTATTTGATGACACAGGATCCACACAAGACAAATTGGTAAATGTTCCATTTAAAACACCGTTAGTGCAAGTTCTAGGTTGTTGTAAGCAATCACCGTTGGCGGTAGCACCCCAATAAATTCCGCTTGAACCGTTGGCTATAGAAATATTACCAGGACCGATACAATCGAGATTCTGAGGATTTTGAACATTTTCAGTATCCGACACTGTATCACACGATAGATTTACATATAAATTATTTCCACTTAAAACGCCGTTAGTGCAAATTCTATTAAACCGAGCGCAAGTATTCGACGAAGAAACGGGTCCATAATACAGTCTGCTTGAACCATTGGCGATTTCTATATTTCCCGGACCAACACAGTTAAGACTTTGCGTTGGTTGCTGGCAAGTACCGTAACTTCCAACATTCCCAAAACCTAACGGAACAGCGACGAGACCTGTACAGCATGTCGCGTTATTTCCAGCCACGACAGCACCCAAACTTCCACCTTCAGGAACACAAGATGCTATGGACGTTGTATAAATGCAAGTCGGAGCGGTAAATGTGCCATTCAACACGCCGTTAGTACATGTTCTAGTTTGCGGTGTGCAAGTATTAGTAAAATTGTTTGGTTGATAATACACTTTGCTTGCACCATTTGCTATGACAGCAAGGTCAGGTCCTGTGCAAGATCCTGTTTGATCCGAGTTTGTGGGCGAATCGTCTCCTGGTAAATCACTGGTTATAGTTGCGGGTTTAACATAAGGAATAGTCAAAGAAAAGAAATTATTGCTGACATCCTTTATGCAATTCACATTGTTGCTATCGCAAGAAATGACTTGAAGTTTAAATAAATTACCAGAGTAGGAAGGTAAAGTAATAACCGCAGATTGAATTTGATTAGCCGAAATATAACCATTATTCCAAGTTAATTTAGCGCCGTTCGAATTAAGTAAATTTATTTCATATTTTCTACCCACCTGTAAAGTTGACTTAAACGTTACGGTTGTGGTGGTACCACCGCGTAATACTTCTCCCCCATTTGGTGAAATGATTATAATTGGTGAAATTGAGGAATTTGCAATTGAAACTGTCCCGCAACTCAGAGCATTAATTTTTTCACGTGTTAATGAACCGACATTTCCGGTACCGGAGATACCAACCGCTGTCTGAAAATCCTTTACCGCTTGTAAAGTGCCAGAACCAAAATATCCTGTCGGATTGGAGATCAAGTAACCGTTATTGTGTAAAAAAGTTTGTAATTTTGTCACTTGATTACTAGGAGCCGCATCTCGCGAACCCAACGTCAAATCAAGGATTAATGATGAACAAGAGTTTGAAACAGTGGAAGTATTGGATATTGAAACAGGAGCAGTACAATTACTTGCCACACTCATACCGTTCGGACAAATATTCGTTAGAGCAAAAACTCCCGAAGGTACAAATAGAACCACCGTCAGGAGCGTAAGAAAGATATATTTTTTCATACTTTTTAACTTTTATTAATAATGGATAAATTAATCATTATATTATCTCACGTATCATCCTGTCCGTACACAGTAAAAACAGTGGATAATATTCTGTTAAAGCAAAAGCTACTGCCTAAATTTCAGAAATAGATTATTCTTCTTTTATATAAAACTGCTTTATTAAATAGTTTTCAATGATTTGTTTGCTTGGAAAAAAGATTGGTGTTGGTAATTGTTCGATATTAAACCAGCGCCACTCAACTATTTCATCTGGTTCCATAACTTTTGGTTCACCATCAAACTCAGTCGCCAGCAAACCGATCGTAACAAAATGAGCATGTTCATTTTTGCTGTTGCGTACGGAAATAACTTTTGGATTTTTTATAATGATTCCGGTTTCTTCTTTTGATTCTCTGATTGCTCCTTCCTCAAAACTCTCGCCATATTCGAGAGAGCCACCCGGCATTGTCCAAGTTCCCTCTCCGTGTAATTGTGAATCGGCTTTCTCTGCATCATCATGACGCTTTCCGAGCAAAATCTTTCCTTCTTTATTTAAAACCATAACTCCCATACCGGCGCCGACTCGTTTTTTTATTTCAACCATATTATTTATTTTTGCTTAACATTAAAATATCGTAACCAACCATCACACGGTCGTCGCGCGAAATGTCGATTTTTTCAAAAAATTGAAAGAGTTCTTCTTGAATTGTCAGAGCGTCGCCATCTTCTACAAGTTTTTCCATTTCGATAAATGCACCAAGGTTTTCAACATCATCAATACAGATTTCACATCCATCATAATGAGTAATAATTCTAGTCTTGTTGATGCGTACGGCTTCCTGCAAACCCATAAGTAACAAAGCTTTCTCCATTTCATCTCGAGAACTTACTTCAACCTCATATTCAATGGCCTCTAAACCATTTTTTGTCTTTTTTTTGGCCGTAAATAAAACTTTTTTGCCGTTTTTCACCCGCAAGCGTAAAACCGCTTTATTGGCATTATAAATTTCTACAGAACCAACATTTTCAACATAAACAATATCTTCTTGAGTAATTTTTGGCTCAAATTTACAACCAAGCGATTCAAGTTTTTACATTACTGTTTTCTTGTCTCGAAGTTTCGCCTTAATCTCAATTTCTTTCATGGTAATTTATTTTATTTCTGGTTTGTATCCAATCTTTTTCGGGTCAAAACTTTTTTGACCGCTGATTTTATGTGCTCGACTCCCATCCCATAATGTTCAATGAGTTCTTTGACGGTGCCAGATTGTCCGAATTGATCAGTCACACCCACAAATTCTATCGGCGTCGGATTATTTTGAGCCAAAAATTCAGCCACAGCAGAACCCATGCCACCGGCAATCTGATGTTCTTCAACAGTCACAATCGCGCCGGTCGCTTTTGCCAAATCCAAAATCGCTGCGCCGTCAAAAGGTTTTATTGTCGCCAAATTCATCACTGTCACCATAATTCCCTCTTTACCTAGTTCACGGGCGGCAATGAGCGCATTGTGAAGAAGGGCGCCGGTCGCAACAATACCGACTCGCGATTGAATAATTTCGATTTCTTGACCCAAGCCGCTAGCCTGACCACCTTGCCAAACAATTTGAGCTTTGCCAATTTCAAAAGGCGTTTCTTCAGTCGTAATAATCGGAGATTTTTCTCGAGCCAAACGAATATAAACCGGACCTTTAATTTTTGCCGCAGCCATTGTCGCTTTTTTTGCTTCTATAGCATCACACGGAGAGATCACCGTCATGCGTGGCAAGACTCGGGTCAAAGCTATGTCTTCTAGCGCTTGATGCGAACCACCATCCGCACCAACATTCACACCAACATGTGAACCAATAATTTTCACATTTTGATTGTTGTAACAAATCGTCGTGCGAATCTGTTCCCAATTTCGGCCGGGAGAAAAAACTGCATATGAACCAACGAAAGAAATTTTACCCATCGCTGCCATACCGGAAGCGACGGTCGCCAGATTTTGCTCGGCCACACCAACTTGCACAAATCTATCGGGAAACTTTTTCTGGAAAAGATGCATTTGCACAGACTCAGTTAGGTCGGCACACAATCCAACCACGTTTGGATCATTTTCACCCGCCAAAACCAACCCCTCACCAAAACCTTTGCGCATCGAAATCTGCTCCACATCAGCGTCAAAAATTTTGTTGTTAAGTTTTTGAATTGGATTAAGCATTTTTTATTTCAAACCAAGAATTTTGAATTTGGTTTCGTGTTATGTTTTTTGAAAATAAAGTAAAAAACTATCGAAAAAATAACGATATAAATAATTGGTGTTACTTGTCTGTCATTATAATAATAAGTTAAAATACAAAGAAGAAAAGCTGAAACAACAGTAGAAAAAAATTTTACAATCCCCCTAAGGTGATTAATTAAAATAACAACAAAAGAAATAGCAAAAATTAGCCATAAAATTCCGAAAGTTGTAGATGCTTCGCCGCTCATTTGTCCATGCACAGACCATCTATTTCCAAAATAAATCAAAAGTGACAAAAATAACAAAACTATAACACAAGCAACAGTTTTATATATTTCTGTTTTTTTTTGATTTTCCATATTTTTAAAATTATTTATTAATTACTGATTTTCGCCTTTGATTTTGCCGCCGAGAGTGCGAAGTTCCGCGAGAGCCATCTTGGCTTCCTCGGCGTTTGGTGGTTTGCCGTGCCATTCATAACGTCGTTCAAATTCGGCGACACCTTTGCCCGGAATTGTGTGTGCAATTATAACTGACGGTCGATCAAAAATCGTTTTGGCTTGCGCCACGGCATTAATAATCTGCTCAAAACTGTGCCCGTCGATTTCTTGGACATGCCAATTGAAAGACTGCCATTTTTCATACATTGATTCGAGCGGCATGACGTCTTCGGTAAATCCTTCAATCTGAATATTATTGCGATCAACAATGGCAATGAGATTGTGCAAACGCTCTTTACCAGCCAGCATCATGGCTTCATAAGTTGAACCTTCATCCATTTCACCATCACTTAGGAGCGCAAAAAAAGTTCTGTCCGACGAACGCCCTTTGTCCATCCTATCCGCGAGCGCCATACCCACAGCTTGCGAGAGACCTTCACCAAGCGGCCCGGAACTTGTTTCTAAAAACGGCAAAAAATCGCGATGCGGATGTCCTTGCAAACGTGAACCAAATTTTCGTAATGTTTTTAATTCTTCGATTGGAAAATATCCGGCATGAGCCAGAGTTGCGTACAAAACCGGACAAATATGGCCGTTGGATAAAATAACGCGGTCACGTTCGATCCAATCCGGATGTTTCGGGTCGTGATGTAAAACATGAAAATACAATGCCGTAAAAATATCGGCCATACCAAGAGCACCGGCCGTATGTCCGGAACCGGCCGCCAACAACATCTCAATAATCGACTGACGAATATCGTTAGCTTTTCTTTCTAATTCAATGATCTTGTTGCCGCTAATGTCGTCCATTTTTAAATTTTAAAAAACGCCGTTTTTTTGTTAATTTCCAAGATGTTTAAATTCTTTTATCGTCGCACCAATATCTTCACTTTTAAAAATCGCCGAACCAACCACCAATCGATTCGCGCCGGCGGCAATAAGTTCGGGTGCCGTGTCTAGAGAAACCGCTCCGTCAACACTTATTATAATCTTTGGGTCGTGTGCTCGCAATGTGCGAATCTTGCCCAAAACTCTTTCATCAAAAGGATTTCCCTGCACACCAATTTCCGCGATGCCCATAAATTGTATAAAATCGATTTTATCCAGAAAAGGATAAAGAGATTCGACTGGTGTATCAATATTTTGCGCGACACCAATCTCACAATCAAAAACATCCGGTTGTTCGCTTTTTGGGAAGCGCTCGCGAAAATCCGATAGGATTTTCGCGAGATTGTCCGTGCTCTCTTCATGTACTACAATGCGTCGCACACCGGCAGCGATCCAATCATTTATCACTTCCTCCGGTCTCATGACCATGAGGTCAACCTCAAAATCAAACTGATCCCAATAAGGCAAACCTTCATCTTCATGTAAAATACCTTGAAAATATTCTTCGTCTTCAGTGTACGGCCAAGAAACATCTTCCACAAATTTTCCATCCATAACATCAATTTGTGCCACAGACATATGTCCCGCCACCTGCGCCAGTTTAGATTGGAGGTCAGTTGTGCTAGTTGGCATCACCGCCGGAATAATTTCGATCATTGTGAATTAAATAAAAAAATAATTTTAAATCTTCTATATTTTTCTGTTTTATTTAAGGTTTAATTTCTTCAATTTCCTCAATTCTCCTCTTATGCCTTTCTTCACCGGAAAAAGGCGTTTCCAACCAAAGTTTTACTGCCGCTTTAGCTTCGTTTTCATCCAAAAACTTTGCTCCAAGAGAAAGAACATTAGCATCATTATGCTGACGCGAAAGTTCAATAATGCGCATGGCGGTAATCGCTTCCATTTCCGCTTTTTTAGCAGTATTTTTATTTTGTCCATCTTGCTCCAAACCAAAACCATAATAGACCGCTGCACGCACGTGTGGAAATTTGTTAGCCACCATTGCCTCACCTTGACCCGACGCACCAATTACAATTCCTTTTTCCATTCCGGCATGTTTTGAAATTTCATGTGCGACAGGAGTAATATAATCCGGATAATCATCACTTGGATCAAGTTTTTTCGGTCCGCAATCGTGCACTTCATATCCAAGCTCTTCCAAAAAAGGTTTCAAAGCCTCCTTCATCTCAAACCCCGCATGATCCGACCCGATAATAATTTTTTTCATATTTATCTTATTTATAAATTTTCATTCATCATTTTACATAATGGATGACCTTTTTTTATGAAAACCCAAATAAATTACCGCTCAATATAGCAACAAAGAACGATAATATTACAAAAACTACCGCTATTACAGCCAATGTTACCAATAATCTTTTTGCAAATTTTTTATATTGTATTCTATCACTTATCGTATTCCCCGACTTAGCTGACAGTTTTCCATATATCCACCCTACAGCTGATCCAATAATTATGGCCAAAATAGATATAGTAAAAAACGTAGATATAAAATCATGTCTATCTTCACTAAGTGCAAAACTTATTAACCAAAGCACAATCCAAACACTTTCAAATGAAATCGCTCCAAGTAACCAATATTTTTTATTCATAAAATTTTAAATATTTTATCGATTCTGCTGTCTTAACTACATGATCCACCAGCGTGTACATATACCACCATCTCATTGTCGTATATTTTTTATTTATAAAAATCTTCTTCTTCGTAGTAATATGACTGCTCCACACCCTTCATGAAAACTTCACGATCATCAATTTTATCGGTCAAGGCACCACGCAAAAGCTCGCAAATTTCGAGACTATTCACTGGGCTACGTTGCATAGCGTTCAAATAATCCGCTTTATCAATCTTTAACCAATCAACGCATTGTCTAAGATTTTTTTTCAATATCAAATCTAACCAAATTCTCATACTCCTACCGTTGCCCTCCATAAACGGATGTGCGATATTCATTTCTACGTATTTGGCTACAATTTCTTCAAAAGTACTTTCTGACATTTCGCTAATACTTTTTAAACTTTCACTCAGATATAAACAAGAGGCAAACCGGAAACCACCTTTGCTTATATCCTTTGTTCGAATTTGGCCAGCAAAATCGTAATGACCACCAAACAAATATTCGTGAATTTGTTGCAACCCTTTTGCTGTACCAATCTCAAAACTGTCAATTTCTTGACTACCAAACAGTTTTTTAGCACGTTCTTTGCTGATTTCGTCAACTTCTTGCATAGCGATATTATACCATTTTTATTGACATTTTTCTAGTTCAAAACCAAACTCTTCCAAAAAAGGTTTCAAAACCTCCTTCATCGCAAACCTCGCATGATTCGACCCGATAATAATTTTTTTCATATTTTATTTTTTTCGAAATACCCCCCCAAAAAATCATGATAATAAAAAGATAGATAATGTAAGAGAAAACCAAATCAATAATATGTAGACTAGGACAATTTAAATAACTAGGAAAACTACTTGCCTGGTCTCTGCAGGATGCTGGTGCAACAAATAAATCGATTATTGCTCCTGGAAAAGTCGGGACTATAACTAAAACTGAGTTTATTGAACTACTGTCCAGAATATCATTTTTTTGTGATTCACTTGTGAAATCAAAAAATACAAGCATAATTACAAAAATAACTGTTAACACTACAAGGCTTTTTATAGGTAATATTCTCATATACAGTTATTTTATCGACTCAGCTGTTTTAATAACGTGATCGACCAAAGTGTATGTATACCCCATTTCGTTGTCGTACCAAGCGAAGACTTTGACGAGATTGCCGCCAACGACGCGAGTGAGAGCGAGGTCTGCGAGCGAAGCATATTTGCAACCGACAATGTCTGATGAAACGAGCGGTTCTTCAGTCACAGAAAATACTTTACTCCAACGATCGGATTTAGCCGCTTCTTTCAAAATATTATTTACTTCCTCGGCAGTCGTGTCTCGTTTTGCGATAAAAGTAATATCAACGATCGAGCCAACTACGACAGGCACGCGAATTGAAACACCATCAAACTTGCCTTTCAAATCAGTCAAAACTTTGGTCACAGCGATGGCGGCACCGGTCGATGAAGGCACGATGTTTTGCGCTGCGGCACGTCCTTCACGAAAATCTTTTTTGTTTGGTCCATCCACAATTCCCTGACTGGCCGTGTAAGCATGCACAGTGTTAAGCAAAGCTTTTTCAATTCCAATTTTTTCGTGCAAAATAGCGATAAGTGGTGATCCGGCATTGGTCGTGCAAGAAGCGTTTGAACTGATCACGCAATTTGCCAAAGTATCATCATTGATTCCCATGAGCACGGTGCCACCAGCAATGCCTGGCAAAGGTTCGTCTTTGACCGGTGCACTGATCACAACTTTTTTAGCTCCGGCAGTAATGTGAGCTTGAGCTTTTTCATAAGTCGTGAAAAGTCCGGTCGATTCAACCACAACATCGATTCCAAGAGCGCCCCATGGCAATTTAGCCGGATCTTTTTCACTTAAATATTTTATCGCTTTGCCATCCACCACAATACTGTCGCCTTGTACTTCCACAGAAAAATCGCTCACACCGTAAGCCGTGTCGTATTTCAAAAGATAAGCAATGCTTTTGATGTCACCAAGATCATTCATGGCCACGATCTCAATTTCCGGATGTTGACGCGCGACTTTTAGAAAAGCTCGCCCGATTCTGCCCGCACCATTTATCGCCACTTTAATTGTTTTCATATTTGCGTATCTATTAATATATAAAGGTATATTTAGTATACCACAGGCTTTTTACTTCAAAATCACACTTTGACCGACCGTAAATCCGCCGTTTTTGACCGTTCCGGCCGGCAATTCCAAAACATATCGTACAGGTACGTGAGGCATGTATGCTTTTGGATAACTTTCCGGTGTCATATTTTCCACAATATCGCTAATTTTTAAATCATCAGTTATCCACAAAACATCAATTGGAAAGTTCATGTCTTTCATCCAAATCCCCCAGCCTGAATCATAACCAAAAACAAAAAACATGCCGGCGTTTGGAGCCAACGATGTTCTGCTCGAAAGACCTTGAATTTGTTCAGCTTCGGTCGTCGCCAATTCAGCGTTGATATAAATATTTCCGATTTGAATTATTCGAGAATTGGACGTATTTTTTAAATCGGAAATATTTCTTGGTAAAACCATCTCACCGTTCGGAACTTCTAGAACCTCGAGGTCTTTTTGTCTTTCTTCACCCACTAAAACATTAGATTGTTGATTTAAGATCGAAATCGGAAATAGATCATAAGTCACATTTTCCGGAGTCAAAGAAATTTTAACCGCCAAACCGCGAGTGGTCGGGCCGGTATTAGCTTGATCAAAAATAAAATTACCGAGGGAATAGAAAATGAATTTATTTTTATAATTTTCTATTGGCTGGATCACATGAGGATGTGAACCAATCACAACATCGGCTCCAGCGTCGATGAAAGAATGTGCTGTTTTTATTTGCGTAGATGTCGCGTTCATTTCGTATTCGTTGCCCCAATGCGCATAAACAACCACGAAAGAGACTTTATCTTTCGCGTTTTGAATTGCTTGCAAGACATTTTTCAACCCTTGCTGCGCAAATTCGTTGTAACCGATAAAAGCAAGTTTTTCATCTCGGACTTCGGCAATATATGGCGTAACATCTTGATTTCTTGGATCACCAAACCAATTCAATCCCGCTTTTTCTATTGAAGAAGTCGATTGCCTAAAACCGGCCATGCCAAAATTAAGAGTATGGTTGTTGGCTTGATCAAGTAAAGTAAAACCTAGATCTTTGAGTGTCGGCAAAAGTGCCGGATCAAAAGTAAATTGCAACGGTCCATCTTTTACACCGACCGTTAAAGAATTATTGTAAGTAAAAGGACCTTCGGCATTTGCCACCACGATGTCATTGGCATTTCCGGTTGCATCTCCCCTCAAAAAATCCTTGATCAAAGCAAAAGGATATTCCGGACCGTTTAAATCTATCTGCTCCCTAACTTTTCGATCAAGCATCATGTCGCCAAAAGCTAGAATCGTCACAGGTTTCAATGCAATGGGTTTTACTTCAGACAAAACACTTTTTGACGAATTTGAGACAACCGAACTAAACCAACCGAAGTTAGTTTGACCGTAAAGAAGCAAACCAAATAAGCCAATAACAAAACACCACAATAAACCGACAATAAAAAAAATAGTTTTTTTATTCATTAACAAAAACAATCCCTAAGAATTACTGGCAATACTTGCGCGAACATCGATAAGTTTTTTCTGATCGTTCAACTCTTTGGTCATTTTATCAATTTCCTTAATAGCAGACATGCCCTCTTTTTGCAATCGAACTTTTTGTTCGCCGGCTTCCACGTCAATATCGACGGCTTCCATAAAAAATTCGAACATTATTTTCTTTTTCAGGTCTTCCGGTAGTTCATTTATATGTTCGGACAAATACGCCCGAGCACCCTTCTCATCACCATTTTCGACAAATGCCATGAGAGTCTTATATAGTTCTGAGATTTTGTTGGTATCCATTTTATTAATATTAATGAAATTATTTTAAGCTAGCTTTTTTAGTATCAATAAAAGGATTGAACAGATTTGCGAAGATAGCTCCCCAAAGTCCACGACCGGAATATTTTTTGCCATCCTTTTTCAAACCGTCGACAAATTCATCTCTGATACGATCTTTTTCATCGTCGTCGAATTTATCCCAAGACTTATGTTTTTTGGAGACATTTTCCTGTATACATTCTTCCCACATTTGATCGACTTTTGGATCAGAAGGAAAAGTATTTTTCATATCTTTAAATCCTACCCTTTCCACTTTCAAAGATTCACCAAAAATCGCTTTTGATAAAGCTGCTGTCATATCATAATTACCCTTAATAGTTGCACTCAATACTGAACCAATATTTTTTTTATGGTTTTCGAGCTCTGCAAGCCAAGCGCCAACTTCATTTTTTTTTGCTTCGAGCGTCTGAACATCTTTACCGGAACCGCTCCCTGCAAACATGGTATCAAAAAGTCTTCTATACCACCCCAAAAAACCATCTCCCCAAGATGCCCGAACCATTTCTGAAAAAGCTTCTTCACGTTTGGAATGATCTTTTATCAACATTGCTTGAGCATAAGCAGTTTCATCCCAACCGTTTTCATCGCACATTTTTTTAACCGAATCATCCAATTTTTTTCGACTGTCTCCTTCGTCGCTTTGTTTTTGCTCGATAGCCTTTAAAAGTTTCTCAAAGCGTGTCGAATCACTTATCGCAAGTTCATTCAACCTCGAATCAACAACATCCTTCATGTTATCCGCTGTAACTTTCCCAAGTAAGGCTTTAAATTCCTGATCATTTTTACCAAGATCGGTAATTAACTCCACAGTTAACTCTTTTTTAATAGTTTCAACCTGATCCATCTTTTTTTCAAATGCTACTCGTTGCTTTTCAAGACGATCGTGGTCTTCTTGACGGATCTCTGATTTGGCGATCTGATCAGCGAGCTGTTCGTCCTCTTCTTCCCCAGTATCAACAAGCATTTGAACAAACAAATCACTTTTTTCCTTGTCAGCTAAAATCTCCTTGACTGTCAAAGGTTCTTTTTCAACTATTCCAGCTTTCGCTTTTTCTTCCTTATCAATCCTCTCTTGCTCCCTTTGGTATGCTTCGGTTATTCCCATAGTATTAATTGATCCTAGTAATAAGATTTATACATATAATATTACTCCAAGACACGAATAATTACCATTGAGAAAAAATAAACTCTGCGGGCTGTTTGGTTCGAAGTTGGAACCTTTATAAGCACAGTATACAACAAAAACACCCCTTTGTAGGAGTGTCTTTGTAAGCTTTTAAACAAGAGGAAATATGATCCACCGTCTTACGTATCGTTAGACTGATTATCCTTGTGTTTGAGGGAGACACATAAACGACTCAAAAACCGGAGTTAAAGAAATGGTGGGTAGTACGGAACTGATTAAAAAGTTTGCAGACTCTTGCAAATCACCCTTCCCAGAAACCCTAACGGTCAATAAACTGGCACTATTTTTGCTTAATACGGTTGCTTGAAGCACAGGGTTTTTTACATCTGGATTAGAACACTCTGTGCATGTTTTTGTACCCGCCACATGAGCAATATAACCATTGGTTAATGTGATTGTTTTATCTAGATCCGGTTTACCAAAACCATACGCAACAATGTTATCTTTTGGATAACCCGGCCAACCACACTGTCTTGGGCTATACTGAACAGTAATTGAGTCTGTCTTTGCTTCAAAATTATTCATACCACCATCAACAAAGTTCCTTTCCTTGATTACCTCAGGGCCTGCATATTTAAATCCAAATCCATATTGAGTATTTGTATACGTTTTCAAATTACTCATCTGGTTAGACGGCGTTGTGTTCGTCTTTACAACAGCTTGATTGGTCGGAGTGTTTTGAGTAGTTATAGGCTGAGTGTTTCCGGTCGTTGTCTGAGAACTATTTACTTGTTGTGTCGTCTGACCATTACTTTGTGAATAAATATAAATACCAAATGCTAACACCAATAAAACAATAATTATTGATAAAACCAACACTGCCGAACCTTTTTGTGTATTTTTCATATTGTGTTTAATGGTACAACATATTTTACAAAATGAACAGGTGCGTGGTGTAAATTGAATTTTTAAGGAAAACGAGTAGTATTACGTTCATAATTTTATGGATCTGCTTATCGCACAATTAGACCAAAAATACAAAGACTTCTTGCGTAATTTGAACTACAAAGAACCTGCCGATTCTGTAGCTTTTGGCCATGCGTATGACTACTTTTGTATCATTGAAAAGCAACCTCGAATAAAAGAAATTATCGAAAACGATAGGAAGGAAATTGGATATAAAAAAGATGCTGTCGTATTTAATCATCCTTCAATTGACGAGCAAAAAGACATAATGGACAGAATTGAGTGGAATTCCTTGTCTTTCTGCTATGACGAAATGTCGAGAGATATGTATATTCCTACTCTTAAATACAAAAATTCACTTGATGTACTTACACCGAAAGACATCATCGGCATAACTGAAATCCGCCGAGAAAAGTTTATAAGTTTCATGTTCTATCTCGTCAAAAAAGTAGGAAAATGGTTTGTAACCGATCGATCAGATTCCGACATTGATAATAGAATTGCTCTAGGCAAAATCGAATACAATTTCAAGCAAGAAAAATATCAGGTCTATATGAGTCGAATCCACTCAATTCTCATTCCTCAACTTTTAGAAATTCACACCAAGAAACCGATAGATGTGTCTGATCCGGAAGACCTAAACGGCATTTCTTTCGATAAAGAAAATAGCATTTTAAAAATCGGCGACAAAGAGGTAAAAATTACTTTGAAAAATGATAAAACAAACGGTCATTATGTTCTCGAATATCTTTTTGAAAATGGCGTGGAAAATCCAGCCGATTATAAAGACATCATCATATCAAAATTCAAAGGCGACAGGAAAGATAACATGTCCATTTATCGAGCTTGCAATGACATCAACAAAAAGGTTTCCAAACAAGCCGGTGTAGGTGAATTTTTGGATATTCACAGCGGAAAAACGGGCTGGGTTCAGATATATTCTAACTTTCTCTAAAGTTACCCGTAAAATACGGTAACGCTGAAAATATAAGATTGCCTCGCACAAACAAAGTGCGAGCTTTTGTATGTCTACATTTTCAAAACAACTGGTCGATAAATGTATCGAATATTTCAAACGTGTTCATCACACGGATATTTCCGTTGATACAGCCAACGAATACCTGCACTCCTTTGCCAAACTCTACCTAGCTTTCAATCGACCAAACGGCGGGGGCGGCGCCCGCTCCTTATGGGGCGGCGAGGCCCCGCCGGTGGGGGTGACTCCTAAAGTTATCCTAGGTGTTAGTAACACCTAGGATACGTTGCAATATACAACATGATAGATACTGTTAAATTCTTAATACCCATGACTGATCAAACCATAATTGATCAACTTAAACATACCCTAAAACGCTTTAAAAAAGATGATATGAAAACTGGCGAAATAGAATTTGAGTTTTTTAGCAGTAACATCGAGCTTGGCTCATACCACCGAACTGTGGCAATTAAATCAACAGAATTACCACTCGGATTTTTCATTGAATTCTCAGCTCCTAAATATTCTAAGGGTAACAATGTTGAAATGATATATCCCCATGAACTGCCGGAAATAGTAGCGAAACTATACGATGAATTATGCACCCACATGAACTACAAGCTCCCTGACTTTAACCTCTGGCCTGTATATCGTTTAGACGTCTGCTACAACTGGCTTTTCAAAGATGAAAGTGAAGCTATGTATGCCATGAACTTTCTGCGCCGTATCGACTACCCCCGAAAAAAGAAACATACCTACGACACATCCGTCATGTACCAAGGTTCTGCCTACACGGTCAAATTCTATTTAAAAGGTGCCGAGTTTAAAGTTAACGATTCCAAGAAAATCGAATTCAAGCGAGCGGTCAATCTACAATCATGGGCTAACCGGATTGTGCGGTTTGAAGTGAACCTAAAGAAAACATACCTACAACAGACATTTTTAGTGGACAAAGTATATTTACAAAATATTATTGATGATACTGTTATCGAACAAATCCTAAAATATTATTTAGAAGACAAAGTCTTTAAATATCTCAACATCAACTCCATGACGGATGAAAATATCAAGCAAATTCTTTTTGAAAATTTCACTAAGACAAAATCCATGCGACTATATCAATTTTACAAGGGTTTCTTTTTTGATACCGAGATTAAAGATATGTTAATTTCCGGTGGTCTCAATCGCAGTACCATATACCGTTACAAAACTGATCTGAAGCGTGTCGGGGTTGGTATCTCACTTGAGAAACTACCCGAAAGTAAGAATATTTTAGAGCAGTTAGTCATTCCATCCCCAAATTCACAATTTAATTTGATTGATTATGTTGATTATAAAATTTTAGAAGCATAATATAGCAACCATGAAATACATTCTCTATTGCAGAAAATCAACCGAGTCGGAAGACAGACAGATTCTGTCACTTGATTCTCAAAAAGATGAGCTAACAAAGCTTGCTACCAATCAAGGTTTTCAAATCGTCAAAACCCTGCAAGAAAGCAAATCAGCTAAAGCACCCGGCAGACCTGTATTCAATGAAATGCTGAAACTAATCGAGACCGGAAAAGCTGACGCGATTCTGTGTTGGAAAATAGATCGCCTGGCTCGCAACCCAGTGGACGGCGGACAGATACAATGGCTGTTACAAAATAGCAAAATAAAATGTATTCAAACTTTTGAAAAATGCTACTATCCCAACGACAATGTTCTCCTCATGTCTATCGAACAAGCCATGGCTTCGCAATACATCAGAGACTTAAGCACCAACGTCAAACGTGGCAACCGAGCCAAACTCGAAAAAGGTGTCTGGCCAAATCGTCCTCCATTCGGATATGACAATGACCGATTAAACAAAACGATAATCGTTGATCAAGAAAATTCAAAATATCTCATTCGGGCTTTTGAACTCTACTCCACCGGCAGTTATGGTTTCAAAGAAATCGGCAACATACTATACAAAGAAGGACTACGAACAAAAACTGGCAAGAAATTCTTTTCTGGCAAAATACATAAATTTATAAGTAACCCATTTTACTATGGTGTCATGCGCATGGACGGCAAACTATACAACGGCACTCATACGCCACTCATCTCAAAAGAGTTATTCGATCAAACTCAAGACGTGCTACACAACAGAAACAGACCACGACCTAAAAATCACTTCTTCCCACTTCGGGGATTTATGTCCTGTGAAGTCTGCGGCTGTTCATTAACCGCTTCGCTTAAAAAAGGTCATCACTATTACTACTGCACCAACAGCAAAGGTGTCTGCACCGAACACAAAACCTACATGCGAGAGAGCAAACTATATCCTATCGTGGCTTCACTTTTTGAAAAGCTCAACCTGGATGAAGAAACTATTGAAATGATGTACCAAGCCGCTAAAGAGGAGACCGGCCACGCCACTGAATACTCAACCACCACTCTTTCTTCCCTTCAAAGTAACTTAAATGCCCTCACAGCAAAAGAAAGCAAACTACTTGATACTTTGCTCGCTGAACATATTACACAGGAGGTATACCACGACAAGGCTATTGAAATACAGAACGAGAAAGTCACACTAAAGAAACAAATCGCCGATCTTGAACTGAAAAGCAAAAACATTATTTCCACCTTGGAACCAACCAAAGAAATCTTTTTACGAGCAAGTAGAGCCAAAAAAGAGTTTATCGCCGGCGATGATTCAAAAAAGCGTGATATAGTAGAAACTATACTTTGGGACCTTTCGATGAAAGAACAGAAAATGGCTCAATACAAGTTTAAAAGTCCGTATGCGAGCTTCCTAAAACTGCCTAAAAAAACCCGTCTTTTTTAGAACTGCGGAGGGTAGGAGATTCGAACTCCTGAAGGGTTGCCCCTTACACGCTTTCCAAGCGTGCGTACTAGACCACTATACGAACCCTCCCTTTTTCAATAAACATCCACTATACGACATCTTTGCCGCCCAGCAAAATGCGAACACGATCTTCAACTGGTGGATGTGTGAAAAAAAGTCCGGAGACTTTTTTGCCTAGATTTCCAAAAGGATTGGCAATAAAAAGATGAGCCGTGGCCTGACTTGCATGTTGCATTTGCATGGAGTTATCGGAAATTTTTCGGAGAGCATTGGCCAAACCTTCGGGATAACGGGTCAATAATGCACCATCGGCATCAGCTAAATATTCGCGCTTTCGCGAAACGGCTAGTTGAATGATAGTCACGGCGATTGGCGACAAAATTGCCAACACCACGCCAATCAAGATTAAAATTCCATTCCCGCCTTCCCTATCATTTCCTCGACGAGCGCCACCAAACATCATTCCACGAAGAAAAATATGAGAAAGGATACTGACAAAACCGACGAGAACAATTACAATAGTTGAGATGAGGATGTCGCGGTTACCGATGTGAGAAAGCTCGTGGGCAATGACGCCTTCGAGCTCGGTTTTATTCAAAATTTGCAAAAGTCCAGAGGTAACCGCGACCGCCGCATGCTCTTTATTTCGTCCAGTCGCAAAAGCATTCGGCGCGTTATCCGAAATAATATAAACACGAGGCATCGGCAATCCGGCCGTAATCGACAAATTTTCGACTGTATTCCAAAGATCGGTATTTTGCTCACGAGTTATCGGCTGCGCCCGATACATCGACAGAACAATTTTGTCCGAAAACCAGTAACTAAAGAAATTCATGAACAAACTAAACACGACGGCAATGAACAAAATGCCGATATTGTCATAAATCATGGCGAAAACATATCCGATAGCGATGATTACCACCAAAAAAGTGATCATCAACAACCATGTCTTCCAAACATTTTTTGATTGTTCGTGATAGATATCCATTTCGATTTCAGAGAATTAGAACTTTACTTCGACTGGCTGTCGTTCAGCTTCAGATCCCTCAAGATTAAAGAATTCCATTTTTGAGAAATGAAAGGCTCCGGCGATTACATTCCCAGGGAAAACTTCAAGTGCAGTATTTAGATCGCGAACATTGGTGTTATAGAATCGGCGAGCGGCTTGAATTTTGTTTTCCGTATCCGACAATTCGGTTTGCAAAGCCAAAAAATTTTGATTGGCCTTTAACTCCGGGTATGCCTCAGCGATCGCAAATACCGATTTTAAAGCACCAACGAGATTATTTTCTGCAACTGCTTTGTCGGCCAGATTACCTGCACCCATGGCTGCAGCCCGAGCTTGCGTCACCTTTTCAAAAGCCGTACTTTCGTGTGTCGCATAACCTTTCACCGTGTTCACAAGGTTAGGAATAAGGTCATATCGACGCTTCAATTGCACATCAATGTCAGCCCAAGCTTCCTTAGCTCGATTTACGAACGTAACGAACCGATTATACGAAAACATGAGCCAAATAAGCACAATTACTACTATTGCCACAATAATATAGATAAAAGTCATAAAAAGTGATGATTAAATGATAACCTAAATAATACCCAAGTATTATAGCACAAAACTTGCCAACTTTCCCCTATTCTGATAAGCTTTTACCTAATGCAATTTCTGGCACGAATATTACCTTATATACAGCTAATCCTATCGGCGATCCTTATAGCCGTAGTTTTGCTTCAGCAATCCGATTCTTCTTTGGGTGGCGCTTTTGGCGGAGGAGATGACGCTGGCGGAATCCAACACACACGCCGCGGCTCTGAAAAAGTCCTCTTCAATACTACAATCGTTACGGGCATTTTGTTTACCGTCGCTGCTTTTATTGCATTAGTTATACGATAAAATCGTTTCTCTTAGCGTGAATAACCTCAAAAAAACACTCCATTCATTTTCTTTTGCCGAAAAGATCATCTTTTCATTTTTTGTCGCACTTTTCATCGGAAGCAGTTTATACGTACTTTCAATAATCAATAAACATTTTTCCGTCCAAGTTCCGATAGAAGGTGGCACATTGACCGAAGGAGTTATTGGATATGTCGGCTTTATCAACCCCGTTCTTGCAGTAACTGACTCGGGACGTGACCTAACCGAACTTATTTACTCCGGACTTATGAAAGCAACTTCCGCGGGCACCCTCGTTCCGGAATTGGCGGAAAGTTACAACATTTCGGATGACGGACTTAATTACACATTCGTTTTAAAAAACAATATCTTTTTTCATGATGGCACTCCGATAACCGCCGATGATGTGATTTTCACGATCCAAAAAGTTCAGGATCCGGCTCTTAAAAGTCCCTCAAAACCAAATTGGGACGGTGTGACGGTCAAGAAGATCGACGACCGCACGGTTTCATTTACTCTCGCAAAGCCATACGCGCCATTTTTGGAAAATACCACATTAGGAATCATCCCAAAACATATTTGGAAAAATGCCAGCGATGATGAATTTACCTATAGTCAATACAACTTCGAACCTATTGGTTCCGGCCCATACAAGCTTTACAGTATAGAACGCAACTCATCCGGAATCCCACAAAATTACGATCTTGTACCATTCGATAAATATCCTCTTGGTAGCCCATACATTTCACATATCATCGTAAAAAGTTTTACGAACGAAAAAAGCATGATTGAAGCTTACCAACAAGGCGATATCCAAAGTATGTATGACATATCTCCGCAAGTTGCGAAATCGGTCAGTCGCAGAGATAGTCAGATCTATACAACCTCACTACCCCGCGTTTTTGGCATATTCTTCAATCAAAACGAAGCTCCTGTCCTTGCAAATAAAGAGGTTAGACAAGCTTTGCAACTTGCCACAGACCGACAAGCGATCATAGACAACGTTCTGGGTGGTTACGGCGCAGTTATTACTGATCCGATTCCGCCGGGTGCATTGCCAGCCGGCGCCGACCTGCCGACAACTGTGGCCTCAACTTCAATCGATGGAGCAAAGAAAATTTTGACCGGCGCCGGCTGGACCCCTGATGCAAACGGCATTATGCAAAAAAAGATCGGCAAAAGTACAATCGCTTTGCGTCTTTCAATTTCAACTTCCGACACGCCGGAGTTAGTTCAAGCCGCCAATATGGTCAAAGTGATGTGGCAAAAAATCGGCGCAGACGTTTCGGTTAAGATTTTTGAAACCGGCGAACTTAATCAAAGTGTTATTCGTCCTCGCAAATACGACGCTTTGCTTTTTGGTGAAATTATCGGTCGCGATCTTGATCTTTATGCATTTTGGCATTCATCCGGTCGTCTTGATCCCGGTCTCAACATCGCAGAATACGTCAACGTCAAAGCTGACAAGATCTTGGAAAACGCACGCACAATCACCGACATGCAAAAAAGACTTGATCAATATGCCGCATTTGAAACAGAAGTGAGAAACGACATTCCGGCCATTTTCCTTTATGCTCCAGATTTTATTTATATATTGCCGAAAAATATTCAAGGAGTGACTCTTGGATCGGTCACCACGCCATCAGAAAGATTCTCGAGTGTCTCGGATTGGTACATCGACACCGAAAATGTTTGGAAAATTTTTGTAAGAACTGCCCCAAATTAAATTATTAAACTTTAAAAAAATTAATTATTAAAAATAAAAACAGAGAGAAAATATGGAAAAATCATACAATAATAAAGTAGTGGCGTTAGCGCGTGGAGCGGCAGCAGCGCATGCGGCGTCAACAAATACAACAACGACACCTCCGACAATGCCGCGCGTACCAATATCGCCTGCCATGACGACCCAAAAAAACGCCGGTCACCGCATGGAAAACCGCAAACACGGCCGTCGAATGAGTCATGAACGCCGACCTACTACCAGTGCACCCAGAAAAGTAAAAGACGAAAATGTCATAATCCCACCTATCGGAGATAACATCCGCATAATTACAATCGGCGGAGTGGAAGAGATCGGCAAGAATATGACCGCTATTCAATACAAAGACGATATCGTCGTTATTGATGCCGGTATTCAATTTAGTACCGAGGATACTCCCGGCATTGATTACATTTTGCCAAATACCAAATATCTAGAAGACAACAAGGAAAAAATCCGTGCTGTGGTTATCACACACGGTCACTTGGATCATATCGGCGGATTGCCGTATATCATGGACCGCATCGGCAATCCGCCGATTTACACTCGCGAATTCGCTTCTTTGCTCATCAAAAAGCGTTTTACCGAATTCCCTAACCTACCAGAACTCAATTTAAAAATTGTTGAAAAAGACGACGGATCCTTACCAATCGGCAAACACTTAAAAATCAGGTTTTTTGGGTTAACCCACTCAATTCCAGATTCAACGGGCGTAATTATTGAAACACCATACGGCGACATCGTAAACACCGGTGACGTGCGTGTTGATAATACCGATGGAGTGCCAACCGAAAACGAATTAAAACAATACGAGATTTTCAAAAATCGTAAAATACTTTTGCTTACCATGGATTCGACCGGTATCGATAAACCGGGTTGGGCTATGTCCGAAAAACATATTTTGGCTAACATCGACAAGATTGTTTCTACGGTTCCGGGCCGAATTATTATCGCCACCTTTGCTTCTCAAGTTGAACGTATCATCGAATTCTTAAACATTGCCAAAAAATACGGTAAAAAAGTTGTCATCGAAGGCCGTAGCATGAAAGTCAACGTTGAAATCATCAAACATCTTAAACTGGCCGACACAAAACACATCGTACCTCTCGAGGAAGTTGAAAAACATCCGCCACACAAAATTATGATGCTCGCTACCGGCGCACAAGGCGAAGAATTTGCCGCTCTAATGCGTATGTCCAATAAGTCTCATAAATATATTCGTCTCAACAGCACTGACACAATTATTTTATCTTCTTCGGTTATTCCGGGTAATGAACGTTCAGTGACCACGCTCAAAGATAACCTGTTCCGACATGATTGCCACATCATCACCTATCTAGATTCTGATGTACACACCTCAGGTCACGGTAAACGTGGAGAATTGGAATGGATTCACAAACAAATTCCTTACAAATTCTTTATGCCGGTACACGGTCACCATTTCATGCTAAAAATGCATGCTGAATTGGCCGTGGGACTCGGCACTAAACGCGAAAACGTCGTTGTACCCGACAACGGCAACATCATCGAACTTTTTGATGAAGGCCGACAAATCAGAAAATTAAAAGAAAAAGTCGCTTCAAATCCAATAATGGTTGACGGTTTTTCTGTCGGAAATATTCAAGAAGTAGTCATTCGCGATCGCCAAATGTTGGCGCAGGATGGTATGTTCGTCATCATTGCAACAATCAACAGCTCGAACGGTAAACTTCGCAAGTCTCCGGATATTATTTCTCGCGGTTTCGTCTATTTACGTGAATCACAAGACCTGCTTCGACAAGCTCGATTCATCATCAAGAAAACTATTGAAGATTCAACCAACGGCATGAATCCAATTAACTTTGACTTCGTCAAAACTAACGTCACCGACGAGCTCAGCAAATTTCTCTTCCAAGAAACCGCCAAACGCCCGATCGTCATCCCTGTGATTTTGGGAATATAACTTATTTCCACTCACCTCTCTGATCGTCAAAAATAGCAACCCTATCACCACCGACAACTTCACCATCCTGAAAATATTCAACATCGATGGAAGTTTCCGATGTTTCAACTCCATTTATCATGATACCTTTTCTGGTATAACAATATTCATTGATAGCACCAAGTTCTTCACCTTTAGCACTTAAATCAAGCCAATAAAGCCCTAAAGCATCGGACACTTCTTCAAGTATAGTAATTCCTTCCGAAGATTTTAAGTGGTGCATGATAATCCCCATAACTTCGGACTTTGTCGGAATTCTCTCACCTCTTCCCTCAATTTGATTTTCTTTCATACGATAAGTATATATCCTATATATTTCTGAAGCAAAACACATGTTGAAGTTTTAGACTAGTGATATACTAATATGAGCATGGAACTTATTCCCCCTGCCCAACCGCAAAAAAAGATCCTTCGAATTTTGTATATTTCGATGTTCTTTTCTTCGTTTCACTATTATATTTTTCTATATATACAGTCGACTTTTCTCAGCAGATATGTTTCTGAAAATTATTTAAGCTTGATCTACGGTATCGGCGCAATTATTTCGCTCATCACATTATTTTTTGTTCCAAAGATCTTTGGTCGCATTTCAGATCGTCGCTTTACTCTGATATTGATTAGTATCGAAGCTCTGATATGTCTGACCTTAGCGTTCGGACAATTGGCTTTTTTGATCATTTTTGCCTTTATTTTCCAACAGGCACTCATACCGGTATTAGCCTTTGCATTAGACGTTCTTCTTGAGGATTATTCGAAAAATAGAGATGTGGGACTGATTAGGGGAATTTCATTTACCGCGTCCAACATCGCCTTAGTATCTTCTCCTATCTTGGCAGGATACTTGGGAACGAAATACGGATTTGGAATCATCTTTTACCTATCAATACTTTTCCTATTTCCCCTCTTTATTTTGGTCTTTCGATTGCGCAAAAATCTCCATGAGCCGACATATCACAACCAATCAATCATCGAGACTGTCATAAAAATACATAACGATTTCTCGGAACGCAGTCGCGACATCCAGCTCATCTTCAAGGTGAATTTTTTGCTTCAATTTTTTTACACTTGGATAGTTATTTATAGTCCGTTGTATTTGTTACATCAAGGTTTTAATTGGGGTCAAATCGGTATTATTTTCAGCATCATGCTTTTACCATTTCTTTTATTTGAATTGCCACTTGGCAGAATTGCCGATCGATGGCTCGGAGAAAAAGAAATTCTTGCGATCGGTTTTGCGATCCTTGGAGCCAGCACTATAGCAATCGCGTTTGTTCATTCTCAAAGCATGTTGGTCTGGGCGACAGTACTCTTTATGACTCGAGTCGGTGCGAGCTGCATCGAGATCATGTCCGAAACATATTTTTTCAAACAAATACATAAAGACGATGCACCGATCATCAGTCTATTTAGATTTACCCGTCCACTATCTCTTCTGGTTGCGCCGATCGCCGCCGCATTCACGATTTTAGTTGTCGGCGAAACCGGTGCCTTTCTGATACTCGGAATATTAATGATCTTTGGTTTAAGATTTGTCTATCCACTCGTTGATACGAGATAGAAATTATATTTGCTCAGGGATTGTGCTTGTCGCTTCTGCACAAGTATTGAATGTAGCCACTTGTTTATTGTATGAGGAAATTTTAGCTTTGAGATTGTTAACAAGCGTATTAAATTGCTTAACAGCAGAGTTGTACTGACCGACTTGGGCATTGTAATCCACGCCAAATTTTATCGTGGCGGAATCAATGGCCGTTTTTTGAGTAGCAAGAGATGATTCAAGATTATTGACTTGTGTTTTTATTTTATTGATCGTGACTTTATCGGTCACAGAAGGTTGGGGACATGCTGTTATCGGTAAACCAAATTCCTGTACGGCAATCCATGTCGTTTTACCTTCAAACACACCCTGACCGACGGCAATTCCGATCTCACGATATCGAGGATTTAAAATATTGGCGCGATGTCCCGGACTTGCCATCCAAGCGTCGATCAAAGCTTGATCTCCATTGAAACTACCAAGCGCCAAATTTTCGCCTATAACGATATAATCATAGCCATTTTCTTTGGCCAAGTCGCTTGGTCCAATGCCGGTTGGAGAAACGTGCTCAAAATATTGTTTGGAGAAAAGATCGTCGAGTTTCTGCTTAGCTATCACCGAAAGAGTGTCGTTCAAAGTCAGATCTTTAACACCTGCTTCATCACGGTTCTTATTGGTCAAAGCCAAAACGCCAACGTCGGTCAAAGGCTCGTGTAATTGACCAAAAACTCCACGCAGTGGCGGAGGGGTCAAAGAATCCGAATGAATCGTTTGTACGAAAAAATTGTTTGTCGCAGTTTCGAAACTTTTAATTTTTGAAGAAAAATCGAACTGTTGAATAAAAACCAACGTCAACACAAACAAGACCGAAATCCCTGTAACGGTCCAAATGAAAGCTCGATGTGATTTTGGTTGGATCGGTTCCATAATTATTTTCCAAATTTTTTAATTTCCACAAAAAGGAAAAGAGGTATTTCGCTGCGCATTCGATCTTCTTCTTTTTGACGTGGTCCGACTTGACTGCGCTTGTGAGAGATCCATTCTTCGAGACGAGTTATTACAAAACCAGTAGCCGAAAATAGTTTTGAATAATATTGTAGAGGTCGATGAAAAGAAACGGTAATCTGCTCAACATTCTGCCCTTTCGATGAACCGGGCTTCATATCGATTTCCTCTTTTGATTCTCGTAAATATCCGTCAATACGTCTATATTGTTGACTTGTGACCTCATCAAATCCCCACGCTGAACGCTTTGGTATCCTAAAAGCCGGGTGGTTCATTACTATATACACCGAACCGCTTGGTTTTAATACACGATTGACTTCCATAAGCATCGCCTTGACTTCAGCGATGTTTTGGATCGCCAAAACTATCGTTACCTTATCAAAATAATTAGAAGCGAAAGCAGAAAGATCATCAGCCGAAGAAATTCGAAAATCAATTTCCGGATTATTTTTCTTGGCGATTGAAATGAGTTGCTTGCCAATATCAACGCCGATGACATTTTTTACTCCGACAATCTTACCAAAAAGTCCACTAAAAAAACCTGTGCCGCAAGCCAGATCTAAAACTTTTTCCCCGGGCCGGAGATCCATGAGACGAGTCAGATTTGGAGCAATAACTTGAGTTTGATAACTATCATTATCACCTACCGCTGCCTCGTACCAAGTCGCAACGGCACCCCATGATGTATCTTTTTTCTTCATGGATTATTTTTTACCTTTCTGATGAAAATGAAATAGTTGTTTAAAATATTTAAAAATGGATTTTACTACGGCCCCCTCGGTGTGGATCAAAGTATGCAGATCTCGTAAGTCACCGGACAAAGAATCGCTACCCTCTCGAATCTTACTGGAAATATGCCGTAGGTCTTTCATGATATGAGCAACATGCCAAAGAATATATGCGACTATACCCGAAATAATGAACATCCAAATAGTTGCGAGAAAGAAGAAAACATCGGCGTGTATTAAGGTTGTCATACGCTCTAATATAGCATATTTCAAGTTTTTTTGAAAACAAATGGGCATTTTTACCCTGTGGACAAGTCTGTGGATAAGTCTGTGTACAAATTTACCACCCCAAAAATGAAACAACCTATACTAATCACCATTATTCATTAATAATAAAAAGTATGCGCCTACTGATCGTAGAAAATGACGAGAGTTTGACGGAGCAATTAAAAAAGAAACTTGAGTCGCAATCTTTTGCTGTAGATATTGCCAACAACGGAGATGACGGATCCTATATGGCTAGAGTTAATGATTATGATCTCATCATCTTGAGCGACATTTTACCAAAAAAGATGGGTAAGGAAGTTTGTAAAGACATAAGAGACGCCAACAAAACCACTCCAATTATTGTCATATCCGAAACAACGAATATTCAAGAAAAAATTTCTTTTCTACATGAAGGAGCGGATGATCATATCATCAAACCATTTTCCTTCGATGAAATTCTGGCTCGAATTCAAATAATCCTGCGAAGGCCTCGAATATTGCACAAACCGGTACTGGATATCGACGTCGTTAAATTGGATAGCTACAGCCAACTGGTGACTCGCAACGAAAAGAGAATTTATCTGACACGAAAGGAGTTCGCATTGCTTGAATATTTGATGCGAAATAAGGGCGCAGTCGTTTCGCGCAGCATGATCATGGAACATGTTTGGGATGAAGAGACCGATCCGTTTTCCAACACTGTGGAATCGCATATTTTAAATCTACGCAAGAAAATAGACTCGAAACGCAGGCGTCTAATACACAACGTTCCGGGTCGTGGTTACAAAATTGATGTCTTAAAATAGTAAATTACGACTTTAAACTCTCTAAAATTTTCGTAAGACTTGCGGTGGCGACAGCTGTAACCGTATCTCCTGCCCCGTAATATATAAAAAGCTCATCCCCTTCGACAATGGCTCCACAAGGAAAAACCACTTCATTTACTTGACCGTTTTTTTCGTAGGTCATTTTGGGTTCAAAAAGAAAACCTTTTGAACGTGCGATTACTTTATGAGGGTCTTTGAGATCAAGCAATACGGCTCCAATTCTATAAGTTATAGAATTATCGATACCATGGTATATGATGAGCCATCCATTTTTAGTTTTTATCGGTGAACATGAAAGACCTATTTTTCTACAGTCCCACATTCCGACTCGTGGACCAAAGATCGGGGTCATTGTCGTAACCTCAGCATTGTCCCCAAGCGAAGAAATAGGATCCAAACAAACTGCATAATGCGTACGATGGATCAAATAATATTTCCCGTTTATCGTTTCCGGAAACAAACACGCATCTTTATCATTGATTTTTGGCGGAGTTACAATGACCGGTTTAGACCAGTTATTTTTTTTATTTATAAAATCTTTGACCGAAATATGAGTCAAAGCCACGCGCGGACAACCATCTCCGCAGTAAGCCGTGTAAACCATATATATCCTTTCACCGATCTTTGTTAAACGCGGATCTTCGCAACCGGAATTCCCCGCTTTTGATTTCATCTCAAAATGAGCACGCGGAATATAAGCAGGTTCTTCCATTCTCTCTAAAATCGTAAAACCGTCTTTTGTGGTCGCGTGTCCGATAACAGAAGTATTATCCGAATTCATGGCTCGGTACAACAAATGCGTCACACCATCGATACGAATCGCCCCGGGATTAAAAACCGCCTTATTTTGCCAAGAAGAATTTTCAATTGGAGACAAGATCGGATTTCCTTCATACCTTTTAAATATTTCCCCCGTCTCATTTTGCTTTTTTGAAATTCGCCCATAATGATCTTCCAAACGCACCACATCGTTTTCATCGAAGCGACCGAGCGCTATTTCCAAAAAAACCACATTATTCGTCGTGGCTTTAATGCGATGCTTAACTCTTTTGTCGATAAAAAATTCGTTGCCAGGATTTGCCGGAAATTCTTTTTCTCCGATCGTCACTACGGGATTACCTTGTATTATTTGCCAAAACTCTTGGCGATTCTCATGATATTGCAAACTCAAAGACTCACCGCTATTGACCGTGATCAATTTTACGGTTGAAGGAACTTCTTTTGTAAATCTCTCAAAAGAACCCCACGGACGCTTTTCTTTATAAACGTGGATCATATGATATACCGATATTATATCGCCAATTTTTATTTATTCATAGCGCAAGGCTTGGATCGGATTGAGATTTGAAGCGCGAGCGGCCGGATAATATCCGAAAATTATTCCGATTGCAGCCGAAACTCCGAAAGAAAGCACTATTGAAAAGATAGAAATTTGAGCTTGAACAAGTCCAGTAAATGAAATCGCATAAGCCAATCCGATACCGAGTAAAACTCCGAGTAAACCTCCAACGAAAGTCAACATCACTGATTCGACTAAAAACTGTAAACGAATATCTTTTTTCTTGGCACCAATTGCTTTACGCAAACCGATCTCTCGTGTTCTTTCGGTTACCGTCGTCAACATCATATTCATGATGCCAATACCTCCAACAAGTAATGAAATTCCGGCAATCGAAGCAAGTAAATATGTGAGTGTTGTGGTAACCGAACTGGCCGTAGCCAAAATATCCGCCTGATTTAAAATTGTAAAATCTGCAGCCGTAGGATCAGAAATATTATGCAACTGCAAAAGCAAAGCCGTGACCTGATTTTGTGTTGCTTGAATATCAGAAGTGTTGTCAACCTGAATACTGATCGTCGACACGTGATTGTCTCCAACCAAATATTGTCCCGCTACGGAGATTGGAATATACACTCTGTCGTCAGTGTTATTAAATCCAGAACCGCCCTTGGGTGCTGTGACACCGATAACGGTAAATAGCACGCCTTTTATTCTGATAGTCTTTCCGATCGAATCACCATTCACACCAAACAAATTGTCACGTGTTGTAGGACCTAGTACTGCTACTCGCGCCAAAGATTGCGCTTGAATGTCATCAAAAAACGATCCTTCTCCAACCGCAAGATTACGAACATTTAGATAAGAAGGGACTGTCCCTATCACCGACGTGTTGGTGTTGGTGCCGGAAGCGGTCACCTGCTGTCGTGTAGTAATATCCGGCGCGACGGCTTGAGCAGTCGATACTTGCGCCGCTATGGCATCGGCGTCAGTTTTTTTAAGGGTTAAGGAAGATCCGAAACCGCCGCTAACTGTGCTTCCCGGCGTGCGTTGTGCGCCCGGAGTAACCAAAAGTAGATTAGAGCCGATCGACTGAATGCTGGCTTGAATGGAATTAGTCGCGCCTTGCCCAACGCCGAGCATTGTGATGACCGAACCGATACCAATAATTATTCCGAGAATGGTGAGGCCGGATCGGACTTTATTTCCGAGGAGTGCCGTTGATGTTTCGTGAAGGAGGTCTTTGATGGTCATAAAGTTGTGGGATGAACATAATCGGCATGACGCTTATGCAAATTTTTTTTATCACTTAAAATTTCGCCGTCTTTGATATGAATAATTCTATCGGCATGTTCCGCAACATCAAGTTCGTGTGTGATTAAAACAATCGTGCGACCTTCTTTTTCATGTAAATGTTGGAATGTGCCCAACACAATTTCGCCCGTTTTTGAATCCAAGTTTCCTGTCGGTTCGTCAGCCATTATCAGAGTCGGATTATTAACGAGCGCTCGAGCAATAGCCACACGTTGTACTTGTCCTCCTGATAGTTGATTGGATAAATGTTGCCATCGACTTTTTTCTAAACCAACCGATATTAGAGCTTCCGATGCCTGTTTTTCTCTATCTTCCGGTGAAGTGCCTTTATATACCAAAGGTAAAATAACATTTCGCATCACAGTAGACCTCGAAAGCAAGTTAAACGATTGAAAAACGAAACCGATCTTCCGTCCGCGAATATCCGCCAATTCATCATCGGAAAGTTTTGACACATCTTCGTCATCCAAAAAATAAGTTCCGTGCGTTGGTGTATCCAGCGCACCTAAAATATGCATCAGCGTTGATTTACCGGAACCAGACGGACCCATGATAGCGACAAATTCGCCGTCTTTAATCGTGAAAGAAATGCCTTTCAACGCTTCGGTTTTCATTTCACCGTTTATGTAGACTTTTTTTATGTTATTACATTCGATCATAGGATTTTATCCGCCGATTCTGCCACCACCTCCGCCGCCGGTTCTAACACCTCCTCCGCCAATATTAAATAAAGAACCGGATCGGGTTGTGTTTGTTGAAGCGCTTGTAGCGCTACCGGTAATAGTTCTAACTACAATCGTATCGCCTTCATTAAGACCGGAAATAATTTCCGTGTTCGTTTCGTTTGAAATACCGACCTCAACAAATACGGGATGAACTTCAGCTGTTGTGGCTTGAGTTCCGGTATTTGTTCCGTTCTGACCGAACATTCTTGCTCCATTTAACCTCCCTCTAGTAGATGATGCCGTCGACGTGCTTGTTGAAGATGTGAATGAAGTTGTTGTTGTCGCTCCGGCAGGCGCATTATTTGGCACCAAAACGACACTTCGATTTCCGACTTTTGTTATTGCCGTTGTCGGCACCATCAAAACATTTGGATGCGTTTGAGTTGTAATATTTACAGTGGAGGTCATGCCGGTTTTAAGCTGATTGTTTTGATCAACGATCCCGATCTGAACCGCGTAATTAACGACTCCTTGAGTAACGGTGCCTAGTGGATCCAAATAGCTTACCGTTCCTTGTAACGTAACATTAGGCAAAGCATCAAACGTTAAAGTCACAGGATCACCAGCCGCAACCTTGGCGGCATCAACTTCATTAAGAGAAACATTAACAACTTTTTGAGAAGTGATAATCGTGCCGAGAACATCTGATGAAGAAACCTGCTGACCGATCTGTGCAGTCAAACCTCCGATCTGTCCGTCAAACGGTGCGGTAATAATTCTGCTGGCATAAGTTTGTTGCGCCGTCGCTAGATTGGCTTTGGCATTATCGAGTTGCGCTTGAGCGACCGCTACATCAGCCGGCAAGGATGTGACCGATTGATTTAAGGAAAGCGACGTACTCTTATATGACTGTAACGCACTCGTTATATCGTTAACTGCCGAATTGGCGGTTGTGCGCGCGACTGAAGCTGTGTTTTTGTCCGCAGTTATATTGGAATCTCCGGTTGTAGAAACGCTCTTAGCTTCGTTAGTCAAAAGCATTGTCATGTCATCAAAATAATTTCTCACCGCAGTAAATTTCGTTATGGCATCATTGGCCAAGGCCACAGGATCTGAACTCGTCAAAATATTCTGACCGATATTTTTTAAAAAATCGAGAGTCGTGGCTATCCGCGTTCTTTCATCGCTAAGTTGGATCACTGGTGCAGTATCTTTAAAATACACGTCACTTATCGTGATCGTCGGATTGGTGGTTGGATCGGTGAAAAATGAATCGGTATTAATGTATACGGCGCTGGAAACACTTAGATAATCTGTCTGCAATTTAGTCGAAAGGTTTTGCAATGAATTTTGCAACGAAAGTTGGGCCGATTGAATTGAAGGATTATTTATCGACGAACCTGTTGCCGAACCGGAAGCACCTGCACCGACCAATTTATCATAATTTGCTTGAGCGCTGGCTACGCTTGATCTCGCTTGATTGACAGCTTGAAGAGCGTTTAGACCATCAAGCACCGCGATGACATCGCCGGCTTTAACGGTTTGACCATTTATGACATTTACCTTGATAATCTGTCCCAAAGTTTGTGTTTGACCTGTGGTTTTTGGCTTGATTTCTACTTTGCTCAAAGTCGAAACTTGACCCGTTCCGGAAACTGAAACGACTAGATCACCTCGTTGAACCTTATTAAAAACATACTGTGTTGGAGTTGAAGAACCTCTAAAAAGAGTAAAAATATAGTATCCGATACCAACTAGAACTATCGCGACAACAGTCGAAATTATTTTATGTGCGGCAATATACTTAAATATTTTTTTGGTCATAAGGTACACTATCTTAAGATACATATGTTAATAGGGACACTAAATAATGCTTTATCTATGTTTATACAACCACAACACGTTTTTATTACAAAATGTTATTCTTCTATTACCTATTACTTGCACCCACAGCTTCGGAGATATTTTTGAAACCGTCTCTTTGTAAAAATTCCGCAAGACCGCGATTGATCTCACCGATAAGTTGTGGACCTTCAAATATCATGCCGGTGATGATCTGAAGTAATGACGCGCCAGAAAGAATTTTTTTGTAAGCATCTTCGGCACTAAAAATTCCACCAACTCCCATAATAATAAATTTTTTGCCGGTTTTTTTGTAAATATATTTGATCATTTCATTAGAAAATTCTTCAACCACTTTTCCGCTGAGTCCGCCTTTATCGGTCGGCAATTCGTCAACAATCTTACCTTTACTTGCCATCAGGTCTCGATCTTTTGTGAGATTAGTACAAATAAAACCGTCTACATCATATTTTTCGGCCAGTATAATAATTTCGTCGATTTGTTTTGTTGAAATATCCGGCGGCATTTTTAGAAAAATCGGTTTGGTTTTTGGCAGAGCATAAATTTCTTTGAGCAAAAATTCCAAGCGTTCTGAATCAGTAAAAGGCTGACCGCCAAAAGCATTCGGACAACTAATGTTTATTGTGAAATAATCTCCAATATCTTGAAAAGCTTTGTAAACTTTTAGATAATCGGCAATCCCCGCTTCCGTTTCCACAGTGTTTTCACTATTTGTTTTGGCAATACTGACACCGATCGGAAAATTAAATTTTTGTCCTTGCAAACGTTTAGAAATTTTTTCGGCGCCGTCATTTTTGAGCCCGTAATAAACAATGAGAGACTCTGATTTTGGCAATCGCCACAAACGCGGCTTTGGATTTCCTTCACAATACTCACCTGTTATGGAACCGATTTCTTCAAATCCAAATCCAACCGAAGGTAAAATTTTAGTCAGTTCGGCATTCTTATCAAATCCCGTCGCCAAACCAATCGGATTTTTGAAATTTATACCAAGGATCGTTTGCTCCAAAATAGAGTTTTTATAATTAAATAAAAAACCGGTTATTTTTCGCATCAAAGCAAACTTTCCCAACATTTTTCCAAAAGCCAGCATGCGGTCATGCACCTTTTCCGGATCCTGTGCAAAGAAAATCGGCTTCAAAATATGCTTGTATTTCCAACGTATAATGTCACTTTTGAAAGATTTCATGATTACAGTATATAACAAAAAGTAAAAAGACACTCGCAGGGTACCTTGCGCAGCGCGACTGGCGCGAGCGGAGCGGACGGCCAGTAGGCCGGAACGCGTGCATCCCTAGAGTGTCTTTTTGCTTTTTGTTTCCTACTTTCTAGTATTTATTTTACAACCGCAACCTTCCCGATACATCGCACACACAACGTCTGATTTTCCCGTGTCTTGATATATTTATTTCCGCAAACGCACATCAAAATAGCGCTGACACTTGGGCGTTCAACCCATTTGCCGTCTTGCTGATATGTTTTTCGAGTGATTAGTTTTGTCATAGATTTAAAAGGTTAGCCAATAAAGGTTAAAGCTTTCCCTGTTTTGTCGCCTCGTCCAGTTCGCCCAATACGGTGAACATAGTCATCGTAGGTAGCAGGAAGATCAAAGTTGATCACGTGACTCACGTCTGGAATATCCAGCCCTCTTGCGGCCACATCGGTCGCTACCAGCACCTGCACCTTACTATCTTTAAACGCACCGAGTGCGCGCTGTCGCTGTCCATGGTTTTTATTTCCATGAATTGATTCAGCTTTGACACCAGCTTGTGAAAGAAGTTTTGAAAGTTTTTCCACACCATGTTTGGTGCGTCCGAAAACAAGCACTTTGCTAAATTCTGCTTTTGAAAGCATTTCTCGCAAAACCTGAACTTTGTCGCTACCACCAACTCGCACAACATCTTGATCCACGTTTCGAGCGGTATCGCGAGTCTTCACGGAAATACTAACTGGTTCTTTCAAAAATTCTTTGATAAGACCAGCGATTTCAGGAGAAAGAGTGGCTGAAAAGAAAAGCGTCTGGCGATCCTTGGCCATACGAGACATAATTGCGCGCATGTCATTGATAAATCCCATGTCGAGCATGCGATCAGCTTCGTCGAGCACAACCGTTTTGAATTCTTCGAGCTTAATAAATTTTCGCTCGATTAGATCCTTGATACGTCCAGGAGTTCCGATAACAAAACTGTGCATCAATTTAAGTTGTGAAATTTGGCGACCAATTGGCGCACCACCAACACAGCAAACTCCGAAAATTCGAAGCATTGGAGTAAAGAGACGAAGCTCAGCTTCGATTTGAATAGCGAGCTCACGAGTCGGTACCATAACGATAACTTTCTCGCGAGGACTAATTAATATTTTATTTATAAGAGGAATAAGAAAGGCCGCGGTCTTTCCGGTACCGGTATTAGCAATACCAACAACGTCCTGCCCTTTTATGACATGAGGAATTGCTTTATCTTGAATTGGAGTTGGAGCAGTAAAACCGTGCTTAGCAATATTTTGTTTAATGCGAGCATCAATTTCAAAATCATTGAACTTATGTTCAGGCACAAATTTTTCAACGGTCTCAGTAATAACAGCTTTGTTAACAAAACGAGCTGGATCGATTTTTTGATCCGCTGGACCACGACGGCCACCGCCATTGCCACCGCGACTTCCACCATATCCGCCGCGTGAACTTGAACCGCCACGACTAAAACCACTATGTGAGCTTGAGCTTCCATAGGTTTTCTTGGCACCGTAAGTACTTGAAGTATTTCGGTGACCATAGGTCGATGTCCCAGATCTCCAAGTTGAAACAGCTCCAGTAGAACCTACACTAGATGTTCGAGGAGATGATCCTTCATAACGACTGGTTGTTCGAGGCTTGTAACTTGAAGAACCGCCTGTACTTGCAGGACTTCTTACTGAGCTTACCGGGCTTTTATAACCGGTACCGTGACCGCTTCCACTAAATTTGCTTTTATTGCCAAAGGAGCTTCCACCAGCCCCGGGCATTTTTCGATAGACTTTGATTATACTCATAGACACTATAAGTTATTGATTAAGTGAGCAGATTCTTCTGAAGTTTTATCCAAGAACGTGCCAAAATATGGCTAACTTCTTGAGTTTCAGAGAATCTTGTTCACGGAAACCAAAACTATTGAGATTTGCTTACATAGTGAGTATATACCACTTTTAAGAACCTGTCAATATTGATTCAAAAAGCTGGTTTGTTAGTATATAAACACATTTGGGAATTCCCACGTCCCCCGCCCACAAGGCGGGGATTTATTTTATGAGGTCATATGCAAATGAGTAAATTCCTCTCTAATAAAAACTCCTTCACCTAAAGTCAGTTCACCTATCTTTTTGTCCAAACGTCTATAATCAAATATTCTACTTTGAGACAAAACAACTGTTTGCGATGTATTCAAAAAAGATATTGGAACATACCAAGATCCAACCTTCTTTTTTGAAGTCAAAGGTAAACCGAAAAAAGTGTATCTATCATATTTTTTAAATATGAAAATCGGCCGAGTAAATTTCTCGCTTTTACCATTTATTTCATTTCCAACATTTTCTCCTATATAACACCACCAAACTTCATTTTCTTTGAATAAAGGCGGTTCGTGGTTCTGTTTATTCAATTTCTCTTTTAACCCTATCCACTCCAAAAATCTTTTGATCATTTAATGACCATAACATATTGGAGATAAAATATTTATAAAGAAATAATAGAGAAAAAATGAAGAAAAAACGTTAACCTATTTCTCCAAATCGAGGGTTTCGTCGATGCGAATTTGTTTGACGAATTCGGGGACGTGGCTCACGAGGATCATCGCTCCTTCGTATGCATTAAGAGCTTCAGCAATAAGAGGAATATGACGGAAATTTATATGGTTAGTTGGTTCATCCAAAATAAGTAGGCCTGGTTTTTGTAGAAGAAGTCGTGCGAAAGCCACGAGACCTTTCTGCCCTTCCGAAAGACTTCCGATTTTACTATTTATCAAAGTGTCGCCAATTAAAAATCCGGCGGCGACAGTACGCAAACGTTCCTCATTTACTCTTCCGGTCACAGTATCCAAAACAGTGGCCAGCGATTGGTAAACCGTATCTTCAAAATTAAGAGTGGAAAAATCTTGTCGGTAATATCCAACTCGCACACCTTCGGAGATTTCCGTCCCTTCCGCTTCCCCTTTAGCCATAGCTTCAAGTAATGTGCTTTTACCGATACCGTTTGGACCCGCAAGCAACAAGTGCATATTTTTGCGCAAAGTCACCGAGCATTTTCGCATTGTCGGTTTATGATTCTTAATCATTTTAAATTTTGTGATGTGCACGATTTCAGCCGGTAAATTTTCTTGAGCCTGTATCGTGAAAGCTCGGATAGTTCTGTCCTCTTTGCGAACATCAACTTTAGATTCCTCGAGTTCCTCAGCTTTTTCGCGCATGCGCTTAGCGACGAGTCGCATCTGACCACCTTTCATGGCAAAAAAGTTAGCTTTATCTTTGTTCTCTTGGATCTCTTTGGCGAGCTGCGCATTCTTGCGATTTTCTTTTTCAATGCGAATTGTAATCTCAGCAAGCACGTCATTGTAGTTTCCGACATACTGTTCAATCTTGCGAGTATGCACATCCAAATATAAAACGCCATGAGTGAAAGCATTTAGAAATTCTGAATCATGAGAAATAACAATGACGGTCTTTTTGTAATTCACCAAAAAATTGGTTAAATGTTCGATGCCAGCTTTGTCCAAATTGTTGGTTGGCTCATCAAGAAGCAAAACATCCGGGTCTTGGATGAGAGCTGAAGCGAGAAGCAAACGCGCTTGCTGACCGCCGGAAAAACTTCTGACCGTGCGATCGTGTGGTGCTTTGAGATTGACCACTTCCAAAACGGCGTCAATTCGCGGATCGATGTCATATACTTTTTTGCCGTTTATCAAAACACCCTCGAGTGCTTTTTTAAAAAATTCGAGGACTGTGAGGTCGAGGTCGGCGCGCGGAATAACTTGCTTGGAAATCGCAATTGAAAGACCTTTTTGAATATGCACTTGGCCATCTTCCGGTCTAAGCGCGCCGATGATCATCTGGAAAAGCGTGCTTTTGCCTGCACCGTTTTGTCCCATGACCGTAATTTTACTGCCACGACGAACGGCAAAATCAACCTCATTTAAAATAGGTTTGTGAATACTGTATTCAAATGTCACCTTTTCGAACCGAATGATAAGCTCACCTCGGTTTTCTGGGCGGTTGTCGTTAGGATTCATCGCAGTACTACAGAGTACCTTATATCGGCAAAAAAGCAAAATGATGCTAGACTGTGACGTATGGCGAAAAACGCAGAAAAAACCGTAAATGAAGCGAAAGACGACATAAAAAAGACCGCGCACAACATGATCGACGTGAACGTTTGGGACGTGGCGGTGATCGGTGGCGGACCGGCCGGCATGATGGCGGCTGGAAGGGCGGCCGAGCGCGGTCTGCGCGTGGTTTTGCTCGAGAAAAACGAGGCGCTCGGCCGCAAACTCCTCCTTACCGGCGGCGGTCGGTGCAACTTGACCAACGCAGAGCTCGACACTCGCAAACTACTTTCAAAATTTAAAGACAACAACAAATTTCTTTTTTCGGCTTTTTCGCAATTTTCCGTTCAACAAACTCTGGATTTTTTCCACGATCACGGCATGCAAACCAAGATCGAAGCCGGTCAACGAGTGTTTCCCGCTAGCGAAATGTCGCAATCGGTTCGCAATGTACTTGAAGATTATTTGAAAAGCGGAAAAGTTACAGTTCAAAGCAATTCACCTGTCAAAGGTTTTATAAAAAGTTTCGATTCGGAAAACACAAAAACAATTTCGGCAATCGAACTTGCAAACGGCGAAATAATTTGCGCCAAATCTTTTGTTCTGGCCACCGGCGGTAAATCTCGACCGGAAACCGGATCGACCGGTGACGGCTTCGTTTGGCTAAAAGATCTGGGACATACTATTACCGAACCGTCAGCTTCGCTTGTGCCAATCGCCATAAAAGACGAATGGGTCAAAAAGCTTCAGGGCGTGCCACTCGAAAATGTCAAAATCACCACAATTCAATTTGGGAAAAAGGAAACATTCAAAAAAGGCAAAATCCTTTTCACTCATTTCGGTCTGACTGGTCCGACGATTCTAAATATGAGTAAAGATATCGGCGAACTACTAAAATACGGAGACGTTGAAATTTCGATCGATATCCTCCCCTCTCTCGATTACGGACAACTAAATTTGAAACTTCAAGAAATTTTTACGACTGAAGCAACCAAGAAATTTAAAAATTCTTTAAAATCTCTAGTCTCATCATCCATCGCGCCGGTCATTGTCAAACTTTCCGGCATCGATCCAGATAAAACCTGCAACGGTGTCTCGCGCGAAGAACGCCTCAAACTTATTCAACTTTTCAAAGACGTGCGAATAACAGTCGCAGGACTATTAGGAGTTGATAAAGCTATCGTCACCTCCGGTGGTGTCGCGCTCGACGAAGTTGATTTCCGCACCATGCAAAGCCGTCTTTTCCCCAACCTCTACCTCGTCGGCGACATTCTAGACATTGATCGCCCATCCGGTGGCTACAGTCTTCAACTTTGCTGGACTACCGGTTATGTCGCCGGCAATTCAGTGGCCATAAATACATAGATGGTATTCTTCCGTTGCGTTTACAAACACCTTAAAAAATGCTATCGTAATGGTTTGCAGGGTTTTTGGGAGGTAACCATAAATACAACTCAAAAAAAATGAAACATTCACAAAAAGACAAAAAGTGGGCGGTATACGTTAGCACTTTTCCCCCTCGTGAGTGTGGAATAGCCAATTTTACTCAAGATCTATCTAACGCATTCAACGAACTTTACGCTCCACGTGAAGAGACAAAGATCGTGGCCATGAACCTCGATAGTGACGCGTCTTATGTCTATGACAAAAAACGAGTCATCTTTCAGATCCCCCAACCCGATGAATCAAAATATGTCGAAGCGGCGAAATTTTTAAATAATTCTTCCAAAGTTTCAATAGTCAACGTTCAACACGAGTTCGGTATTTTTGGCGGACCAAACGGTAGTCATATTATTATTTTTTTGCGAGAACTTAAAAAACCGGTCGTCATAACTTTCCATACAGTTTTACCGAATCCAAATCAGGAGATCCACGATGTGGTTTCTGCCATCAACAACCATGTTCGCACCATTATTGTCATGACCGAAAATTCCAAGAATATTTTGATCAAAGATTATGGCATCAATCCAGAAAAAATTAAAATTATTCCCCACGGCATTCATTCGACTCCATATTCCGACAGTTTAAAATTCAAAAAAAAGCTCGGTTTGAAAAATAAGACTACGATCTCAACTTTCGGACTTTTAAGTTCCGGTAAAGGTATCGAGTTCGGAATCGAGGCTATGACCGAAGTTGTGAAAAAATATCCCGAAGCTGTCTACCTAATTATTGGCGCCACTCACCCGGTCGTATTAAAAAATGAGGGTGAAAAATATCGCGAAGGACTCCTGGCGAAAGTCAAAGAACTTGGTCTGGAAAACAATGTTATTTTTTACAATAAATATTTAGACACGCCGGACCTTTTGGATTTTCTAAATGCCACAGATATTTATCTCGCTCCTCCGCAAAATCCCGATCAAGCCGTATCCGGAACTCTCTCTTATGCTCTTGGTTGCGGAAAACCGATAGTTTCCACTGCTTTCGCTCAAGCCAGAGAGGATGTCACGCCTGAAGTTGGAATTTTGGTTAATTTTAATGAATCGGGAGGTATTCGCGATGCAATCTTAGATCTGTTAAATGATCCGGAGAAACGACAAAAAATGGGTATGCTCGCCTATTTCAGAACCCGAAGCCGAACCTGGCAAAATGTAATTCTCAATTATATGCGAGAGTATATCGAGATCGCACCGGAGCTTGGTGAAACTGAAAAGAATTTACCTAAGATCAAACTCGACCATCTAATCAATATGACCGATAAATTTGGTCTTTTCCAATTTGCCAAATTGACTGAGGCTGATCCGACCTTTGGATATACGACCGATGACAATGCCCGCGCACTGATCGCTATGATCAAATTTTATGAAGAAACCGGTCGTAAACGAGCGCTTCCGCTTATCAAGACATATCTCAACTTTCTGGAATTCGTTTCTAGACCCGAAGGTGGTTTTCATAATTACGTAAACCATGACAAAACTATTTCTCTTGAGCAACATGTGCGAGAAAATTTAGAAAGTGCCAACTCACGAGCTATTTTTGCCTTATCAAAAACAGCCGTTTCATCGGTGTTACCGGAAGCAATTCGAGAAAAAGCCGCTCAACTTTTTAGAAAAAATATCGAAACAGGCTGCCAAATGATTGCGCCCCGTTCGCTTTCCTATTTTATAAAAGCCTTATCGAAGTGGACTCAGATAGATTCAGGTCCCGAAATTCTAAAATTGATCCAGGAAAGAGCGGACAGGCTTGTGGCAATGTTCGAAGAAAACAGCGATCCTAATTGGAAATGGTTTGAAGATATACTCGCCTATTCTAATGGACTTATGCCGGATGCTCTAATCGATGCTTATAAAATTTTGAAAAACGAAAAATATTTGAGCGTGGCCAGAGAATCTATGGAATTTTTGAACGCTTACAGTTTTGACGGGGATGTTTGTGTTCCGATCGGACAAAGCGGCTGGCTCAAGCGTGGCAGTAAAAAAACTCTACACGATCAACAGCCGGAGGAAGTCGCGATGTTAGTTTTGACGCAGAAATCTCTGTATCAGATCACCAACGACGAACGTCTCCAAGAAAAAATGCATTTGGCTTTTAATTGGTTCCTCGGCAACAACACTTTGCATCAAGTCGTATATGATCAAGCGACCGGCGGCTGTTACGACGGAGTCGGTGAAAAAAATATCAATCTCAACCAAGGAGCGGAATCGACCGTTATGTATTTGTTGGCGCGTTTGGCTTTTGAATAAATTTTTTCTTCATTTTTTTTGGATAAAGAAAAACCCCTGTGCGGGGTTTTCCTTTGGTACCGGATTGCCGGTGGGATTGCCTATTTTTTTAAGGTGGTGCCTGATTAAGTATCCAAGGATACTGTAAATGTTTGGCCCCTTGTGATATGTTAGCGAATCCAGACCTCAAAGCAACCCTAGTAACCTGAATATAGTATACGGAGGGTTCCAAAAATCGGACTTTTTTGAAGTGCACAAACTGTTGAGAAAATGTGCAAATTGAAATCAGAAAAATATAAGGCTAATTTTCAGGAAGAACATTGGTCTATTTTTCAGGGTCAAAAGTGCAAAACTTTATTTATTGAAACTTGACAGCTTTTTGAATGCTTGAATATTGACTCATTTTAAAGTATTCTGTGAACACATCCGGCGCGCTGCTTCGCGCGCGCCGTCATTGCGGGTTCGTCTAATGGTAGGACATTGCCCTCTGGAGGCAAGTATTGGGGTTCGAGTCCCTGACCCGCAGCAATATCAACTTACTCATAAATTCTTATATTGTTTTTCTATTTCTTTCGCAACCTCAAAATCCAGATCAGTCACCTTGCCTCCAACATCAAAACGTTGGAGTTCGAATAGTATTTTTGTATAAAAAATATGCATATCGGGATGATGATCGATCTGTTCACAAAAAAGTGTGAGATTATTGATGAAATTTATTCCTTCCACAAATGTTTTGAACTCAAATTCCTTGCTTAATTTATTGTCATGGTATTTCCAACCTGGCAATTCTCTCATTCGTTCCGTTATTTCCTCATCTTTTAAAATTATTGGATTAGATTTTGCCATTTTTATGTTTCTTTAGTGTCATAGTAGAAATGTTCGTTCACAACTTTTCCGTCGCGCCATTTCTGAATAGATACTTCTTTTCTATCAACTTTTCCGAAATCCCTATGATCAAAATCAAGATGCCACTCTGTTATGCTGATGTCATCACCAATTGCGGTATTTAGCACCGTCGCACCACGGAATTCCATAAGACCACTCACCAAATTTTGCTGATATTCTCGATTCACCTCTTTTCCAACGCGCGGTTCGCTGTTATTTTCTTGCACTTCAACCTCATCATCGTAATATTTTTCGAATGCGTCGATCAACTCGCCTTTTGTGACCATTTCGTTCAGGTTTTCGGATAATTTTTTAATATTTTTCATTAGTTTTTGATTAGTTAATAAGACTTAATTGTTAGCTATAGACCGCTGGAAATCGGTTTTTATTACAATATAAAGCCATATTTTGTGTGAATAACTTATATAGACATGCTGTCAGCAAGTTATATAATTAAACATGTAAGACGATTATTAGTTAACAAGAATAAAATGAAAATGAGTCCTCTTGGTTGGGTTGCTTTTGTTCTCACTATTATTGGAGGTTTAAATTGGGGCCTTATCGGGGCTTTCGGATTTGACCTAGTAGCTTCAATTTTTGGCGCTATGAGCGTAACTTCACGAGTTATCTATGTCCTCGTTGGATTGAGCGCAATCTATATGCTCGTTGAAGGATTGATGAAGACAAAGGCTCCAGCAGTTTCTGCTCCACAAATGTAGTCGTAATAAAGCAAAATAAAAACACTAGATAACTAGTGTTTTTATTTTGCTTTATTGTGTCGATCTGATGCTGCTTTCATGAATTCGGTAAATAGCGGATGCGGGCTAAGTGGTCGTGCCAAAAATTCTGGATGAAACTGTGAACCAAGGAAGAACGGATGAATTTCACGTGGTAATTCCGCGATTTCCATGAGCTGTCCGTCCGGTGAAGTACCGGAAAAAACCAAACCGGCGGATTCTATTTGATAAATATATTCAGGATTGACCTCATATCGATGACGGTGACGTTCAATGATCGTGTCGGTTTTATATGCTTCACGCGCGATCGTCCCCTTCTTAAGTCGCGCCGGATATGCACCAAGCCGCATTGTTCCGCCATAATTATTTTCGGCCATCAATTTTTTCTGGTCAATCATAATATCAATGACTTTGTATGGACTTTTTGGGTCAACTTCGGCCGTGTGTGCACCTTTTAGTCCGACAACATTTCGGGCGTATTCGATAACCGCGAGTTGCATGCCATAACATAAACCAAAATACGGAATTTTGTGTTCACGAGCATATTGAATCGCTTTAAGAATGCCTTCCACACCGGTCGAACCGAAACCTCCCGGCGCCAGAATGCCGTCATATTGTTCAAGTTCGCCAATACGCTTAGCATCTTTTTCAAAAGGATGGGAACTGACATAATGCAATTTCAACTTCTTCCCCACCTTATACGCCGAATATTTTAAAGCTTCAAGAACTGAAATATAAACATCAGAAAGAACGAATTCACCTGAGTTGAAATACTTTCCAACCACCGCAATATTAACCTCATCCTTGACCGATTTGGATCTTTTAATGAAAGAACGCCAAGCCGCGCATCGCATTGGACGATTTTTTAGATCCACTTTCAAAAGACTGCACAAAATCGTGCTCAAATGATCGCGTTCAAAATTTATCGGGATATCGTAAATACTTTCGACGTCCGGTGCGGAAATGACACACTCAGGTCGAATGTTACAGAACATCGCGATCTTATCTTTTCGTTTTTGATCGAGAGGTACAGAAGCGCGAGCGATAATGATATCGGTCTGAATTCCGGCGCTGTTCAATGTTCTTGAAGCGTATTGCGTCGGTTTAGTCTTCATTTCTCCTATTTTGGAAGGGATTGGCAAATAACTAACCATTGTAAAAGCCACATCATCCGGTCGTTTGCTCTTTAACATACGAGCGGCTTCCAAAAAAAGCATGTTTTGATATTCACCGATCGTGCCACCAATCTCGATTATCGTAAAATCGGCATTAGCTTTTTCGGTGGCGATTTCGATGCGACGAATAACCTCGAAAGGAATGTCCGGCACAACCTCCACGTTTTTACCTTTATATTCCAAATTTCGCTCGCGGCGGATAACTTCCTGATAGACGCGACCAGTCGTCATGTAATTAACGCGCGAAAGAGTCACATTCAAAAAACGCTCATAATTGCCCATATCCTGATCACATTCATCTCCGTCTTCCAAAACAAAAACCTCGCCGTGTTCGGTGGGGTTCATGGTGCCTGCGTCGACGTTAATGTATGGATCAATTTTAAGCGCGGTGACGATAAAGCCGCGAGCCTTCAAAATAGAACCGATGGATGATGCTGCGACTCCCTTTCCGACTCCGGACATAACTCCGCCAGTAACAAAAATATATTTTCGTTGTTTCTTTGACTTCATATTTTTTCAATCAGTGTTCTTGTAATTCGCCTAAACTTTCAAATACCTTTTAACCGCCAAAAAACTGGAAACACCGCCAATCAACACTCCCGAACCAAGCAAAAGAACAAAAATTTCACCGAAATGTCGCAAATAATATTGCAACAGATCTATTCCGGCAAAAGCCAAAGTGAAATTATGGGTGTAGTACATGATCGGATACAAGACGATTACGGTGAATAGCGCGGCCACCAAACCGTACATGACTCCGGTTACAACAAAAGGACCGCGAACAAACATGTTGCTGGCACCGACTAGTTTCATCACGGAAATTTCTTCACGTGACATATAAATGACCAGACGAATAGTATTGAAAGTAATCAGGATCGAAAGCAAAACCAAAAGAAGCGTTACAACAAAACCAAGCTCCTGACTTGATGCAATGATGGCGGTCAAACGATCGATAGCCACTTTATTTTTGGCATAATTAACGCTCTCTACGATCGGAGTTCCGTCTCGGGAAATAAAATTTTTACCTTGCAGAAAGCCGGCGATGCTTTCATATTGCGAAGGATCCTGCGCTTTGATGTTTAAGACTGCACCGAGAGGATTTTTATCGAGTTCGGACAATGCCTGCAAAGTTGATTGATCGTTCACGTGACGGTCCTTGAAATCTTGCAAAGCCTGATCGCTCGAAACATAATCGACACTTTTTACTTCAGGCATAGCTTGAAGGGTTTTTTGCAGAGACAAGATATCGGACTCTTGAGCGGTCGTAACAAAATAAACATTGATATCCACCTTATCCTTAATCTGATTGAGAGCAGAAGTCAGTAGAGCACCAACAAAAAGGACCGAACTGATGACAAAAAGCGCAATAATCATCATCAAAACCGCAGAAAGAGAAATGCTACCGTTTCGCCAGAAATTCACAAAACCTGATTGTATGACTCTTTTTGTTTTAGCCCACATATTGTTTATTTTATCACGAAATTATAAGTTGTACTTGCCTTCCTTATCATCACGAATTATCTTGCCGTTTTCCATGGTAATGACGCGGCGTTTCAAAGAATCGATGACGCCTTTATTGTGAGTAGTTAAAATGACAGTAGTTCCAAGATCGTTGATCTTTTTTAAAATTTGAACGATCTCATAAGTGTTCATTGGATCGAGATTTCCGGTAGGTTCGTCTGCAATAATGATATCCGGCTGGGTAACGATTGCTCTCGCAATAGCGACGCGTTGTTTTTCTCCACCGGAAAGTTCGTGAGGAAAATTCCAGATCTTTTTACTGAGGTCAACGAGTTCCAAAACATGAGGAACATCAGTTTCGATTTCGGATTGCGGACAACCAGCCGCCTCCATCGCAAACGCAATATTTTCATACACGTTTTTCTTGCTGAGCAACCTAAAATCTTGAAATATCGCGCCCATTCGGCGGCGCAACATATTGAGCTCCCCTCTTTTAACTTTATGAATGTTGGTCGATCCAAAAAAGACCTTGCCGGATGTCGGCTCCTCCTCGGCCATTAACATTTTGAGCAAAGTTGTTTTACCCGCCCCGGAATGACCAACTATGGAAACAAATTCTTTTGGTTCGATGGAAAAAGTCACTTCATCCAGAGCTTTTGAGTCATCCGCGTATATTTTGGTAACCTTATCAAAATGGATCATATTTATTGATTATAGCACAAAGAGAAAAGCACTGAAAACACTCTTTTAAGGGCACAGGTAAATTTCCTGCTGGAAATTTCCTTCACACTCCGCCCGTCGGCGTCCGTGAGTCCCTTAAAAGAGTGTTTTCAGTGCTTCTATAGTTTTTTCTCGGCTTCAATGAATTCGTCTAAATAACCGTCAAAAACTTTGTCGGGGTTGGAGGTTTCAACATTGGTGCGCAGATCTTTGACCATTTTGTACGGATGAATCACATATGAGCGAATCTGATTCCCCCATTCAATGTCGGTGGTTTTACTCACATACATGCCACTTTCGGCACTTTTGCGCGCTTCTTCCTCTCGTTTAAAAAGTTTTCCACGCAACATAGCGAGAGCCTTCTCTTTATTCTGAGCTTGAGAGCGCTCAGACTCCACATGCACCGCAATTTTCGTTGGAATATGTACCAATCGCACCGAAGTCTCTCGCTTGTTCACATTTTGCCCGCCCGGACCACTAGAGCGAGCATACCCTATTTCAATATCAGTTTCCGGAATAACAAAATCTGCCGCCGATGATGCCGTATCAAATCTCGGCACAACTTCAACGAGCGAAAAAGAGGTGTGACGCTGATCCTTGGAATTAAAAGGCGAAATGCGCACGAGCCGGTGCACGCCGGATTCGTTTTTTAACATTCCGTAAGCATTTTTGCCATTTATTTCAAAAGCGATATTGCGATAACCGCCGTGATCATTCTTGTGCTCGTGCAACATGTAAATATTCCAACCTTGTCGAGCTGCATACTTTCGATACATTTCAAAAAGCATTCGTGAAAAGTCCTCAGCATCATCTCCACCGGCGCCGGAAAAGATCGTGAAAATAGCATCACCCTTGTCGTATTTTTCGGCGCCCAAAATTTCGTCTTTAAGTTGCGAAATTTCCCGCAACACCGCCTGCGCCGCTGTTTTGTCAGTCCAAAAATCCGCCGCGCCCATCCGCTCTTCCAGTTCACGAAGCTGTGCCTGCTTGTCTTCCTTTCCTCCTGTATTTTTCGGGTTAATTTCGACCATATATGCAAGTATACCAAAAATAGTCAGTAAATAAAAAAGCATAAAAAAAACCGCTAGGATCCTCGGTAGGCCAAGTGCCTATACGAGACTATGAGCGCGGTGTGTGTGCAAGACTCCATCATGAGACGAACGGGCCACGGACCTATGCCGGACCGATTACACCATACTCGGTGAAAGGTTTGTAGTTCAGCACTACCAACCTTGTTCATGGGAATCACGCGCTATCCTAGCGATCGCTCAGTACCGATCAAGCGGTTGTTTGGGTGTAGGTCGAAGTCGTCCCGCGACCAGTCAGACCAAACCTGAACTTCAACGAAATCGTTGTTTTACCATCTCTTACCTCGAGGACAGAGACGGACTTATGCGACACATCCGTTGCAAACGTGCCACAACGATGCTTTTAGACTATCACAATGCTTTTTTTTAGCAACTTTTTGGAGCCGAAGGTGGGAATCGAACCCACGTTCCCGCTTTACGAAAGCGGTGTTCTGCCACTGAACTATCTCGGCAAAAACAACGTAAAAACTTCTCTCTGGAGCCGTTGACCGGGATTGAACCGGTGACCTCGTCATTCACTTCTACCTCCATTTCGCCAAATTGGCTTATAAAAGGGTTAGACTGTATCTTACGCATACCTTTCGGTTTAGCGCCCCTTGTCAGTCGTTCGGGCGAAACTATCGCCACGGTCTTACCCACACTTGTGGACTTTAACCGTAATTCGGGCTTCATCATTTCGTTTCCAAAATGAAGGGCTATTTAATTAACCAATGACGTGCTCTACCAACTGAGCTACAACGGCGTGTTGGTTTTTAAACATTACTATATTCCGGCCATACAATCAAACCGCAAAAAATGCGAAGCCAGCTACTCCTTCAGGTCCGGATAAATCGAGCCGATAGTTTCAACAACTTTTTTGACCGCTTCATTGAGAGAAGTTTTTAAAGTTGCCCCAGACGCATCTTTGTGTCCCCCGCCACCGAGAGCGGCGGCAATTTTAGAAACGTCATATTTTCCTGAATCACGTGTTCGGAAACTTGCTTTTACTTTGTTCGGTTCATCCTCAACCATTTTCACGCCAATTTCCCAGCCAATCACAGATTTTAAAGTGTTGGCAATGCCAACAAAAATTTCTTCTTTCTTAATTTTTTTCTCTTGCAAAGCGTCATAAGAAACAGCGGAAATCGCGACACTATTGTGACAATGTAATGTTACGGAGCTCAAAGCCAATGCTTCAAAAGCAATTACTCCGGGAGTATTACTGTTGTCCATATAAGAAAGAGTGGAAGTGAAATCTGGCGCAATCTTGGCCAAATCCGCAGCGGATGCCAGAGTGCTGCTCTTAGTATTTTGAAAACTAAAACCTCCCGTATCAGAATACATTCCAAGCATCAAACATTTGGCAATTTCCGGTGTAATCGCAACATTCCATGCGACAAAAAGATCATACAAAACCTGACAAGTCGCCGGATAGGTTGCTTCAACCAAATTTATCTCTGCGAAATTTTTGTTGGTTATATGGTGGTCAATATTAATGGTTTTTAGAGAGGCAGGAAAAACCACGGGGGCAATGCAAGAAATTCGATCGAGACTAGCACTATCTTGAATGATAAAAAGATCAAATTGAGCGAGATCTATCTCAAAAAAATTCTTCGGCAGAATTTTTTTGATTCCCGGCAAAATGGCAAACCCCTGCGAAATCTCCGAATCACCTCGAATAACCGTCACCTTTTTATCCATCCCTTCCAAAACATGCATCATCGCTAGCGCACCACCAACACTATCAGCATCCGCGCTTGGATGACAATGCAGCAAAATATTTTGCGCTTTTTTAATTTCCTCTAAAATCTGAGGGGCTAATTTTTCAATCATTTTAATGCGCGCCCGGCCGGACTCGAACCGGTGACCTATCCCGTGACAGGGGATTGTTCTAGCCAACTGAACTACGGGCGCATTTTTATGAACTTATCGAAAACAAGCTTCTTCCTAGGCAAATACAGCTTGTGAAGCTTATTATACATAATTTTGTATAATTTCAAAGAGTCCAGAGTACTAAAGCTTAATCTGCTACAATTTTTTGCTTTTACCTTATAAATATATCCACCCAATAAACCTTGTTTTTTGAGACAAAAAAGTAGACTTTTCAGAAAATCATAACTACAACTAGTAAAAGAAGATTGAATAACATGTGTAGGAGTTTTTCTTTTTTTATTCAGAAAACCGACCCAAACATTTCCGTCACCATCAAAATAGCCTCGAATAAAATCTCCAGCGTATTCTATAGGAATATGAGGCAATTCCATACGTTTTGCCTTATTCATAATCAACCCAAGAGCCAAAAGATCAGCAAACAGCTCCTTGCTGCCAATTTGTATATTGTAACAATAACCAGTTTCTGAAACTCGTTTTGCTATTTTGTGATTTGACCCGATTGAAAAACGAATCGAGCGAATCAATTGGTAGTCTTTTGTATAAATTGAAGTAAAATGCGTCCCTCTTTTTGTTTTAATGATATTTCCATCGGCAAACAAAAAGCCCAAGATATACGCCATATCTGATGACCACGTTTTAAAAAAGTTTTTGTTGTATTTTTTATATATTGGCACGTGACAGTATTATACACTAAACATAATATAAAAAAGGAGGGCCGCGCATTTACGACCCCCACACATAACCCGCTAAACATCATCCTCACCTTCTGCGTCCAATAGTGTGCAAAGAGCCGCCTCGCATCTTCATGCAACGCGCCTCATCAGGTCCGGAATGTCGAATTTGCGACCTTTCGGAATCAACGTAAATCTGACTCATGACACGCGCGGCATACTGCGCACCACGAGACCGCACAACAGGAGACCGCCCACCTCGAGATTTTGTGGCCATTTTGCCACCTCCAGAAATGTACTCTACCAAAGCTTTCCGTGAACCCATACACACAGAACGTCCATGCGTACATGTCTTCGCTTTGGCGTTATCCACCTATAGTCTATTACTATTGACAGATTTGTCAAAGTTTAATAAATGTTGTGTCGACGAATGGAATCGGACCATTGTTTGAGGCTTATGAGTCCCCCGTTCTACCATTGAACTACGCCGACAATACTACCACAAATGCCCTTGCGGGCATTTTACTTGTTGCGGGGGACGGAATTGCACCGTCGATCTACAGGTTATGAGCCTGTCGAGATACTACTTCTCCACCCCGCGATCTATAATGTTCGGTATTGTACACTAAAATAAACGTCTAAGCAAATCGAAGAATTAGACGTAATTGAATTCGTTGAAAACCATTTCGTAGAGACCAATCACACGTTTTGATTCGCGCTGAGAAAGAACAAAATTAGAACCTTCGTGAGCAATAGCGTTACGAATCTTGTGACCTTCCCACGCAGCATCAAGAGTTTTAAAATCCCCTTTCGCAGCATTTTTTAAACGATCTCCGAGAGTTTCACCCATATAACCGAGAGATTGCACCAAATCATCAAGCAAAACATCAGCTTCAAGAATCGATAGTCTCCATTCGGCCGGATTTTGGGAATTAACATGAGTCTGAATTTGTCGCCATTTTTGATTTTGCATCGAAGGTAATTTTTCTTCAACGGCAACAATTTTACTCTTTTTCTTTTCCTCAACTTTTAGTTCATGGGTTAACCAAGCCACCCAAAGAATGGCCAAAAATGTGACTATACAAAAGATGGTTGCAATCATTATGTAAATAGATACGCTGACTTGAATGAAGTGAAGTAAATTGGCAAACCAACCGTTTGGTCCGCCTGTCAACATTTCAAATTGAGTATTTGAAATTCCACTGCCACCATTGTTTGAAAAGAAAAAATTGCTAGTCTGTGCTACAAAAACTAGTGCCAAAAAAGCCACGAAAATTGTTATCAAAATTTCTTCGGCCGTTTTTCCCGCCGAACCCTTTTTGTCGTCTTTTTTTCCTTTTTTTTCGTCCATAATTACTACTTATTGTACAATATTTAATAAATTTTAACGAACGCTCTCTACGACCTTGCCAAGCTGGAACAGAATATCTTCACGGAAATGCGGAGCCATAATCTGAAATCCTAAAGGTAAGTCTTTCCCTTCTCGATTGGCGGTGCCACACGGTACAGAAATAGCCGGTACACCGACCAGATTGGCAGTGACCGTAAAAATATCAGCGAGATACATTGAAAGTGGGTCCGAAGCTTTCTCGCCAACTTTAAATGATGGAGTCGGAGAAGTTGGAGTCACAATCACATCAACTTCTTTGAAAGCTTCAATGAAATCTTTTTTTAGGAGGTTTTGTGTTGCGCGAGCTTTGCCGTAATATGCATCATAATATCCCGTCGAAAGGACATATGTTCCAAGTATAATACGACGGCGAACTTCTTTTCCCAGAAATTGTCCGCGGGTTAGCATATAATCTTCCAATAGATCCTTACCGTCCGCATGAGCGCCATATTTTATACCATCAAAACGCGCCAAGTTTGAAGAAACTTCGGCTGGCATCAAGACATAGTAAACCGCGAGAGAATAATCTATGTTCGGCAAGGAAACATCTACGATCGTGTGGCCGGCATTTTCCAATTTCTTTAAAGTTTCTTCAAAATTTTTCAGCACATCGACGTCGATGCCCTCTTTCATAAAATGTCGCGGTACACCAATTGTTAATTTAAGTTTTTCTTCTTTTCCCGTAAACAGTGAATCGGCCGAAGTGCTGTCATACTTATCTTTACCTTTTATTGTATTAAAAATTATTTCAGAATCGGCAACGGTTTTGGTAATCGGACCGGCTTGATCAAGCGAAGATCCCATGGCAATAAGACCATATCGCGAAATTGCTCCATAAGTGGGCTTTAAACCAACCATACCGCAAAAAGATGCGGGTTGACGTACGGAACCACCCGTATCTGTCCCTAAAGCAGCTAATGCCCCGTCCATGGCCACTGCCGCCACACTTCCGCCTGAAGAACCTCCGGAAACACGTGTTGGGTCGACCGGATTTCGAGTTGCGCCATAAGCAGAGTTTTCGGTTGAACCACCCATAGCGAACTCGTCCATGTTTGTGCGGCCAAGAAAAATCGCTCCGGCTTCTTTAAGTTTTTTTGTGACCGTCGCGTCGTAGCTGGCTTTGTAGTTTTCCAAAATTTTTGAAGAAGCTCCGGCGATTCTGCCCTCGATCAAAATATTGTCTTTCATGGCAAAAGGAATGCCAGTCAACAAATTAACACTACCGACTTTTCCGGATTTGATTTTTATGTCAGCCTGCTTCGCTTGTTCAAGAGCATCAACAAAAACTTCTCTATATGCATTAATTTCAGGATTTTTCTTAGCAATGATGTCGAGATAAGTTTGAGTTAGTTCAACCGCAGTAAAATCGCCTTTTATCAAATGGTCGTGAGCGGATTCTATGGTTAGTTTGGATACATCGATCATGAAAATTTCTGAATTATACAATTACATTATTTTTTTTACTTTAAGATAATTGTCTTCGCGGGCCGGCGCGGAGGCAAGGACCCTCTCGGTGAATTCGCTCGGCATATGCGGCTCGCCGTCTTCGCGCAAAACATTGCGAAGCGCGCCGGCCTGAACGGTCGGTTTTTGAGAAACTGCATCGGAAACCAGAGTCGCTTTCTTGATTTGATCAATATAACCCAAAATAGACTCGATTTGAGTACGCAAAGTCTCCTGCTCTTCCGGAGCTATTTTTATTCGAGATAATTCGGAGAGTTTTTGAATATCCTCAATCGTAATCATGCCCGTAATACTAGCATTTTTTCACAACATTTTCAAAAATTCGTCTTCATTTAACACCGGCACACCCAACCGCTCCGCTTCGTCAATTTTTGATCCAGGGTTCTCGCCGGCCACCACAAAACTCGTTTTACTTGAAACCGAACCTGCAACTTGCCCGCCATTTTCCAAAATTTTTGCCTTAGCTTCATCTCGACTCATACCGGAAAGAGTGCCTGTCAAAACAAAGGTTTTGCCGGCAAATTTTGATGCAGCCAAAGTTGAAACAGATACTTTTTTTACCGATTGAATTTTGACCTGTTTTTGCAAACGCGCGATAAATTGCTTATTTTCTTTCTGTAAAAACCACAGGTGCAATGATTTCGCCACCACATCACCCACCCCGTATATTGAAATAAATTCTTCAAGTGAAGATTGCATGACATTTTCCAAAGTACCAAAATGCATGGCCACATCGCGAGCCGTTTCTTCTCCGACCTGCGGAATGGAAAGTGAAACCAAAAATCGATCAAGTGAAATATCGCGACTTTTGTTTATCGCCTCCAATAAATTATCGACTGATTTTTCTGCAAAACGCGGCAAATTTAACAAATCACCTTTTTTTAAAGTAAAAATATCGTCAAAATTGGCAATAAGACCGGCATCAAGCAAAGCATCGATAACTCTCGGCCCCATACCGTCTATATTAAAGGCTTTTTTGGAAACAAAATAATAAAATTTTCTTTGAGTTTGAGCGAATGAACTCGGTGCCACACATCGCCAAGCAGCTTGTCCTGGAATGCGCTCAATACTACCGTCTCCACCGCATCCTTCGACGCGTTTTGGCCAAACAAAAGCTTTATCGGGACCGGCATTTTTACTCGTTCGCATTTCGATCAAAACTCGCACAATGTCCGGAATAACGTCTCCGGCTTTTTGCAGAACAACTGTGTCACCAACACGCACGTCAAGACGTCTGATCTCGTCTTCGTTATGAAGCGTTGCGCGCGAGACGGTCGAACCGGCGACCAAAACCGGTCGCAAAATCGCGACCGGAGTAACAACGCCGGTTCGACCGATCTGAAAAATTATATCTTCCACGATCGTCGTCACTTGTTCAGCCTGAAATTTAAAAGCAATTCCCCATCGCGGCGCTTTACCAGTAAAGCCGAGGAGCTCCTGCAACTTACGATCGTTCACTTTAACCACCACACCATCAATCCAGTAATCTTGCGTAACTTTTTTCTCTTGCCATTTTTTCCAATATGAAATAACTTCATCGATTGTTCCACATTCTTTGGCATATGGATTGACTTTGAAACCAAGTTCACGAATGCGTTCCAATTCTTTAAATTGTGTCGGCGGAAAACCGGTTTCGATTTCCGCGATATCATATGCAAAATAATCCAGCTTTCGACTGGCAGTTATTTTCGGATCAAGCTGTCGTATCGAACCGGCTGCTACGTTACGCGGATTGGCGAACAGTGGTTCACCCGCTTTTTGTTTAGCTTCATTCAAAGCTTCGAAATGTTTCTTACCGAGCCAAACTTCCCCCTCGACGATTAGATCGATATCTTCGCGTAATCGAAGCGGCACGGATTCAATAGTTTTTATATTCACCGTCACATCCTCGCCGATCTTTCCATCGCCTCGAGTCGCCGCGTTTACCAACAGTCCTTTTTTGTAAGTTAAAACAACCTTCAAACCATCGATCTTAAGTTCACAAGTGTAGGTCGGCTTTTTATCCTGCTCTTCCGTTTTCAAAAATCGCAAAACACGTTCATGAAAATCGCGAATATCTTCTTCAGTAAACGCATCATTGAAAGACCATTGAGGTACTTTATGTTCAACTTTCACAAACTCTTTTAAAGGCTCACCACCTACACGTTGAGTCGGCGAATCTGACGTAATGAGCGCCGGATAGTTTTTTTCCAACTCTTCAAGCTCGCGCATCAGAGAATCATATGCTTCATCCGATATCTCCGGATTATCAAGCACATAATATTTATAACCATGATCTGAAATGGTTTTTTTGAGTTTGTTATATTTATCCTGTATTTCTTTCGGGATAGCAGTCATTTCAATCGGAAAAAATTAATAATTCGTCGTAATGCCGCGCTCCAAACGACTCAGTGATGCAGCGCAAGTATTATAGCCGTAAGATTGAATAGTTGTATACATTCTGGTTTGATCCTGCCCAAGATTTATATCTCCGATGTTTTTTAAAATTTTAACGACCGCACAGGTTGTTTGATTATTTGAAACAATGCCGACAGGAATACCCGGTACCAAGAAGGTATAACTGTAATTTTCTTGGTTCGATCCGGTATCGAGAGAGTAGGATATATCCCTGCCGTTGCAGCTTATTGGCTCAAGATTATTACCACCATCAGCACCGTTTGCCCACACAAATTTTCCTCCACCATTGGCGCTCTGATCCCAATACATGGCGCATTCAACTCCAGAATCGGCAGCATAGAAGGCGATCTGAGAATCTTTGTTGGCAATAGAGAGCATTTGTTCTTTTAGCGCGATCCCTCCGATAGACATGGCAATAATCAGCAAAATTCCCGCTGTCACCACGGCAACCAAAATCGTAAAGCCTTTTTGTGAATTTTTGCTATTCATAATTGTAATCATTGAAAATATCTTCACTGACGGTATACGAACGCGGAAGCGCGCCATCATTCCAACTCACGGTCACGGTAACAGTCACTTCATCACTTGTAATCGGAGTGACAACCACAACTCGCGTATACGGAGAAGGTTTATCATATGTGGAAGATTCGGAACGGTAACCATAAAAACCGTCACTGTTTTGGTATAACGCTTCCAAATTTGAATCGATATGCTGAATATAATTACTTTTTGGATCAACATAGCAACCGTGACCTCCACAAAAAGCAGAATCGGTTAGGTTTCCAACAACGCGATTTGAATTGATTGCTTCTAGCCACGATACCGATAAAATGTTCGAATTATCATTTGGGTCAAACTGTTTATAATAATTTGTACCACGAAGATTATTTATGTATTCGAGAGCTTCCTGCGCAAGATAGATCGCGGTCACTTGATTGCGTTGATGGTTTGAAGAAAAAAGTCCGGCTTGCACCAACGAAAGCGGTCCTGCAATGGCAATCATCAAAATACTGACAGCTATCATGGTTTCGATGAGAGAAAATCCGTATTTATTTTTGAAAGTATTTTTTATCATTTTATTGACAAGAAGTTGCATTCGGAAAAACCTTGCATGTATCCAAATTCCTCTGCGAGATCAAAGTCTCGATTTCAAATTTTTGTTGACTCGTTCCGGCGGTCGCATATCCCGAAACAGCGATGAAAACTGAAGGTTGTTGCTGTATGCTTTCTTCCGCTCCTTGCACATAGAAATTCAATTTTGTAATATGGACTTCCGGTGCGGTCATAGCGACGCAAACACCTTGATTTTGAAAATCAATTTGATTCGCACATTTATAAATGGTGCCTGGAACCGTTTGGTCAGCTGAATCATTATCGCGTCTTAGCGTGTAGATGGTCTGTTCTCCGAGATATCCAGCGGCAATGGGGCGAGCCACAAAAGCAAATGTGCTATCCCCATCCAAACAAGAAGTTGGATCTTTAAAATTTCCGTCCGGATTTCCGCAATGATACATCGTGCCATATCGCGCATCCCTCGACATCGTATCCAAGGCACTACTTAAATTATCCATCACAGATTTCAAGGCTTGCGACGTTTTGTTGGCTGCCACAATACTGAAAATTGCTCCGACTGCGATCGTCATGATGATACTGAAGACAAAAACCGCAACCAGCATTTCAATCAGGGTAAATCCGGATCTTTTTGAAATTATTTTTTTTGACCGAAGAAGTTTCATGATCGTTTATTGTACAGATATTTGACCTGATTGTTCCACAACAACGGATTTATGAAGGTCGTTTGAAGAATTTTGTAATTTTATTGTGGCCTCACTACCGTTACTAAATCTATGACCTCTGATATTAATTCCTGTACCGGATATTTTAGCTTCAGGATCCGGTCGTTTAAATACGATATCGAGAGCATCGAACGTGCATGGATTATTTCCCAAAGAAACATTGTTAGCAATACATAAACTTTCTATATTGATACCCCGTTGAAATTTATATGTTTGTATGACAGTCTCACCGTTATCATATGATCCGTTATTGTTTTCATCAACAAACAATGTCAATGGCGTGGCTTCAGGAGTTGATTTATCAAAATGCACGCCGTAAGCGCTTTGAAAATTGTTGAAGCTATCAGTACTAATTGGCGACATCTGACCGCTTGCTCCTCCCTCTTTTACAGCAACACCATAAACTTGCGCCTGACGAATCGTGAGCGAAATATCGTAGGCAAAAGCTCCAAGCAAAGAACTATCGTTAAATTTATTGTAATTAAAAATGACAACGGAAGTCATGATCAACATAATGGAAATGGTGACCATAAGCTCGATGAGAGTAAATCCTTTTGTTGTCATAGGGTACACTATCTTAAGATGTTATAAGAACGAGCCGACCAAAAGCAAATTGAAACCGGAAAAGAAGACGAATAAAACTCCGAAAATGAGGAATGGAGCAAATGGAAGCTCACTCTTCATTGTAAGGCTATTTCGGGCAAAAAACAATCCGATACAAGTGCGAGAAAACCAAGCTGAATCTGAGATTTTTTGAAGCAAGAGGTAGGCTAAACCGAATATGGCACCAGTCCAGAAACCGATGATAATAGCCGATAAACCGAGTGAAAGTCCAAGGTAGGCACCGATTCCGATAGCTAATTTACCGTCACCTAGGCCAATCCAACGACCGTTGGAAACTTTCCAGAGCAAATAAAAAGGTAAGAACAAAATACCTCCGGCCAAAAAATTCCAGATCAGAAAACTTCCGCCATATAGTAGCGGCGCCAATAATTTTGCGAGGCCAGCTATTACAAACAACGTTACTAATCCGTCCGGGATGATCTTGTGTCGAATATCATAAACCGTCATCACCACGAGCACCCCCACCACAACCAAATCAAAGAAAAGTGCAATCGAAAGACCGTCAACACTATAAACCGCCAAAAATAAAATAGCGGTAATGAGTTCGATGATCGGATATTGCCAAGAAATCTTACTTTTGCAAGTACGACAACGTCCGCGAAAAGTCAAAAAACTCGCAACCGGGATCATGTCGAACCACTGCAGACGTCGACCGCAAGAAAAACATTGTGAGCGACCATTGATAGACATGCCAGTGTTGTATCGATAGATCACAACATTGAGAAAACTGCCGATACACGCTCCGAGCAAAAAGAAAAAAAGTGAAAACATGTTATGGTGTCTAAATAGAAGTATTAGCGCTCGTTGATTGCACAGCGTCCGGACTGGTCACTCCGTAAAGATTTTGAGTATCGGCAGGTAAAGGAGTTTCAGTACAAGTTGTCAAAGAATTTTTAGGTATTAGGTTTGGAGTCGTTTTCGAATTTTCCAAAGTTGTATACAAGAAATAACTTATTCCGCATTCCCCTCCCGAAAATCGAAGAGGAACATAAGTATAAGCCGCGCCGCTTGGATCTTTCGGTAAATTTGGAAATGACGTTTGATCGGTCAAATCTCTTGGATAAATACCGTTCTGCTCTTTAAATGACTCAAGTTTTAATTGAATCAGACGAATATCCGTTTTGCGCTGATTATCTCGCGCCACCGATTTGGCCGAACTCCCGGCCATTATAGCAACACTCGTTAAAATGGCGATTATCCCGACCACAACCATTATCTCAATAAGAGTAAATCCTTTTTTTATCATATTAATATTGTACCACAATTTAAAAACCTCACGAATGTGAGGTTTTTACTTAAAAATATCTTCAAAAAATTACATTGTGTTTCCAAAACAATCCTTTCCGGAAGCAGGTACGGTTGTCGCGGCTGATAACCCGGCACTATCTATACACCAACCGTTTGCACCATTAGCGTACAATGCGTGCCACATTGAGTAACTAGTTATGTTTGAACCTATATTTGCTCCTGCATTGGATGTACAAGTTGGGGATGTAAGATTTGACCAGTTACTTGCAGTCATAAGTTTTGATACGCCAGGATCAATTACTAAAGTACCGCAAGTATTTGCTGTAGCCACAGTCGTTACGCCATATTTATTTCCCGAATAAACAATTTCAGCAGCTGCCCTAATACTAGACATTTGTGCTTGAATCTTTGCATCATTCGCTCTATTTCGAGCCGTACTTAACGATGCCATCACAATTGCTGAAAGAATACCGATGATGGCGATAACCACCAAGAGTTCAACTAACGTAAAACCTTTAATTTTTTTCATATTGTTTAGATTACAATTTATTTCATTTATAATACCATAACATATATACAAATGTACACAACAAAAAAACTCCGCGAAACGCGGAGTTTTTTGATCAACTAAACAAAAGTCTTAAATACAAGCTGTAGCACCTGCAAGTTGAAGAGCTCCTTCTTGAGTTGATTTACCGGTACTATCTACACACCAGTATTGACCGGTTGTGGTCAAAGGAGCCTGAGCTGCCCAAGCACCAGCAGCATCACTGCAACTTACGTTACCAGCTGTCTCAACTGCACCCATAGCCAAGATACCTGCTCCGGTTGACGAAGCACTAGCTAACAAAAGAGACTTTATACCTCCAGGTGTTGCGGTACCAAGAGCTGAACAAACGCCACCATAACTATTCGTATTGCCTCCATAAAAAATTTCAGCTTGTGCACGAGCACTACTCATTTGAGCTTGAACCGTCGCATCCTTTGCTCGATTTCGAGCTGTGTTAAGAGACGCCAACACTATTGCCGAAAGAATACCGATGATGGCGATAACCACCAAGAGCTCGATCAACGTAAAACCTTTGTTTCTTTTCATTATATTAAACACTAACTAATAATTCTAATAATAGACCGTGTCCATTTATTATACCCCATTTACCAACAGGTCAAAAGTCAACCTGTGGATAACCGCTATATCGTTTCCTAAACACTAGAAGCAACATTGTAAATAGGAATGAGGACTGAGGCAAGAAGAATACCAACCGCCAAGCCAAGAAAAACGATCATGACCGGCTCAATGAGACTGATCAGGGTTTCCATAGCGGCGCTAACTTCGCGCTGATAGAATTTGGACATCGTTTTGAGAATAGGACCGAGCTCCCCCGTTTCCTCACCCACCTTGATCATCTGTACGACAATGCCAGGAACTTCTGGATATTTTGACATAGCATCGGAAACTGCGGCGCCACCTTTAATCGACACAACTGTTTTTTCCAAAAGATTTTTATAAACTTCGTTATCAACGGTCGTAGCGCTTAGCTCGATCGAACGCACCATCGTGATACCGCTCGCGAGAGACGTGCTCATGTTGTCTGCAATGCGCGCCAAATATAATTTTTTATAGAAATCTCCCACGAACGGAATAGAAATCTTGAATCGATCGAGTGCGAGGCGACCGGACGTAGTTCGAATATATCTAAGCAAAAACAATCCGCCAACCACGATCGCGATTAGCAAAAACAGCCCGTAATCGACAAAAAATGTGCTAAATCCCAAGATAAGACGGGTATAAAAAGGAATTTCTTGACCGGAAGCAAGTAAAATATCGCTGATCTTCGGAATAACCATAGTAAGCATCAAGACCATCACGGCAACAAAAGTTACAACAACGAATGCGGGATAGATCAAAGCGTTGCGAGCTTTGGAATTCATCGCATATGTGCGATCCATGTATTCGGCAAGAGAATTAAATATTTCATCAAGGTGTCCGGTCTCTTCGCCTGAAACAACCATGCTGACATAAAAAGACGAAAACACTTTTGGATGTTTCGCCATAGCTTTTGAAATGGAACTACCGCCTTGAAGATCATCCGCAATAACATTAAGGATCGAAGCGAGTGCCGGATTTTGTGTTTCGGTCGCTAAAAGCCTGAAAACTTTTAAAGCCGAAACCTGAGCGCTAAATAATGTGGCGATTTGTTGCGAAAGGATAACGACATCTTTTGTTTTAACGCCGTTTAGAAAGCTAAAATATTTTGTAATCTTATTGGGTGCATCAGCCGGTTGAATACTGGAAATAACCAAGTCGCGTCGTTGAAGAGAACTAATAGCGACATCGATATTTATGGCGTCGATCGAACCGCTCTGCGTTTCGCCTTTATTGGTTATAACTTTGTAATTGAAAAGCATAATAAATTAAATCATTTTCTCCAAATTTTTCGGATTGTTGGAATGTTGGTAAGCGTTTTCGATCGTGATTTCACCGCGACGAACCAAGTCAACGAGAGATCGGTTCATATCGATCATCCCCTGCTCCGAACTTGTTTCGATGACGCTGGAAATTTCGTGCGTGCGTTTCTTGCGAATCAAGTTTGAAACTGCATTGTTGTTGATGAGAAGTTCATAAGCCGGAATAAGTCCGCCGGAAATGCGTGGAATAAGTCTTTGAGAAAAAATACCCGAAAGTGAACCGGCCAATTGAATGCGGATCTGTTCTTGTTGCTCAGCCGGAAAAGAGTCGATTATACGATCGATCGTTTGCGACGCGTCGTTGGTGTGCAAAGTAGAGAAAACCAAATGACCGGTTTCGGCAGCCGTAACGGCAGTTGAAATCGTTTCAAGTCCTCGCATTTCTCCAACCAAAACCACATCGATATCTTGTCGGAAAACATTGTGCAAACCGGTATGAAAATCGGCTGTGTCAATGTGCACTTCTCTTTGATCGATGATAGATTTTTTCTCGGTATAAATATATTCGATCGGATCTTCAATCGTAATGATGTGCTCCAGTCTATTTTGATTGATCGATTCTATCATGGAAGCCAGAGTAGTTGACTTACCTTGCCCTACCGGACCCACTACAAGGAAAAAGCCTTGTTCCAGTTGAGTGAAAGATTCAAGGATTGGCGGTAAATTTAATTCTTGCAAACTTTTTATTTTTTGCGGAATGAGACGCAATGCAAAACTCATTTTATCTTGACGCATAAATCCGTTACCTCGAAAACGCGAATCTTTACTACTGAACGAAAAGTCGACTTCTTTGGTCGCGTTGAATTGATCGTGAGCTTGCTTTGTTAGTAGAATCGAAGCGACGCCTTCCATGTCAGCGCGAGTTAAAATGGGTTCTCTAACCAAAACCACCAACGTGCCATTAACACGAATAACCGGCGATCGACCTTCGGAAAGATGGAGGTCGGAAGCATTTTGCTGAATAACGCTTGTTATAAATTTTTCAAGAAACGCTTTATAATCGTTCATTTTATTTTTTTGCTAAAATATCATCAACTGCTTTGACAACTTCAGAAGGAATTGAGGTGGCTTTGACAATATATCCGTCAATGCCGATCTTCTTGGCTCTTTCAATATCGGCCGGCTCACCTTGATTGGAAAGGATCAGACACTTAGCTTGATCAGCGAGGTGCTGATTGCGCACAGCGCTGAGTAATTCAATACCATCCATACCAGGCATGATCACGTCAAAGATCAAAATATCCGGCTTGTAACCGTCTTTTAATTTATCAATGGCTCCTTGGCTCGAAAGTGCGGAAACAACTTCATAATTATTTTTGCCAAACTTTAACGAATACATATTTAGCAAAAAACTATCATCGTCAACAAGCAAAACTTTCTTCTTTAATGTATCGGTCATAATAATATTATACTATAATTTATTAACCTCCTCAAAGGGGATAATTTTTTCAAAAGCTTTGAGTATGGCGTCTTCTTTCATAGTGAGCATTCCCTGAGCGCGGGCGATCTTGTTAATCTCAAGTTCGGTCGGATTTGTCAAAATTGCCGCTTCTATCTCTTTGGACATTGGCAACATTTCAAAAACCGCGACACGACCATGTGTACCCATCGGTGATTCCGGCGTCGGATTTATTTGATAAATAGACTGTGGATAAATAATGGTTTTCTTGAATTCTGTTGGAACTTCCGCCAACTCTCGATCAATAATAGCCTTGATACTGCCATCAATCGGAACTTCTTTGACTGCCCGTGGAGCGGCCACGCCAACAAGTCTCTGAGCCACCGTCATAATAAGAGTTGGAGCGATGAGGTAAGGGTCAACACCCATATCAACAAGACGAGGAATGACGCCAACCGCATTGTTGGTGTGAATGGTAGAGAGCACAAGGTGACCGGTCAGCGCAGCTTGCACAGCAAGCTGCGCTGTCTCCTTATCTCTAATTTCACCGACCATAATAACGTCAGGGTCTTGTCTCAAAGTTGTGCGCAAGCCGGTGGAAAAATCATAACCGATTTCCGGTCGCACCTGCGACTGACTTACACCATCAATACTGTACTCAACCGGATCTTCCAAAGAAAGCACGTTGCTATGTTCCCTATCAACCTCATTAAGCATTGCATACAAAGTCGTGGATTTTCCGGAACCGGTCGGACCTGAGATCAAGATCATTCCGTAAGGTCGAGCGATTGCTTTACGCAAGAGATCAAGATTGCGTGGCGTCATACCCAATTTATCGAGCGGTCGCAAACCTTTTTCCTGATCAAGCAGACGGATCACCACTTTTTCACCATAAAACGCCGGAAATGTGGAAACACGAAAATCGATACGCTTACCTTCGATACGAGCGGAGAAACGTCCGTCTTGCGGTTTACGTTTTTCATCAAGACGCATACTGCACAAAATTTTGACACGAGCTACAAGTGACGAATGTATCTTTGTCGGCAAAACCAAACTGGTATTTAGCACGCCATCAACACGAAAACGAACGCGAATATTTTCTCGGAGCAATTCAATGTGAATATCGGAAGCGTCTCCCTCGGTCGCATAACGCAAAATAGTCGCCACAATTTTTGTCACCGGCGCATCTTCAATGATTTTGGTATCTTCTTTTTTATCTTCAAGCTCGACGTTGAGCTCTTTTTCTCCGGTAAGCTCAGACTCGAGATCGGTCAAAGCCACTCCAACTTCACTTGAAATCCCCTTGTACATGCCAAGCACTTTGGCAAAATCTTCTTCGGAAATTAAAAAAACTTTAAAAGGAACATGTCGTTTGGAAGAAATAAAATTGAGCGCATCACGAGCTTCGATGTTATCAGGATCAACCAAACCAACTTCGAGCACTCCGTCTTTGAGAACGAGCGGCACAAATTTATAATGCTCCGCCGACTCTTGTGGAATATAATCCAAAACATTAAAAGCCACTTCTATGCCTGCCAAACTTCTCCTTGGCACATCAAAAAGTTCTGATTTTGCCGCCAAAATATCCTCGCCATTTATGCCGCGGCGCAACAAAACATCTTCAACAGAAAGACCTTGTTGATCCACTTCACGCTCGATGTCTGGAACATCATTTTTCGAGACTATATTTTTTTGAACCAAAATATCAATTAGGCTCATGCAAAAAAGTTAACAATTATTAAAATTTATTGCGCTCTTGGAAGCGCAACTTTTGGAGTCGAACTGCCTACGGAACCCGTACCATAGGTTGGCAAATATGGATTTGGTCGTCCGACTGGTTGTGGGGCGATATCAACACTGCGATCTTGCAAAGTCGCAAAATCCGGATCTGAAAAGATCTGTCCATCAAGTTTTATGGATTGTAAACGACTAAGCCAAGACAAAACTTGCGCGCCGTTCGCGTTAGAGGTTGTTAGATTTTGATTGATAGGCACGAGGTCTGATTGTCCGTAAGCGATATTGGTGTACTGCGCTAAAGCAAAATACCCCGCCCCAACAATCGCCGCCAAACCAAGTAATGAAATGAAGTAACGCATGATTTTATTTTGAATTTAATGTTGTTGCCGATATCGGATTTAACCAAAAAGCATTGACACCTAGATAAACTCTGTATCGATCGGGATTTTTGTTATCAGCCGTGAACGAAATCGATTTAATCTCGACGATACGCAAACTTTGTTCCAAATCTTTCAAAAACGAGATCAGATTTTCGTAAGTTGTGCTGACGGAAAAAGAAAGTGCCATTTGTCCATAAGGTTTATTGGAAGAACCGATCGTTTTTGTCGTACTCGTTTTTTGATTTTGATCAGCCACGGATATATCTTGAACCGAAATACTATATCGCGATGCGATGCCTTGAATATCCAAAAACCATCGAATATTATCTACGTTATCCGGCAAAAGTTTTTGCAATTTAGCGAGATCGGCTTGATTAAAAGAATTTTCCGTGTCAACCAATTTTGCTTTTGTCGTTTCAAGTGTGGCGACGCTGGCCAATGCACTATCAGAATCTTTTGATTGCGCCATCAAACCTTTTACGATTGTATACTGTGGATTGACCCACATGAAAAATCCGGCGATGGAAATAATGATCAGAAAGATTGGTAAAAGTGCTCGGTTCATATATTTGTAGTGTTATATTTAATGACCGACTGATCTATCGTAGCGGTAAATTTAAAAAGGACACCACCGTCAACATCAAGCCCTAAGTTCGAGAAAACTTGATTTTGCAAATATGGTTTAGCTGAAAACGTATCCGATTGCAAAGCAACAGAAGCAAAGTTGGGAGCTTTGCCGCCGAGCGATAATGTCAACTTTCCTGTGTCGTCAGAAGTATATTTAAGATCGGTAAATTGAACAGACTGAACTGTGTTATTGGCTATAAGATCGAGCAACGTAGAAACCGCGCGGTGATTATCCAAAAGCGCATTAGCCGCTTGCATTCTTGAATTCAACTGAACGAAATGATCAATCGAAGAGACGTCGAAAGATTTAATGCGATTGGTCAATTCGGCATTTTTAGAAGCTATCGATTTTGCGAGAAAACCCTGATACAAAAATACTCCAACGGATGCGAGAGCGACGATGATGAAAATGAACCAAGCCAAAACTGAAAATAAACTTACAGAAACCGGAGCTTTTTTGGCTTTGTTTTCTACAAGCGGTTGTTTGGGAATGAATGATGTTTGCAATTTTCCTTCCATAGGTTTTCACTATCTTAAGATAATTTTTTGTCTAGGTACTATTGTTTATTATTATACTACATCCAGTTTGCAATGAGAACATACTTTATCCACACTACGACTCCTGAAGCATACGGAGTGCCGCACCGACCGCTACAGAAAATTCCGGATTGGCTGTTTTTAGGACGTCTCGTAGAAATGCCGGCGCCTCGACTTTCGAAAATGGATCACCGAGTGTAACGTCGATCTGAAAACTGCGCTTTGCAGTCGGCAAAATACCCTTTAACAACGATCCTCCACCGATCAAAATGACCTGATCGACGGTTTTGGCATATTTCTTTTCATAACTCAACAAAACTTGATTGGCTTCAGAGAAAATATAATCAAGAGTAATCGCGATTATACCAATAATATTTCTATCGGATTGCGTGGAAGAAATATCCGTCGAACGTTTCAAATTTTCCGCTTCAACAAAAGAAATGCTGTTGGCATTTGAAATAGCCAAAGTGATATCTTGCGAGCCACGATTAACTAGATGCGAATTTTTGATAACTCCTCGCTCGACAACATATAATTTTGTCGTTCCGGCGCCGATATCCACTATCATGGCTGATTTGGAATTTTGATCGAGCAACGCTCGTATAGTACTGAACATTTCTATCTCATAAAAAGCGGCGTTGAGATTGGTTTTGGCTCCGATTTCTTGGTATTTGGTGATCGTATCGTTGTGAATAGCCACGACCATAACATCGGTTTTCTCCGTTTTTATTTCATTTTCAGCTTGAAACATTTTGGCTTCTTTAGGAACAATGGACCAGTCGAGCGATACTTCCGAGATCGGTACGGGAATATATTTGCGGGCTTCGATCGGGATCATTTGAGCAAGTTGTTTCTGATCGGACGTCGGCATTTCAATCAGCGAAACAAGGCTTGCAACAAAAGGAATAGCCACAGCCGCACGTTTCGCCGTCACTGATGATTCTCGACAGAGGTCAATCAAAGCTTCGGCGATTTTATCCGGCGGCAAGTTCATCGCCTTCCCCATTTCTTTTCCATCATATGGGGCAAGGGCAATTTCACCGTAAGTTTCAAGAACGGCACGGTCGTGTTTACGAGTTAGTTGAACAACTTTTATAGAAGAAGCGCCAATATCCACACCCAAAAAACTCTGGACCTTTGGAGGAAACAAATTTTTATAAAAATTTGATATGGAAAATGCCATGCTTTAAATGCTGTGTATTATTATATCACAAGAAAAATAAGACGTGATACGTTTAGTAGTGCATATGAATAAAACGATCAAGAAAATAATAGACTTAATTGCCGAATTGTTTTTCCCGCAAGATCCGATTGAACTACAGGTGGCTGAGGTAGTATCGAATATTGCTAAAATTCAGTGCGATGAAGGTGACAGAATAACCGTCTATCCACACCCCGCTTACAGCTTTTTTGCTTATCGTCATCCGACAATACGGTCCATGATTTGGCGGCTCAAATACCGTGGCGATAAGTCTGTAGCTACATTGTTTGCCAAAAGAATACATGACCAGTTATGCGAAGAGCTAGCGGAATTAGCGGAGTGGAAGGACTTCAAAAAACCCTTGCTTATAGCCATACCAGTCACCAAACGTAAATTACGAATACGCGGCTTTAATCAAAGCGCGGCCATATGTAAGGCTTTGGCTGATATAGATGAAGGTCGGTTTTTCCACTACATACCAAATGTCCTTTACAAGATAAAGGACACGAAAAGCCAAGCCCGCGTAAAGGACAAATTATCCCGACTCCAAAATCTAAAAGACAGTTTTGTTGTCAAGGACATTTCGGGTAATAGAAATAATGGGAGTGGCAAAAATGTTTTATTAGACCAAAACGTAATTTTACTTGACGACGTTTTGACCACCGGCAGTACCCTGACCGAGGCTTCACGTATTTTAAGAAATTCCGGTGCTCGAAATATTATTTGGGTTGTCGTTGCTCATTAATCTTTTTACAAACCAAGTAGTAGACTTATCACCCACAATTTGATAGCTTTGTGTCAGAATATAACTCGTACAAAGAAAGGAGACTGTTTATGCCGCAAGCAACGACGCAAAAGCCAATGGGGCATATCAAAGTAATCTGTCTTCCTGTAGGTGAAGCTCCATATAAGGTTCGTAAGAAATGGATTGGGCTTGTCCTCCCATGCGATCCATTCATTGGCGCCCCTCAAGGAAACACACTTCGTGGTGTTGTTTCCAAGAAAACAACGATCAGTTTTGCGAGCGGTGTCAGTGTCCCTCAAGATAAAGCGATCGAGATCTTGGAAAAATGGAATAGGAAAGCGGCAAAATGGTTCAAGGACAACGGCTTTCCTAAGCCTGGGGAGTATTTCAACTTCGCCGAGGAAGAGATTCAAATCCTCGACGGTGTCACTCGACAAGAGGTTGTTAAGGTCGAGGATGATGATTGGGGTAATCCCTGGCGATAACATTTCTACTGACGGCACAATCGACGGCCGCCTTCGCTTCGCGAAGGCGGCCCATCTTTTTATTCTGTAATATGTTCTGAGTATTTTCGGCGTTTTTAATATGTATAACGAAGATGAGGAAGAAAATGCGGAAAATATCAAAAAAATGGAGTCGGTTATTCCCTCGCACTATGTACCGGCAGTAAGGGTGCTGTTATTTACTGCAGGTATCGTTCTCCTTCTAGCTATCCTCATCGATAAAGGAATTCTCTTTTTCTATCTTTCTATCGGCATCATTGAAGTCGTCACTCTAATGATCTTTGCCGCTTTTACAGGCAAGGGATTTAAAGAAGTGTATATTTTAGATTTTGGTATTTCTTTAATCTCGTTTCTGATCTTTGAATATTTCGCCGTCACCCGATATTATGCGATAAATACTTTTTGGGACCAGGTTTTCCTGGTTCGGCAAACACTGGCAATACTTTTTGTCCTGACAGTTTATTTCAGTACAAAAACCATGATTGCTCGTATTCTCTCAAAACCAAAAGAAGAAAATTCAGTGTAATTTTTTACTTGATCAACTATTTCGACGTTATCTTAATTCAGTAAAAATCTGAGTGTAGAAACAAGTCTAACTTTCTTGTATTCAGGAGAACCCGGATCTTTATCCGTTATATCAAACACGCCTTGATTCCCTCGAGATACAGCACCTAGAGAGGACCCGGATTTTTGAGCAAATTGCAGTGCGGTGTCTTTCGCGTTTTTAATTGCTTCGGTAAGCATATCTGGCTTTATACTATTTATGTCTGAAACTTCAAAAGAAATGTTGTTTTGGTTCAAGATCACACCTTTTTTGACTAAAAGTAAGGTGTCATTTGAAGTCGATCTAGCTAAATCCACCTTGTTCGTATAGACGGAAACCTGCTCGCTGGCATTATATCGAAACTGCGAATCTTTATACGTATCCTGATAAATATTTACCGGTGCGACATTGATCTCCGAAGCTTCAAAACCTTTTTGCTTTAGAAAATCCTTTATTGAGGAAATATTTTTCTGCAGATCGGAATAAAGACCGTCGATATCGTTCGACTTCACATCAAAGCTCATGGACCAAATGGCCGTATCTGCTTTCACGATCTTTTCCGAAAGACCTTTGACCTCGACGTACGACTGCTGAGCCGAAAAAGCTTTAGCCGCGAAGAATATCACTAAACATAGGATTAATAGAACCGCGCCAATAATTAGAACCCAATTATTTTTTATTTCTTTCATGTAAAAATTATACACCTGCACGCGTAAATTGAAAAAGTCTAGCTATTGCGGAGATGATGGGATTTGAACCCATGAGGGTGTTTAAAGACCCTACCTCGTTAGCAGTGAGGCGCTTTCGACCACTCAGCCACATCTCCATGTGTTTTGGCATTATATCCTAGAAACACGCATATGCAAGTATTCTATCGAGAAATGCCATTGTGATATAATAGGATCATTAATCTGAAAAACATGAAAAAACAAGGAATCAGTGTCATGGGAATTATCGTTTTTGTCGGGCTTATCGCGCTCATCGCTTGGGGTTTAAATTATATAGTTACCAAAGATTATGTGATTGTCAGAACGCCGATTGTTGACGAACAAAATAATATTAATGAAAATGCTCCTGCTTCAAGTCTTGTCGCAACGACTACAACAACGTCATCGACGACAACATCAGATACTTCTTCAACAAACGCAGCGACAATCGCTTCAACCACATCAGCGAATTCATCCAATCTAACTGTCACATTTAACGGAAAATCTTTTTCGCCGACTTCTCTAACTATCAAAAAAGGACAAACGGTAAAATTCGTAAATAACGGTTCGGAAAAAATGTGGGTAGCGTCCAACCCTTTTCCATCTAGCGCAGATTATCCAGCTTTCAATGAAAAATCAGGCGCAGACGTCGGCTCGTCATGGAGTTTTACTTTTGACAAAACAGGAGTTTGGTTCTACCACAATCACTATCATCCGGCTCAAGGTGCAAAAATCGTTGTGAACGCCAAGTAAGAGTGCTAGCATAGGATGATGGATCTCTCTTCATCGATCGAAAAAATACACCGCCTCGCACCGGAGCAAAAAACGGCGCTCAGTAAACTTGGTTTAGTGACTGTTCGCGATTTGCTTTTTCACTTCCCTGTTCGTTATGGTAATAGCGCCGAAGTCACCTACATCAGCAGTATTACCGAAGGTGCTGACGTCACGATATATGGTACGGTCAAGAAAATAAAAACCGGTAAAGCTTGGAAAAAGAAAACGCCGCTTTCAACTGCGACTATCGAAGACAGCACCGGCAAAATAAATGCCACGTGGTTTCATCAGCCGTACATCGCCAAAATAATTCAGGATGGCATGATGGTCAAAGTTCATGGCAAAGCTAAAAAATATAAGGATTCGTGGAGTTTTATCAATCCGGAAATTGAACCTGTACGTGATGTGCCGATTGCGGTCGGTGATAATCTATTTGCGGAAAATGGCGAGGGAGAAATTGGTATGTCCGAGCCGGTCTATCGGGAGAGCAGTGGCATTTCATCGCGCTGGTTTCATCACATCATTCAGAAAATCATCGGCAGCGGTTTGGTGGAAAAAATTCCAGATATGATTCCGACGGAAATTTTGGAGCAATATCACTTGCCTTCCCTTGCCACCGCGCTCGTGTGGATTCATTTACCCAAAACTAAAAATGACGCACTAGCGGCACGTAAACGTTTTGCTTTTCAAGAAGTTTTTCTGATCCAGATTTTGAATGAGCAAGAACGCCAGAAAAATATGGCTACTAAAGGATTAGTGATTGAGAAAAGCGCCGAGGATTTGGAAAAATTTACTCAACATTTTCCATTTACCGAAACAGCCGCACAAAAACGCGCGATTGCGCAGATTTTAAAAGATTTCACTTCCGGTTATCCGATGTCGCGATTACTCGAAGGTGATGTCGGATCCGGTAAGACAGCGGTGGCAGCCACAACGGCGTATGCGGCTGTGACCACGAGACCGAAAGGCCAAAATTTCGGCACTTTGCAGATCGCTTATATGGCCCCGACCGAAATTTTGGCCAAACAACATTTTGATTCATTCATAAAATATTTCTCGCATTTTCCGCTTTCTATCGCACTCATTACCGGTAGTGGTTACAAAAAATTTCCGTCAAAAGTAGCTTCAAATTTCAATACCGGCAACGGCTCAACAAATATTTCTCGCGCACAACTTTTAAAATGGGTCGCCAACGGCGAGATTTCCATAGTCATCGGCACACATTCGCTGATTCAAAAAAGTGTGAAGTTTAAAAATCTTGCCTATGTAATCATTGATGAGCAGCATCGATTTGGTACCAAGCAACGCAAAAATTTACGACGCAAAGATGATGAAGTTGTGCCACATTTGCTTTCCATGACTGCCACCCCTATTCCCCGCACTTTGGCACTGACGATTTTTGGAAATTTGGATCTGACTTTGCTTGATGAGATGCCGGCCGGCCGAAAACCGATTATCACCAAGGTTATCACGCCGAGTGAGCGCAACGCGACGTACCAAGCTGTCCGCAAAGAATTGCAGGCCGGCCGGCAAGCTTACATCATTTGCCCACGCATCAACGAACCTGATCCGGACAAAGAAATGTCCGTTATTGCCAAATCAGTTAAAGCCGAAGCTGAACGTTTGCAAAAATCCGTTTTTCCGGAATTCGATATCGATATTTTGCACAGCAAAATGTCACCGGCCGCCAAAGAAAAAACCATGCAAGCTTTTGAAAAACATGAGACCGATATTCTTGTGGCCACATCCGTTGTGGAAGTCGGCGTCAACGTACCAAACGCAACCGTGATTATTATCGAAGGCGCCGAACGTTTTGGATTAGCCCAACTTCATCAACTGCGCGGTCGCGTCATTCGCAGCAACCATCAAGCTTATTGTTATGTTTTCGCCGAAAGTGCCGGAGACAAAACGGTCGAGAGACTTCGCGCGCTTGTCACCGCCAAAAATGGTTTTGAATTGGCTGAGTTTGATTTGCAACAACGTGGCACCGGTGACTTGATGGGTCGCAAACAATGGGGCATCTCCGACTTGGCCATGGAAGCCATGAAAAATCTCAAGATGGTTGAAGCAGCTCGAATCGAGGCACAGAAAATTGTCACTGCCGATTTAACTCTCGCCAATTATCCAACCTTGAACGCTGCGCTCACTTCTCGCGAAGTTGTCCATTTCGAGTAATCAAACCAGCATTGAAGTCACCGTCGTTTTAAGCTAGTATGAGTAAATTCCACCCTTAGCTCAGTTGGTTAGAGCATCGAGCTTATACCTCGAGGGTCCTAGGTTCGAGTCCTAGAGGGTGGACAACAAAAAAAACCGCGCTTGGCGGTTTTTTTGGTTTTAATTTATACCTGGCTCACAAAATCCACTTTCTTTTTTGGGGTAACACCATTGGCAACAAGAATGCTTTCGAATTCGGCACGTTCGATTGTTTCTTTTTCAATCAATCGTTTCGCGATCGCATCGAGAAGTTGTCTGTGTTTTTCGATTACACCTTCAGCTTTTTTGTAAGCTTCTTTCATAATGAGCGAAACTTCGGCGTCAATTTCACCGGAAACTTTTTCTGAATATTCGCCATCTTCAATACCGGCACCAAACATCGTTCGACCGCCGGCACTTTCAAGTGCAAGAGCACCCAACTTGTCGGACATACCGTACTTTGTCACCATATCTCGAGCTAATCCAGTAGAAACTTGAAGATCGTTTGACGGACCAGTCGTCACATCATCAAAAATTATTTTTTCAGTCACGAAACCAGAAAGAGCGACAGCGATATCATCCAAAAATTCTTTTTTGCTCTGCATTTTGCGATCTTCGAGTGGCAAATGCAAAGTGTAACCGGCTGCGCGTCCTCGTGAAATGATCGAGACTTTGTGGACAGGATCGGCATACGGCAAAACTGAAGCGACGAGCGCGTGTCCGGCTTCATGGAAAGCAGTTAACTCTTTTTCTCGCACGGAAAGCAAATGACTTTTTCTCTCCGGTCCCATCATCACTTTTTCGATGGAACGCACGAGGTCAAATTGCGCAACTTTCAAACGATTTTCGCGAGCGGCCAAAATCGCCGCTTCGTTCATAAGTGAATAGAGATCGGCGCCGGAAAATCCCGGGGTTCTTTCGGCAATGACCATCAAATTTACATCCTCGGCAAATGGTTTTTTGCGAGCATGAATTTCCAAAATAGCTTCACGGTCGTGGCGGTCAGGCAGATCGATTGTGACACGTCGGTCAAAACGGCCTGGGCGGAGTAAGGCAGGATCGAGCACATCCGGTCGGTTAGTTGCGGCCATAACAATCACTTTTTCGTTCGGCTCAAATCCATCCATCTCAACGAGAATTTGGTTCAAAGTTTGTTCACGCTCGTCGTTACCACCACCGACACCGGTGCCGCGCACGCGCCCCACGGCGTCGATCTCGTCCACGAAAATAATCGCGGGCGCGGCGGCTTTAGCCATTTTAAATAAATCACGCACACGGCTTGCTCCAACACCAACAAACATTTCCACAAATTCCGAACCGGAAATTGAGAAGAAAGAAACACCGGCCTCCCCCGCTACCGCACGAGCCAGCAAGGTCTTGCCAGTACCCGGCGCGCCCATCAGTATAATTCCTTTCGGTATCCGCGCGCCTATATCCAAAAACTTTTTCGGATTTTTCAAAAAGTCCACAATTTCACTCAGCTCTTCCTTAGCTTCCTTCGCTCCGGCAATATCTTTGAAAGTGACTTGCTGTTTCTTGTCGTGAGGCAATGTGATGCGCGCTTTGGATTGACCAAAAGTAAATGCTTGCATGCCCGCACCTTTAACTTGTCGCGTAATGAACCAAATAAATATGGCAATAAAAACAATCGGAATAATAAACGGCGCAAGGTTTATGAGCCAATACATAAAACCGCTTTGGGATTGGATATTGATTTGCACTCCGGCCAATTTATCTTTCGTGACGCCATAATTAACCAACGACTCAGTCAGAGCTGTGCCAACTTCTTTTTCAGCTTGTTTCTTATCACCGTTAGTATAAACAATATTTAAAGTGTCATCGGTAACGGTAATGCTTGTAACTTTGCCGGCCGTGACATCACTGGCCAATTGCGAGATCGGAATATTCGGAACTTGATTGGTACTGCCAACAATTGAAGAATAGATAATTATTAAAATTATAAAAATAGACAAACTGGTAATAAGGTTACGCCAAAACGACGACTTATTATCTTTTCCCTTCTTTTTGTTGCCTTTATTTTTTTGTTGTGAATTTGGATTCATATTATTTATATTATATCACAATGACACATCTCTCTATTAAGACAGACGCCGTAGGAAAAGCAAGTTTCTGACAAAAATATTCCTGACAAATAAAAACGTGAAGCCCCCGACAAACCATAGGTTTGTCGGGGGCGCTCTGTGTCACTGTCTCAACGGATCGGCCCAGTCACGAACGATACCGCCGTAACCAGACTCATCTTGTTCATCTTCATCTGGCCCGGACAACACCCGGGCTTCATGCTGATGAGCTCGAGACTCGTCGGAGGCATCCATCACCTGATCGGACGGATTTTGATTTTCCGGTCCCATAGTCATGACTCCATTCTTTGACAAGACCTCTGGCAGAGCTGCCGGGAACATCCCGTAAACAGCTGACTTATCTGGCTACTATTATACACCCCCTTGGACTATTTGTCAAGCGTCAAAAAACTCTCAAAAAATCCCCTATTCTGCTATGATTATGCCATGGCCATATTGTTGGAAAACAAAAAAGCCCATTTCAACTACGAGATTCTCGAGCGTTTTCAAGCTGGAATTGAAGTTGTGGGACATGAAGTGAAAGCTTTGCGCCATAATCTCGGCTCTCTTGAAGGGGCCTATATAACGATACGAGGCGGCGAGGCGTATATCATGAATATGTTAATTTCGCCATATCAGGTAAATAACACCGACCCTACCTACGAGCCCCGCCGCAATCGCCGCCTCCTCCTCACCAAAAAAGAAATAAAAAAACTTGAAGAAACCGAGCACCAAGCAGGTTTGACAATAGTGCCTATTTCGGTGTATAATAATAAACGGTGGATTAAGATGGAAATTGCGATTGTCCGAGGCAAGAAACAATTCGACAAACGCGAGGTCATCAAAAAGCGCGAAACAGATCGCGAAATCCGCCGCGAATTTAAAGATCGTTGAAAATCGAAAAGTAGATAAGCATTTTAATACGGGGATGATCGGCCTAGACAACTGATTCCCTTCTTGATGTGCGCTATAAGGGTCCTTGATACCTTCCAATCACCATGGAAATCTAAGTGCTAAAACCTTAGTTGCAAGCGCAAAGTCAACCTTATCTCCATATTTTGGAGCTAAAGACTTCGCGTTCGCCTACGTTTCTTAACCTAGGCGACGTCTCTCATCCTAATGTTTGGTCAGGATGAAGGGGTGTAATAAATCCAAACTGGAACTTGCGGTTTCTCGGCGCAAGTTTAAGAACAAGAGGATCGGCGGTGCATGATTTTGTTGGTTTAACCCATGCATTGCCTAAACGCCCACCTACCGGCGGGCACTAAAATCTTCTACATAGCGTAGAAACATCAGAAGCATCTTTTGCACGGCGGTTCGATTCCGCCCATCTCCACAGACAAAATAAAAACTGCCCGCTAGGGTGGTTTTTATTTTGTCTGTAATTGATGATTGCCGGAATCGAAAGCCGGACCGAAGCTGCGATGTGAGCGAAGCGAACCGCAGCGAGGGAGGCGGGGTCGCGCAAAAATTGCGTAGCAATTTTATGTGTGACCGATGGAGCCTGCCTCCATCACTATAAAAGAAAGCGTCACAAAAGTACGCTTTCTTTCTTTTCGACTCATATACATAATTCGTATATAATAATCATATGAATATTGAATCAGCACCACAACCCGACAATCCCCAACAAGAAGAGAAAGTTGATCAAGAGAAGAAGTTCTATGAAGCATACCTAGACTATTTACAAAAATACAAAGCAGAAGCACTAGAAGCCCTCATTGAAATACATAAATATAATCCAAAATATATTTTTCTCACCGAAACCTCAAGCATAGGGTCTGGTTACGTGATGAAGTCTGGTCTAAAAGCTGCGTACCCAGATACCGAACAGCCAGAGTTTTACAGAGTTAACCCAAGGGATATATTAAAAGTAATGTTAATCGGGCAAACCCGATTACTTGGGCAAAATATTGAAGGAATAAGAAAAATTCACCCAACACATATTCCTCGTATAAAGAAAGATGTTAATGATTACTTGCGTAATGCTGGAGGATATGACGAGAAATTATTTGAATCAAAGCGACAGGAACTGGAAACATTTTTCAGAAGCAGAATTAAAGATACTTCGGCAAAAATTCTTGTTTTCGACTCAGACTGGTCTACAGGGAAAAGTCCGGGAAGTATTGTTTCCCTATTAAAAAACCCTGAACATTACGGTTTTAGTGCTGATATAAAATGTGAAAACGTGAAAATGAACTTGCCCGAAGTGCCAACTGCACATTGGAATCGATTAAAAACAGCTGATCTTGTTTATGGCGGCAAAGTTCAGTTGGATTTAAATCTGGGACCAGAAGATATAATCGGTATTCCGGCAGTTATAGCGCCGCTATCCGGCGTAAGTAATAATATTCCAATAACAGCAAAAAACAAAGAATTTACAGGAGCTGGAACTAGAAACTTCAGGGCAAAAATTGCTAAGCTAACAACCGACAATATAAAACAAGTTCACTCTCCCGTTCGAGGGACAGTACCTCTAAATGCACCTCTAATCACTATTAACGCTCTGGAACAATTCGGCATAAAAATCGGAAATGAGATTAGACAAGATTTAGAAAAGGAACAACAAACAACCCCATAACAAGCTATTCAATTCCTTCTTGTGACTTCTATGATGAAATCTGCCTAAACAAAGTTTTTTAAACCCGAGCTCCACAATCGCCTCCGCCGCTTCAAAAACCCAAGAATGTAGTTGGTTCCAACTTTGATGCACTGTGTCCACAGACAAATAAAAAACTGCCTCTTAGGTAGTTTTTTATTTGTCTGAAAAAGATGGGCGGAATCGAAAGCCGGACCGAAGCTGCGATGTGAGCGAAGCGAACCGCAGCGAGGGAGGCGGGGTCGCGCAAAAATTGCGTAGCAATTTTATGCGTGACCGATGGAGCCCATCTCCATACAACGCATCCATTGACTATTATACACACTTATGATACTATATTGATGGTGCATTTTCAGAAACCATGTTCATTTATCATGTAGGAGTAAACCATGAAAGATCTTTTTGCTGAACTGGGCAAGAGATTGCCCAGTGGCATTAATAGTCCCGGTGAATTGGATTTGGCTTTCAGTTGTCTCGCTTCTTTGCTTCCTGAAGGACCGCTCATGCTTTCGGATCCGGCAGTCTCTATTATATGCGATGCCTTCGAGAAGTTGGGGAAAGCAAAAGAACTTGACATGGCGGCCGTGACTCAATTGGCCACCAATATCTGCATCCTTTGGGATCTAAGTCTGAAAGCCAAGGCTCAACGGGGACAAAGGTAAACGCAAACCCGCAGGAGAAGCCGCAAGCTTCCCTGCGGCTTTCTCCTTTCCAAATCACTCAAAACCCTCCAAATTGCGCGGTTCTTAAATCGTTCACTCAACTCCACAACTATTGACGAATATTTATAATTATGCTATGATTTACATAGCATTATTTGGTTAACATCGTGTTGATCAAATAAAAAACAGTAAGTTCTATCAAAAAAGGAATCAGATCAATGACACAAGTTTATCGAGGAATCGGAAACTCCATCAGTTACCGAGCCGGACTCATGAACGAACTCGCAATGAAGATGGCTGAGCAGGACATCAGAGACAAAGAGCTTCGAGGAGAACTTCTCAAACTCGCACCAGCGTTTTTGCACAAATGGCTCTCCGAAGATCTCGTTCTGACAAGCCTGTTCAAGTTTGGCCGGTATGACACGAAAATAGTCTTCGGCGATATGTACAACTTCAAGAATGTCGCCGACACGAGACAGAAAATCAAAATGCTCGCCGAAGCTTGGGATGGAGTGGTTCTTATACAGCTCGGCATACCGGATGGCACACCAAAGCCTCACAGGATTCCTATATGCCTCTCGGCAATCATGTAGGTCCGAGAATTACACGGCAACTAAGCCGCAGAGAAGCCGCAAGCTTCCCTGCGGCTTTTTCTTTTCCAAATCATTCAAGATCCTCCAAATTGTGCGGTTCTTAAATCGATCACTCATCTCCACCACAAAAATAAAATTTGACGTATCTAATCTATTATTGTAATGTCTATTTTGGATGACGACGTGTGTCGTCACGGTTCCATTTTACGGGTCATAGAGAACCCCATCCCGAAAGGATAAAATCTCATGTTTCAGAAAGTAAATTTCTTCGTTGATAGTGCGCTTAAGAGAAGAATGTCTGCCAACACGGAAGATGGCCGCTGTCTCATGACAGAACCCGGAATTTGGGAGATTATGAGACTCATCCCAACACTGTTGGAATTGGGTTATGCCTGGAAACCCTACAATGGTCCACACGATCTAGGGGTACTTGAAGACCACGATAGCAAAGGGTTTTGCGAGTTCTGCGAGTACGTTAGGAATGCTCGACGTGTTGAAGCAACGATCAGGATGAACGGAAGCGGGGTAACATATTTCACCGAAGTGAGACTAATCCCCGACAAAAGGTCATCCTCGCAACACGGGTTACTAGCTTTCAGAACCTACCTCGTCGACGGCGCCACAGAACTTATGGCTCTCGCATAACAGCGCCCAACAGACTCTGGTCTACACAGAAGTCAGATGAAGCCGCATGGTTCACCCAGCGGCTTCTTTTTTTAACAAAAATCAACGTATCTCGCGGCTTTTCCATTGCTTCATTTTTCAAAAAATTAATATTTGACGTCAATGTTGTTATGTGATACTATATTTTTGGCTCAACAGTTCCAAAACAACACAAACTCAAACAGAAGAAAGGCAAAGTTATGAATAAAATCATCACTTGGGACAAGGTTCTCACACGGAACTTTGTCGGCGGATATGTTGAACTTGTGAATAAAGGGGTCCGATATTTCGGACCTATCAGCTCGATAATCGCTCATGAAGAAGAGATCAAGGTGTCGGTTTTGTGGCTAGCTCAAAGCGACAAAACCATTTGGCGCAAGGTCGTCGACAGTCAGGTAATCACTTTTACGCGTGCCAATCAACCACAAGATATCGGAAGGAATCAAGTACATATCCCGATTTCGGTCAAGGCTCAATACACCTTTCACCCAAAAGGCGGCGTACGTTTTGCCTCTTTAAGGGTCGAGGGAGTGTGACTTGGATTCAACCCTCTCATGAAGCACAAGTTAGCCGCATGGTTCACCCAGCGGCTTCTTTTTTTGCCCAAAACCACACCACGAAATCACCGCTTGACAATATAAGTAGTATCTGATAGGATATAGGAACAAAGAAGGGTTCGTGTCGAGACACATATTTGTATAATAGTTAAGTAAATAAAATCAAAAAACAAAATGAAGGGAACAATCAAGAAGTTAACTCCAAAAGGTTTTGGTTTCATCTCCTCAGAAGGCATGGCGAAAGATCTTTTCTTTCACTCAAAGGGCCTTGTAGGCGTACAATTCGATGAATTGCGCGAAGGTGACGCTGTAACTTTTGATACCGAAGAGTCTCCAAAGGGACCTAACGCTGTCAACGTACAACGAGCATAATCAAACAAAAAAACTGCCGAGAGATCGGCAGTTTTTTTGTTGCTCATTTTTCCTTTTTTAATAAGTAACGTTGAAATAGATCGTACCTGTCTGACCCTTGGAATTGGAAACATAGATCGGATAAGATCCCGGAGTCACAAGCTGCTCATATGCTGCACAAGCATATCCGCCCGTCGTGATGTCGCAAGGACCAACGGAGGATGGAATGGTAAATCGTATCGAATCACCATTGGAAGATGAAACGTTACTCTTTCCCCCATTACCGAAATGCACCGTGTTGTCATATCGAGTAAATCCTGAACCGTATAGTGTCACCTGTCGACCAACATGTCCAGAACTTGGAGAAATGGAATTTAATTCCGGTTGATTTTGATAATAATATCCATTGTCGTAGCAATTATTATAATTGTTGTAATTATAGCTGCCACCCAATACGGAGAAAGAAATTGGATTACTCGTGCCGCGAGATGTCATAACAGAAACGGAATATGACCCGGAATAATTATTATAATTATTCAGTTGCGGAACCGCAAAAGCCATCGCCTGGCCTTGATACGAAGGAATTCCATCTAGAGTAATTCCATCAAAAATGATGGTGTTGTTATAAAGATCAAAACCGGAACCATAGATCGTTATGGACTGACCCACATAACCGGAATTTGTCGAAAGCGAAGTTATAACCGGCGCTCCATAATAATTATTGTAGTTATTGTATCCATAATTATAGCCGCCGTTGTATCCGGCATTTCCACATGAAATATTTTGTATAGATTGACGAGTCGATACTCCAACTATTCCATCGGAAGGAAGACCATGAGCAATCTGATATTGCTTCACAGCCTGCACAGTCAAAGCTCCATAATATCCGCTCGGCGCAGCAATCGGCAAATAATTTTGCGAGATCATATAGGCTTGAAGCATCGAAACTTCTCCACCCGTGTTAGAGTCAAAGAGTCCTTTATAAAGATTGTTATTTAGATTAAGACAAGACACTGCATAATTCGCAACCGATGGAGTTATTGGCGGAATAAGATTGCTGTATGTAGGAATATAATTGCTATACTGAGCAAAAACAGAGATCGGTGATACGAGACATACTGAAAATGCTAGTGCCACAACAGTCGAAAACATGAATATTTTTTTCATAATAGTATTTTATTAGTTATCAACGTCACTATAACACCGAGGGAGCCACTTTTCAATAACATTGCCACAATAAACAAATAGTGCTATAATTTCCCATTAATGAATACCAGAGCCAGAATAAACCATCAGATCAGGGCCGCAGAGTTGCGTGTGATTGATTCTAATGGTGCAAATTTGGGTGTCATCACTCTTACTGAAGCTTTGGGTAAAGCGCAGGAGCAAGGACTTGACCTTATCGAGATCTCCCCTAGCGCCGTACCTCCAATCGCCAAGATTATGGACTTTGGAAAGTATCAATACGAAGCGAACAAAAAACTTAAACAAGCTAAATCCAAGGCTAAAGTCGTTGAAATAAAGAATATTCAGGTTAAAATCGGTACAGGCGATCACGATCTGACTCTCAAAGCTAAAAAGGCGTCGGAATGGCTAACAGAAGGAAATCGCATCAAAATAGACCTATTTCTCCCAGGACGCGCTAAATACCTCGATTTTAAGTTTCTTAAGGAAAGACTGGATAGACTACTTAAACTCATTACCATCGATTATACTGTTGCTGATAGCCCTAAAAAGAGCCTGAAAGGCATTACCACAATCATCGAAAAGGCTAAAAAGCAGTAAGACTGGACAAAAAATCAAAAACAAGTAGTATATAAGACTCAACGTTTAATATCATGAAAACCAATAAATCATACAGCAAGAGAATGAAAGTGACCCGAAACGGCAAGATCGTTTCTCGTGGAAAGGGACAAAATCACTTTAATTCAAAGGAAAGCCGACGCAGTCAGCTCAACAAGCGCCGAAGCGTGGCTATTGTTATGACGCAAAAATCAAGAAGTCGATACTTACCAGGATTCAAGGTCGCTAAAACCGCACCAGTAAAATAAACTAACATGGCACGAGTCAAAAAAGCTGTAAACGCATTAAAAGGACGACGAAATATCCTTAAACAAACCAAAGGATACCGTTTTGGTCGTAGCACCAAGAAAGCTCAAGCTATCGAAGCTCTTATGCACGCCGGAGCTTATGCTTTTGCTCACCGACGAGACAAGAAAGCCGACATGCGCGGTTTGTGGAATGTTAAAATTGGAACCGCCGCAAAAGCTAACGGTACTTCCTTCTCAGTTTTCATGGGTGCTCTCAAGAAAAATAAAATTGAATTAGATCGAAAGGTTCTCGCTGACATTGCGGAGAACAATCCGGAAACAATGAAGAGGATCCTCGCTGAAGTTAAATAATTTAAATACATAAATAGAAGAGGCCCACGAACTACCGTTCGCGGGCCTTTTTGAACATCACTTCAACCTACTCGCCGGCTCAGTTGTTGGCATCGTCGTTGGGCGCGCATCCGAGAAATAAACATTCATAATCAGCGACGCGACGGCGATCACTCCAATGTAAGTCAGCGGAACTATCCACAAAGGTCTTCTCGCCATACAAACATTCCTTTCAAAAAGGGCCGGCTCGGTGGCAATGACTTAGTCACCTTCTCCACGTGCACGCGTCTTGCCGGCGCTGTTGTCGGCCGAGTTGTTGATTCGTCAACCGGTCGAACAAGCCTAATATCTGCGCTGATGGCCACCCACAGAATTATTATTATACTTACGCCGAGTAGCCAGACCCATATTCTGTTCTCTTTATTCATGATCACCTCCCAATGTTCATTCTGCTTTATCCGGCAGTTACGGTTTTAGCACAAGCTAATCTGGGCAATATTATACACTTTATTGGTATTTATGTCAATGTATTTAAAAAGCAAGTAAAAAGAGCAGTTTTGAGGGACTAACGGAGGCCGACGGGCCGAGTTGGAAGGAAATTTCCAGCAGGAAATTTACCTGTGCCCTCAAAACTGCTCTTTTTACTTGCTTCTTTTCTTACATATCCAAAACTACTGTCTCCCCAACTTTCGGATACACCGCATTTACTCCCAAATAATCTCGCAATCTTTGTGTTAAGAATAATGAAGATTTTGGTTCGCCCATCGCCACCCAAACGCATTTCAAAGTTTTGGCCGTATTGCCGACAAACTCAATCAAATGATCAGAATCTTTGTGGGAAGAATATCCTAAAATAGTTTCAATTTTAGCTTTGACCGAAATATCTTTTCCTTCAATTTGCACCGACTTGGCGCCGTCTTGCAATTCTCGCCCGAGACTTCCGGCGACTTGATAACCAACGATCAAAATCGTGCTTTGTGGATCATTCAAAAATTCCCGTTCATGGTGAATAACTCGCCCACCAGTCGACATGCCGGAACCCGCAATAATGATCTTTGATCCCGCGTGGCGCACGATACCTCTCGATTCTTCCGTGGTACGAACAAATTTGAGTCCCGGAAATTCAAAAATGTTATCGCCTTCAGATTGCTCTTGCTGAACTGCTTTATTGAAACTGGCCGAAAAAGATTTATAGACACTCGTTACTTTTATTGCCAAAGGCGAATCCAGGAAAACCGGAATCGATTGGATTTCTTTGTTCTCGATTAAATTATTTAATTCATACAAAATAACTTGCGTGCGCTCGAGGGAAAATGCCGGTATGACAATCGTGCCACCGCGTTTGATAGTGTCGTTTATCACTCGTTTCAGTTTTTCGCGTCGTTCAGATTTTGGTTCATGATTGCGATCACCATAAACGCTTTCCATGACCATATAATCGGCATCGGTAATTGTTTCGGTATCGGGTAAAAGCGGTGTCGGTGAATTGCCGAGATCGCCGGTAAACACGATTTTCTTGCCGTTTTTTACAAACTCAAACATGGTTGAACCTAGAATGTGACCCGCATCGCGTAAAGTCACCACAAAATCTCCGATAGTCGTCGGCTCATGATATGGAATTTCTTTCCAAAGTTCCAGCGCTTTATCAATATCCTCATTGTTAAAAATCGGTTCAACTTTTTGACTCCCCGCTTCGCGACGAATCTGCACCAAAATATCCGAAAGCATGACCGCGGCTAAATGTTTGGTGGCCGGCGTGCTATAAATCGTGCCGCGAAATCCGGCTCGCACCAATTTTGGAATACGCCCAATGTGATCGGCGTGCGCATGTGTGACAAAAAGATTTTTTATTGACGAAGCATCGTACGGAAAATCATCTTTATTTATTTCTTCCGCAAATTGACTGCCTTGGACCAAACCACAATCGATCAGATTTTTCCCGGCTTCGGATTCCAATAAAAAGTTGGCACCGGTCGCCGTGCCGACACCGCTTTCAAAAGTCAGAGTTGTTTTTGTTGTCATTAAATAAGTATATCAGAGAAATAAAAAACACCTGCTTGAGGCAGACGTTCTTAATCGGATTACTTGTCAGATATCATTCCTAGTAAAAACTAGGTGGGTATCCTCAGCGGCAATTTGTCAGAAAAGTGATACCCGAAAGCATCGTTCTCATCGAAATTACACTTGAGCAATATCGGATTCCCAGAAAATATTATTACTCTAAGATGATATCCCAAGTAATCCTGAACTAATTATACTCCACTCATTTAAAAGGGGTATATTTCCAGCCACTTTTTTCTGTGGTGCAATGATTAACAGCCAAACTCTATATCATAAGTGATCTGTTCGGAGATAAGTTTATGATCAATTATTTCTTTTTTGGTAAACCAATGTTTGATCTCGTCTTCCGCCTCTTTGACTGAACCCGATGCATGTACCAAGTTGCGGATTGCCCGTCCATCACTATCACTCATTTGATATGAATCCAAAACATAGTCACCTCTGATCGTCCCGACATCTGAAGTCAGAGGTTCGGTGCCACCGGTTAATTTTCGCACGATCTTTACCGCATGCGCGCCTTGCCAAATCATAGCGATGACAGGACCGGCCGTCATATATTCTTTTAATTTTTCCAATAGAATTCGCGTAATTTCCAAAGGATCGGTAGATGGCGGTTTCAAACCTTTGTCCATGTATCCTTTAATTGTTTTCTCACCCGTTACCCTGCGCCACTGCGGATCCAAAGTGTAATGCTGTTCGATCATTTCGGCCGTCGGCACGAACATTTTCATTGTCACAAGTTTCAAACCGATTCTTTCATATCGCCCGATTATTTCTCCGATCAAAGTTCGCTGAATTGCATCCGGTTTAATGATAACTAGAGTACGTTCGTCCTTGTAGTGTGCCATTTTAGTTTCTTTAATAATAATTAAGTGATTATAACATAAGAAAAAAGTCGCGACACGAGACTGCTTTTTAAATTATTTGTTTCTAACTTTTCGTCAAAATTTCCGGCGCACCGTCAGTGATCAAAATAGTGTGCTCGAAATGCGCGCTACGTGAGTTGTCTTTGGTTAAAATCGTCCAATCGTCGGCGCCGTGACGAATTTCCGAGCCACCTTCGTTGAACATCGGCTCAATAGCGATCACCATGCCCGGTTTCAAAATCGGACCTTGCCCAGGCATTCCAAAGTTTGGCACAAAAGGATCTTCATGAACCTCATATCCAACGCCATGGCCGGCCAACTCATCTGCTACAGAATAACCGTTGCGATTCGCCACCGCTTCGACAGCGACACCAATATCGCCGATAAAAGCACCCACGTGCGCCGCCGTGATCCCCGCAAAAAGCGCTTCCTCCGTGACCGCCAAAATCTTCTTTGCTTTCGCATCTACCTTCCCCACCGGCACCGTGATGGCCGAATCAACAATCATTCCCTCATGAATCAAACCCATATCAAGCCCAACAATGTCGCCTTCCGCCAATTCACGATTTTCACTTGGAATACCGTGCACGATTTCATTATTAATTGAAACACAAAGACTGGCCGGAAAAGCGCGCTTAGCGCCTTTGGGTTTGTAATTTAAAAACGCCGGCTTATCACCAAAATCCAAGGTCATTTTTTTTGCCAGCGCATCGAGGTCAGATGTTTTGACGCCAACTTTTGTCGCGTCTCGAAGCGCAGCCAAAACCAGAGCAAGGTGTTTGCCTCCCTCTCGCAACTTCTGTATATCCTCCGGTTTTTTTATCGTTATCATATTACGCAATCGCCGCCAAAATATCAGTTGCAACCTTTTCTATCGTTTGCTCGCCGTTTATGTCGATCACTTTGTAATAATTATTTTGTCGGAAATAATCGATTGTCGGCATAACATTGGTGTCATACCATTCGAGACGCGAATCGATATCTTCTTTTTTGTCATCACCACGTCCGCGCGCCAACAAACGATTCTTTGACCATTCCTTAGAAACATTTATGACAATCACAATTGGATTTTGTCGGTTATAAAACTTGAGAGCATCGTGCAAAATCGGCGCTTCATAAGCTCGTCGTGATAGACCATCCAGTATCAAATGCTCTTTCCCACTCAAATTCCTAATGAACATATTTGTCCAGATCCAGATCGGCAAAAATGACGGCAACAAACCGCCTTCAGACATGGTTTTGGCCGTAAGATCTTGGGTCAAACCAACTTCTTTGGTGAACTCGCGTAATTTCGCGCCGGTTTCAATGTAAACAACACGATCGCCAGCGTGCAAATTTTCCAAATGTTTTATCAGCAACTGCGCCTGCGTTCCCTTGCCACAACCGGACCGACCAAACAACATAAATGTTTTAGGATTCATAGGCGTATCGTAGCACATTAAGACTCAAAATCAATCTCAAATGGATACATACCCATGCCGCAAGAGCCTTGCAATTTACCGATATTTTGACTGCCAACTTCAACATCGGTCGTGCCTGTTTGCGGCAAAATTTTACTGATATTTAAACTTGGAATACGAATTGAAGACGAGCAATCAAAAGTTCCGCTCGTTTTGAAACGCAAGATTGTCGGAAGACCGGCTTTAGCCGTACTTCTTCTTGGTGAATATCCGCCTCGAGCATCAATTTCAATAATTTGTTTACCATCGACAACGGAAACATTTTGCCCAGCAGTGCCCGAGTCAACATTGCCAATTCCGATTCCGCCTGCCTGCGAATTATTGTTGGCAATCATAAGAGCGCCAAAAATAATTCCCCCAGCTACTATAATTGAAGCAACGATCATTTTCATAAAGTATTTTGAATTATTTTTGATTAAAAATTAAAAACCGGCGCGATGAGACCGATCACCACCAAAGAATTGATAAGGTTAAATATGGCGAAGGCGATCACGATAAGTCCGGCCGATTTGAAAAATATTCCGGCCTTGGAACTTTTCTGAATGCTGAATGAACTGAAGCTAATCAAGGCCAACACCGGCAAAGTGCCGAGAGCAAAAGAGAGCATAGTGAGCCCACCGGTAACGAAACTTCCGGTTGATAAAGTGAATATTTGCATTGATTGAGTAAATCCGCACGGTAAAAAGAACGTCGCAACACCGACAAGGAGCGGAGTGAAAGTATGATTAAATTTTGAAACACCGATAGCATGTTTCGAAAGGAATTTTGGCATACCAGGCTGCAATTTTTTGACCCAAGGAAAAACGTCTAGTAAATTTATACCGAGAATGAGCATTACAATTCCGATAATGAGACCGATAATAAAAGTTCCGGAAGTATTGAGAGTAAAAGCTGAACCTAAAATACCGATAAGTCCACCGAGAACAAAGAATGAAACAATGCGTCCGGCGTGGAACATGACTTGCGGTTTCACTTTACTTCCCTCCCTGGCAAATGTAGCTGACATGGACAAGAGCAGACCGCCGACAACAGCCATACAAGTTGAAAGTGAGGCGATAATTCCGATAACAAAAGCCGTGCTGTAAGTGACTTTTCCGGCACCAACTAAATTTATGAGACCAATCTTTTGCAGAATTATAAAGAGAACAATGAAACCAATTGCAATCGGCAAAGCAAATTTAAAATCTGACCATTTTTCGGACCAATTTTTTGTTTGCGTTTGTTTTTCGACTGACAAACTATACCCGTGTTTGATGAGGACTTGTGATAAGTCTGTGGCGATTTGATTGGGCGTTCTTGTCCCAAAATCGCCGGTCACCTCAACGCTCTGATTCTTGAGACTTGAAACCGCATTCACAACTCCTGAAACTTCCTTGAGTTCGCTTTCCGTCATCAGCTCACACGATTTGCAATGCATTCCATTTACGTGAAATTTGTATGTTTGATTTGTCATTTTAGATTTTTTTTGTTTTTAAACGAAGCGAATTCCCTACTACCGACACACTTGAAAACGCCATAGCCATGCCCGCAAAAACAGGGCTAAGTAGCAATCCAAAAATCGGATAAAATAATCCGCCAGCTAAAGGAATGCCAATAATATTGTAGAAGAAAGCCCAAAATAGATTTTGTTTGATACCTCGCATGGTGATCTTGGAAAGATTTATTGCTTTAACTAAGCGAGAAATATCTCCATGAAGAAGAGTGATGCCGGCGCTCTCAATAGCCACGTCGGTGCCGGTCGCCATGGCAATACCAACGTCCGCTTGAGCGAGAGCCGGCGCATCATTAACCCCATCACCCGCCATGGCCACAATTTTACCCTGTGCTTGCAATTCTTTTATTTTATTTAATTTATCTTCCGGCATAACTTCCGAAACCACTTCATCAATGCCGACTTGGTGAGCGATATAATTTGCCGTATTTTTACTATCGCCAGTCAGCATGACAATTTTAATTCCCAATTTGTGAAGTTGCCTGACCGCTTCGATCGCTTCAGGTTTTACAGCATCAGCCACCATAAATATTCCTAGAACTTTTTGCGCTGTTGCCAAAATAATTGGGGTTTTGCCTTGCAATGTTTCCCCGTGAATCAATCCAGAATCAAGAGTCAATTTTAAATCTTCAATAAGTTTTGAATTTCCAACAAAATATTCAATACCATCAACAATACCTTTCAAACCTTTGCCTTTTATGGCCTCAAAATTATTGGTCGATAATAGATCAATATTTTTTTCTTTCGCATAAGAAACAATGGCATGTGCGATCGGATGCTCCGATCTATTTTCCAATGTTGCTAAAATTGCGATCAATTCATCATCACTAATACCACTAATTTCGCCTTCGCTTTTCTCTCCGGAAAGATTTTTAATTGAAATTAATTCCGGTTTACCTTTAGTAATCGTGCCGGTTTTATCCATCACCACCACATTTACTTTGTGAAGTTTTTCCAATGTCCCCGCATCCTTCACCAAAATACCTTCACGTGCACCCTTGCCAACGCCGACAATAATTGCAGTTGGAGTTGCAAGACCGAGTGCACATGGACAAGCGATGACAAGAACCCCCACAAATGAAACCAGGCCGAAAGAAAGAGCTTGTGAAAAACCAAGATAATGCGAACCGAGCAATATCCACAAACTGAGCGAAACAAAAGCCAAAATAAGGACGATTGGCACAAAAATTCCGGATATTTTATCAGCCAACGCTTGGATTGGTGCGCGACTACCCTGCGCGTCTTCCACCATTTTGATAATGCGTGCAAGAAGTGTTTCCGAGCCGATGCCGGTCGCTTTGAACGTAAATGTGCCACTCGTGTTTATCGTACCCGACACCACTTTGTCTCCCGCCTTCTTGCCCACCGGCATCGACTCTCCCGTCACCATCGATTCATCTACATAAGAAGTACCTTCAGCGATCACGCCGTCAACCGGAATTTTCCCCGCCGGCTTTACCACGACCATATCTCCATGCACAACTTGGTCGATTGGTATTTCAATTTCTTTACCAGAACGCACCACCAATGCCGTTTTAGATTGTAAATTAAGAAGTTTCTCTATAGCGTCTCCGGTTTTCAACTTTGACCGTGTTTCCAAATATTTTCCGAGAGCAATAAAAGCAATGACCACAATCGTCACATCGTAATATGTCTGACTTACATTAATATAAGCCGCCAATTGTTTCGCAAATATCGTAATTGCCAAACTGTAAATAAATGCGGCCAACGTACCAATACCGATTAAAGTGTCCATATTGGCTTTGCCAAATCGCAAAAAGCGATACACGCCAAGCAAGTAAGGCTTCCCCACCATAAACAGCGCATAAGTCGCCATGATCGGCAAAATAATACTAAAAATAGTTTGGAACGTTTGCGACATTTCCGGAATAATTTTCCAACCCACCAAAATATCCCACCCCATGAAAAAAATACTGATGACTGCCAGAGGTATTACAGAAAATATTTTATTCCTCATGCTTCGTAATTCTTCCAACTTTTCTTTTTTAGTTTGACCAAATTCCAACGAATACCCTAACGGTTCTATTTTTTTAGAAAGTGATTCAGCACTCGTTTTTGTTTTATCAAAAGAAACCTTGGCCGTTTCGGTGCCATAGTTTACTTGCACAGATTCAACACCAGCAGTTTTTTTGAAAGTTTTTTCAATAATGCTCGCGCATGAAGCACAATGCATTCCTTTAATTCTATAAGTTTGCAAAGTATTCATATTTTATTTTCTTTTCAATTTATACACTTTCAAAACTTCATCGACAGCCTTTACGGTGTCCCCTCTTTTGATTTGCTCAACGACACAATGCGAAAGATGCCCTTCCATGAGCATATCCTCAACATTGGAAAGCCCTTGTTTAGCCGCCGAACTTTGAGTAATAACATCGATGCAATACGAGCCGTTTTCGATCATCTCCCGCAAACCCCGCACCTGTCCTTCAATAATTTTTAATCTTTGCACTATCTTTTGGTTTTTCATATTCATGCACTATAGTGTATACCCCCTAGGGGGTACTGTCAACAGAAATAAAAAAGCAAAAGGCACTTGCAGGGTGCCTTGCGCAGCGCGACTGGCGCGAGCAGAGCGGACGGCCAGCAGGCCGGAACGCGTGCATCCCCAAAGTGCCTTTTGCTTTTTTATTCCCTTTTTAATACTCCCTCATCGAGATCTGCGCATCCACTTTTTTAGCAATATCAAGCACCACAGAAACCACGATTAGAAGGGCTGTACCGCCAATAGCGAGGTATGTGAGGCCGGTAACGGCTCGTAGCACAAGAGGCAAAACAGCGATAAGACCGAGGAAAATAGCGCCAACCATCGTAATACGTGTCAAAACAGTGGAAATATATTCTGCGGTTGGCTGTCCTGGTCGCACGCCCGGAATGAAGGCGCCATTTTTCTGCAGGTTAGTTGAGAGCGTATGAGGATCAAAAGTTACGGCCGTGTAAAAATAAGTGAAAGCAAAAACGAGCAAGAAGTAAACAGCAGCGTAAAACCATGGATTATTAAACAAAGCGAGTCCCATGCCGGCATATTGCGCAATCAAAGCATTAGAAAAATGAGAAAGCGCAGAGAATATCATTTGTGGAAAAAGTAAAAGTGAAAGAGCGAAAATGATCGGAATGACTCCGGCTTGGTTAACGCGAAGTGGTAAGTAAGTTGAAGTACCACCATAAACTTTCATGCCTCGCACTCGTTTAGCATACGTAACAGGAATTGGACGTTCTGCTTCGGTAACAATAACCACACCAAGAATTACGAGAACTGCGGCAACTACGAAAGCAATATAAAGCGGAAGTTGTGAAGGATCGTAAGCAAATAGAAATTGACTGATGGTACTTGGAATGTTAGCGATAATACCGGCGAAAATGATTAGAGACAGACCGTTTCCAACACCAAATTCAGTAACTAGTTCACCAATCCACATCAGCAATACTGAACCGGCAATAATGACAACGAGGTTAATTAACATTGATCCGATACCAAGAGTAGGTAAAACACCTTGTCGTTCAAGAAGGATCAAGAAACTGAAACCTTGAACTGCGGCGAGCGGCACTGTAAGCAAACGTGAATATTGGCTGAACTTCTTGCGACCGGCTTCCCCTTCCTCCTGATACAACGCTTTGAGACGCGGTGAAAGAATAGTCAAAAGTTGCATTATGATAGAACCGGTAATGTAGGGACCAACTCCAAGCATCACAATGGAAAGGTGTGACAATCCTCCTCCAGAAAAGACGTTAAAGAGACTTAACAATTGGTTGCTGTTAAGTAAGTTTTGCAATTGAATAGTATCAATACCTGGTACCGGCACAGCGGCAAGTACTCGGAAAATCGCGAGGGCAATAACAGTAAAAATGATTCTTCGACGCAACGACGCATCCGCAAACATCATTTTTATTTTTTGGAAAGCGGTGTTCATTGTTGTTTTAAATTATTTTGTTGAAGGCTTCTTGGTTTCTTTGGCAACATTAGCGGGGGCTTTTTCTTTCTTAACATCCTTTTTCACTTCCTTCTTCTCTTTTTTTGCCTCAGATTTTACTTCTGGTTTCTTTTCTGTTTTGACAGATGGAGTTGTGGCGACTTTCTTGGCTGGATTCACGCTAACTTTAGTCCAAAGTTTAATTGTACCACCAGCTTTTTCGATAGCAGCTTTTGCAGTTTCAGAAACTAAAACGTTTGAAAATGTTAATTTTTTAGAAATTTCACCACCGAGAACTTTAATTGGCGCAACGGAAGATTCACGATATCGGATCAAATTAGCGAGTCGGAGTGTTGAAGGATTGACAGTATCCCCTGCTTTGAAAGCAGCCTCGATAGCAGTCAAATTAACAGCCATTGGTTTCTCCACAATTCCACGGTTGCTGTTTTTGCCACGACCGCGAAGTTTTGGGATACGCTTGATCATATCTCGAGCTTCCGGACGAATCTTGTGACCTGAACGAGCCTTTTGACCTTTGGTACCACGACCGGAAGTCTTGCCACGTGTGCCTCCACGACCGACAGAAATGCTGCGTTTATTTTTGTGTATTCGTCTAAAAAGTATTGTATCCATGATGGTTTATTTAGTCTTTGGGGCTACTTTTACTGGCGCGACTGGAGCAGCTTTCACTTCACTAGCTGGAGTAACTTTTATTTTTGAAGGCTTCAAAGTGGCGAGAGCCATGATTGTGGCGCGAGCAATGTTAAGTTTGTTCTTGCTTGGAGAAACAATTTTGGCTGAAACATCGGAAATACCGGCAAGTTCAAAAATATCTCGAATCGCAGAACCGGCGATCAAACCTCTGCCCTCTGCAGGACGGATCACGACACGAGCACTTGAATATTTCAAACCAACTTCGTGAGCAATTGAATTTCCTTTAACCAAATTGACTTTGATAACATTCTTGCGTGCATTTTTCAAAGCTTTGTCGATAGCAAGTGCGGTATCAAGACCTTTTCCAGTACCAACACCAACTGAACCTTTGTGATTTCCGATAATGATAGCGACAGAGAAACTGAATCGTCGTCCGCCGGTAACCACACGCACGACACGTCGAATATTTAAAATACGTTGATCGAATTCTGATTTAACTTTTTCTGGACGAGGACTTCGGCGACCGGTATTTTTCTTGAATCCGCCTGAGCCACCATCACGTCCGCCACCAAAACCGCTTGGCATACGAGGACTATTTCCCGTACCACGAGATACTGGAGCAGTCGAAGCTGGAGCTGAAGTTGCAGGAGCAGCAGGAGTTGAAACTGGTGCTACTGGAGCAGCTGGTGCAGGTGTATTTGTTTTTGGTGTAGTATTTTCCATAATGTATTAAAACTTTAGTCCGCCTTCTCGAGCAGAATCGGCAAATAATTTGATCTTGCCGGTGTACTTGAAACCACCTCGGTCAAAACAAATTTTGGTAATCTTTTTAGCCACCGCAGCCTTGGCAATCATTTGACCGAGTGATTTTGATTTCTCAGTCATATTTTTTCCTTCAGCTTTCGCAGAACTCAAGCCTACAATTGTCTCGCCTGTTGTATCATCAATAATCTGCGCAAACATATGGCGATTTGATTTGTAAATAGAAAGACGAGGCATTTCTTTGGTACCAGAAACTCGAGCTCGGATGCGAGCGTGTCGGCGTTGTCTTGAATCTGCTTTGACGTTTAATTTTTTCATATATTATGCAGTTTTCTTGCCTTCCTTTCGGCGGATTACTTCTCCTTCATATCGAATTCCCTTGCCTTTGAAAGGTTCCGGCTTTCGGAAGTTTCGAACATAAGCGACGAATTGTCCAACAGCATCTTTGTCGATACTTGTAGCAACCAAAACTCCTTTTTCAATCACAACTTTAACTTCTGCGGGAATTTTTACGGCGACTGGATGTGAAAAGCCGAGGTTCAAATGTAATGTGTCCCCTTTTACTTCCCATTTGTATCCAACACCTTCAACCAAAAGTCTTTTGACAAAAGGCGTGTTAACTCCTTCGATCATATTTGAAATGTGAGAAGTGATTGTGCCCCAAAGTACGGCAGCTTCTGGAGTTTCTGATTTGAGAGTGACTACAACTTGTTTGTCGGCAACTTTTACATCAAGAGAAGGTGCAATGGTACGAGTCAAAGTTCCAGCTGGGCCTTTCACAGTCAAAACATTACCGGAAATTGTAACTTCGGTTTTCTCTGGAATTGTAACTGGTTTTTTTCCGATTCGTGACATATATATGAATTACCAAATTTTAAATAGAGCTTCGCCGCCGATCTTGGCTTTGCGAGCTTCTTTGTCGGTCATAATACCTTTTGAAGTTGAAAGAATGAGTGAACCAAAACCGTTTCGGACAGAAGCAATTTCCGTAGCGCCTTTGTAAATTCTTCGTGAAGATTTTGAAACACGTTGAACGTCGTTGACGCGAGGCTTGGTACCATCGTAAGCAATTCCGATTTCGAGAGTTGATTCGATCCCCTTCCCTTTAACTTCGACAGAAGAAATGAATTTGTGATTTTTTAAAACTTCAGCAATAGCGTGCTTAAGTTTTGAGTATGACAAAGAAATGGTTTCTTTGCGGACAGGACCGGCATTCTTGATACGAATTATTAAATCTGAAATTGGGTCTGTTACCATGATGATTTTGTAATACCTGGAATAATTCCTTCGTTAGCTAATTCTCGGAAACAGATACGGCATAGTCCAAAATCGCGCATGAAACCGTTTTTACGTGAACAACGGAAACAACGTCGAACGACCCTTGATTTAAATTTAGGGGCTCGAGCGGCTCGTGCTTTAACTGATGTTTTAGCCATAAAAAAAGCCTGAAAAAAGCTTGGGTTTCATCCTAACAAGAAGCAGGTTTAAAGTCAACAGAAAGCGCTGCCAAGAGCACCCTTTACAGGGTACGCGTAATTTTCTGCTGAAAATTCGCTCCGACTCGGCGCCAGTCGCGCCTCGTAGCCCCTGTAAAGGGCGCTCTTGTCCGCTCAATCAATAGACCTTAAAATCCAGGTAAAAGAAAAGCCCGGGCGGTGTGGGACACCGCCCGGGCGACTATTTCACGACTTCAAACACTGACCGGTAATCAGCCCGCCTTGAGGACATCGAGCATATCGAAGGCTTGACCACGGATACCAAGCTCGATCTTCTTGGACAAGAACCTCAATGCTTTTAGCGCACCTGCAACATAAGGAGCGCGCCCATTGATGTTGTGGAACAAGCCAACTCTCACACTTCCATCAGGCGCGCAGAGAGTATACTCGTGCCAACCGTGACCGCCAAGATATTCCGGCGGAACGCCCAGCAAATGTTGCTGTACGACTGGATCACGAATCATCCCGATATCTTCCACTGTGAACGGAGCTCCAAGACGAGCAAAAGAATCCATAAAGGAAATGGCTGTACCACTCGGATCTTTTTTGCCTTTCTGATGGCTTTCAACCACGGCCGCCTCGAAACCGGCAAAAACGCCGGGAAACATCTTGGCCGCCATCTGAAAAGTCGCGTGAAGTGCCACGACCTCGGCTGCCATATTAGGAGCAATGACAGCACAGGTCCGCGAACACTCAACTGCCCGTCGCAACTGAATTCGATCTCCTCCAGTCGTCCCCATGATGAATGGGATCCAGTTTTCACAGAAGAACTCTACGTTGCCGTTGACCGCGTCTGGCTGGGAAAAATCGGCGACCACAACCGTACTTTTTTGTTCCGTCCGCATATAACTAATATCGGCTAGTGCAAGTTTCCGGTTTTCGGGGCGCACCAAGGAAATGCCAGACGCCGCGTCTTGATCTTCGGTTATCTCCGGACCAGTGAAGGCGAAATTCGCCAATTCAAAATCATCCGGACACCGAAGAATCGCTTCGCGAAGCAAACGAGACATCTTGCCGGGAAAACCGCTGAGGATAACCACCGTCGGCTTCTTGGTCGTACTCGTACCACTCATATCGCACCTCTTCCTGTAAAAGTTCTGTGAAAGGACATTGAAACTAAACAATTTCTAGCAGAGAAATGCGACGAAGTCAATACTCGTCGTTTTGTATAAAAAAAGAAAGGACCCTTGCGCTTCGCGCAAGGGTCCATGAAATCTCTGCTATCAAGTCTGCAACATCTCATGGCTAGCTTCACGAAGCGTTCGCCACAAGTCTTCCGTCGTTTCGGCCCGACGGATCTGTTCGACCATACCATCCTCATGACGCAGAAGCTCCTGCGGAGCGGTGCGTCCATTGTAATTGGACCTCATCGCAATACTATGTGCTCCGGCTTCATGAACGACGATAATGTCACCAAGCTCGATGAATGGCAGAAGTCGCCGAGTGGCAAACCGATCGGTGTTTTCACACGCTGGTCCAACAACATTCACTCGGTACAGCTGACCTCCCTTCACTCTTCCGGATGGATCCAAAACATCAATATGATGATACGCACCATAAATGAATGGTCGTGGAATCGAAGCCATCGGACAGGCGTCGACGCCGATATGCGTCTCATAAGTATCCTTGCGATTGATGACCTTGGTCACCAAGGCGCCGTGAGGACCGGCCATGAATCGCCCGTTCTCCATAAATAAAGACGGGGCCCATCCATGAGCAGTATTGAAATCCATCAGAAGTCGTCTGGTTGCCGACGTCAATCTCTGGGTATCGAGCGGCTGCTGACTGGGTCTGTAATTCACTCCCCAACCACCACCGACGTTTATGTACCTGCAGCGCTTACCAGTAGCCTTCTCCAACACTTCGCAACGCTCAAGAAGCATCTTGGTTGTCGCGGCGTGGTATCGCCAGTTGCGCTGATTGGAGCAAATCATCGAGTGGATGCCGGAAGTTGTGGCACCCGCATTGAACGCTCTCTTGTATGCCGGAACGAATTGCTTGTCAGTCACACCATATTTGGCTTCCTGAGGTTTGCCAATAATGGAGGTACCTTTTCGTGCCCGACCGGGGTTGAAGCGGAAACAGATGTGGTCGGGGAAATTTTTCCCCATGGACTTACAAATACGCTTTACGGGTTCGACCATGGAAATATCATCCAGATTCAGAATGACACCCATGTCGAGTGCTGTCTTAAATTCCTCGGTCGAGGTGTTGTTGGAAGTGAACATAACATCACAACCGGTTGCACCAACGGAAGCTGCAAGCTGCAACTCGTGAACAGAACTGCAGTCAAAGCCGAAACCCATACTCCGCATTACTTTCATAATCGAATCGTTGGGCAAAGCCTTGACAGCAAAGAATTCCTTGAAGTTAAAGCCCTCAAAGGCTGTATTCAGACAGAGACCGGTTGATTTGATTCCCGCCTCATCATAGATGAAAGCCGGTGAACCAAACTTGGCGATGATTGTCGGAACATGCGGATAAAGACGACGCTTGAATGACTGCGACAGTGGCATGAATGCCTCCTTATGATTCTCTGAAAAAGACCTTTGACAGAACATCTGCCAATTTAATCTGTCCGAATACTACATTTTGAATTAAGGTGTGTCAATAAATAAAAATGCAAAGAAAAACCCGCCGTTTCCTCGGAGGAAACGGCGGGACTATTCATGAAAGAACCGATCACAAAACGAACGTAGGCCCAGCGATTAGTACGCGACGCTGGCCTTATCGAACGCCTCAGCGATCCCGTTCGCGTTCGCGAGCACATCGTTAACGACGGCATAGCGAATATATGGATTGAACGGCACACCAAGCACACCAGTGTTCTCAAGCATAAGCCGATTGAAGTGCTCGGCATCTGTAATCACCTGGCCGAACGCCATCTTCGGCGTCTGCCAGAGAGTGAAGAAACCAGCCTGCGGGGTGACCGCGAGCTTCATTCCTCGCGGACGCAAGATGCTGATCAAGGCACGGATGCGCTGATGATACAGCACCTGGGTCGCCTTGACCTCATCCATCCCATTTTCGAGTTGCTCGAGAATACCGATGGCGGCGAACGCGGCGAACCCGCTGTCTGCATCACCCTTGATGCGGGCGATGTCGTCAATGAAATCCGCGCTACCCACCATGGCACCAATTCGCCAACCAGTGAAGTTGCCGGCCTTGGAGGCCGAGAATGCTTCCGCCCAGGAAAGACCTGGGAATTGGCATGCGATTTGAGCAAGAGTCGGGTGACCAGATTCGTGAGTCACCAATGTGTAGGCCGCATCATTGACAAGCCTGATATCACGCTGTTGGCAATAACCGCACACGTGCCTGACCCAATCCTCATCCATCGCCCTCCCCGAAGGGTTGTGTGGAAAATTCATCATGACCAGACAGCGACCAACCTCCCGCTCCGTCGTGATTTGATCGAGCGTAAAAAGGAAACCGTTGTCTGGGCTCAACTTCAGAGCAACATGAGAAATATCGGAACCATACACCTCAGACCAATACGCCGGGGTAGGATAGCCGGGGTCGGTGCATGTGAACACTGTGAGATAAGGTGTGTCACGCGCCACCGCCCCACACGCGAGCGGAATGAGACCGAGCATCGGCTTGATGCCCGGAATCGGCAAATACCCCAAACCCTCAACATCGTCGAGGCAGTCGCCAACGTGGCAACGCACAAAACGCTTCGCGAAATCAGGAATCGGCAAACAGCCGTTGTCCTGGTATTCATGCATGTTCTGATCGCGCGACATCACCGCTTTCGCCGTGGCCTTGCAGGCCAGTTCGAGAGCCGGGCCACTTGGCTGACCGATCGAGAGATTGATGACCTTGACACCTTTCTCTTCGGCCGCTCTCCTTATGGCCTTGTTACGTTGAAACACGTTGCCCGGCGCAGCCGGCAACCACGATGTGAGAGTTGACTTCGCCACTGTGAGATCTCCTTAATTTGCAACGAACCTTAACAGAGAAAAAGCCCTGTCAGCTTTATGGACAAAGTGTCCTACTTCCGGTTCAGAAACTAACATTTTAAGTGCAATGAGTCAATGTCTAACAAAAAACCACCTTCGGCAGGTGGTTTTTTGTTTTTTAAATTTTAAATTATTTAGCAGGAGCTTCAGCGGTAAGAGGTTTTGCAGCTGCGCGAACTCGTTTACGTTTGGTGACTTCTCGTTTGTCGGCAACTTTCTTGAGAGGCATGCCAATGTGTCGGAGGAGTGCAATTGATTCTTCTTTAGTCTTTGCACTTGTGACAATCGTAACTGACATTCCAAAAACGTCTTTTAATTCTTCATCAGAAGTTTCCGGAAAAATAACGTGTTCACGAATCCCAACACTAAAGTTACCCATTTCATCAACAGAACCCGGATTAATTCCGCGGAAGTCTTTAGTTCGAGGAAAAGCGATGTGAATAAGTCGAGTTAGAAAATCTTCCATTCGTTTACCGCGGAGAGTTACTTGATATCCAACTGGGTCCCCTGCTCGAAGCTTGAAAGAAGCAATAGACTTTTTAGCGCTTCGTAGAGAGGCTTTTTGACCGGTAATTTGAGCGATACGATCTTCAACTAATTGGCTTTTCTTTTTATCCTTAAATGATCCGGTGCCAACAGAAACAATCACCTTAGTCACTTTAGGTGCTTGCATGACATTTTTGTAACCAAAAACTGGTTGTAATGCTTTGAAGGCGCTCTGTTGTTTTGCGTGTACGAGTTCCATGGTATTTAAATTACTTATCAGCTCGCTTCTCAACGAGTTTTACATTTGAAGCTGACATCGGGAAAGATTTGTCGATAACTTGTCCTTTTTTACCCTCTTGTCGTGCCTTAACATGTTTCTTGTGGACATTCATGCCTTCAACCAAAACTTTACCCATTTTAGGAAAAGCCCTAAGAACCTTGCCGGTCTTCCCCGCATCGGCTCCAATCATTATTTTTACTGTATCGTTTTTTCGAATATGCATAAATGTAATATTAGACAACTTCAGGCGCTAAAGATGCAATCTTTTGGAAACCCATTTCAGCGAGCTCACGTGGAAGAGGTCCGAAAACACGTCCAGCGAGTGGATCGGTCTTACCTTTTTCCAAAATCACCACTGCGTTCTCATCAAAACGAATATATGAACCGTCTTTTCGACGAAATTGTTTTTTCTGGCGAACGACAACGGCATTTAAAACATCTTTCTTCTTTACGGCCTTGCGAGGATCAGCTTTTTGAACAGACAAAACAACCATTTCACCGATTTCGGCGTATCGTTTCTTGCTTGATCCGAGCACTTTAAAAATACGGCCAATTTTGGCTCCGGAGTTATCTGCAATTTTAACGATTGAACGTGGTTGGATCATAAAATTTATTTAACAATTTGAAAATGTTTGTCTTTTGAAATTGGTCGACATTCAACAATGGTGACCTTGTCCCCTATCTTTTTGGTATTGCCGACATCATGCGCTTTAAACTTTTTTCGCAAGTTGATGTACTTTTGATATTTTGGATGTTTAACATATCGCTCCACCAAAACCACACAAGTGTCTTTCATTTTGTCAGATGTGACAACACCATTCAAAGTTTTTGGCATACTTATTTTTGCGACTGGTGTATTTTTTTGTGAAGCAGTTTCTTTCATATGATTTATTTTGAAGCGTCCATCTTATTTTGCATTGAAATTGCGGTCAAAACTCGAGCGATGTCTTTGCGAGCAGCCTTTCCTTCTTTAACATTCTTGACCTTGCCACCGGCAAAAGCGAATCGAAAATCGTGCAAAGCCTTTCGTTTCTCAACGAGAAGTCTCTTTAATTCATCTCTGGTTTTGCCCTTAATTTCGTTCATGGTCTATGGTTTATACTACTTTTAACCGATTCGCGCAACAATCTTGGTTTTGACTGGCATTTTGGTGCCGGCCTTTCGAAGTGCTTCGTGGGCGGTCTTTTCGTCTACACCGTCAACTTCGTACATAACTCGGCCTGGGCGAACCTCAAATTCATAGCCCTGAACATCTCCTTTTCCTTTACCCATTTTCACTTCGGCCGGTTTTTGAGTGTAAGGACGATCCGGGAAAATGCGAACCCAAACTTTACCGGTTTTGCCGGCGAAGTGAGTAAGCGCCTTTCGGCCAGCTTCGATTTGCTGTGAAGAAACTCGGCAGTGAGTGATAGCTTTTAGACCATAAGATCCGAAGGCTACAGTTGTGCCTCGTGTCTCAGCAGTACGTCGAGTTTCATGTCGACGACCGGTCTGCCATTTTCGAAATTTTACTTTTTTAGGGGTAAGCATGATAGTATTTTATTTCTTTTCAAAAACTTCACCGCGGTAAATCCAAACCTTGATACCGATTTGACCATAAGTCATATGGGCTTTCTCTCGAGCGAAATCAATGTCAGCGCGAAGTGTCTGTAAAGGCACTTGTCCTTTCTTTAACTCCTCTGTGCGGGCCATTTCAGCTCCACCAAGTCGGCCACCCAAGTAAATCTTGATTCCTTTAACCTCGCGGTTAGCCATAACTTTTTCAAGCATTTGTTTAACGACACGTCGGAAAGGCAAACGTTTTTCAAGTCCTTCAGCTACCATTTGGGCAACAATTGCAGCGTTAGCTTCTGGGTTTTTAACTTCCTCAACATCAATTTTCAATTCTTCTTTAACCACAATCTTTTGTCGTTTGATGAAAGTTTCAATATCAGCTCGAAGTTTAGTCATGCCCTCACCTGATCGGCCAATGATCATACCTGGACGAGAAGATTTGATGATGATGCGCAAAGTTTTCTGACCGCGTTCCATTTCGACAGCGGCTACGTAGTTGCCGCGAAGTTTTTTCACAATAAATTCGCGAAGCAAAACGTCACACTTCAAAAATTGCTGGTACTTGCCGTTAGGAGCAAACCATCGGCTTTTCCAACCTCGCAAGATTCCAATTCTATGTGAATATGGGTGTACGGTGTGTGACATGTTATTTTTTTGCGGCTTTAGCCGGTGCTTTGGTAACTTTTGGCGCTTTTACAGCCTTCACTTCAGCCTTATTCTCAGCCATTTTAGCGACTTTGGCGTTTTTCTTAACTTTTGGAGCCTTAACATCCAAAGTAATGGTAACAGTAGAAGTATGTTTGTGAATAGGAAAACCACGTCCGCGGGCCATAGGCATCATGCGTTTTAGAATTGGTCCTTTATCAACAGTAATCCCCTTTACGATTAGATTGGTCTCGTCAACGCTCAAACTTTTGGCATTTGCGATGGCAGATTTCAAAAGTTTAAGAATTGGGTCAGCTGCGTCTTTAGGGGTAAACATCAAGGTAGAAACCGCAGTCATAATTGGCTTACCTTTAATAAGATTCGCAACACGGCGAACTTTTCGAGGAGATTGTCGATAATTTGTAAGGGTAGCGGTAACCATAATATTATGCGGCTTTCTTTTCTTCAACCGAGGCTTTAGCGGCCTGAGCTGCGGCCATCTCGGACTCTTTCTTCTTCATTTCAAGCTCCTTCTGCATACGACCTCCGTGTCTTAAGAAGACTTTAGTAGGAGAAAATTCACCAAGTCGGTGACCTACCATTTCTTCTGATACAAGGACATCGATATGTTTCTTGCCATTGTACACACCAAAGGTAAAACCAACCATTTCTGGAGAGATTTGACTGCGTCGGTACCATGTCTTAATAACGCCAGTTTCAATTGGGCGTTTTCCCGCAATCTTCTTGAGAAGCTTGGGTTCGACGAATGGTCCTTTCTTTAGTGATCGTGCCATGGTGAAAATAAAAAGCCCCTAAGGCCTTGATGTAGAATACTATACAAAAGGAGAAAATAAGTCAATACGGCAAACAATATAAAAGCTACAGGCAAAGACTTTGCCTTTCGCCTTATATAAGCTGAGATAAAATCTTTTTTATAGAGGAGAAATTCCGAAGCCGGCGCCGAGGTAGTTGACGATATTTCGAGCTTCAAGTTCCGGGCGCCACGTAGCTTGCGATTGCAATCTCTCGGCGCCGATAAGTGAACTTAAAGTAGCTGATCCACCAATTGAAGCGCTGTAACTTTCGACGGTGCGAGAAACATCAGGGAAAGTAACCGCTTGTGACACCGCACCAGTTTCTTTAGAAAGAGTCAGCCAATTGGTAAATGATTTTGGTGCATCCTGAATCATGAACCAATTTGATGCTGCGGCATTAGTGTAATATGTGTTGTTGCTGAATGTTGCTCTAGCGGTTGACAATACTCCTTCAGAAGATACGGATGGAGATTGATAAAGCTTATCCTGGAATTTATTTCCAATAACTTGAATGTTTGTGAGTGGTCCGGCACTCAGCCCCACGAAACCTTGATTCCAATTGTAGAGAACGTTGTTTGAAATGGTGACATTCTGACTGGCCACAATACTTTCCAATCTGATACCGAAACTTGTTCCATTATTTGGTTTGTTTAGAAGCAAGTTGTTTGTAATGAGACCGCCATTGATACTTCCTAGATCAATTCCATAACTTTGATCGGCTCCACCCAGCACTCTTCCTGTTTCAGTTAGCACATTATTCCGAATTGTGGCATCAATTGCACCATACTGAACCGAGGCTCCTTCTCCGGTTTTTGCGCCAACCGACATACTATTGCCGTTTGCGGCGAGAAGATTATTTTCGATCAGAACATGATTGGTTAGATTAGCGCCATTTTCGCTTCGCACCAATATACCCTCACTTGAGGCATTAGAAATAATGTTATTTCTAATCGTGAGGTTCGTCATGTCATCCAGATACATATTGTGACTACGATCATCAGGCACTTGGAAACCGGTTTTCCAACCATTATGATCGATCACGTTAAATTCAATCAACATACCGTCAGCCGTTGAAGCAAAAATACCTTGCGATTTTGGTCCTCCAGCATTGTAAGCATCAAGAATTCTGGAGCCGCGAATTGTGACGTGACTTGGACCTTTAGATGCATTTAGAGATGTGTCAGGTTCAGCTACAAAGTTATCAATAAATCCTTCAATCGTACAATTTTCAACTAAGAAATTATTGCCCGAACCGTAAATGAAGATTCCTGTACCGTTTCCTTGACCTACGAGATGAAGTCCGACCATCGCAACGTTACTGGTGTTAAGTCCGTAAAAGTTTATGCCATTGTTATCCGCCGTTTCCGAAATAATCGGCTGTGCTCCGGTGCCGTAACTTGAAATTAACATTTGCGCTGTAGCCAGTCCGGATTTTCGCCAACTGAAACTTTCATTTGTCCATGTGTCCCCTGCTTTGAGAAGCAACCAGTCCGGATAACCGTCACGAATTAAAGAATATCCTTTGGCCAGTGTTTTTACCGGATGAGCTGAATCAAGGCCGGTATTGCTATCATTTCCTCCCGAACTACTGACATAGATTTTCTGAGTATTGGCAGCGGCAGTGAAAGTTGTCCAGGTTACAGCGCCAGTTGAAGTTGGTGGCGGAACAACTGGTGGCGGAACAACCGGAGGAGCATACGTGCAAGATTGAGAGGTGACAGGTGTTCCTGTGCAACCAGCTGGAGCTGAAGTATATGTTCTGGTCTGTGTGTTATTTGACTGACAATCACTCCAAGCACCGTAAGTGTATGTGCAAGCCTGTACCGGCGGAACATAAGTACAAGATTGTGACGTCACCGGAGTGCCCGTGCAACCCGTTGGAGTTGACGAAGCGACCGTACGAGTTTGAGTACTGTTTGATGCACAAGTTCCCCATGCACTGTAAGTATAAGTACAAGCTGAAGGAGGAGTAGTTGTCGAAGATTGATAATCAAAAACCACATCAACCCAATAATTTCGATTATTCCAAGTACTGGTCGGGAAAGTGTTTATATTGTAAACATAAACTCCGTTAGGTCCATTTTTTGTATTACTTGCCAGAGCGCGAATAACTCCATTTTTATGAACAGTGCTGAAATAATTAGAATTTACGGCATAGAAACCGTTTGATGTAGAATACGAAGCGATATAAGGAGTATTGGCGGCAATTGCTATAGGCGTAGAGAAATTGGCGCTTTGCCATCCGGAAGCAGTTTCATTGATAAAAGTTACTGATCCAAGGAGAGCTCCTGTTGTTGTCCAAAGATGACCGACGTGAGTGCCGGTATCACCCGGAATTTTATAAAATTGAATTTGTCTGATGTTTCCCGGGACATCGGTGCGAATTCTGACACCCAACTCAACCGGTTTACCTGAACCAGTCTCGGAAGGTTTAACCGTATTGTCCCAAAGCTCAGCGGTACTTATCACAGGAGCAGGCGCGCTCTGTGTATTTGTGACCAAAGTCTCCGTTTGAGGAGTAACTCCATAGAACAAAGCGGCTGTCTGTTCTTGTAAGGCCGGAATTCCGGTATACAGTACATATGCAGCTATAGATATTACGAGCAAAACGAAAACCCAGAGAAGAAGACGTTTCATATATTTATTTAAAAAAACGAGCATTAAACACTATTAATACTTTAATTGTATACTTGTCAAATATTTAGGCTACGCAAGTTATCCACAGGGGGGATAAAATGTTTTATTTAAAAAAACTCCGCATAATCGTCTTTTGGACTTTTACACGGAGACCTTTCCTTCCAGCGAACGATCATGTTCTGACAACGGTGCCCAAAAATTCATCCAGCTCAGCTTGTTCTTCAGGACCGATTTTTGACCCCTCATCGATCATGAGCAACAAATTCCCCTCTTGGAACGCGATTCTCCTCTGCGGTTTCTGTTCGATAGAACCGATGAGAATGATCTTTACGTTCGGCACAGGCGCATCATAACGACGGCAATGAGAAAGACAGAAAGTTGTCGAAAGTAGGATACCCCCAAGCTCCTCCAATTGAGGCTCTGCAAGTTGTACCCACCGGTTTTCGTCACGCTCTTGCTGTTCGGGTCTCGCGAATTCGAGCCTGACCACGTAACCAAAACCCATCCCACGATGCTTCTCGGGATAGACGTGCGCCAAAACAAAACCTGCCTGCTCCATCTCACGCAAGATCCCCGAAGCAGTGACCCGCCTCTGCATTCCCCATATCTGCTGAGGTGCAGGATAGAGGATGACCTTCTCCGATCGTGGAACCGGTATGCCGTTTACGATGGCATACTGAAAAGTCTTCAGGGCGCCAACTGTTTCTTCCCCGCCCATAAAATAGACGGAGACGGCGCCAATATCGGCCAAACTCACACCATTGAGACACATCATGACTAACCTCATATGAAAAGACCTTAATTAGAACTCTTTCGAGAAATTATCACTAAATATCAAATTCGTCAAACGGAAACACAAAACCTATTCATGAAATCCAATTTTTTCTTTTTTCGGTTCTTCCGGTTCCTCCAGTACCGGTTTCTTCAGCCGTTCTAATGATTCCACGGATTCCGCCAGTTTCTCTATAACACCAAACACGATTTGAAAATTTTCGCCATATTTTTTCTCCAAATCATCCAGGCGATGAGCGAGTTCGCTATTCAGAGACAAAATCTGGCGCAATTTCACAAAAGTTTTAATGATGGCAATGCTCATGGCCACTGCCCGCGGGCTATTAAGCACCGTAGCGGCCATAAGCGCACCGTGTTCGGTAAAGGCGTAGGGTAAGAAACGACGTTTGCTAAAATTTGCGGTTCCAAATTGGAACCGCAAATTTTGACCCTTTTTCAAGGTCGCAATTTGCGACCTTGAAACCTGATCTTCGTTCAAGGTTCCAATTTGGAACCTTGAACGAAGATACTCTGCTTCACTTTTTGTAAGCTGAAACATAAATTCTGCAGGAAAACGATCAATATTACGTTGTACCGCCTTATTTAAATTCTTTGTCTTTACTCCATACAAACTCGCCAAATCACTGTCCAAAATCACCTTTTGATTACGAATAATTAAAATTATCTGCTCCACCCTCTCCTCCGGCGCAAGACCCACGCCATTGATATTTTTGTTCATGCCAAAAGCCTAACAAATGGAGATAAAATATTAATAAAATCCAGCTATTGACAAAATCTTGGCTTATGCTAAGATACAAGAGGAAAATTTCAGAAAGTCTCTTGGCACTAACTGACCCGTTCTTGGAACTGATCATTCTAAAGGGCGCACTCAGAAGGCCGGTGATAGTCATGCACCTTAGCTGAAACTCTTCGTGAGATTCGAGGTTTCAGTGACAAAAGAGCGGAATCCTCACTAAGGGAAGCGTATGCACATGTCGCGACCCCTGATTTTTTTAAAAATGTGCCGGTCATTGGACCGAGAACGAACAAACCCCTCAGCTACGCTTGATGAGGGGTATTTTCTTGGCCAAAAAACTAAAAACTACTTAAACACTGAGTATTTCAAACCTCTCACCCTCGACAAAAACGGCTTGGTCGTCGTTTAGGAAAATGAGCGGAGTTTTGTTTTCCGCGAGGTGCTCCATAACTTTCTTATTATCCGCTACAATATCGGGATTATTGGTATGCGGCAAGATCATGAAGTTGACCAATCCCAAAGCTCTATAATCGGATATCAAGTTGAGGTATTCCGTTTCCCCACCATCGTACTGCGCCAAGGTCACATCTTTTGCCGCTATCATGGAACCCGCGCTCGTGCCGGTGTATATAATTTCACCCTTCCGCACAGCGTCAACCACCACCCCTGCGAGACCGCTCTTCTGCAACACCGACAAAAGAAGCAACACACTGCCCCCGCAAAAATGAATAACCTCTGACCTCCCCAAAAGCTCCCTCATCTCCTCTTTTGTCGTCTTCCTCAAATCAACATCAACAATTTCACAACCCAAAGACGTAAACGCTTCCCTGTCGCTCCGCACCCACCACGGCTCTTCAACCTCATCCGCCGCGTTCCTAATAAACATCACCTGGCAGCCCTTCCCCACCTTCGGTGCTTTCATCGCGAGAATCGAAATCGTATTTTGCAAACTTGAGGCGAGGAAGAGGGTCATGGTTATTATTTTATACCTCCAAAATTATACTTCCATCCCGGCTGCCATTTGAAGTGAGTCGATGTTAATTGCTCAAGCGTTACACCATTGATTAAATTTTCCAAACCAAACTGTGTTGCTCTATGACCGATTATCATAACTCGCTTGCCATCATAATTTTTAAACAAGTCTTCTAAAAAAGATTTCATTCGTACAGTTGTTTGAGTATAACTTTCACCATTAGGAAAAGGCGTTGAAATTCTTTGTGGTTTTTCCTTATCAACAATCTCGCTGGGTTTTTGAGTAAAATCACCATAGTTACATTCTCGTAACCGAGCGTCTTTTACAATCGGCCATTTATTACCAAAACCAATTTCTGCACTATTGTATGCACGTTGAAGATCAGAGCAAAAGATTGCATCAAAATGATCATTTTTATATCGCTCTCCCATTTCTTTTGATTGTTGAATACCTAAAGGAGACAAAGCCACGTCATTGTGTCCGGACGCTAAATGAGCTTCGTTATCAAATGTAGTTCCGTGTGCTTCAAATATTATTTCAATCATAAAATTATTCTAATATTTTTGATTTATCACCAACTGTAATTGTACCAAAAAGAAAGGCCGGCGGAAAACTAATCTTTACTTTTTTAATATTATATTGTATTTTAGTAAGATGTTATTCGAAGAACTGATAAAAAAACATCTGGCCGGAATAGATCTCGACCTTAGAAAAAAACCTGATGGATATTCTCGTTACATGGATCAAAAGGTCACACCGGATGTTTTAACTTTTATCGCCGACTGCATTGTAAATTTTTTAGGCGGAAAAAAATCTGACACAATTTTCACAACTAAAGATATTTGGGATTTTCAATATTTCCAGAAAAACATCGTTGCTATATTTGGTAAACCATCTCCTACAAACGAAAGTGCAAATGCAGAATACGATAAGTTTATTGCTCAACCACTTAAAACTTTAGCATTTGCAAAGATATTGGAAGAAAAGAAAGTGGGGGTACGAAATACATACCAAGTCATTCAGCCAGAATTGTTGGAGTACATTTCACAAAACGAACGAAATGCTTGGGTATTCCTTGTTGTGTATGTTGAAAAAGTTCTAACTGATAGCGGTTTTATTAAAGAGTTAAATTCTTTTAAGACTAAGTCACTTTCTGGAACGGTGACTCAAGAAGATTTTGAACTCCTCAAAGCAAAATTTGAATCTTTCATGCTTGGATATACAAACATAACAACTGATGTTGAAATTAGACGTATTTTTCCTAAAGTCTTAAATCCTTACGCAGCTTACAACATGATTAACGGCTCAGAAGATGGGCATATGACAGAAAGTAGATTCGTTTATTCTGACTTAATGTATAACCGATCAAATTTTCGAGATTTAGGAAAAGACAAAGCCCTGACAAGAAGTGAGGCTGAAGAAATTTTTATTGGTAAACCAGAATTTTCTGATTACAGAACACAAAAAGCAAAAAATATTGTAAGAAGAAATCATTCAACCAGCGAGATTCGTGACAAATTGGCTGTCGGAGATGCTACTCAGGTTCACCACATATTCCCCGAACATCAGTTTCCTAAAATCTCGGCTTTTGTTGAAAATTTAATCCTGTTAACACCACAACAACACAACACAAGAGCTCATCCGAATAACCACACTCAATCTATTGATCGAGATTATCAACGTGAGTGTATTTTGTCTAAAATTACTTCAATTGAATCTTCAATCAGACAAGGGAAAGACATTTATTCAAAAGAGTCGTTGATCCATGTTCTAAACACAGGGCTCTCGTTGGACATGTCAACAAACACAACATTCAACGAATTAAGGGAAGTTGTAAAAAAAACGTACGCTTAATTTTTCACTTGTACTCCAAAAAAGAATACCGAGTTGTTATCAATATTTAATGACCTTGTACCATGGTTTCGGGCTACTCGATAGAACTCAGTAAATTCTTCGGTTCCAAAATAAGCTAGATCTTTTTCGGTTATTTTAACGTCAGTTCCTTTTTGAGTAAGAATCGCCACAGATCCATCTACAAGCGTGTTTTCAGGTAAGAATGATGCTCTGGGAGCATATGTTAGATTCGGTACCAAAACACTTTTATCTTTATTCCAAAATTTTGATATTGATAAACCCTCTAACGAATCGACGTAGGAATCATAATTTGGAATATTTATTATTTCATTTCGCCCAATATTTCTTGATTTCAATATTCGTATTTTCCCTTTGTTTTTTGTTATCTTTTTAGTAATTTGTCGATCTCTATAGGAGGTAAATATATTGAATCTAAGTTTTCTTGCAACAAAGTCAAAGAAACTATTTCTATACACCAGCCAATACGGAAAATCTTTTGAACATATATATGACTGATCCTTGTAACCAATTTCATTTTTTACATAAGATTCAATAAGAGTTCGTGTACCTTTGTTTCTAGTATTAACAATTAAACTTATCGTCTCAATCTTTACCCCCTTGAATCCTTTCTCGCCATAATCTGTAATTTTTTCTACAGCAAAGGACGATACAAGTTCTCTTGTTTTGTTGAATTCTGGTGCAGACAGAAAGCTTTTAGGAATAATCAGACCGACCGTATCTCCCAACTGAATTGCTTTTTCAAGAAAATATGAGAAAAGGTTATTTGTTTCTGTATTGTATTTGTCTTTTTTATAAACACTCAGAAGTTGTTTATTTTCTGATATATCTCCAAATGGAGGGTTCCCGACAACAATATCATAGTGCTTAGATTGTTTAAATAGATTAGTTTCACCATACAGTAGAAAGTCGGCGTTTATCAAATTGATTTTTACATTTTTAGGTATATCAATTTTTTTAAGTAAAATCCTTAGAATCTCAATTGCGTTTTTATCTATATCAATAACGTCGATTTCTACATCACTAACTATTTTGTATTTTTCAATAAGTAATGGAAGAAAATTTCCAGCCCCAACAGATGGCTCTAATATAGAGACTTTTTCAAATTTAGATGCATCTGGTAAATCTTTTATAATAGTGAAACAAATATCTTGTCTTGTGTAATAAGCGGCATGTTGAAAGCGTTGAGCATTTGAATGTTCAACCATCTTTGCCAATTCAGGGTAATTTAGATCTTTTATGTTTTCTTTAAGAAATATTTTTAGATTTTCTTCTATGTAAAGTCTCTTCTCCTTAATAAGTTTTTTTATTTGGGTTTCATTCTTCTCTATATTCTTGAATTTTAAATTTATATTTTTAGCTATTCCATTGAATATGACAGTAGGTACCGCTTCACCAAGAGATTGTCTAATATTAATCTCTTCTTTTTTAAGGATCTTCCTTTTCTCTTCGTCAGACAGTTTATTTAGGTCGTTTAGTGAGATAGACACCCAATTAAAAGAATTCGGAACAGACATCATTCGCATTAATTCTCTAATACTGAAAACTCTATTGTCTTTCGGATGAATTGTAGCTTGACTGGCTAATATATCGTTTCTTGTATGAACACAGGGGGCAACCTTATCCCAATAACATCGAGAATACTTGTCTCCATTTTTATTTTCATTACTTACAATTTTTCCATTTACAATTTGATGGGGTCGTCTCTTAGGATCAACGTTATCAAACGCGGATTGACCTTCCTTAGTATTCTCTATCCAAGGAAGCATGTGTTCAGAATATGGTCGAAAATTGTGGTAAATATCTTTTTTATCAATCTCACCCATTTTCCTCAGAGGAGCAAGGTCTCCAATCGCGCCTCGCAAAGTGCTGCCATTTTTTAAGGGAGGCATTAAATCTAACGGTGTGACTTCATGAATATCTTTTCTTACGCCAATTACTAGTGTTCTTGTTCTACTAGATGGGTTACCGTAATCTTTGAAATTAATTATTTGATAGTGAATGTTATATTTGCCACCCAAGTTCAATTCTATTGCCTCACGAATTTTTTTCTGATTTTTATCAGTATCAGTACAAAGGCTAGAAAGAAAGGCTCGTACATTTTCAAAAATAAATACCTTTGGTCTAATTTTATCCACAAGTTTGATTGATTCAACAACAAGTGAATTTCGTGCCAACTCATCTCCTTTCTTATGGTTTGCAACCGACATCCCCTGACATGGAGGTGTTGCTAACAGAACGTCGATTTCTTTTAATCCTTGCTTTGATTTCCAAAGATCAATCTCTGAAAAGATTTTGTTTTGCGTACTTTTTTTTGTAATATCATCATTTATATATCCACTAGAATATGTGCATGTGTTATTATGTTTTTGAACATCTAAACGTCTGCTAATCAGTTCGACAGTTGCAACACAATCAAAACCCTCTTTCGAGAAGCCGTAGCATCCAACGCCAGCACTACTAAATAGGCTTATGTATGTTAATTTTTTACGCTGATTATTCATCCCTTACATTATAACTTTTATAAGTTTTTCTGGGAAGGGCTATTTTCAATATTAACTAATGATAAGGTCTTTTGGAAAAATATTTTTTAATCAACATGGCTAAAGAAATATTTATACAATCAACAACATTTTTTATTTTCTTTGTAAATTCATTAAAATGGCTTTGGATACGACTTCATTGGTCCAATAATTTCATAAAACTTCTTTAAGTTAACGATAACAGATCCATTATTTGAAAAAATTTTCTTTTTGTGTAATACAGATAAGTCGATGTCGTCTTGGGAAAAATTATCATTTGCGACTACATAAAAAAGTTTACCAGAAAAGTTTTTATACTTATCAATTTTTATATTTATATTGTTTTGTAAATTAAGCATTGTATCAGTATTAAAAATATCAACACCAAAATTACCGTCTGGAGAATAAACATAAAAATCTACCCTATTTCTTGAATCATCAAAAATTTTCTCAGTATGTACGAAGACCTCACCAAATTTATTTTTTAAAATTCTCTCTAAAGCCAACTCACTGGCACGCCCCCTTTTATTAACACGGAGAGCTATCTCACTCCTAAATTTACCTTTTCCAAAATGAACATCTTCATAACCTAAAACCGAGCGCAATTGTTGCAAACCTCCAAATCTTCTTTCAATCATTTTCCGATTCGGCAAGAATTCAAATGAATCTAATTCTATAGAACCTGGATACCTTCCGTTTAGTTCTTTAAAATATTCAAATCCGTCTTTAAGATTTTCAAGACTCCATTTCTCTCCAACAACATTTTTAATATTCTTTTTTAAATTTTTATATTTTTCCATTAGATTTAAATACGTAGCCAAGCAATACTATATTTGAACTATTTTAATTAGTAAAAACAGTTAAATATAGGAGTTTTTGTTAGTAGTGAACTTAAAATTGCTGTTGCTACAGCTGAACCGATACCAACAAGAATAGCTAACCAAAAATTCCTTTGTTCTTTGCGCTGTTCGTTTGTTTTATACCCATTATTTCTAAAAGCCAAAAGACCGGACTGCATTTCAACCTGCCAACTCATTGCATAATCTTTTGTTCCAAGCTTATTAAGATAAAATATTGGACCAAAAATAGCTTCATCCTCTTTTCCAAGATTAAATTTAGTAAATCCATTGAAAATATTCACACTCTCACTTCTACGGTTTCTGGTTATTGAAATAAGTTTTTCTCTTTCTAAAAAATCTAAGGTATAGAAAATACCATCAAGTTCCTTTAGTAATTCCAACAAATTTGGTTTCAAATGTTCAAAATTATTGAATCCTTTTTTCTCAGTTAAAAGCTGACCAAGAAACGGTTCTCTTCTCGTTAGAATTAAATCTACAAGTTTCGTATGAATTTCCATGTGTTTTAAATTATTTTAACTCTACTACTTTTACAGTGAACTACAAGTATCTAATGGGATATGATTTTGATTTTACACAAGCGCGAAAGACCGTGCCTTGCAGGGTGCCTCGCACAGGCCGACTGGGCCGAGCGGAGCGGACGGCCAGCAGGCCGGAACGCGTGCATCCCTAAAGGCATGGTCTGTAGCGCTTTTGTGACAACAAAAAACCACCTTTCGGTGGCTCTTTGTTTACTTCCCACTCTTTGCCTTCCCCACTCTCCTTCTCGTCACAATCAAATGATTTGAATATCTCTTTGCTCGTCGTGACTTCTGTCCCTTGCCCGTTGGCTTGCCGTAAACAGACTTTGCGCGTCGAGTTCCTCGTCCCTGTCGTCCTTCACCTCCTCCGTATGGATGGTCAACTGGGTTTTGAGCAGTACCTCGAACGGTTGGGCGAATACCTAACCATCGACTTCGTCCTGCTTTACCAATATTGATCAATCGGTTTTCCTCGTTGGAAACAACACCGATAGTTGCGAAACAGGTATCGATAACTCGTCGTACTTCAGTTGAAGGCAACTTTAGGTGCACATATCCGGCATCGTGAGCAATAACTTCAACGAAGTTACCGGCAGACTTTGCAAGTCGTGCGCCACCATTAGCATTTACTTCAACGTTGTAAACGAAAGTACCGACTGGAATGTTCTTGAGCATCATTGAATTTCCAACTTTGATCTCGGCTTTTGGCGAAACAATGAACTCACTGCCAACTTTCATACCTTGTGGAAGTACAACGTATCGTTTCTCGCCATCTTTGTATTGAGCGAGAGCGATGAAGGCTGTACGGTTTGGATCGTATTCAACAGTCATGAGAGTGGCAGGAATATCTCGTTTGTTATATGTAAAATCAACTTCTCGATAGAGTCGTTTGTGTCCTGATCCCTTATGACGTGTGGTGATAATACCTCGGTTGTTGCGTCCTACAGCACGTTTGAAGCCATGAGTAAGTGATTTCTCAGGGTCGTTCGTAGTCACGATCTTGTTAAATTCGATCGTGGTCATCGCTCGTCGAGGGATACTGGTTGGTTTATATGATTTCATGGTCGTTTATATAATTTCAATCTTATCCCCTTTCTTGAGATAGACGTAAGCTTTTTTAACACCCGACTTTTCACCCCACTTGCCTCGAACGAAAACGCTCTTAGCAGGAAGACTGACAACTCGCACTTTCTCCGGAGTCACTTTGTACATAACTGAAACCGCCTTGGCGATCTTTGTTTTTGTCGCGTCTTTGGAAACTTCAAAAACGTAAACACCAATCTCGGCTGCAGCAGTTGCCTTCTCGGTCACTCGTGGTCGGACGATAACGGAAGCTAGGTCATGCGAGAAATCAACACCGGCAGTTGGAAGAACTACTCCACCCTTTCGTGAAGCGACAGTTTTAGGTGTTTTCACCTTTTCTGAAGCCACAACTTTCACATCTGCCTTTGCGCTCTTGGCAATAGACTTGGCAGCGACAGTATCTTTTGCTTTTTTTGCTGAAAAGAAGGCCATGGATTATTTCTTAGGAGTTAAGGCCATCAACGAATCGGCCGGGCTGGTAATAACCACGTACTTATATTGTGCAAGAACCAACGGATTGATATTTCGCAATTCCTCAACGGTAACGCTACCAATGTTGTTGAAACTCTTCTCCACATTTTTATTCTTGGCTGGAAGAGCGAGATACAACGCATTAACTTTCTTGGTCGCAAGCTTTTCATACCCCTTGATCCCCGCTAGCGAAACCAAAACTTTTTTGGCTTCAACTGTCTTTGGAGCATCAAAAGACATTTTCTCGACGAACAAGACTTCACCGTTCTTGAACTTCTTTGAAAGCATCATGTTTACTGCCTTTGCCTTCATTTTTTTGTTCACTTTGCGATCGGTATTCTTGTCATTTCGAGGTCCGAGTGATACACCTCCCTTCACCCAGATAGGTGAACGTGAAGATCCGTGACGCGCCTTACCAAGACCTTTTTGTTGCCATGGTTTCTTGCCTCCTCCGCTTACTTCTGATCGATTTTTTGTATGTTGAGTGTGACCACGAGCAGACATTCTCAAAGAATTGATGACTTGGTTGACCACGTCACTATTCCAAGAAACGCCAAATATTTCTTCTGGAAGTTTGAAACTGCCAGCTGACTTACCATCTTGTTTGTAAATTGTTGTTTCCATAAAGATTATTTAGTACTCGTTATCTCCACTAGAGTGCCGCGTCGACCAGGAATCGCGCCACTGATAAAAATTTCATTTTTTGCTGAGTCAATCTGAACCACTTTGAGGTTTTTGACCGTAACTCTGTCCCCGCCCATGCGTCCACCCATTCTCTTACCTTTTCGTGGACCTGTTCGAAGACCGCCTCCGATAGAACCCGGCTCTCGTTCAGAGTGTTTCTGACCGTGTGATCGTGGACCACCGTGGAAACCATGGCGTTTGACCACACCTTGGAAACCTTTTCCTTTTGAAACACCGGAAACAGTTACAACGTCGCCTTCAGCGAAAGCGGACACGTCGATCTTGTCACCGATTTTCATTTCAGTCGCATTTTCGAGAGGAAATTCTCGCAAAAAACGGAAGTTGCCGAGACCTTTCAAATGGCCGCGCACAGCTTTAGAAATATTTTTTTCGTTGCGAGTACCAAAACCAACCTGCACGGCTTGGTAGCCGTCAGTTTCGTTCGTTTTGAGCTGTGTCACAGTGACCGGACCGGCTGAAATAACCGTTACAGGATGCACCGCGCCATCAGTGTCAAATATTTGGCTCATCGCCACCTTTGTTCCCAGAATTAATTTCATGGCAGTAGATTAACAGAATATTAGACGCTCTTTACATCAATACTAACTCCTGATGGTAGAGATAAACTGCTCAAAGCTTCGACGACTTTAGCTGTTGGGTTGATAATATCGATGATTCTCTTGTGAATTCTCATTTCAAATTGTTCTCGTGCATTTTTGAAAATGAAAGTAGAACGATTCACAGTGTATTTTTTGATTTCCGTAGGAAGTGGAATTGGTCCTTGAACTTCTACGTCATATCGCATCGCGGTATCCATGATTTGCTTTACCGAAACATCCAAGAGTTTGTATTCGTAAGCTTGAACACGAAGTCGCAATTTTGATACAGCATCTTTTTTAGAAGCTGACGCTACTTTTGTCGTTTTCTTGGGTGTTGATGTTGCAGTCATGGTGTTTGGATTAGAGTATTAGGCGATGATCTTGGTTACAACACCGGCACCAACAGTCTTACCTCCCTCTCGGATGGCAAAACGCATGTTAGCTTCGAGAGCAACTGGAGCAACAAGTTTAACCTTGAAACTTACGTTGTCTCCTGGCATAACCATTTCAGTTCCTTCATTCAAGATAACATCACCAGTTACGTCTGTAGTTCGGATGTAGAATTGTGGCTTGTATCCAGCAAAGAATGGAGTATGTCGTCCACCTTCCTCTTTCTTCAAAATCAAAGCTTCTGCTTCGAATTCTGTATGAGGAGTGGTTGTACCTGGCTTGCAGAGCACCTGACCTCGAGTTACGTCTTCTTTCTTAAGACCTCGGAGGAGTACGCCGGCATTGTCGCCTGCCATACCTTTATCAAGTTGCTTGTTGAAAGCTTCGATACCGGTAACGGTTGATTTCTGAGTTGGTTTAAGTCCAACAATTTCAACATCATCACCAATATTGATAACACCTCGTTCGATACGACCGGTTACAACTGTACCTCGACCTTCAATTGAGAAGATGTCTTCGATTGGCATCAAGAATGGTTTATCGATATCTCGAACAGGCATTGGAATGTAAGTATCCAAAGCGTTTAGAAGATTTTCGATTCCGGCGATTCCTTCTGGAGTACCAGCAAGAGCTTGAGTAGCTGAACCGCGGATAATTGGAGCGGTTTTGCCATCAAATCCATATTTGGTCAAAAGTTCACGAACTTCTTCCTCGATAAGATCCAAAAGATCTTTATCAGGCACCAAGTCAACTTTGTTTAGGAAAACAACGATCTTAGGTACACCGACTTGTTTAGCCAAGAGAATGTGCTCTCGAGTTTGAGGCATAGGACCGTCAACTGCGGAAACAACAAGAATAGCACCGTCCATTTGAGCGGCACCAGTAATCATGTTCTTTACATAGTCAGCGTGACCTGGGCAGTCAACGTGAGCATAGTGACGAGTCGCGGTTGAATACTCAACGTGCGAAATCGCGATAGTAACGATTTTGGTAGGATCACGTCGGCCGTCCTTTTCAGAAGCCTTAGCAACTTGATCATACGCAATAGCTTTAGCAAGACCCTTACCTGCCTGAACAGCTGTAATAGCTGCAGTCAAAGTAGTCTTACCGTGGTCAACGTGACCGATGGTGCCAACGTTTACGTGTGGCTTTGATCGATCAAAAACAGCTGCATCTGCCATATATTTATTGGTGAGTTGGTTCGCTATTAAGCAGGATGCACGAGATGTTTACCCTGTCCGATAGCTAACGCTCAAATTTACTTCTAGTTAATAATGATGCTTTCAATTACTGCAAAAACCGGCCAATGGCCAGCGCCGTAAAATGAAAACAGCGCATAAAATGCGTATTTGATATAGTAGCAGATACGAAATAATAGTCAATGGGAGCAGGTTTCGGCTGTACCCTAATAGTGCACAGGTTACGCACTTCCAGCTTAAATTTGCTTTTATGCTATTGACTTCCCTATTTTACACTGTATTATCCAAGCAGAAATCTCGACCGTCAATGTGATGGTTGTGATTGCACACAAATAACTCTTTGTAATGAATGGAAGGAGCCAGCTATGGCAAGTCACAAGGAAATCGCGGCGATTAAGAGCTACATCGTTAACGCCCCGAAATCAAAGTTTGATACCGATGCTGCCGCCGTCGCCTTGGGCATGCAGATTATGTTTTACCTGATCGCCCAATCTGAAGAGTTTGAGACGAGCGTTCGTATCAACCTCCAAGGAAATACCAAGACCAAGGAACGATTAGACGGGGCTTGCAATTTTATGACTCGCGTCGGCAAATTCAACCACGGCCTCAACGCAATGCTGCGGGCCGCCGGCACCAATCGTCGCTTTGAAGGAATTTCTGTTGAACGGGGTCAGTACATATTCTCTTTCAAGCCATTTGATGTTTCCCCTTTCGAGGTGGACAACATCCCCCGCGTCAACTTCGATGAACTTACAACGATCGTCCTCCCCACAACTGGGCTCAATCCTGTGACAGAACAGGAGCGAGTCACGGTTGCTCAGGTTTGAGAATGCATCGAGCTCAAACTGCCGCGCACCAAAACGCAAAACCCACCGAAACTCTCGGTGGGCTTTTTTTATTTGCTTTTTTTGTTTTACTTTCTACTTTCTACTTTCGACAATCGTTTTCTCTACGTTTGCAGGCACCACTTCATAGTGATCAAATTCCATGTTTGCATTTCCTCGTCCTTCAGTCATCGAACGTAATTGTGTCGTATACCCAAACATTTCAGATAGAGGCACTTTTGATTTTACCACTTTGATATTGGCTGGACGATCTTCGAACCCTTCTATTGTACCTCGTTTTGAGTTAAGAGAGCCAACGATATCACCGAGGAATTTCTCCGGAACAGTAACATCAACTTTCATTATAGGTTCAAGAATAACCGGTTTTGCGCGTTTTGCGGCTTCTTGGAAGGCCATAGAACCGGCGATTTTGTAAGCGATTTCGGAAGAGTCGACGTCATGATATGAACCGAACGTGAGTTCGCAAGAAATGTTGACCATTTTAAAGCCAGCTACGACACCGCGTTCCATTGCTTCTTTCACACCTTTTTCAACAGCTGGAATAAATTCAATTGGAATGACACCTCCTTTAATTGAATCAATAAATTCAAAGCCATCGGAAATTTTGACGTTCTTTGGCACTTTAGCTGTTGGATCACGCTTCTCAAGTGGCTTGATGGTAATTTTTACGTGACCATATTGTCCCTTTCCTCCTGACTGCTTGATGTATTTGTGTTCAGCTTCTGCTTCGGCCATAATTGTTTCTTTGTAGGCAACTTGTGGCTTACCGACATTAGCTTCAACGCCGAATTCTCGTTTCATACGATCAACCATGATTTCAAGGTGAAGTTCACCCATACCGGAAATAATAGTTTCGCCGGTTTCCTGATCGGAATTTATTTTGAAGGTTGGATCTTCATCGGAAAGTTTCTTCATAGCCATACCCATTTTCTCCTGGTCGGCTTTGGTCTTTGGTTCGATACGCAAAGATACGACTGGATCCACGAATTTAATTGGGTCGAGAATGATTGGATTGTTTTCGTCGCAGAAAGTGTGCGAAGTTCGCGCGCTTTTCACGCCGACAGCTGCCGCAATTTCTCCGGCATAAACTTTTTTAACTTCTTCACGTTTGTCAGCTTGCAATCGCACGATACGACCGAGCCTCTCTCGATCCCCCGTCGTTGAATTGTAAATATATGTGCCAGCTTCGATCGTTCCTGAATAAACACGGAAGAAAGTTAATTGACCAACGAACGGATCATTCTGAAGTTTGAAAGCAAGAGCGGCAAAAGGTTCCTCATCGGAAGCATGACGATAAATTGTCTCACCTGTATCAGGATTGATGCCGTGAACCGGTGGAATATCGAGAGGAGATGGAAGATAATCGACAACGGCGTCCAAAATGAGTTGCACGCCTTTGTTTTTGAGAGCCGAGCCGGTGAAGACAGGCACGAGCTTGACGGACAATGTTCCTTTGCGAATACATTTTTTAAGTTCGTCGATGCTCGGCTCTTTGCCATCCAAGTATGCAGCCAAAATCGTATCATCAAATTCCACAACTTTTTCCACGAGTTCAGCGCGATACTTTTTAGCATCAGCTAGCATATTCTCAGGAATTTCAGCAACACGAATCGTCCCACCCATTTCGCCTTCGAAATAGTAGGCTTTCATGGTTAGCAAATCGACAATGCCTTCAAAATGTTCTTCCAAACCGATTGGCAATTGAAAACGCACGGCATTTTTGGTCAAACGATCCAAAATAGATTGATATGATCGTTCAAAACTTGCGCCCATACGATCGAGTTTGTTAATAAAACAAATTCGAGGCACGTTTCCATCATCGGCATATCGCCAGTTAGTTTCAGATTGAGGTTCAACGCCTGCAACACCGTCAAAAACGACAACAGCACCGTCGAGCACGCGAAGAGATCGTTTTACTTCTGCGGTAAAGTCAATGTGCCCCGGAGTGTCAATAATATTGAAGCGAACTTTCTTGGAGATATCCTTACCCATGTAACTTGGATTCCAGAAACAAGTAATAGCGGCGGCGGTAATAGTGATACCTCGCTCTCTTTCCTGCTCCATCCAGTCGGTGGTTGTGTTACCGTCGTGCACCTCACCAATTTTGTGAGATTCACCCGTGTAATACAAAACACGCTCTGATGTCGTGGTTTTACCGGCATCGATATGGGCAATAATACCGAAATTTCTGACCTTCTCTAATGGATAATCGCGTTGCATATAATAATAATTAATAAGCTAAAGCTTTTTTTGACGTCACTCGGACGGATATGAGAATAAGACTCTCATATCCGTCCTCATTAGTCAAAATAAAAAAGGGCGTTGACCCTACTAATAAGTACCCGTGATTGTAGCGTAAAAGGTTGAAAGTGTAAAGAAAACGGATCCCCGAATCAATTACCTGCTATAATAATCCCAGATTGGTTATATTGAACGGTTACGGCTTTTCAAGACCTTTTGGACTCATGCATATTGAGAGCGCGGACGGTTACGGCTTTCCACGGAGGATATGCATGGTAGTCAACAAAAAAGAAAATACTTGGTGCGACGTGTTGGTTGATTTTTGATCACATATAAAATACAGTCCGGTCTCTTCCATTTTTTTTGGACTAGATGGACAGTGGAATAGATGACACGTCGCACAACACCGACTCTAACGGCAACCCGAACGTTTTCAATCTCGAACACAACGATGATGGTTTGTGGCTGAACAACAATTGGGCGAAACCCGACAATGAGTGGAATCCGAACAACAAGTTCGCGTTCCGTCTCCGAAACTGTTTTCTTTCCGCGATTTTACAAGTCGCGGTTTTTCTTTTCTGGATTTACCAGACTTTTCTTCCAACCACCAAGCATTTTGCCAACATCTTCAAGTTTCAGGGCAACATCTTCATATTGTTTGTCAGAAATGAGCTTACCCTCCCACGCAACCGAAATCAGAAACTTCAAGGTATCCAGAATCAAAATACATTTTGAAATCTTTTCCAATTTCTTTTCTTTTTCTGTAAAATAAGCAATATAAGCCCAATCGAGCAAATCAAGAAATTTATTTTCAATTCGAGAGCCAATAGTATAACGAGACCCTTTAGCAATATGAGGAACAATGTTAACCCAAACCAAATACCCCTCTTTGATTCTATTCAAAATCGAGGCGTTATCGAGAGAGAGAGAGAGAGAGAGTAAACTGCGGTTTGGTCATATCTATGATGATATCATTTCTATTAAAAACTTGCTCATAGCATGGCGCGAATTTTTGCGCAACAAACGCGACCGAAAAGATGTCGAAAGATTTTCACTTCATTTAATGGATAACGTGTTAGCGCTTCACCGTGAACTTATAAACAAAACTTACCATCACGGACACTATAAAGCTTTCAAAATCAATGATCCAAAACCCCGTGACATTCACAAAGCGAGTGTTCGGGATCGACTTTTACACCACGCAATTTACCGAATTTTATATCCATATTTTGATCCTAAATTTATTTTTGATTCGTACTCCTGTCGAAATGTTAAAGGCACGCATCGTGCCGTAAATCGTTTTCGTAAATATGCTCGCAAAGTTTCAAAAAACCACACCCGAACTGTTTGGATTTTAAAATGTGATATCAGAAAATTTTTTGCCAATATTGATCACAAAATTTTACTAGATATTTTAAAACGACGCATGAGTAATAAAGACACTGTTTGGTTACTAAATGAAGTTATTAAAAGTTTTAACACTAAAAATAAATCGGATGTTGGTTTGCCGCTAGGCAATCTTACCAGCCAACTTCTTGTGAATATATACATGAATGAATTTGATCATTTTATCAAACGAAATTTGAAAATTGCTTATTATGCCAGATATGCAGATGATTTTATTGTTTTGCACGAAAACAAAGAATATCTCAAGGGTATTCTGCCAACAATATCAGAATTTCTAGAAACACACCTAAAATTATCACTCCATCCAAACAAAGTTTCCATAAAAACAATTTCTTCTGGAGTCGATTTTTTAGGCTGGGTCAGTTTTCCACACCACAGAGTTTTACGCAACTCTACAAAAAAGAGGATGTTCAGAAACTTAAATCGAGATCCGAAAAAAGAATCTTTGGCCTCTTATCAAGGACTCTTAAGTCGCGGCGATACACATAAATTGAAACAAATGATATCAGAAAAATATTTCGAAAAGAATCAAAGAAACCAAGAGCCAAAGGTTCAGAAAAATTAAGAGTAAAAGACTCTAAGTTTTAGACTTGCGGAGACGGAACGCGAACTCGTAGCCCGGATCCCACCCAAAGCCGGGCATCGCCCAAGCGCTGTACAGCCATAAACCAACACCGCGGCGTTCGAGATTGAAAACGCACGGGCTGCCGTCAGAGTCGGAGATTTGTTTCATACCAACAACAAACCAGTCACCTAAAGGCTGATTTTTATATTGCAGACGATAATTAGGTCCTGTATCGGCGGGACACAATTCCAACCCAAGGGCTTGTGCTCGTTCATAAATTTGATCAGTTGTGGCGTTTGTTTTGAAACCAAGATCAGCAACCGTTAAACGAATCAGTGTGGCAGTTTCAATATTTTTGCCAGTCACAAATTCACGACTTTTGAGCATAAATTCGACATTATCAGAAATTTTTATGCCATCTTTTTTCAATTCACTTAATAAGTGTTCACCAGTTTTGCCTCCTATCTCAACACTTTCTCGGCTAATTTTCTTTTCCGGAAAGGAAGTGTAAACGTGTTCAAGATTGTCTGGTAGTTTTTGGAAAATACCGGGTTCGAGTTGTCCGACATATACCTTGGTGTTTTCATTTATTTGACTTGGAACGTGTGCAATCTGTTCTTTTGTGCACTCAAAGATAACCAACACGTCTTCTTCAACATTTCTATTGGTTCGTAATTCGACAATACGTGGGTCACGTTCGTAACCAAAACCTTCAATCGGTGTGTTAATTTCGTAGAGAAAAATCAAATCATCTTTGGTAAAGGCTTCGCCTTTTTCGTGTTTTTGATCCAAAGCAGTAAGCTTTTTCATGTCCTCACTTTTTTTGCGATACGCATCGGCTTCCGTGCCAAATTCTGCAAGCTTAGTATCCAATACCTCCTGAAAAATTGGTTCAACATCTTGATGGGGTAGAAGCCCGCGGATTTGACCGATTTGGTTGCCAGTCATTTGGATTGCGAGGCGTGGCTGAGTGGGATTGCCGTCATTGTCGTAAGTATAATAAACATAAAAATCTCCTTGCTTGTTGTAGCTGTGCGCAGTTGCCTTGCCTTCAATACACCAACCAGCTCCACCTGTCTTCCCTTCCACAGATTGCCATAGTCTATCAGCATCATTAGAATTGTTAGCTTCATATTTTATCCACGTTCCTTGTATTTCTTCCTTATTTTCGATTTTGGAAGCCAGAGAGCCGGCAATAAAATCGGCATATAGAGCTGGAAATTTCTTGGAAAAATTTTCTCGTATTTCCAGGTCTTTCAGATTTTTGTTGTCATTTTTAACTTTTTCGTAAATATCAAGTATTTTTGCCAACGCAGCTCGGTTGATATCAGGGAAACGACCCACGGTTGATTCGGTACGAGACTTGAACTTACCTAGTTCTTTGTCGAATTGCGAAAGCTTAATTACCTGATTCCAAACGTAGTATTTAAACCAAGCAGGGTAAGCAACGTCTTCTTTAGTGAGATAATCCATCCATGTATCGAGAGAGTGCTTCTGATCTTCAATTGCTACATCCATCATCTGCTCGCGCACGTTTTCAGGAATTACTTCTACAGGTTGCCCACGTTCTCGTGCGATACGTTGCTGAAGTTCAAAATAGCTTTCGGGGAAATTATCACGCTTGATTAGCAACGCGTCATATATTTTGTCGCGAAACATTTCAATGTTACGTTCACGTTTTTCTGTATCCGGATTGAGAAAAATATTTTCCAGTCTATCCATATATGCTTCTATTCTTGCGGTTGGATCATTAGGAACACTTTCACCGGTTCGTTGTTCCTGACGTTCTACTGCACGTTGCACCTCAGGTGAGGTTTGCAATTCTGGGTTTTTGATATGAAGCGGAAATTTTTCCATATTATTTTATTTTCTTAGCAAGCTCACGCAAGTCACCATAAAGAACTTTTCCTTCTCCTAACTCGCTTTCGGCTTGGAGAACAGCATTAACCGCCTCGTCCTCAGCAAAATGATCGAGAGCTTTGTGTACAACTTCAACTTTGTTATTTGCATTTCCAGCTTTTATATAGGCCGCAATAAAGGCTTCTTGTTTTGCGGTAATTGATATTGATAACGTAGTCATATATTTTTATAGTATTGCCACATTATACTATAATACGCCGTAAATAATACAGGAAATCTTGAGGTCGCAATTTGCGACCTCAAGATTTACTAACAAGCTATTTTACCCATGAAAACCAATTCTCGGTTTTTCCTTCTCTTTTGGTTGAATTGGAGGTTCCATAAGTTGTTTTATAGCTCGAAAAACAACTTGAAAATGTTGATCGTATTTTTTCTCCAACTCATCCAATCGACGAACCAAGTCTTTGTTAACAGAAAGAATTTGGCGCAATTTTATAAAAGTCCTTACTATTGCCACACTCATAACAATAGCTTGTGGACTGTTTAATACGTTAGCCGCCATCAATGCACCATGCTCAGTAAATGCATATGGCAAGTAACGACGCCCGCCATAACTTGAGGTCACAAATTGTGACCTCAAGTTTTGCACTTCTTCCAAACTCAACTGAAACATAAAATCTTCAGGAAAACGATCAGGATTCCTTTTAACTGCCTGATTTAAAACCTTTGTCTCCACACCATACAAATTTGCCAAATCCCTGTCCAAAATCACCTTTTGATTACGAATAATTAAAATTGCCTGTTCTACCCTCTCCAGTTTTTTATTCATCCCAAAACCGTAGCATTTTGGAGATAAAATATTTATAAAATCTATTTGATATTTTTTATATTTTATTTAATGCGGAAGACTATGCCTTGAAGGGTGCCTTGCGCAGCGCGACTGGCGCGAGCGGAGCGGACGGCCAGTAGGCCGGAACGCGTGCATCCCAAAAGACATAGTCTGCAGCATTTACATACAAAACAAAAAACCACCGAGCGGTGGTTTTTTGTTTTGTATTTATGTTTTTGCTTTCAGACTACCACGCAAAGTGAGCAAACGCCTTGTTGGCTTCGGCCATCTTGTGCACGTTCTCGCGTTTCTTGACTGCTTCCCCTTCTCCCTTGGCTGCAGCAATAAGTTCGTCAGCGAGTTTCAAATGCATTGGTTGTCCTTTCTTGCTTCGAGCGGCGTCAATGATCCATTTCATCGAGAGAGCTTGTCGTCTTTCAGGTCGAACTTCGCGAGGCACTTGGTAGTTAGCTCCACCAACTCGACGAGATCGCACTTCCATAATAGGACCGGTATTCTTCATGGCTGTATCAAAAACTTCAATAGGATTTTCAACTTTAGCTTTTTCCTTAATTACATCAAAAGCGCCGTAAACTATTTCACGAGCCGTTTGTTTCTTGCCGCAAACCATGACACGGTTGATAAATTTCTCAACTTTCTCAGAACTGAATTTAATGTCAGGCTTTACGATATTTCGATTTTTTACTTTACGTCGCATTTTGGTTTATGAAAAAATATTAAAATTATTTAGCTGCTTTTGGACGCTTTGCTCCGTACTGGCTTCGTGATTGTCGGCGAGTTTCAACACCGGCGGCATCGAACTTTCCTCGAACAACTTTGTATCTCAAACCGACGTCTTTGGTACGACCACCTGAAAGTAAAACGACAGCGTGCTCTTGCAAGTTGTGTCCAATACCCGGAATGTAAGCGGTAACCTCTAGACCATTTGAAAGTCGAACACGAGCAATTTTTCGAACAGCTGAGTTAGGTTTCTTTGGAGTCTTGGTGGTAACTTTAGTGCAAACACCACGCTTTAAAGGTGAAGGGTAAAATTTTGGTCGGTTTTGAATCGAGTTGAAAGAGCGGAGGAGGGCCACCGACTTTGGTTTTCGTTTCGTGTTCTTGCGACCACGTTTTATGAGTTGATTTATTGTTGACATTGAAACACTGCGTTTTTAAACGAAGTAGAGACTACATTACTATATTGCCTTAAAAAACGCAAGCTTTGTAGCTTTGCTCTGGCAACCTTACACAAGAGGCAAACCGGTGATCCAAGAAAAGACGATGGATATAATTGGAAAAATGTAATTCCAGAGCACCAAAATAAAGAACAATATAAGGAACGTTGAATATTGTCCCATAATACGGCGTACGCGCAAAGCGTTTTCCGGCAGGAGAGCGAAAAGAACTTTTGAGCCATCAAGCGGCGGTATCGGCATGAGGTTGAAAATAGCCAACATTATATTGATGAAAACAATCATTTCCACGATAAAAATGGCCGTTGTTGGAATAAATGGAAAACTGAAACGCAAAAAAAGACCGAAAACTAAAGCAATGACAATGTTAATTGCCGGACCTGCCCCGGCCACAATCGCTTCTCCCCACTTACGGTTTCGCAAATTATATGGATTAAAAGGCACCGGCTTAGCCCAACCAAACAATACTGGTGAGTGAAAAACAAAAAGTAGCAGCGGCAAGATGATAGTACCGAACGGATCAATGTGTCTAATAGGGTTCAAAGTCAGGCGATTTTCGTATTTGGCCGTGGTATCGCCCTGAAAAAGAGCGGCATATCCGTGCGCAACTTCATGAATGATAGCCGAAAACAGCAGAACGATCAGTTGGAAAATAATGTCGATTGTTTGCATAAAGCTTTGCTCTATGATAGCATAGTCGAACTAGATAAAAAATATGGCCAAAGTCTGCGCAATTACAAAACGAAGTTCACTCCTTGCTGGCGGGTACTCAAACCGTACGCGTGCTACCCAATACAACCCTACCGGAATGATTCGCAAGTATGTCAACCTCAAGAAAAAGAAAATTTACGTTCCTGAGCTCAAAAAATTCATTACTTTGACTCTTTCAACTCGTGCCATTAAAACTATCAACAAAAACGGCGCCTATGCTGTCTTGAAGAAAGCTGGGATTATTTAAAAGAAAAAGCACTCGCATAGCAGTAAAAAGATGCCTCGAGGGCACAGGTAAATTTCCTGCTGGAAATTTCCTTCACACTCGCGCCGTCGCGCTCCGTGAGTTCCTCTCGGTCACCTTTTTACTGCTATAAAACACCTATACTCTGTTTAATAATTTGAGAACCGTCTTGATTGAAGGTAAATGTGGCTTTTAGTTTTTCGCCTTTTATAACTTTCGGCAACCAGTGTACGTCGTTGATCCACATATTTTTAAATGGTAATTCTGAGTATGAATACCACTGCGGTTTCATTTCTTCGCTTTCAGTTGGTTCGCCTTGCCACTTCTCGGTAAAGAAAATATGAACCTGCTGATCAAACTCTTTTTTATTTTCAAAAAAGAAATCTATAGTGGCGACATTTTGTAAATCTTCCTCATTTATTTTTACAGAAATCTCCTCGCCAGTTTCGCGAATCGCCGCTTGCTGTATCGTTTCGTCATCGTGCAACTTACCACCGACGCCATTCCATTTACCTATACCAAAGCCTCGCTTCTTCATAGCGAGTAAAATTTTCTGTTCCGTCGGTTTATTAAGAAAAACGAGAGTGCATTGTCGCATGTATTAATGATACCTCTATGTTTTACAAAAACAAGAAGTAAAATTATAGAAAATCCGCGTAGCTCTGAAGCACACGCGGGTTATCATTCAACTAAATACGGGGCATCTGTAGGTTATATATCGAGTAACTTCTTGCGAACGAGAAGGAAACAGGCATCAACCATCCAATACTGATGTGTATAAGACAGACCTAAATTCCGTCTATGCCCTTTCTCATCAAATAACATTGGACAACGACCACGTTTTGGTTCCGTCGAACCCAACGCAACAACAACTAAACCTCGAGGACACTGCTGAGTTAAAGCGCTATAGGCAAGTAAATGGGAAAGACCGCCAGGTTGCCACGAATTCACGGGATCAATCTCAGTGATTCGCTTCAATTCCGCACTGGTTGAAATCACACATTCGGGATAATCAATGGCATATTCATAATCAACTCCAATCTCTTGTCCATCATGCCAATCTGGAAAGAGGTCATCATCGATTATTTCTTTGTTTACATAACTACAATTGCTGAATTCATGCATGCGCTGTAAATTAAGATCGCAGAACATGAAGGTGCCGAGAACTTTCACTATCGCGGCACCAAGTGCCGGGAGATTGCAGAAGGCACGAAATTTGGCCCGATCGATATTGCCAATAATTCCAATATCAAAGAGATCAGCCAAAAGACCGCTATCGATAAGCTGCTGGGTCCAACCAACAGATCTTTGCTTATCAACAACAAGACGACCAATCGTAACAATCTGTCCTGCAGTCGTGGTTTCCATAACCAGACTCCTTATAATAGGCTACCATCCGCCTTAGCAACAAGCCGAGGTTTCAAGCGTGCCTGTAATTGTCCAGAATTCGTAGAGATTTGAAAGTTCAGACTATCTGCTACAACATTAATCTATTTACGATAGCTGTCAACGTTTCCATACCATACCGTCACTTTTGAAAATTATTGTGCCAAGGTTGAATGTAATGAGCGGAATAATATTTAGTTTTTTAAAAAGATCCAGAGTTTCTTGATGAGGGTGACCGTATTTATTATTTAACCCGGCAGAGATGACGGCGCATTTTGGGGTGACGGTGGAGATAAAAGATTCGGAGGCGGAGGTGCGCGAACCATGATGCCCGGCTTTTAAAATATCGCTTTTGGTTCGCGCACCATCGAGTAAAGTCACGTATTCCTCGGTTGCGCTTGGTGCATCGCCGGTAAACATGACTGTGCTACTACCGTAAACAAGCTGTCCGATAATAGAACTGGTATTAGTTTCAAGTTTTGCCACATCTCGATCAGGAAAAAGCACATCAAAATGTGCTCCCCCGCCAATTTCAATTGATTGTCCGCGCCGAGCGATTACTTTTTTGATATTTTTTTGCTTAATCAGATCTTCCAAAACTTTGTAACTCGGCGAACCGCCATTTGTACCCGGCTCAATTATCAAACCAACATCATATCTTTTTAAGAGATCGATGAAACCACCATAATGGTCAACATCAGGACTACTTATCATTAACACATCAATGTAACGGTCGTACCAGGGCATAAGTTTTGCTATTTCCGATAAAATTGCGGCATTTGGCCCACCGTCAATGATCATTTGATGATGAGTTGGCGATTCTATGAAAATACTGTCACCTTGTCCGACGTTAAGAAAAGCTGTGGTCAATATATTTGTAGGAATTTGCCGGTAAACAGCCTGCCAGACTGTTATCGAAGCGAGCAGCAAAATACCGAGAATAAGTAGCCGATAATATATTTTGAAATGAAACATTCGATCATCCTATCAGAGCGAGATAAAATAAAAATAAAATCTTTTTGTCATAAAATGATTTTAAATACGGCTAAGAAAAAGCTTTAAAATTTATTAATTTAAAAAAACAACAAACATGTACCCAACTCAAACATTTAATCTTCCGGAACTAAAAGGCATTTCAAAGCGCACGGTCGAAGAACATCTGAAACTTTTCGCCAGCTATGTAAAATTTACGAACATTATTATGGATGTTTTGAAGCAGCACTCAAATAACAACGACACGGATTTATATATTCTGACCGAACTTAAGCGTCGATTTAGTTTTGAATGGAACGGAATGCGCAATCACGAATATTATTTCAAAAGTCTGGAATACGGCGCAAAAACACTTGCTCCAGATAGCGCCTTGCGACAAAAAATTGAAGATCAATACGGAAGTGTTGAGGCATGGCTCACGGCATCCACTTCACTCGCTCAAACACGCGGAGTCGGTTGGGCGATGGTGTACTACGATCCGCACACTGGCCGATTAACCCTTGCATGGGTCGATGAACACCACAATGGACAATTGGGAAGTTTGCCGTTAGTACTTGCGTTAGATATGTGGGAGCACGCATTCCTTATCGACTATTCGCCCGCAGAAAAGAAAAAATATATTACCGCTTTTTTTGGAAATTTGAATTGGAATGTGATAGAAAAAAATTATCTAACCGCTCGAGGTTAACCAAGGTCAAAGGACTATCTGTTGACCGTGAATTTTTCGATTGAAATTTCTGCAGTCTCCACAACCAAAATCCGAGAACAATATATATGACTGCGACGCCCCACTCAGGAATTTGGAATTGTAAAACACCAAAAGGAATATTGGAAAAAAAGTTCGCGACAAGCAAAATATATTCGAGCATCAAATTTGAAATGACGACAAGCGGTAACGCAAGCAGACTGTGAACATATCCGACCAGAGTGGCGGCAAAACCAAAACTCATAACCACAGGTAAAGTTGGCAAAATCAGTAAATTGGTAACCACTGTTACTAAAGAAATCTGGCCCGAAGTCGAAAGCAAAATCGGCAAAAGATATAACTCGATTATAAAAGTGCTCAGCATTATTTCGCGAATTTTAAAGGTCTCCGGTAAAAATTTTAAATGCGAACCATATTTCAAAACAACCGAAGGAGCCGAAAATATTACCGCAAAAGTTGCGATACAAGAAAGTTGAAATGAAACATCAAACACCACCATCGGATTCCAAAGTGCCATGAAAAGAACTGTCATAAATAATGCGCGACCAACGTGGTAAGTGCGATATATAAGTGCGGCAAAAATTACCAAAAGCGCCATAATTCCGGCGCGCACGACGGTTGCACTGAAACCTGTCATGATCACAAAAGCTAATATTCCCACGGCGCCAATTATAAGACGAAGTTTTTTCGGTAAAAAAATTAAAAGTGTCATCAGACCTTGTGCAATAATCGTGACATTAAAACCGGAAAGGGCGACGATGTGAATCAGTCCGGCTTGCGTGAACATTGCCTGCTCCACCTTTGAAAGAGACGATCGCCCACTGACAAGTAGGCCGGCTAAAAGTCCGCTTTTTGGCGCCACAAAAAGTTCGTCAATTTTGCGTAGAAAATTATTTTTTATTTTTATTAAATACTCACGAAAAATATTTTCTTGATGATGAGACACGATACTGATGTTAGGAAAAACCATTATGTAGAATATTCCCTGTCGGGCAAGATACACATCATATGCGAAATTTCCTTCATCGCTTTTGATTGGTTTTGGTTTTACGATTTTGCCAAATAATTTTATTTCATCACCATACTCGACCGTCGAATATCTATCGGCTGTTATCAACATTTTCGTCGGCGAAGTACCGCTGGCAATATTTGGAAGTGTTTTCACAATTATTTTTGATGAGCCATCGGACATTTGTGGCTCTTCAATTACGGTCGCCAAAATAGAAATCTTTTTATTTAAAGTCTGCTCAGGGACATTTGAATAGTTAAATGACATCCACAATCCCACACGCCCTGCACCAAGAGCTATGCCAATTAAAAATATAATAAATATTTTTTCGTTTTGGACACTAAGACTGAAACTTTTATCGGTTTTTTTTAATAATTTTGTTTTTTGATAACGCAACACAAAAAAAGAAACAATTCCTAAATCTACAAACCCAAGACACACAATAACTGCCGAACACCAATCGTGTGCTATAGAGGAGGTGATGCATGTTCCAATAAGCACGCCTCCGACGAGCGAGTATAATCGTGCATTTTGCACTCTTACATGTTACACAATAGAGATAAAATATTTATAAAAAAGTTCTAAAGAAATTCTAAAATCCGTGAAACAAATTCTACGGCTACTAATATGACTGTTCTAAGCAGATCACAATTTTTCGTTGTTATTTCGAGAACTCTTCGATGATAGAAATTTCTTCGGATTTATTTAAAGCTTTTTTGTAGCGAACACCGGAAACCCCCTTAACACGTTTTTCACATTCTTGCCACGACTTATCCACATGGATTTTGCCGCCAACTTTACTTACATATGAGTATGCTTTTGCTGTCGAACGTTTTTTGGAAGCACTGCGCGCGAAACTTTTTTCACTATTATGCGCAATATTTTTAATATCAATTTTATATTCTGAAATAGGGCCGTCATAAAGTTTGATAGTTTTTTTGTCCGCAAAAGCTGTCGCAATTTCATCACATCTTTCGTTGCCCGGGACACCAACATGTCCTTTTAAAACTTTCCATTGAATCTTTTCATCACCCGGCATGTCTTCCAAAAGATATGAAAGTTTTTCCCAAAGATCACGATTCAAAACTTGTTCTTTTTGCAAAGTTAACCAACCGCGAGCTTTCCATCCCGCTACCCATTTTGTAATTCCATTGACGACATAGGCCGAGTCGGTATAAACAATGCACTTAAAATTAAGTGTCAGTAATTCATATTCTATTAAAAAATCGACAGCCGAAATAACTGCCTGCATTTCCATGCGATTATTTGTCGTGTGTGCTTCACCGCCACCAAGTTCCACCACTCGATCGTTTGCAACCACCACCGCTCCCCAACCGCCCGGACCGGGATTACCGCGCGATGAACCGTCCGTAAAAATTAAAATGTTTTCCATATTTAAATTATATCAGAAATACGAAGTCGAAGTTCGGTGCGGCCGCCAAAAACGGACTTTTCGAGCGACGCGACGAGGTTAATTTTTTTGGCGGCCGCCGGAACATTCGCAAAATCTTCCGGCTTAGCGAAAAATCCGATAGCCGAAATTTTCTCGCCAGCAATATTTCTAAACACTAATTCCAAATGATCATTTTTCTTGCCGAACTGACGCACACTTTCCACACCGACATTTTCAAAAAGAAAAATTGGCTTCTCGTTATCCAAACCAAACGGCATCATCTTTTCTAGACTCTTAAAATTATTCCAAGTTATATCATCAAGAGTAAGCACAGCATCAATAAAAATTTGCTCCGGATCTTTTATTTTTTTCTTTTTTAAATATGCCGCGTGCAATTCTTCTTCCAAATGATGAATGCGTTCATGTGTCACCGAAAATCCTCCCGACATGGCATGTCCGCCAAAATGCAGCAGTACTCCTTCAGAAATTTCTTGCATCATTTCAACGAGATCGACACTACCATCCGAGCGACACGAACCTTTTATTTCTGTCCCCTCTTCTCGTCCCCACAAAAAAACCGGGCGTTTATATTTCTCCATCAAAGTATTCGCCGCAAGACCCAACAAAGACGGTTTCCAGCGCGGATCACCAATCACCAAAACAGGATGAGTTTCATAATCCAATCGGTCGGCAATTCGTTTATGAAGTTCTTTCACCATCCCCGCCACAATTCCTTTGCGCTCTTCATTAATACTGTGAAGATGATCAGTAAAAAGTCCAGCTTCAGTTTCGTCGGTTGTGGAAAGTAAATTAAAAGCATCCATCGGCACTCCCATTCGTGACGCCGCATTGATACGCGGTGCAATCATAAAACCAATATCATCTTCCGTAATATTTGTTTGCGAAACATTCATCTTGCGCAACAATTTCATGAGACCAAGTCGCGGAGATTTTCGCAAAACTTTTAAACCATAATGTGCGAACATTCTATTCTCGCCCTGGAGTGGCACCATGTCAGCACAAGTGGCAATGCCGACCATATCAAGCAACCACTTTTCCACACCTTCTTTTAAACCAAAACGGTTTTTTTGTAAAATCGCTTGAATTAATTTGTAAACGACGCCGGATCCGCACAACATTTTGTAAGGATAAGTGCATCCATCTTGTTTCGCATCAAGAGTCGCATATGCTTTTGACGGACCATTCACCGGCAAATGATGATCAGTCACAATCACATCAATACCCAAAGATTGCGCGTGAGCAATTTCTGCAACATCAGCGATACCACAATCAATCGTGATGAGCAACGTAACTTTTTTTTCTTTGAAAATATCGATTGCCTCTTTATTTAAACCAAAACCCTCAAGGTGTCGATGTGGAATATAAACCTCAAAATCTTTCACGCCAATTTTTTTAAAAAAATCCGAAAGCACTACTGCCCCAGGCACACCGTCGGCATCATAGTCGCTAAAGATGACAATTTTTTCTTTATTTTCGATCGCCTGTAAAATGCGCGTGACCGCTTTATCCATATCTTTCATCAAGAATGGATCGTGAGAATCATTTTCAAAATGCGGATTGAGGTATTTTTCAGCGGCAACAGCGGAATCAATACCGCGATAAAACAGCAAATTGCGCATAAATGCCGGATACGCAGAAAGTTCTTTTTCGGCAGACTCAGGAATTTTCTCTCTGACAGTATATTTCGACATTTAGTCATTATATACCAAGTATTAGCTTCAAAAATACGGAAAAGTGTGTTGTGAGGGACTCACGGACGCCGACGGGCGGAGTGTGAAGGAAATTTCCAGCAGGAAATTTACCTGTGCCCGAACAACACACTTTTCCGTATTTTTGATATATAATATCTGTTATGAACGACTGTATATTTTGCAAAATCGTAAAAGGTGAAATTCCGGCCAATAAGGTCTATAAAGACGACAAATTCCTGGCTTTTTTGGACATCAATCCACTCTCTCCCGGTCACACTCTCGTCATTCCAAAAGACCACTACCGTTTCGTCTGGGACGTGCCAAACGCCGGAGAATATTTTGAAGTCACCAAAAAGATCGCCAAAGCACAACAAAAAGCTTTCGGGACTGATGTGATTTGGAGCAAAATCATGGGAGATGAGGTATTTCACGCTCACATTTGGGTCTTTCCTCACGCCAAACTCGCTCAGGGTGATAAAACCGATTTCGCCAAAAACGCCGAGAAAATAAGCCAAAATCTCTAAAATACGCCATTTTTAGGCAAAGCTCTTTACAAAGAACGCTATATATGCTTAAATACTTGCTGGTCTTTGAGTTCTTAACACTTATAACCTAGGAAGGACAGTCGCTATGTCATCTACACAAGCGCGGGTTCTGCGCATTTTGGTACTGTGCCACGAGGATGCGGAACAAATGGTGAGGTATCGAGAGCTGCAAGCTCTGCTGGCACGGACATTCCCCAAGGAGGATGAGCCGCTCGTAACGTTTCTGCGGCAAAACTATCGATCGGCCAAATCAGAATTGGATGAAGATAAAGTCGATGCTATAATCGGCCTTTCTGAATACAACATGGATTGGCTACAGACCATTGCGCCGAGTTTTCAGGAAGTTCGGATGCTGGTAATAACCAAAACCAACCGGAAGGCCGCCCACGGAATCAGGGTCGTAGACCCTTTGACGCTAACTCCTGCATTCCTTCGCTCCCTGCTGGAAGGGTAACAACATCCTCCAAGATCACAAACTACGCTCCGACGACCTAAAAATCGTCGGGGCTTTTTATTTGGAATTTATTATTTTGAATTTTCCAGAGCTTCGATACCAACCAGAGTTTCGTTGGCGAGAAAATCCAACATCGCGCCACCGGCGGTGGAAATAAATGTAAATTTGTCGGACAATTTTAATTCTTCAATTGAAGCGAGGGTGTCACCGCCACCGACGATAGTTTCGACACCGACATCTGCAATCGCTTTTGCCAAAGCAAAAGTAGCTTCAGTGTAACCGGTTTCAAAAATACCGAGAGGACCATTCCACAAAATAAATTTGGCCGATTTGATGAAAGGTAAAAGTTCGGTAACCGTTTCGGCACCATCGTCACAAATTTTGTCACCAACTTGTATTTCATTAGCTTTTCTGGTCACTTTTTTCTCCGATACTCCGGTCGCGCCAGTTGCCGTTTGCACCATAACGTCTACCGGCAAAATAAGCTTTGGATTAGCCAACATTTCGGTAAAACCAAAATCGGCAGATGAGTGCGCGGAGTCCCCGATTTCATATCCACGAGCTTTGAAAAGATCGTTTGATAATGCGCCACCAACAAAAACATTGTCGGCAATTCCCAAAAACTTTTTTATGAGAGGCGCTTTGGTTTCAAATTTTGCCCCACCTAAAATAAATAAATATGGTCGCGGCGGATTGAAAGCCTTGCTCAAATTGGCCACCTCTTTTTCAAAATTATATCCGGCAAAACTCGGCAGGAATTTTGGTACACCAATTATGGAAGCGTGCGGGCGGTGTGCAACCGAAAAAGCTTCATTTACATAAATATCAGCCAGCGCCGCCAACTTTTTGGCAAAATCTTCATCATTTTTTTTCTCACCTTCCCAATTGCGAATATTTTCCACGACCACAACTTGCCCATCAGCAAGGCTTGTCAACGTCGCTGCCCCTTCAACACTCCATGGATCCTTCACAAAACTGGCCGGAAAAAATTGTTGTGCATATTCACAAACAATATCTAGCGACGGATGCTCTTTATTTTCCAAATGCGCCACCACGATAATTTTCGCTCCGGCTTTTCGCAAATATTCAATCGTTTCCAAAGATTGTTTGATGCGGAAACCATCGGTCACCGCATCATTTTTAATCGGCACATTCAAATCAAGTCGCAGAAGCACGCGTTTGCCGGCAATCGCCCCAACCACCGACTCCACATCTCGCACGGCTTTAAACGAAAGTTTATTTTGCATTTATTTTTTCTAAAATTTATTTACCGTTGGCCACGGAAACTATGTACATGATATTTTCCGGTACCAAACTATCGCGTCCGACCAGCAAGCCGTCAATCTCACCGTCTTTTACAATATCTTCCACATTATCAATATTAACGGCACCTCCATATAAAATCGAAATGGAATCGGAAATTTGTTTGTCATACAATTCAGTCAAAACTTTTCTTATATAAATAGTCATGCCATGAATATCCGAAGGTAACATGGCCTCGCGACCTCCAATAGCCCAAACCGGTTCATAAGCGATCATAACATGGGCCATCATGCGTTTATCGATCTTTTTTAAACATTCTCGTAAATCTTCCTTGATAGTCACCAGATATTCGGCATTGCGATCACGGACTTTTTCACCGGTACATAATATAACAGTCATTTGAGCTTCGATTCCAGCTAAAACTTTCTTGGCAATTATATCCGGAGTCTCGCCAGCTACGGATCGACGCTCTGAATGACCTACGATCAGATATTTTGCCCCAACGCTTTCAGCCATCGTTGGGCTCAAATAGCCAGTTAATGAGCCATTATTTTGCCAATAGGCATCTTGTGAGCCAAACATTATTTTCTTGCCTTTATACGAAGAAACCAGCGCGTGTAAGTACGTCGCAGGGGGACAAATAACCAACTGTCCGGTCACATCGCTAGAAATTTGCTTTATTTTACTAAATATTTTCTTGGCTTCAGGCAAAGTTGCGGGATTCATCTTCCAGTTCCCGATCACTATTCGTTTCTTTTTCATACCGACATTGTAGCACTTTACTGTACCTCCTTCCAACTTGTGATATTCCAACCACCAGATGGACCGCTGGAGAAATTATAATTAGCTAAACCTGAATCATAAGTAACGGATCCGCCGCCATCAATGATAATTTGCTTTGCCGAGAGTGATCTGGCGCTCGTGCCACCCGATAGATGAAGAGTGCCGTTTTGAGCGACCAACACAACTGCGCCAACGCTACCATTTACCGTAAGAGCACTGCTACTATTACTTGTTGTAATAAGTAAAGGATAACTTCCAGCCGTACCTGATCCGGCAAAACTGGCACTTCCACCAAGGTTCATTATGCCATCTGAAATCAAAACTCCTCCTCCGGAACCATAACCAGGCGCCAAAGCTAAATCTCCGCCACCTGAAAACGTTACTGTGCCTGTCACATAAATCGTTCCCGCTAAGGTCAAAAGCCCGCCACCATCCACCAACAAATTACCGTTAATTTTCATTGGACCGATTGTCGCACCCCTATAATCAACGTGATAATTACCATTATATGTCGTACTGGCCGAACCATCAGCTTTCCAAGTTGCAATATTTTCATCAGTAATAGAAAAATCCTGAGCCGGAGGATCGGCACGAGAAGTATTACATGCTTTATTGTTAGTGGTGCCGGTTTGACAATATATCGTTCCTTGAGCACTAACTCCTTTTACCGTGTGACCCCACACGTCACCCACTCCACTTGTGCCAACATTAAGTGAACCGACATAAGTTCCACCTCCAATAGTCGAAAAGGTGGAAGTGCTTAAATTTGCGGCTATAACCGAACCTGTAACAGTCACTCCGTTATCTGCCGTCACTGATCCGTTAGAATATACGTTACCGTTAACCGTTCCTCCACCCGTGATTGAAAAACCTCCGATACCCGAAAGCACACCATAAAAGAAATCAACACCGACGCCGGCCACGATTACCGTGTGAATTTTTCTGAAATTATTATTAACGCTGCCGACCGCATCGATCGTTTTGGTTCCATTAGTATTTGAAACTGTAGTCGTCGCGGTAAAACCGTTAATATTAAGATAAATCGGCACGGCATAATTTGTGATCATATTTCTTTTAACTCGAAAAACTGCATCCTCGGAACCAGAATCTGCCGCATACAAACTGGCTTTTGAACGTAAAAGATCGCTGGTCAAACGCAATTCGTTGACTATCGGATCGACGATTCCAAGTATAATGGTCAACAATATCGAAGTACAAAACATGACGACGACCAAGATCGCTTGTCCCCTATTCCAGTTATCGTGATTTATATTTTTTCGTAAAAAATAATTCATAGAGAATACTATCTTAAGATAAAATTAATATGAGCCGCGCAAAACTATGGTCGTGTAAAAATTCCTACTAGTACTTGCCGTGCCGACCGTACTCGATAGCCCTAAAATGATTTTAATGGCTTGTGAATTTGTGCTGGTAGATAATCTGAATTCTAAATTATTCACATTCACTCCGTTTAAAGTGAGCGGGCCGACATACGAACCGCTCGAATCCACGCTGATTCTATTATTAGATAGATAAAATTTAATTGTTTGAGGATTTCCACTAACATCTGTCGTGTTAAGCGTCAGCGCTCCGGTGCTGGTAGCCAACGTACTCTGAGCGACGTTAACCGAAGAAGCATTGCGAATATCTCGCGATATGCGCTCGAGTGAAAAGATTGCGGATGATTCCAAGTTTTTGGTCGCTTGAATGGTTTGATAAGTTTTGGTCAAAGATATCACCAACGCGATCACAACTCCAAGCAAAATAACCATAAAAGCCAAATAAAATAGCGTTTCGACCATCGTGAACCCACCGTTTTTTTTCATTATTTTTTTAAAAAAAATCTTTTTTCATAGGGTACTCTATCTTAAGATAAATCAATTGCTCCAAATATTTGTTAAATACACCGAAAGAGATTTGCTGGTAGTACCCGTTCCTCCATTCCAAGAAACTGTAGCCGTTATCAATGTCGTGCTAGCATCAAGTGTCGCTCCAGAAGTGCCATTTGGCACAATGTCCTTGGTGGCGTTTCGATATGTTGAACTGGCAATTATCGTCCGATCAAAAAATCCATCAATAAGCGATTGAGGGGTAAGGGTTGTAGACCATTTTGACGTTGTCGTATTGAAAGTTAAATAATATTTCGTTGAAGTGGCGGTTGAAAGCGTTGCTATGTTACCACTCCAGCTTTGATCTCGCAAAAGTTGCATGGATTCCAAACTCTCTTCCAACAAATATGCCGCTTGAATATTTGGCGTATTGTGGATCATGACCTGCAAATAATAATTGTAAGCGCCGATCAAACCCAAAATTCCGATCGTAATCATGGTGATGCCAATGAGAACTTCAACCATACCCATGCCTTTTTTATTTTTTAATGAAAAATATTTCATGTCTAATTTGGTTGAATAAGTCCGGTTGAATAGATCGCCACCGTGCGAGTTACCGAATCATTGGCGACAAGAGAAAGAGTCGTTGTGCCCATTTGATTTGTTTCACCGCTCAATCGATTAAAAAGAATGTCTGAACCGCCGCCAACCAAAGTGATATTTGAAATTTGCACCCTCGGATTTAAAGTTGTCACCAGATTTGAAGAATTTGCCGGATTGTAAGTCGTGCCGGTAAAAATAGTAACCGTACTAGTGGCAAAATGCACTCCATATTGTGAGCTATTATATGAATCAAGTGTAAGGGCACGAGCTTTTTCCAACACAGAAACGACTCGCGCTTGATCTTTGGACAACGCTTCAGTCGAACTGTAATTAGAAAATGAAAAAAACATTATCATAGAGACCATAACAGTGATCGCTACAACCATAAGAGTCTCAGCCAATGTAAATCCCAAACTTTTATTCATTTATTTTATGTTAGTCATAACTGAATACGTCGGCGAAAGCATTGATATAGCAAAGAATCCAACTCCGGCTCCGATTAAAACCATAAGAAGCGGTTCAACAATCGTCGACATGTCTTTGGTGCGCTGATCGACTTCATTTTCATAATAGATCGCAATTTCCATCAACATTGACGCGAGTTTTCCGGTTTCCTCTCCGACATTCATCATTTCACCGACAAAAGAAGGATATAGTTTTTGATTCTCCAAAAATACTCCCGAGATGGCTTCACCGTTTTGAATGACCTTCTTAGCCTTAACAATAACTTCTTTAAAATAAGAATTTTGAATGACCTGCTCGGTTATTTCCATTGCCACGACCATATCCACACCGGAAGAGAGTAATGAAGAAAGTGTGCGAGTGGTGCGGGCAGAATTGATCTCCCTAACCAGCGTACCTACGACCGGTATCTTTAGCCACATCGTGTCGATCGCCCTTTTCCCCCAAGAACTTTTTGCAATCGAACTCACGATCGCAAACAGAACGATAACGACGCCCAACAAAATAATTCCGTGATGAATGAACATGTCGCTGACAAATATAATGAGTTTAGTCGACCAAGGCAGATCGACGTGTAAATCGTTGAAAGTCGCCACCAAAGTCGGTACAACATAGACCATCATAAGGACGGCGATTCCACTCATAACGACCAAAATTACCGCCGGATACATCATCGCTCCGCGAATTTTCTTTTGCAGTGATAAAGTTTTTTCCAATTGCTCGCCCACATTTTTAAGTGAATGAGAAATGTCCCCGCTTTCTTCACCAGAGTGAGTCATAGAAATGAAAAGTTGAGAAAAGATTTTTGGATATTGCGACATAGACTCGCTCAATGTCTTACCTTTCTTTATACCGTCTCCTAAACTGGCGATTATTTTTTTGAATTTTTTATTTTTGGTTTGTCTTTGCAAAACTTCAAGTGCTCGAGCCATCGGCAGTCCCGCTTCGATCATAGCTCCCAAATTTTTGGCGAAAATGATTTTTTCTTGCGCTTTTATCCTCGAAGTAAAACTGGCAAAACTTTCATTTGCAAGCGAAAACCAATTATCTTTTTTTTCAGACGCAGTGATCATCATAAGTCCTTCCTTTTGCAGATCTTTAAAAAGAGTGATCTTGTCGACCGATTCTTTAATCCCCTCGACCGTCTCATTCGCTTCATTTGTCGCTTTGTATGAATATTTCATATTTCAAAAATTATTTAAACAAATTATTCCGCTACGACACGCAAAACTTCCTCGATCGTCGTTTCGCCTTGAACCGCTTTGAAAACACCGTCTTCCAACATTGTGATCATGCCTTCTGTTTTGGCTTGTGCTTCAATGGTGTCCGATGTTGCGCCTTTCATAACCAAATCTTTTATGGTCGTAGACATTTTCAAAACTTCATGAATGCCGATACGTCCCTTGTATCCATCCTCCGCATCGGAACTTCCGATCGGTTTATAAAAAGGAATTTCTTTCCAAGTCGCAGTAGGTGCAACGACTTTTTCTTCAATCAAAATTTTCAAAACACGATTTAGGTCAACTAATTTGTTAAGTGAAGTCATCTCAGCTTCATCTAAGAAATATTTTTCTTTCTTTTCGGCAAGTCGACGAACCAAACGTTGTGCTATAACGATATTAAGAGTAGAAACAAGTAAAAATGACTCGACTTTCATATCGAGAAGTCGTGGCATTGCTCCCGAGGCCGAGTTGGTGTGCAAAGTCGAAAGCACAAGGTGGCCTGTGAGCGCAGCGTTGATCGCAAGAGAAGCCGTTTCGTTGTCGCGAATTTCACCGACCATTATAATGTCCGGATCTTGTCGAACCAAAGTACGCAGGCCTGTGACGAAAGAGAAACCGATCTCGGGTTTGACTTGCGATTGATTGACTCGGGCCAATTGATATTCGATCGGATCTTCGATCGTGGAAATATTTACGTCCGGCGTATTCAAAATATCCAAAACGGTATACAAAGTCGTCGTTTTTCCCGAACCGGTCGGACCAGTCGTAAGGATCATGCCAACAGTCGCTTTCATGGCTTGATGAATACGTTCCAAATTTTCGCCATGAAAACCTAGTTTCTCCAAAGTGTATCCGGCGGCGCTTTCTCGCAGGAGTCGCATAACGGTTTTTTCACCGTAATAAGTCGGCAAAGTCGAAACACGGAAAGAAACTTTCTCCCCATTCATCTCGATCTTGAAACGTCCATCTTGCGGCAAACGTTTTTCATCCAACTTCAAATTGGAAAGGACTTTGATACGCGCCGTAATGCCGCTGGCCGCATTTTTTGGCAAGACCATGGCGTCACGCAAAATACCGTCGATACGATATCTGATGAGCATATCGCTTTCGAGAGGTTCCATATGAATATCTGACGCGCCTTGTAAAATCGCATGTTTCAAAAGTGTTTCCACTATACGCACGACAGGCAGATCTTCCGCTTGTTTCTTTAAATCACTGACACTGACATCTTCCCCTCCATTTCCGGACAACGATGTGATAGCGGCGGCATCTTTTTGAATGAGATCGCCGAACTCAGCCTTCAAACTTTTTTGATACAACAAAACCGCGCTCTTAAGCGATTCACTATCTGTAAGGCGTGGCAAAATTTTTAGATCGACTTTTTTCTTGATGAAATCGATGGCGCTCAAGTCCTCGGTATCAAGCATAGCCACTTCGAGCGAATCCTCGTTCTTTTTGAAAGCCACAATGTTGTGATTGCGGGCAATTGGTTCCGGAATAAGAGAAAGGACATCAAACGGAATCTTGGCGCCTTTCAAATCCACAAAAGGAATGCCGACAATATAGGCTTCCATGCGTCGCAAATCATCTTCGGTCATTTTGCCGGTGGTCACCAAATATTTTCCCAGATGAACATCCTTCTTTTTGGCTTCGATTTCCGCAGCGTCAAGATCGGCTCGGGAAATCAGTCCAGAGTCAATGATAAATTCCTTTAATTGTTTCTCTTCAATGTGCATGGAGAATAAGTGTGTTAAGTATAACAAATTAAATTCAAAAAATCTCCACAAGATATACACGACTTGCGTACAAGAATACGGTTTTCAGGGTCCGGATAGTTTTTCCGCTGAAAAACTTCCTCACACTCGCGCCGTCGCGCTCCGTGAGCCCCTGAAAACCGTATTCTTTCCCGCAAGTTATGAATAAATTATGTAAATTTGACACCAGTAATGTTTTGTGATATTAAAGTAGAGGAAACTAGTATTACTTTACCCATGAAAAGGAGTCCGCACAATGAACACAGTTGCTAAACTGGAAGCTGAATTGCTGGAAATTGCGATTAAACGTGTGATTGCCGCCGGTCTTACAGTGAATGAAGAGGATGTGACACTCATCCTTCGTGTCAAAGGGCATGGTAGACATCATGACGGGTGGTCGACGGTGATTTCGGACGACGATTGGACCAAGATCCTCGCTCTACCCTGGAAGTCGAATGTGGAAATAATGTTTCGAGCCCTGCGAGCAAGAAACAATGAACCTCTGACCGGAGAAGAATTGGAAGACACCTTTGATGTGGGCACCGAAAGTTACGCCCTCGCAACTGAGGTAAATCGCTTCTTTCAGCCAAATTTCCTTCCCTTCATCCTCTCGGCCGTAACAACACTGCCTCGGCGGAAAAGGCGTCAGGAGGGTAGGTACCGTTTATTCAACAAGAGGCCTCTGGCTAGCCCCGCCAAATAAGCCATCGCCCCCATCGAGCCGCCTCTGGCCAGACAGGGGCGGTTTTCTTTTACTCTATTTTTTTGGGAAATTTGACAAAAATAATAAGTTGATATAAATTAATAGACAGCCTAGTTCCCAATACCATTTGCCGAACATTGATTGCCAATTGCTCGTGCAATTTGCAATTTCCGATTCCGCGTTTCCCGTAGCTTGGGTGCCCACGCACCCCCCCTCCGAAGGCCGCGCTTTCCCTTACCCACCGGGAGGCGCGGCCACTTTTTTTACCTCAATTTGACTTATTTCGTCAGATAGCCTATAGTTAAGGAGTCCAAGTTCGCCACCAGCGAACTTCTTTTTTTAGAAAAACCGGCGAAAAACGACAATTTGCCGGAATAATCACAAAAAACATGTTTGATCTAAAAGTTATCAATTCCGTACTCGAGCAGTTGCAAGAAGAGCGCGGAATTCCAAAAGAAAAAATTATTGAGGCTATTGAAGCCGCTTTGGCGACCGCCTACAAGAAAGAATACGGCAAAAAAGGCCAGATTGTTCGCGCTACTTTCAATTTAAATACCGGCGCTACCGAATTTTCTCAAGTCAAAATTGTCGTTGATGAAACTAAAGTCCTTTTTGAGAAAAAAGAAGGTGAAGAAGCCGAAAAAGAAGAAAAAACCGAAAAAGTTGTCAAAACTAAGAAATCCAAGAAAGCTGCCGAGGAAACTGAAACTCCGGTCAATCCTGACGATGAATTTAAGGTGCATTTCAATCCGGAACACCACATTTTGTTAGATGATGCCAAGAAAATTAAAAAAGACGCCAAAATTGATGACGAAATCGTTTTCCCACTTGAAGTTAAAGGAGATTACGGTCGCATCGCTTCTCAAACCGCAAAACAAGTCATTATTCAGAAAATTCGCGAAGCTGAAAAAGTTTCTGTGCTCGGCGAATACGGCAAACGCGAAGGCGAAATCGTTTCCGGAACCGTTCAGAGACTTGAAAGGGGCAATGTTTTCCTTGATATGGGGCGAACTACAGCCATTTTGCCATATGAAGAGCAAATTCCAGGCGAGCGATACCGACAAGGAGAACGCGTTCACGCTGTGCTTCTCAAAGTTGAAGACGGTGCTCGAGGCGTATTCATTAAACTTTCACGTTCAAATCCAAAATTCTTGGAAAAACTTTTTGCGCAAGAAGCTCCTGAGGTTGTCGGCGGTACTGTAGTTATAAAAGGTGTGGTACGAGAAGCCGGTTCACGTTCAAAAGTGGCCGCTAGCTCAAATGATGAACACGTTGATCCTGTTGGATCACTAGTTGGTCAACGAGGCGTGCGTGTTTCGACTGTTATGAGTGAGCTCGGTGGTGAGAAAATCGATATTATTGAATGGTCAGCTGATCCTAAAAAATATATTGAGGAATCTCTTTCTCCGGCCAAAGTTCAGAGTGTAGAAATTGATGAGGCTGAACACAAAGCAACGGTGACTGTTGCCGAAGATCAGCAATCTCTTGCAATTGGTAAAGGTGGACAAAACGTGCGACTTGCCGCAAAACTTACCGGTTGGAGAATCGACATTCAATCAACAAAACCTGAAAAAGATACCAAAAAAGACGATGATGAAGATGAGAGTGAGTAAGATTTAAAAAAACAAACCAGCAAACAAAAAACTTCCCTCCGGAAGTTTTTTGTTTGTGAAAGGTTATCCACCACTATTACTTTGACGCAGCAAATAAAATAACTATACTATTAGCTAGATAAGATTTGCTGTTGGCACGGTGCCAAATAGCAATTGTTGAATTTTATCGGTAACAACCATTGGCGAAGGAGCAGATACCATGGCGAAAGCGAAGCTATACGTTCCACCCAAAGTTCTGGGTGTAACTACAAGCCCCGATCTGACCAAGTGCATGCAAAACACTGGCGGGATCCAGCCGCGCTCGACGTTTCGGATTTATCGACAGCAAGTTGTACCTCAACGGCGAACTCTAAGCGCCTGCTTGAGATGACGAACGATCTGTTCGAAAATCTCGGCGGCATCACCAATAACTAACCCAGACAGTCCCACATTGGACTGCCTGGGTTCGTTTTTTATGTAAAAATTATGTCCAAAAAAGTTATCCCCTTTTTACATTTGACCGAAATTAATTAAATAATTATACTTTTACTTGGATGTACGAACGTGATTTGCTGGCGTATCCAGCCGTCACCGCGCGATTCCGCGCCTTATCCCCGTTGGCCATAGGCCAGAGGAGGAAGCATGCACCGCGTCGCTTTGATTGGGACTCATGGTCCGCCCCTGCGAAAAGCGCAGCGGGCGCTGAAGACCGCACGGAGATCCTGATCGTCAAGAAGACCGATCGAACGGCGTATGCCGGATAGACCTGAGCAATTTGCTGCTCGGGTCTGTTTTTTTGCAAAATTCCCATTTTTATATATAGTATAGGACATATTCATTAATAGATAAGTAAAGAAAATATGAACGCGTATATCATTTTTGCATTAGTAAGTTCGGTGGTCGCTATTGTTTACGGTCTCGTTCTCGCTCGAATTATTATTAAAAAAGATGCCGGTAGCGAACGAATGCAAGAAATCGCTAGCGCTATTCAAAAAGGCGCCAAAGCTTATCTCAATCGCCAATACAAAACCGTTGCCATTGTTGCCATTGTTCTCTTCGCAATTATTTGGCCACTTATCGGTTTCACAACTGCTCTTGGTTTCGTGGTTGGAGCTGTTTTCTCAGCGCTCGCCGGATATATTGGAATGAACATTTCTGTGCGTGCTAACGTTCGTACAACTGAAGCTGCCAAAAAAGGAATTAAAGAAGCACTTTCTCTCGCTTTCCGCGGAGGCTCTGTTACAGGTTTGCTCGTTGTCGGTCTCGCTCTCCTCGGCGTTACCGGGTTTTACGCACTTTCAAACGGTGACACCAAAGCTCTCATTGGTCTCGCTTTTGGTGCCAGCTTAATTTCTGTTTTCGCTCGACTTGGTGGCGGTATTTTCACCAAAGCTGCTGACGTCGGCGCCGATCTAGTTGGAAAAGTTGAAGCCAATATTCCTGAAGATGATCCACGAAATCCTGCTGTCATTGCCGACAACGTTGGAGACAACGTCGGAGATTGCGCCGGTATGGCCGCCGATCTTTTTGAAACATATGTTGTGACAGCTATCGCCGCAATTTTGCTCGGCGGAATTATTTTCAAAGATGCTACCAAAGAAGTTTCTGACGCTGTCATAATGTTTCCTCTCGTACTCGGTGGTGTTTCAATTTTCTGTTCAATTATTGGAACATGGTTCGTGCGACTTGGAAAAAGCGGAAATATTATGAACGCTTTGTACAAAGGTCTCGCAGTTTCTGGAATTTTGGCCGCAATCGCTTTCTACTTTGTGACTAAAATGATCATGGTTGGAAATGGTTTGTTCACTTCAAATCAATTATTTATCTGTTCACTCATCGGACTTTTGTTAACTGCTGCGCTTGTTGTCATTACTGAGTACTACACTTCGACAAAATACGCGCCGGTCAAATCTATCGCCAAAGCTTCTCTCTCCGGTCACGGCACCAACGTCATTCAAGGTCTCGCTATTTCAATGAAAGCTACCGCACTTCCTCTCATTGCGATTGTGCTCGCAATTCTTGGTTCATATCATTTTGCCGGATTGTACGGTATCGCTGTCGCCGCTGTTGCTATGCTTTCAATGGCCGGAATTATTGTAGCTATCGATTCATACGGTCCAATTACTGATAACGCGGGAGGTATTGCCGAAATGGCGGAGTTGCCACAAGAAGTTCGTGATGTTACTGATCCGCTCGACGCTGTTGGAAACACAACCAAAGCCGTTACCAAAGGGTATGCCATTGGTTCTGCTGGGCTTGCTGCTCTCGTTTTGTTTGCTTCATATACACAAGAATTTGCAAACATGGGACATTCTCTAGTTTTCAGTTTAAGTGATCCAAAAGTTATTGTCGGTTTGTTTATCGGCGGACTTCTTCCATACTACTTCGCGGCAATGTGCATGGAAGCCGTTGGTAAAGCAGCTGGCGCTGTCGTCGAAGAAGTCCGCCGCCAATTCCGCGAGATCGCCGGCATTATGCAAGGCACCGCAAAACCAGATTATGAAAAGTGTGTCGACATCGTTACCCTTGGCGCTATCAAAGAAATGATTTTGCCTTCTCTCATCCCTGTCGTCGCTCCAATTCTAGTTGGATTTATTTTGGGTCCTGTTGCCCTCGGCGGTTTGCTCGTCGGTTCAATCGTTACCGGTTTGTTCGTCGCTATTTCCATGACTTCAGGAGGAGGTGCTTGGGACAATGCCAAGAAATTTATTGAAAAAGGTGAACATGGTGGCAAAGGTGGAGATGCTCACAAAGCCGCTGTCACCGGAGACACTGTCGGCGATCCATACAAAGATACCGCCGGTCCAGCCATCAACCCAATGATCAAGATCTTGAACATTGTCGCTCTCCTCATCGTGCCATTCCTCATTAAATTCTTGATTAAGTAATCGTAAAACGCAAAAGATTGACTTTAAAATCTGATTTGCTAGCATATTAGTACTCAGACGAAAAAGGATCCGAAAGGTGTAAGTGCCTTAGGAGCCTTTTTCATTTACGGCCAATATAGGTCTTAAGATTCTCCAAGTAATCATATAATTCTGAACCCATTCCTCTATACAAAGAAGAAGCAAATTTTTTGTTGGGAAACAATATCTTTTTGAATCGTTTTTCTTCAATCAAAAATTCTACCAGCAATTTATAATCACCATCCCCAGAAACCAAAATTACTTTATCAAAATCTTCTTTTCTATAAAGCTTCTTCATCGCATAGAAAATAATATCCGAATCGACATTTCCTTTTTTATTCCCTACCATCCCCTCAAGATGTCTCTTGAACACAACAATAAACCCGGCATTCTGAATTTTTTCATACAACTCTTGTGCCTTGTCCGTATCCTGAACATAACCTAAATGATAATAGGCTTTATCAACGCTATATTTTTCAGCAAGATAAACTCTGAATCTTTTCAAATCAATAGTCCAAGGATCAATTTCCTTTTTCGTCGTGCCCATATACAAATTCTGTCCATCAATAAACGCGATATTTTTCATTTCTTCTAGAGCGTAGCAACAATTTTTCATTTCATTCTGAAGTTATCCCCGTAAGAAGATACTGCCCAATACACAAAAAAATAACCCAGAAATACTAAATATCCCTAAAAATAAGGGTATTTTGTTAAAACAATCTACTCAAACTGCAAAATTGCTTGACATTTGACTCAAAATCTGCTATACTATTAATGCGAGAGATTCGAATAACGCTGTGTTGTTTGAATACTCTTGGTTCTTTGAGTCAGGTGAAATATGAAGACCTTCATGAAAATCTGTATCGAAATTGCTACCGTGGTCTGTGTTGGTTTGGCGGTCGTCATCACTGGCTGGCGGTTCCTGCGGGGAACCTATCGCTGGCCATCATGACACAGGAGTCGCTTTTCAGATAGCGTTTAATATCTGGAGCCCATGCGAAAGTGTGGGTTTTTTCTTGCAAAATTTTTCATTTCCCGCTAAAGTAAGGCGACCAAATTAATATATTTATAAATCACGACGTTTAATTTACACAACCATGAAACCAGAATACAAAATCACCGCTACCAACAAACTTCCGCACAGCGAAGTTGAAATAACCGTTGAATTACCGGCCACCGCGCTTGATGAATATCGAAAAAAGGCTATCACTGCGCTTGGTAAAGAGGTGGCAATGGACGGTTTCCGTAAAGGTCATGTGCCGGAAAATGTTTTGGTTTCAAAGATTGGTGAAGGTCGCATTTTGGAAGAAGCTGCTGAACTTGCTCTGCAAAATGTAACTCCGGCAATTCTCGCCGACGAGAAAATGGATTTTATCACTCAGCCAAAAGTTGCGGTTACAAAATTGGCGACAGGAAATCCTATCGAATTCAAATTAACAATTGCTCTCATGCCTGAAGTTGGTTTACCTGATTACAAAAAAATTGCCAAAGAAGAGATGGCTAAAAAAGTTGAAGAAGTTGTGGTCACCGATGAAGACGTCGAAAAAGTTATTGAAGACATTCGCAAGCGCATGGCTCCCCTTCCGGAAAAAGAAGGTGAGGAGCCAAAATTGCCGGAACTCAACGAAGAGTTAATCAAACAACTTGGAAAATTTGAAGACGTGGCTGATTTCAAAATAAAATTAAATGAAAACATTAAACAAGAACGTTTAAATCAACAGCGCGAGAAAAAGCGTATTGGTATCGCCGAAGATTTGGTTTTGGAATGCAAGATTGATTTGCCGGAAGCGTTTGTCGAACAAGAAATCGCTCTTATGCTCGCTCGTTTCAAAGACGATATCTCTCGCATGGGTCTAAAGTTTGACGAATATTTGAAACACATCAAGAAAACTGAGGAAGATCTCCGAAAAGATTGGCGAGTTGATGCTGAGAAAAAAGCCAAATTGGAATTGGTTTTTGTGGAAATTGCCAAAGCTGAAAAAATAAAACCGGAAGAAGAAAAAGTTTCCAAAGAAGTCGAGCACCTCATTGAACATTACCCAACCGCCGACAAAGACCGCGCGAGAGCTTATATCATAAAGCAACTGACACAAGACCTTGTCTTCGAATTCCTAGAGTCACAGAAATAGAAAATAAAAATATAAGCAACAAAAAACTTCCGATTGGAAGTTTTTTGTTGCCATTACAAAAGAAAAAGTGTCGCTGCCACAATAGCGGCGGTTTCCGCGCGCAGTGTCGCATCACCGAGCGAAAGAATATTTACATCGCGTTTTTTAAATTGTTCTATCTCCGTATCGCTCCAACCGCCTTCCGGCCCAATGAAAATTGCGATTTTTGTTGTGACCTGCCCCTTTCCACTCGCATCTGCAGAATTTTTTAATTTCTGTGCAATAAATTCTGCAGTTTCCATCAAGCCCTCTTCCAAATGGAAAGCAACGGCCGGTATTTTTTCTTTTTGAATTTCATTGAGCGCTTCATCAAGTGAAATAATCTGGCGAAGTTCCGGCAACGTTCCTCTACCCGATTGCTCAGATGCTTCCTTCACAATTTTCAAACCGCGCTCATGATTAAAATTTGTTTTAACACTTCGTCCAGAAATTATCGGAATAAAATGAGTCACGCCGATTTCCGTTCCCTTTTCCAAAATCCATTCAAAATTATCTTTTTTGATCATGGAAACATACAAAAATATTTCGCGCGATTGTTTTACCGAATTTTTTGTCATTTCTAAAACTTCGAAAACTCCTTCGTCTTTAGAAAGCAAATCGACTCGCGAACGATATTGAAATCCGCTGTTGTCGAGCAAAATAATTTCATCACCTTTTTCCAAACGAAAAACATTTTTAAGTTGGTGCAACAAATCAGCATCATCTATTCGCACACTTTTCGCTTCTCCAATTTTCTGCTCAATAAAAAAGTTATGTAACCTCATGTAAATGATTTTACACTAAACAAAACCGAAAACATACTTTTGAGTGCCTTGCGCAGCGCGACTGGCGCGAGCGGAGCGGACGGCCAGTAGGCCGGAACGCGTGCAACTCAAAAGTATGTTTTCGGTTTTGTTTAGTGTCACCATTTTTGAAGTTTTACGTCTACTCTGCTATACTCCCCGTGTAGCAATTACAACCAATTTAACCCTTAAAATATATGAACCTTATCCCAACAGTTATCGAAAAATCTCAAAACGGCGAGCGGGCATACGATATTTACTCACGCTTGCTCAAAGAGCGTATTATTTTCCTCGGTGGTCCGATCGACGACGATAGCGCCAATATTGTCATCGCTCAATTACTTTTCCTTCAATCTGAAGATCCTAAAAAAGATATTTCCATGTACATCAATTCTCCTGGTGGATCCGTCACAGCCGCTCTCGCCATTCTCGACACCATGAATTTTATTAAATCAGACGTTTCAACCGTTTGTGTCGGTCTCGCTGCTTCTGCTGGCGCACTTCTCCTCTCAGCTGGCGTCAAAGGCAAGCGTTTTGCTCTCACCAATTCCGAAATTATGATTCACCAACCATCAGGTGGAGCTGAAGGGCGCGCTGCCGATATTGAAATCACCGCTAAACAAATTATAAAAATTCGAGAAAACCTCAACAAAATTTTGGCTGCCAACACTGGACAACCACTTTCAAAAATCCAAAAAGACGTTGATCGCGACTTTTTCATGAGCGCCGAAGAAGCCAAAAAGTACGGCATCATAGACAAAATCCTATAATTAAGATAGTATCTCATTTTGGAAGTCATGTTCTCAATCACTGTTCTAACAAAGGAGTGTTCCCATGTCTGTAAAAAAGAAATCGGATGACATCTCGGATGACATCTCGGATGACAACAAGGAGCGGATGCCGCTTGCCATCGTGGTTCAAGGAATACCTTCAACTACAGACCCCAAGACCCTCAAACGCCTAGAGCGTGATCTGAAAAAGACATTCAGTGTGGTCGCAAACCATGCCAAGATTCACGCACATTTTCAGCCGGAATTTTTCGCCAAATCTCTCGGGAAAAGAAACGTGCAGATTACCGCATTTGTTCTCGGCTGCAGCGCGAAGACTGCCTACGACAACATGTCACAGACCTTGCCAACGGTTAAGGTGAATGGGTGGAAAGATGTCCTTTCGCGCGAAGCGGAAAAAGTGATCAGAAAGCACTACCGGCATGCAAGTGCACTATGCATCATCACAGGCAGCGAGGAATGAGGACTAGGAGAGGAACGAAACAGAACAAAAGGGCGGGTCTGCTGCGCAGACCCGCCCTTCTTTTTTATACTTACCTAGACAAAACCGTTAAACAATGATATCTTCTCATCAGAAAAAACGTCGTAATCAATCACCAACCTGAATAAAAGGAGCTCCTATGACATTTTCTCCAGCCGTCCTGTCATGGTTTGCCGAACACGTCTTTCAGCCAAGTGATAAGGAAGGATTTCTTAAGGTACTCCGCGAACAACCTGAAGTGGTAAAGGCATTTCTTATGAGGAACTTTTACTTCATGACACTATCCGCTGCTGCCGATACCAATGAAGTAATCTTAACAATCAACCTGGGTAACCCGACAGAAGAAGTGGACGCCATCATGAAGCACCTCCGCGAAAAGTTCCTCTCAGGAGAAACTGCCGCCAATCCGGCGTAACCGATCAACTTGTGTCACCTAACACCGCCTCCGTATCCAAAACGGAGGCTTCTTTTTTATGCAGTAGACTTTTTTTCGAAATTGTTTTATGATGTAGATGTTCATTATTTGTTAATTTCACCTTTCGTTTTTTAACCTTTTACGCAATGTTACACGTTGTTCTGTCTCAAAGTATAAACCTATAGCATTTTCTAAAAGCCCGGAGAACGAGGGTGCCTGAAATATGTCACCACAATTATTAGTTATAGTCGCCATATTGATTGCGATTGTTGGTGCTGCGATTGGATATTACCTTCGATTGGTAATTTCTCTCGGCAAGCGCGGAACAATCGAAGTTGAAATGAAGGAAATGCTCCTCAAAGCCAAGGAGGAAGCAAAGCGCATCACTCTAGACGCCGAAAACAAGGCAGTCGAAGTCATGCAACAAACGCGCACCGAAGCTAAAGAGCGTGAAGAAAAATTAAAGAAAGCCGAAGAGCGTCTCATCAAAAAAGAAGACCAAATTGACGAGCGAGAGCAATCTGTTGTCTCGGAAATCGAATCGATCAAACAAAAAATCGCCGAGATAAAAGAAATTCGTGACAAAACCGAATTACTGCAAGCCGAAAAGCAAAAAGAATTGGAAAAAGTTGCTAAATTAGATGAAACTGAAGCCAAGGCGATTTTAATTCAAAATCTCGAGCAAAAATGCGAAGAGGATTTGCTTATTCGTATGCACAAACTCGAACAATTCGGTCAAGATAAAATCGAACAACGAGCCAAAAGTATTATCGCCACAGCCATTCATCGACTTGGCAATTCCGTCTCCCCTGACCTCATGACCACTTCTGTGGCTATTCCTAACGACGAAATTAAGGGAAAAATTATCGGTAAGGAAGGCCGTAACATCAAAGCTTTTGAAAGAATGACCGGCGTTGAAGTTATTGTTGATGATACCCCGGGAATGATCACTATTTCTTCTTTCGATCCAATTCGCCGACAAATCGCGCGCATTTCTTTGGAATTATTGATTGCCGACGGTCGTATTCAACCCGCCAAAATAGAAGAGACGGTTGAAAAAGCAAAACTCCAGATCAACAAAACAATTAAAGAAAAAGGTGATGCTGCCGTTTATGAATGTGGTCTCTTCAACCTTGATCCACGAATCGTTTCTATTCTCGGTCGTCTCTGTTTTCGCACAAGTTATGGACAAAATGTTTTGCAACACTCCGTAGAAGTTGCACACATTGCCGGCATGATTGCCGAAGAACTTGGTGCAGATGTCCAAATCGCCAAAGCTGGTGGACTTCTACACGATATCGGCAAAGCTGTTGACCACGAAGTTCAGGGAACTCACGTTGAAATCGGTCGCAGAATTCTACAGAAATTTGGCGCTTCGGAAGAAATTGTCAAAGCTATGCAAGCTCACCACGAAGAATATCCTTACGAAACACTTGAATCCATCGTTGTTCAAGCCGCCGATGCTATTTCCGGCAGTCGTCCAGGTGCTCGTGTTGATAGTTTGGAAAATTATCTAAAACGACTTGGCGATCTCGAAGCTATTGCTAATTCATTTGAGGGTATTGAAAAAACTTACGCTATCGCTGCCGGTCGTGAAGTGCGAGTCTTCGTTACTCCCCTTTCTGTCAGCGACTTGCAAGCTCATGATTTGGCCCGAAATATTGCTATAAAAATTGAGCAGGAACTAAAATATCCAGGAGAAATCAAAGTTACTGTTATTCGCGAGTCTCGTGTAATTGAATTCGCGAGATAGTAAAATCTATAAAAAGTTTAGAAAGAAAATAGAAAAGGCCCTTGCAAAACAAGGGTTTTTTCTTGGAAGATTACTTCGGGAGAAATTACTCAGACAACAAAAAACAGCTGCAGGACACCGTAACATTTGTTATTGTGCCAAACAGCTGTTTGGCTTCTTTCCCGAAAGAGGTTCGGGATATTTTATGATGCGCTGTCAGAGAGACTGCGCAATCTTTTCTTCTGTGTAAAGAACTCATGTCAGCGGAACATATCCACCAACGGCTACAAAGAACTACTTCTCGTGATCAGTTTGTGGCCCACCGGTTCCACTCGCTGAAATTTGTCCCAAATACTTACTGAGACTCTTACAGTTTACCAACGATAGTTAATGCGTGTCAAATTTTAATTTACACTGCGAAACATTATTTGCACTTGTGTCAACTATTGTGCGTAACCACGGCTCTATTGCCTTAATAAAAACTTGTACTATAATTAATGTAAGCAAGTTTGAGGTTGACTCTTCAAACAAAAGCGATGAGGGTCGATCCTCAATTTATACATAATCATAAAACATCATGAATAAAGTTGATTTAATCGAAGCAGTTCACGGAGTAATTGGTGGTACCAAAGTACAAGCTGAACAAGCAGTAGAAAAAATAATCGAATCGATCACTAATTCTCTCAAATCTGGTCAGGAAGTTTCAATTGCTGGTCTAGGTATCTTCTCAGCAAAGGAACGAAAGGCTCGAACAGCCCGAAATCCTCGCACCGGCGAGTCAATCCAGGTCCCAGCAATGCGCGTTCCAAAATTCCGCGCTGCAAAGGGTCTAAAGGATGCTGTAAAATAACACTCTTATTATCGAAGTCACAAAAAAACCGCCATAACAGGCGGTTTTTTTGTTTCGTGTGCGGGATGGGAGAATCGAACTCCCGCCTACAGTTTGGAAAACTGCAGTTCTACCATTAAACTAATCCCGCAATATGACTGCAATGAAAAGACTATACCATACAACACAAAACCTCGCACTTATTTCATCGTATCATTATTTATTTTCTCGATTTTCGACAAAACGCTACTCAAATCATCACCAGGCGCAGTTTTATTTCGTTTTATATAGCCACACACAACACATTTGTTGGAAAGAATAAATTCATCTTTTTCCATCTCGATTTTTATCGGCTCCATCATACCGCCACATTTTTCGGCCCGATCTCCCGGAAATTTATCGACATGTTTGCTCCACAAACAAGTCGGGCAGTGGTTGGTGTAGCCACTTCCCTTCACTTCGCGGCTGCAATGACCGCAAACGAAATCTTCTTTATTTTTCTGAAACTTTAGACTCATGGGTGTTCAAAAAAATTTTCATTAATTCTACATCTCTCAGATCTTTTTCTCTTGCCAGTTCCGATTTAAATTTAATAAGTTCCGTTAATGGTAAAAATGGTAAACCCTCAATGATATCTGCATTTTTTATCAATTCATCGGTATCCGGTCGATAATTTTTATATTTATAATTTGAAAACACCTCAGTATCGCCCTTAACCAATAGTTTACAACGCAAAACTCGCCAGAAAAACCATTTTCTTTTCCAGCCGTCGTTTTTTAGTTGTTGAAACAACTCTTTATTTACCAACAGATCAACATCCCTGGCCGGTCTAATTCCATGAGCTTCCATGACACCCCCTATTATAATATATTGACCGAGAGGTAAATTTAGTGATTTTACCCTTTCGAAAATAGAAGGATTATTCATAACAAAATGTCGGAGTGCAGGGATTCGAACCCTGAGTCATCTGCTCCCAAAGCAGACATGTTAGCCGTTACACCACACTCCGGTAGAAACAATACTATCACACGTACATAAAAATAACTAGCAAAAAAACAGTTAATTTGGCTAATTTCTTCGAGAGAATTCTAAAGGACATTCCTAGTCAGAGAAATGTCCTTTAGAAAATCCCAGTGACCTATTGCAAAAACCTACTACAAAATTAGATTCTCAATAAACCTAACCTTAGCCTTCTTTGAAGCGGTGTCTACTCGTATAGCAATGAGCGCCGCCGACCATTCCATCTCATTAATTCCCTTTTCCTGCAAATAAGTCTGAATAACCCTGGTAAATTTCTTGATCTTGTTCGGACTCATGTTATCTTCCGGTCTGTAACCAGACCGACTATCATCTCCACCCGTTTCACACGAAACAGTCTTAACTTCCACAAAGCACAGCTTCTTGGCCTTTTTGGCCACAATATCCAATTCTCCCCACTTCCGGCTATAATTTCTTTCCAAGACCTTGAACCCATGTTTCTTGAGAAACACACAGGCAATATCTTCACCGAACCTCCCTATTTTGTTCATTTTATTGGTTTTTTACTTAGAATTAATAATTTACGCTCGATTCATCACACAAATTTACCCAGACGCACATTGCTTTTATCGCTAAGTTTCATGAATAACAACACTCTCTATGTTTCACATGAAACCTTTTAGCTGAAAGTACGACAAAAGGTCTATTTTTAGGCACATTTCACCAAAATGTCTATAGTTTTATAGCCATTTATTGGACATTTTTGACTGTCTTTTATACACATGTCCCCAGAGTTATCCACATAATTGTTGAAAAATATAGGTATTTCTGTTTACAGAAACCTAAAGGACACATCGATTTCAAAGACTTCCTCAAGCCTAGCAAATAGAGATAAAATATTTATAAAATTTTCTATTTTCTTTTTAGAAAAATTTTAGACCTACTTTAGACAACAAAAATCGCCATTTCATTGGCGATTTTTGTTTTGCTCTAATTTTTGTTTTCTTTGTGGTGCGGCCAGGGAGAATCGGACTCCCATCTCATCCTTGGCAAGGACGTGTTCTACCACTAAACCATGGCCGCAAATATCCAACTGAATATTTATCAATCGATTATACAGAAAAATCAGAAAAACACAAAATCAGTTCGCCAAATATTTATTCATTTTGGTTTTTTGACAATTTGCGCTATGATTGTGTTACTGCACCCGTCGTTCAATGGATAGGACAATAGTCTTCGGAACTATTGATGTGGGTTCGATTCCTGCCGGGTGCACAGTAAAAATCGCTTTTATTTAGCGATATCTTAGTAGATAATAAAGTCGCACCAAGCAAATGACTAAAAAAGAGGCTGAAAATAACACATTTTTGATACCTCCAGAGGTTTCATATGTAACTAAAACCCTTGAAAAAGGCGGTTTTGAAGCGTATCTAGTCGGAGGATGCGTGCGTGATCTGCTGTTACACAAGAAACCTAAAGATTGGGATGTCACCACAAATGCCGTGCCCGAACAAATTCAAGTTATTTTTCCTGAAACTTTTTACGAAAACACTTTCGGCACGGTTGGAGTCAAAACCAAAGCCATGAATGAGAACGGGGAAGCGGATAAGAAAGATGCTGCTGGGGCAGATAGCAAAACAGGTGTAGTAGATCCGACTTTGGAGATCGTAGAAGTGACTCCATACCGCACCGAAGCAGAGTATTCCGACAACCGACGTCCTGACGCGGTCACCTTTGCAAAAAATCTTTCTGACGACCTAAGACGCAGGGACTTCACTATAAATGCGCTAGCACTCAAAATTGAGCCTTTGGAGGGGGATTCTACAGGGTTTGTTTATAAAGGACATTTGACTGACCTTTATAAAGGACAAGAAGATTTGGAGGCTAAGATTATACGTACTGTAGGATCGGCTGACGAACGCTTTGGCGAGGACGCTTTGCGCATGTTGCGTGCTGTGCGTTTTGCGGCTGAATTAAACTTTGAAATAAATTCGGATACAAAAAATGCCATAAGTCAAAATGCGGCTCTATTAAAGAATATTTCTCAAGAGCGTATTCGCGATGAATTTGTAAAAATAATTTCTTCTGACAAACCGATGTTCGGTTTGCAACTTGCACACGATCTCGGAATTTTGAAATATATTTTACCTGAGCTCGAAGAGGGAATTGGAACTGAACAAAACAAAGCGCACGCTTTTGATGTTTGGGAACATCTTTTGCAAAGCGAACAACATAGCGCCGACAAAAAGTTTTCTTTGCGTGTTCGTCTGGCCGCGCTTTTTCATGATACCGGGAAACCAAAAAGTCGTCGCAAAGATCCGGAAACAGGGCAGTGGACTTTTTATGGCCACGAAGTGATCAGCGAACGCATGGCTAAAAAAATTCTGGAGCGATTGAAATTTCCCAAAAAACTTTCTGATGAAGTTTTGAAACTTGTTCGATGGCACATGTTTTTTTCTGACACCGAACAAATTTCTCTTTCAGCCGTGCGTCGCATGGTCGCCAATGTCGGCAGTGACATGGTCTGGGATCTCATGAATGTCCGCGAATGTGATCGCATCGGCACCGGTCGTCCAAAAGCCAATCCGTATCGTTTGCGAAAATATAAAGCAATGATTGAAATGGTCATGCGCGACCCTGTGTCTGTTGGCATGCTCAAGATCGACGGAAAGCGTTTGATGGAAATTACCGAAATGAAACCAGGACCACGTGTTGGTTTTATTTTGCATGCACTTCTCGAAGAAGTTTTGGAAGATCCGAAATTAAATACCGCCGAATATTTGGAAAGGGAAGCGCATACGCTCGCGGCGCTTCTTGACGCCGAACTAAAACAACGCGCCGAGCAAGCCAAAACTCGCAAGACACAAGAGGAAGAAAAACTGCTGAAAGAGATCACGGACAAATACCATGTGGAGTAAAAAGTTGCGCGAAAAACTTGACAGGTTCTAACGGTTTGATAACCTGTTTGAAGGATAGTTGTGATCTCCAAGTGAATCTTCCAGCAGCGAAGATCAACCTTCGGCAATCCATGTTCAATCTTCATGGGCTATGTCGCCACGGTTGTCTGTTCGTACGGACCACTGAGTTAATTGACTGCAAAACCGCAACGATCCTCGAGTCACTTATAGTGACTCGCTTTTTTATAAAAAAAATTAATTCAACGCGTTCCACATTATTTCAAATTGTTCTTTTTGCATTTGCACAATACTTCTATTTTCAATCACCACCGTCATTATTGGCGCAGCCATTTGAGTAATGATGACTCGATGAGGAGTGATGACCATGTTTGCCGACAACACAGTATCTTTCGGTAGAAATTTTACAGTCATTGTAGTATTTCTTTCTATCTCTTTATAATAATGCGCGTCACTTGTATCCTGCAAAATCGCTCGCAAATTTAAATTATATTTAACTCGGTTTTCAATAAACTTGGTAAAATAATCTCTGTCCATACTCAAAAACTTTTCCATATCAGAAATAACCACGTAATCATCTCCGGGTTTCAGTCCATCAAGAATGTGATCATAAACAGTTCTAACACCTTGAACACCTTCATAATATTTTATAAAACTTTCTCCACCTTTTAAGTTGTACATTGCCGTAAGTTCCGGTAGCACTTTTTTAAACCGATCCTTTTTCTGTTCAAATATTTGTTCAAGTTTTTCCGGACCTTCAGCCGTATATAGAGTTTTGAGACCTTTCACTTCGTTAATGATCAAACCTCTCAGTTTAAGGGTTTCAAGCACAGAATATGCTGTCGTTCTCTTAATTTCAGCTTCTTTAGCAATCTTTAGAACCGTGGCAGGCCCGAGGGAAAGGGAAGAAAGGTAAACTTTAGACTCATTTTCCGAAAGCCCTAAATCCTGAATATATGATATAAAATCTATTTTTTTCATATAATTTTTACTATTTTGAATATATGTCAAACTATTTGACAACACTATTATTACATAATCTGCATAATTAGCAAGCTAATTTACAGCCTATATGTGGATATGTCGTCATATTTGACATACTATACAATAATGTGCTATACTTGTAAATAGATAAACAGTTCTTTGACTAAGGGTTCTTCACTTGTTGTGAGGGACAAATAGCCAAAAGGAAAGGAGATTGCGATGAATAACGTGACGAAGTTTGCGAAGTGGTTTCTTGAGAATTTCCCCGTCGATTGCATGACATGCAGTTCCAAGGTGACATCCTCATCAACACGAATCGGCAGAATGCTGCTGAAATTGCAACTTCCATTGGAGAAATTGCAATATGTAGCCCGTTTCAAGAAAGAAGGAAACGACGAAGATGGTGATACTGTGTACACTGCCTGGTTTGTGGGTTGTAGTCGTGGACCAGAAGTGCCATCGCTGTACGGTCCGGAAGCGTTCATTGCCGAGCTTGAATACCTAACAGGCGAAAAGGCGGAGCTTTCAACCGAAAAGAGGGGGCGAGTTGATATGTTCGGACAAGCCCTACTGAAGGAGATCGAAAGGATTGCGATCCAAAGAAAGGAGAACTTAAAACTTTCTCAGAAATGGTCGATACTCAATACTGAGCTTACGACAATCGCAAAGGAACTTAAACCAACGTTTGAGGCAATAGCAATTAGAATAACCTCATCCGAATCTTGGGATGAAAAACTCCGCGAGATTTTTGAAAAGAAATGGGTTGAGCTCGGTCTCGACAAACTTCCGATCCCGAAAGCACCTAAGCCACAAAAATAGGTACGGTCTGGCAGGTACCGATAAACCTGCTTGCTCTCCGCCACAGGCGGACTGATGAGTCTTCCGATAGCGTGTGCTACCGGCAAGACGAAAGCAGAAAGTTCTTTCACAAGAAGGAGATACGATGAATAACGTAACACAGTTCGCAGTATGGTTACTCATTGTAACGGAGGATATCAAATGTCTGGGTTGTTGGAGCATGAGCGATTCTCGGGTAGATTTCTTAATAAGAATCACCAAAAAACTGTTAGCCCTTCAACTCCCGGTTGAAAAGATAAAGGTAACAGCAGAATTGTATAAGACCGGGAAAGGAGATACATTTATCAGGTTCGTGGAACCATGCAGTCAGTTTCAGTTTCTCGCTGAACTGGAGTTGGTCTCGGAACAAACCATTGAGAGTTTGACTGAGAAACAGCGGCAGGAAGTTGAGGCTGCGAAGGAGATAATCCGAAAGGAAATTCTTAGGCTCAAACTACAGGAAGAGAGACGTAAGACAATCGAAGCAGAAGTTACAAAATTCATTAACGAGTTAATGAATTCGATGGACAACGAAAATGATTTACAACTTCTTCGAACTGAAGTCCCAGATCTTGTAAGCAAACTTCTCTACCAACAAAGAAAGGTGTGATCGACAAAAACCCCGGCACTTTCGCTCGGGGTTTTCTTTTTGAATAAGTTTTTTTGAAAATTATTTTATCTCCAGCGAAATAGGGCAATGGTCGGAACCATAGATGTGCGACAAAATTTCGGTTTTATTTATGCGCGGCAATAAATCGGACGAAACAAAAAAGTAATCGATGCGCCAGCCGACATTGCGGTCACGAGCAGCGGTTTTCATATCCCAATAAGTGTACGCGTCAATTTTATTCGGATTTAAATGTCGAAATATATCGACGTAGCCATGATTAACGACTTCATCTATCCACGCGCGCTCTTCCGGCAAAAATCCGGTGTTCTCTTCATTCTCTTTTGGTCGAGCCAGATCAATTTCTTCATGTGCAGTATTAATGTCACCACAAAAAATAACTGATTTGCTTTGCTTGCGCAGTTTCTCCACAAATTTCAAAAACTCGTCATAAAATTCCAATTTATATTTCAAACGCTCCGGCCCGCCTCCGCCGTTCGGAAAATAAACATTGAGCAAAACAAAATCTTTGTAATACGCAGCAATGAGTCGCCCCTCGATATCCAAATGGGGAAGTCCTAGCACGAATTCAACTTTCTCCGGTTTTATTTTTGAATACAAAGCCACGCCGCTGTAACCTTTTTTCTCTTTTGGCGAATCGAAATAAGAAAAATAACCGTGAGGGTTTCTGATTTCTTCCGGCAATTGTTCGGCGGTCGCTTTCACTTCCTGCAAACAAAAAATATCCGGTCGCTCGATCATGAGCCATTGCCAATTGCCTTTTTTGACCACTGCACGCAGACCATTTACGTTCCAAGAAATGATTTTCATAGAATTCACTATCTTAGGGTTACACCACTTAAGATAAGATACTGAAATGGTATCAATAATCGCCTCAAAATGAAACAGTTCTTCAATTTTTATTCTCTTGAATATTTTTGACATTTATTGTATAAGTTACGTCAGATCCTAACACTAACCTGGAGGAAACATGCAGTTAAGCGTAAGAATACGTTTTGTCGATTCCCGAAGTTTGGTTCCATTCGAAGCAGAAAGAGTGCCGTTTGGCCAGCTTTATGAGTTCCTTTTCCGAGTAGCCCAAAGAACATCAGACTTGTTCGGTAACGAGCAGGTCCTTCATTTGGAGGCAACAACGGCAAGGCTTGCCGGCTCTCCCGGTCCATCCATTACTCATATCACGGAAATTTGGATCGGACGCACGTCGAGAGAGGTTTTGCCTGAAGCCAAGTTGTGTTCGTACTTTTGGCAATACCCCGCGCTCGACCAGATAGACGAGAAGCAAAGGGACGAGTTGGTCGGTGAATTGTCGACGAACCTAAACATCGGTCTGAGCAGATGGATGCCTGAAATGAAAAGATAGCGGCATTCCAAGACGACGAATCATGACAACACGTGCAGCCGCACAAGCAACCCGACGAGCAAGAGTCGGGTTTTTTATTTTCTGTTCTTACCGTGAAATTTTTTGTGAATATCGCCGAGATGCTTGTCGGTGACGTGAGTGTAAATTTGAGTTGTGCCGATATTGGCGTGACCAAGGAGCGCTTGCACCGAGCGTAGATCGGCACCGTTAGACAAAAGATCTGTCGCAAAGCTGTGTCTGATGACGTGTGGCGTAACTTTTTTAGAAATTCCAGCTTTGACGGCGTAATGTTTGACGATGCGCTCCACCGAACGGCGAGTTAATGCTGAAATATCCGTGCCGTCGTCGCGGGTAGTCTTTTTTTTGTCAGGTTTTTCACTTTTTGTGTCGTTTTTTTTGGTTTCAGTAGTTTTTTCACTCTTTTCAGCCTTCACACTCTTTTGAAAACCGTTTTCACCACCAACTTTCACAAAAAGTGCATCTTCCATGTCTTTGCGCTTGTCCAAATAGGTTTTGAGCGCCATGCGAGCAGTTTCCGAAAGAAAAACCACGCGAACTTTGCCACCTTTGCCACGAATCGAGAAATGATCGGCGCGAATATCCAAATCGCGCGAAAGAGAACACAATTCCGACACACGAAGCCCGGTCGAGAACAATAATTCCAAAATCGCGCGGTCACGCAGAGACCCAACGTCACTTCCGTCAGGCGCAGCAAGCAAACGTGTCAATTCTTCGGCCGAAATAAAGTCGATTTGGCGTTCGTTGACCTTGGCTAGCTCGATGCGCTCGGCCGGCAACGACTCAATTTTCTGCCGAGTCAAATATTTTAGAAATGCCCGCAATGCAATCAGGTAATAATTCTGAGTTTTCTTGGAAAGAGTGAGTCCTAGAGCCTTATTATTCCCAGTGGACTGGCGATTTAGCCACAAACGGAAAGTGCGAATTACTTCATCCGTGATTTTTTTCGGATCTTCCGTCTTGGCAAAATTTAAGAAAACATCCAAATAATGCTCATAGTTAGCCACCGTTTTGAGGCTTCGGCCTTTTTCGATTTCAGTATATTCGAGAAATTGACGTTTTAAATCTTGTAAATTTGCCATTTTTAGCCTGTTTTAACCATTTCCAACTTCTATTAAATCAGTGTGAGTATTTATTGTGCGACACGTATATTATAGTACATATCACCAGAACACGATACAGGGGTTGCGTAAATTTTCCTTTTATGCTATTATTCCCGCATGCTTACGAAACGAAAGAAATTGAATATCATCAAGGAAACAGCCGTCCATGACAAGGATACCGGTTCTCCTGAGGTGCAGATTTCATTACTTACCAAACGAATTGAGGAACTTACCGATCATTTGAAGGTTCATGGTAAGGATAAGCACTCAAGACGCGGTTTACTTCAGATGGTAGCCAATCGCGCAACCCATATGAACTATTTGCAAAAGAAAAACACTCGACGCTTTAACGGTTTGATGAAGAAACTCAATCTCAAGAAGCGAGCAGCTTAACAAACAACGGGGCACTCGCCCTGTTGTTTCGTTTAAGAAGTTTTTTTAAGGCATATAAAGTCGTTTCGTAGTATAGTTAGTAGGCGAGTGCAAATCGCAGCAGTTTTTTATAAATAATCAGAAGCTCATTTTTTTATGACAGTTATTAAACACAAAGATCAACGCGTCGGTATTTTTATTGATACACAAAATCTATATCACAGCGCAAAAAACCTTTATCATGCTCGGGTTAATTTTGGAGCAGTAGTCAAAGAAGCTCTCGGCGGTCGTTCTCTTATTCGCGCCGTCGCTTATGTTATCACCACCGAATCAGGTGAAGAAAAAGCATTTTTTGATGCCTTGGAAAAAGTTGGAATTGAAACCAAGACCAAAGATCTGCAAATTTTTATGGGTGGATCAAAAAAAGCCGATTGGGACGTAGGACTTGCCGTTGATGCCATTAAACTCGCACCAAAACTCGACACAGTCATCCTCGCAACAGGGGACGGCGACTTCGTACCGCTTGTAGAATACCTCCGAACTAATCAAGGTTGCCAAGTTGAAGTTATTTCCTTCGGCAAATCCACTTCCAGTATGTTGAAAGAAGCGACCGACGACTTCATCGATATGTGCGATAATCCGAAAAAATATTTATTGGGTAATCAAAAACAACAAAATGGGGAGCGAAAACAGGAGCAGAAAACGGAAAACGGAAAAGAGGTTAAGTAATTTTAATTTCTCTGTAAAATTTAAATTTAAGATGTAAAACAAGCCTATACTTGATATACTTTAAATATGCCAGAAAAATTTCATTTTGGTTTTTTAGAAAATCAAAAAAGATTTGATGAGTTACCAACCGAAGAAAAAGAGTCTTTAATTAATAAGGCTCATGAAGAGGCATTATTGCTAAATGAAAAAGTGGATAAGTATTCTGATGAAGGTATGTCCAAGTCTGGTTTCGTCGAAAACCTAGTCAATAAGGAGGAGAATGTCGATTCCTTAATGAGTATTTACAAACACGGAATTATACCGATTGTTGAAAAATTAAAAGATGATATTGAAAAAGGAGTGTTTGACACACTGATTAGTGACGATGCTGGTGCAAGATTGCCAACATTAATATTTAAAGACATTCTTAAAGCAAAAGGTCCAGAAGCCAAGGAAATAAAGGTACATTTTCTTGCATTGGGTCAAAGGTTACACGAAAGATTCGGTTCAAGTTATAGTTCTGAATTAGAGGAGTATGTGCGAAATCATAAGGATGAATGGGGTAAGGTTCTACTTGTGACCGAGTATTCTGGAACAGGCGCAACACTGCGCCGTATTCATACGATGTTTAAAAACACGGGTGTAACTAATTATGATGTTGCTGCACTCTACTCTAATTTTGAACTCGAGGGTCAGGTTACTGCACCTAATGGTGATATTCAGAGAACATTTACAGGTGAAGTTGGTTCAAACGAACAAATAATCGGTAATACACTTAGTCGTCGCAGTAGACAGTTTAGTGGAGTTAAAAGACCTGAGAGTTCTTCTCCTTTTCCAATACGTCGTGATAAATCACCGAATGAACAATATCATGAAAAAGAAAAATTGATGATGCAAGAAATAATGAATATGGCGAGAAAATACGCACAAAAGGCTGCTCAAGAAATTATCGACGAGGTTTGGAATAAAAAACAGGTCAATCAACAAAATACGCAAAACTCCTAGAATTTGCTAGAATAAAGATGTTAATAGTAACCGAGGCCTTTGGATAGGTAGGTTTGAAGTACATTTGGAAAAATGTATTATTTCAAATCTGAAATCTGGAGGTCTCTAAAAATAATATGCAAACGAAAGAATATTCGTTGGAAATCGGTGGGACGACGATCACGGCGCAGTTTAGTAATTTGGCCGATCAGGCACACGGTTCATGTATCGTGAAGTCGGGTGGCACGGTAGTACTTGCGACCGCAGTCATGTCCGAAAAAGAAAAAGAGGGAAGCGACTTTTTTCCTTTGACCGTTGAGTATGAGGAACGTTTCTATGCTGTCGGAAAAATTCTCGGAAGCCAATTTGTGCGTCGCGAGGGCAAAGCTTCCGAAGAAGCCACTTTGACCGGCCGAATTGTTGACCGAACTATCCGTCCACTTTTCAATCAACAAATCAGGAATGAAGTACAGGTCATCATCACCGTCCTTGCTCTCGATGAACAAGATCCGGACACTCTCGCCGTTTTGGCAGCATCACTCGCACTTGGAACTTCAAATATTCCTTGGGGAGGACCAGTGAGCGCGGCTAGGATTTTGAACTTGAAAAATGCGGCTGGTCAGGCCGATGTAGGTTATTTGGTCAATCCAAATTATGTTTCGCGCAAACAACCGAACATCAATTTTGAAATGATTGCTTGCGGCAAGGATGGAAACATAAACATGATCGAAGTGGGCGGTTTTGAAGCTTCGGAAAAAGTCATGATCGAAGCTCTTGATCATGCATCAAAAGAAATTGAAAAGATCCAGGAATTCCAGAAAAATATCATCAAAGAGATCGGCAAAGAAAAGCGCGTTATAAAATTACCGGAAATTTTGCCAGAGGTCGCCGCTTTATATAAAGAAGTGATCGAACCGGAAATGGACGCTTCGCTTTTCACCAAAGGCAAAGCCGGCATGCACAATATGCAGAAAAAATGGTCTGAGCTTGTTAAAGAGAAATTTCCAGAATCAGATATTATGCTCGCCGAAGCTTATTGTGATGAAAAAATAAATCAATATATTCACAAAGAGGCGATCGAGAAACAACGACGACCTGATGGCCGAAAACTAGACGAGATCCGACCACTTTTTGCTGAAGCTGGTGGAATTGCACCTGTACTTCACGGTACCGGAACATTCTATCGTGGCGAAACACATGTGCTCGGTGTACTTACACTTGGTGGCCCACAAGACACACAAACTATCGACAGTATCGAAGACCCAGGCAAAAAACGCTTCATGCTTCATTACAATTTTCCTCCATATTCAAGCGGCGAAACCGGTCGCATGGGCGGAACAAATCGTCGCATGATTGGACACGGTGCGCTCGCAGAAAAAGCTTTGTTTGCCGTTTTGCCTCCACTAACAAAATTCCCATACACGATTCGTATCGTCGCTGAAGCCATGGCTTCGAACGGTTCGACTTCGATGGCTTCGGTTTGCGCCGGAACAATCGCGATGATGGATGGAGGTGTGCCGATTTTGCGGCCGGTGGCAGGCATTGCTTCTGGCCTCATGATGCAAAGCCCTGAAAAATACGTCGTGTTGACTGACATACAAGGACCGGAGGATCACCACGGTGACATGGATTTCAAAGTGGCCGGCACAACCGAAGGAATCACCGCGGTTCAAATGGACGTAAAAGTTGACGGTATTCCACTTAAAATTTTGGCCGAAGCTTTTGAAAAAGCTCGACTCGCACGTTTGCAAATTTTGGATGTCATTACGAAAGCTATTCCAGCTCCACGTCCACAAATTTCTTCTCGAGCTCCACGCATTTTGGCGATTATGATCAAAGAAGATCAGATCGGTCTCATTATCGGTCCTGGCGGAAAAACTATTAACGAAATTATCGACAAAACCGGTGCAGAAATAAATATCGAAGAAGACGGCACAGTTATGATTGTCGGAAAAGGGGACAGCGTCGACAATGCCGCAAACATAATTCGCAACATGACGCGAGAATATTTGAAAGGCGAAAGATTTACCGCCGAAGTTATGAAAATTACGGACTTTGGCGCTTTTGTGAAAATTGGACCAAATACCGAAGGACTAGTCCATGTTTCCGAGATCGCGCCTTTCCGAGTTGATCGAGTCGAAAAATATTTGAAGCTTGGACAGCAAGTTCCTGTTATAATAAAAGATATTGATGAAAAGAATCGTCTCAGCTTATCAATCAAACTAGCCGACGCAAATTTCATCAAACAAATTCCGGTTGCACCTATGGCAAGCGCAGCACCTAGACCGGCAACACCTACAACAACCGCACCGACTAGTGCACCGACAACTAATCCAACAACAAACGGAGTAAACAATGGACCCCAGAAACCAACCACAATTTAATCCGAAAATTCCAATATCAGAAGTTCTAAAACAAGAACAAACTGGTTTTGTTACTTCCGCACCAACAATTCCGAGATCCGGTTCCGGAGTTGTGCCGAAAGATAGTCAAAACAAAATAATTAAAACTTACAAAAGCGACGCGGCTGATGCTGTGAGATCACAACAGCAGGTTTCTGTGGCGAAAATCGCTATAGCGCAAGAAAATCAGCGCCGAGCAGAAGGGGAGGAGATCGGCGCCGCGCCAAAAAAACGAACCGGACTGATATTCGTCGCCATCATATTACTTCTGCTCGGCGCTGCCGCCATCCCAACTGTTAAATATATCCTTAACCAAAAAACCGTCGCAGTCCCTATTGCCGTCGAAAAAACGATCATTCCTTTCGATCACCAAGAAAATGCCTTATTGAATTATGCCACCCGCACCGAATTGCTTGCGGCGCTTGGCGTTGTAAAGGCCAAACCTCAAACAAATTTCTCGATCGAATACATAAAAATTTTGGAAAATATTTTTGACGCAAATCAGAAAAACGTACCAACAAAAATAGCGCCTGATATTTTTGCAGGTATCCTTGGTCCAAATATGCCATCCGCCCTCGCTCGCTCTTTTGATTCCGATTACATGTTCGGAATTGCAAATTCAAATAATCCAAAACCGTTTTTGCTTTTCATAACATCTTCATATGAACAAACATTCGCAAATATGTTGAAATGGGAAACTAAAATGACGACCGACCTCGCTCCTATCTTCAATCTCAATCTCAGCTCTACAACTGCGACCTTCACCGACCAAGTCATCATCAACAAAGATGTTCGAGCTATCACGGCTCCGGATGGCACTATCGTTTTCCTCTACGGATTTTTGGATAACAACACGCTTGTCATCACAACCGATCCTCAAACATTCCAAGACATCAACTCTCGTTACGTCGCCGCCCGTTTCGTGCAATAGTCGATGTGATATACTTTTCGTATGTTTTCTCATTTGTATATTTGGTTAGCTTTATATTTTTTGTGTTGGTGGATATTTCTATTTTTATGGCGCAAAGATTATAGATCCGAAATGCTTACGATGGGTCTTATAGGGATAGTGCTCGGCCCATTAGTTGAATTCATGCATTTAACAGATTGGTGGCACCCCCTCTTTATTTTCAATAATTTTTTGATCAGACCTGAAGACGTAATTTTCGGATTTTCGATCGCAGGCGTCAGTGCCGTAATTTATCAGGAATTGCGGGCAATAAAAGAATTTCAGCAAAATAAACTTATCCCGACCAAAAAATACGAACTATTGGTTTTGTTGATAGGATTATTTACACTTTTTGGTCTTTATATATTTTTCGGAGTCCATTCATTTTGGACATCCATACTATGCCTGATCACAACCGCATTGCTTGTGCTCATAAAAAGGCGAGATCTTTTTTATTCCATGTTTTTCTCGGGAATCTTAATAACAGGAATAGCAATACCTTTTTACATTTTTGCATTGCATATTAATCCTTTTTGGTTTCAGCAAGAATGGTTTTTGGGAAAATTGTCTGGAATATTTTTCCTGAACATTCCGATCGAGGAGCTAGTCTGGTATTTCTTCATAGGTTTAACATTCTCCGCTATGTGGGAATTTATGAACGGACTGAAATTTGTATTTAAAAAAAGAGTCTAATTGCTTTTACTTCTTGTTTTGGTAAGATTGTTGTATGACACAAAAAACAGAACACTACAAAAAACTTTTGGAGAACGAGTTAAAAGAATTGGAAAAAGACCTTAAAACCGTTGGCCGAATTAATCCTGACAACCCAAAGGATTGGCAAGCTGTGCCATCGGATGCAGATGTTACTGTAGGCGCCGAAAAAGAAGAAGTGGCTGAGAAAATCGAAAGTTTCGAAAGCGATACAGCCGTTCTCAAGCAATTGGAAATAAAATACAACGAAGTTAAAGAGGCCTTGAACCGAACACACGACGGCACTTTTGGATATTGCATCATTTGTAAAAAAGAAATTGAAGACGATCGACTTGAAGCCAATCCGGCAGCCAAGACCTGTAAAGACCATATGTAGAGACCTGAAAACGACGTTTTAGATTTTATAAATATTTTAACTCATGCGCGTATAATGCGGGCATGAGTTTTGCTAAAACCTACAGCGCCCAAATTTCATATTTAAAAGCCAAACTGGTAACAATGGAGGTTGACCTTTCACGCGGACTCCATGCTTTTTCGATTGTCGGGATGCCTGACAAATCGGTTGAAGAAGCTCGCGATCGTATTTCGGCGGCCATAAAAAATTCCGGATTTGATTCACCTAAAAGCAAAAATCAAAAAGTTGTGATTTCTCTCGCTCCGGCCGAACTACCTAAAGAAGGCGCCATGTTTGATGTTGGTATGGCCATTGTTTATCTTAAAGCGGCCGGAGAAATAGATTTTGATTCGGAAAAGAAAATGTTTTTCGGTGAGCTGGCGCTCGATGGCACAGTCAGAAAAATCAATGGCGCGATCACGTTAGTCCGCGAAGCCAAGCTGCTTGGCTTCGCGGAAATATATTTACCAAAAGAAAACGCCGTTGAAGCGGCGCTTATCGACGGAATAAAAATATTTCCAATTGATAATTTGCGGCAACTTATTGAACATCTCGATCCAAGGATCGGCAAAAAGAAAATAACCGCGCAACCGCCAACAAAAATTATTCCTGAAGAAACAATTTTCAATATCGATATTTCCGACATTAAGGGACAAGAGGGGAGCAAGCGAGGACTGGAGATAGCCGCATCCGGCGGACACAACATTGCATTTTATGGTCCGCCCGGCACAGGTAAAACTATGTTAGCCAAAGCGTTTTGTTCCATTCTCCCGCAACTTACGTTTGATGAGATTTTGGAAGCAACCGCAATTCATTCCGTATCAGGAACACTTCAAAATAAATATATTTGCGAGCCCCCATTTCGCGCTCCGCACCACAGCGCTTCATATATTTCAGTTATCGGTGGAGGATCCAATCCAAAACCGGGAGAGGTCACTTTAGCCCATCACGGAGTTCTTTTTCTGGACGAATTTCCGGAATTTGATCGCCGTGTTTTGGAATCCTTACGTGAACCATTAGAAGAAAATATCGTGCGAGTTTCCAGAGCTAAAGGCTCCGCCGATTTTCCGGCTCAATTTATTTTAATTGCCGCCATGAATCCGTGTCCTTGCGGGAATTATGGAAATAAAAACAAACCATGCACATGCGTAACCGGTTCTCTTTTGAGATATCGGCAAAGAATTTCCGGGCCAATAATTGATCGCATCGATTTGTGGGTCGAAGTTTCTCAGGTTAATTACAAAAGTTTAGCTACAAATGCACCAAGCGAAACAAGCGATATGGTGCGCAAGAGGGTGGAAGCGACTCGAACAATTCAATATATGCGATCCAAAAAAATTAATTTGCCACCAATGTTGAATAGTAAAATTCCATCTCGAATTCTCACAAAATATGCCAAAATTTCCGATGAAGCCAGCGAGATCTTAACCATTTCAGCCGAAAAATTAAATATTTCCGCACGAGTCTATCATCGACTTATAAAAATAGCCCGCACGATCGCGGACATGGAGAAAAGCGAAACAATTGAGAAACGTCACATGCTTGAAGCTTTGCAATACCGACCTCGACAACATTTAACCGGCTAACTAAAAAGGATTTTTGGCACCACGAACCTCAACGTGAAGGTGAGGGCCAGTCGATTCGCCGGAAGAACCAACCAAAGCGATCTTTTGTCCTTGAGTTACAGTTTCACCCTCAGAAACAAGGAGTTTACTTGCGTGACCGTATACCGTTTGTGTTCCGTTATCATGTTGGATAACCACATAGTTTCCGTATCCACCATTCCAACCCATACGACTAATTATAACTTCGCCATCGGCGGCAGCCATAATCGGCGTTCCAACAGGTGCACCTAGGTCAACTCCGTTGTGACCATGAATTCCTTGTGTCTTGTGATAACCCGTTAATGGTTCGATAAAATATCCTACATCGTTGATCAATCCTGAAACCGAAGAATTCTGTATTCGACATAGACTGCACAAAGTTGGTGCCGTATGCGATGAAGATCTAGGAGTATTTGAGCTTGGCGAAATATCTGATGGAACAAAAACCGTATCACCGACTGCAAGCAGAGATGGATTATCAAAAGAGTTGTATTGCAAAATATCTTGAACTGAAACTTTGTAGGCCTTGGCAATACTGCCAATATTTTCTCCGGATTTAACCGTGTGCTCAACACCTGAAACAGGCAAAATGATCAAACGCTGACCTTCGAGCAATTTCGAACTGGTCATATTGTTGGCGATCATGATGGTATTTGTTGTCACGCCAAAAGTTTTGGCAATTTGAGGTAGAGTGTCGCCGCTTCGAACCACGTATGTGGTGATTTGCGAGCTATCAAAGACCGGAGCCGTTGTGGTGCTGTTACCGGTTGGATCTATTTCAGCATACAAAGATGAGCCATCTACAATTACGGGCATTTGATCGACTTTGGTCGGATTGGGGTCAACGTTGACCGCAGCTTTAAGTAGGGCAAGGTTTTGCGAGTTCTGAACTATTGGCCGCTCCGAAGCGTCGGCAGGTGTATTAAAAAATCCCGATATAAAAGAAAACATACTGGCTGAGACAGTATGGGGATAGATAACGAGAGTTAAATAGACAAAAAATCCTATAAATAGGACCGTTTTAACGCGTCGGTTTATGGGTTGCTTATTAATAAGGCTAAGAGTTAGGTTATAATCAGTCTTTTCGGGAAATATGGCTCTGTTGAGCCATTTAAAAGCGGTCAGGAATGCTCAAATTTCTTGAGTGATAATAGTATATCTTGCTCAAAATCAATGTCAACAATGAAAAAATTCAACTGTGGATAACCTTTTTCGTGCTATTATAGTGAAACTATGGGTTCAGATACGCAAACGTACTTACAAGGCTTAAATGAGCGACAAAAAGAGGCTGTTTTACAAACGGAAGGTCCCGTTTTGATCGTGGCTGGCGCCGGTGCAGGCAAAACAAAAACCATTACACATCGAATCCTGAATCTTGTACATAAAGGTGTTGCTCCAAACGAGATCTTGGCCATCACTTTTACCAATAAGGCCGCTCATGAGATGCGCGAACGCATGGACAAGCTTCTTGAGAATGACAAGACTCTAAATTTACCTATTTCTTTCACCACACGTCCGCTTCTTTGCACTTTTCACTCACTCGGCGTGCTTATCCTACGAGAAAACGCCGCGATTCTCGGTCTTTCACGCAATTTTACCATTTTCGATAAAAGCGATTCCAAAAGAGCGATAAAAGAAGCGCTTGAAATTTGTAACATTGATCCAAAACAGTTTGACCCCGGGAAATTACAGAACATCATCTCCAGACAAAAGGGTGATGGAGTAACCCCCGAAACTTTTCGTGAAAAAATGGGTAAAGAGTACCTACAAAGTATTCTTGGCAGAGTCTGGGAACAATATGAGAGCATTTTGAAAAGAGAAAAATCTCTGGACTTTGACGATCTGCTTCTCAAAACACTTTCTCTCTTGCGAGAAAACGAAAGTGCTAGAGAGCATTATCAAAACAAATGGAAATATGTTCACATAGATGAATATCAGGACACCAACAAGGTACAATATTTGATCAGCAAGATTTTGGCCGAAAAAAGTCGAAATATTTGCGTGGTTGGAGATGTTGATCAAAATATTTACAGTTGGCGTGGCGCAGATATTCAAAACATGTTGAGTTTTGAAGAAGATTATCCTGAAGCCAAAGTTGTGATGCTCGAAGAAAATTACCGTTCAAGCAAAAATATTTTGAGTCTGGCTAATACGGTTATCAAGAAAAATAAATTCCGTAAGGAAAAAAATCTATTCACCAACAACCCGACAGGGGAGAAGATCGGTTTGTTCCAAGGATATGACGAAAGCGACGAAGCCTATTTTGTGGCACATAAAATAAATTCTCTAATCGAGAACGGCGCCAAGGCCGAGGAAATTGCCATCCTCTATCGTGCCAATTTTCAATCACGTATTATTGAAGAAGCTTTGTTACATTATGAAGTGCCATACCACGTCCTCGGCACACGTTTTTATGAACGAAAAGAAATCAAAGACGCTCTTTCATATGTGCGCGCCGCTTTAAACCCTGAATCACTCTCGGATATTAAACGAATTATCAACGTGCCAACTCGTGGTATTGGAAAAGTTACGATAGTTAAAATGTTTTCCGGTCAAGAAGAATCTCTACCTTCCGCCACCCGCGCCAAAATCCAAAATTTTAAAAATCTGCTTTCTGAAATCGCGCAAAATATTCCAATTAAAAAACCTTCGGAGATATTTACCGATCTTATCAAGAAAACCGGTCTTGATACCGCCCTTGAAGATGGTACTGATGAAGGAGTTGAGCGAGTTGAGAACATAAAGGAACTCGTAACGCTCGCAACAAAATATGATGACATGCCATTTCCGACCGGTATTGAAAAAATGTTGGAGGAAGCGGCACTCGCTTCAGATCAGGATTCGCTCATCAAAAAACAAACCAATGCGGTTAAAGTCATGACCGTCCATGCCGCTAAAGGTCTTGAGTTTGATTATGTCTTCATTACCGGTTTGGAGGAAAATCTTTTTCCGCACAAAAGAATGGGTGAGGAACGTAAGAGTGAGGAAGATGAAGAGGAAGAAAGACGGCTTTTTTACGTCGCCATTACTCGCGCTCGCAAAAAACTATATCTTTGCTATGCTTCGATACGAACAATTTTTGGTTCAAAACAAATGAACATTCCGTCGGAATTTTTGAGCGACATAGATGAATCGCTCGCCGAAGAAGAAATTTGGCAGAAGGACGCGGAAAGACCGTTCAAGACCATTCGTTTTTAACTTTATTCAAAAAATATTTTCATGTTTGCCAAAAAATCACTCGGACAAAACTTTTTAAAATCTAAAGCGGCTCTGCGTGCCATGGTTGCGGCTGCAAAAATTGATACAAGTGAAAAGGGAACGATCGTTTTAGAAATAGGACCAGGTAAAGGCGTTTTGACTGAAGCCTTAATTCAAACAGGAGCTCGCGTAGTTGCCGTAGAAAAAGACGACCGATTGATCGCGGTTCTGCAGGAAAAATTTCAAAAAGAAATTACAAACAATCAACTTCAAATTATTCACGGTGACGCCCTGGAGTTTGATCCAAGTACTTTCTCCGCTGATTATAAAATAGTTGCCAACATACCGTATTACATTACCGGACAATTTTTCAAGCATTATTTAACTGCGGAAAATCAACCAAAAAGCATCGTCGTCATGGTACAAAAAGAAGTTGCGCATCGAATCGTCGCTAGAGACGAAAAAGAAAGTTTATTATCGCTTTCAGTTAAGTGCTATGGCACACCGATTTACGTCATGACTGTTCAGAAAAAATATTTCTCACCTGAACCAAAAATCGATTCGGCGATCATCGCAGTCGAAAATATTTCCAGAGATTTTTTTAATGTCATATTGGAAAATAAATTTTTTGACGTCATCAAAGCGGGTTTTGCTCACAAGAGAAAAGTGCTTATCAGCAACCTGGAAACGATCACGCCTCGTGAAAAATTAAAAAATGTTTTCCAAAAATTGAATATCTCGGAAAAGATCCGCGCCGAAGACATCACGCTAAACGACTGGAAAAATATCTTGAAAGAATTGCAATAAAATTATATAGCCGTCGAACCGATTCCAATAATAGAATCGATTGTGCCTAGAGTTTGGCCAATCGGAGAACAACTTGGTGGCACCGTGGGCACTGTTTGTTGGCAAGATATTGGAGTCGGAACGTAAGAACCAAGGACTTGGGGGCCTGACTTCCAAATATTATAATTTGCGCGAACCAAAGAAGTTAGCGGATTGTAAAAAAAACTCTCAGGACTTCCTGCCGCAGATTTATCAAGAACTGTTATCATCGTTCCCGGATTGTAATAGCATGTACAATACACAACGTTAATTATCGGACCTCCGTAATATACGCCAACTGCCTTAGCTACTTTTCTCGGAAAAGGATATAAAAGACTGACTATTGCGACCACAACGGTAAGAATGCAAATAAATGAAATAATAATTTTTTTCATAGGGTTACACTATCTTAAGATAATTTATTGATTGCGCGGGTCCAGCGCTTTGTTATGAATAATATTATTTTGCGCTGAAATTTTGTCTAAAATATCGGATGAAACATTGCCGGCGATGACGAACATCGGGAAGTCAGCTCGCGTATCGCCATATTGGTCGCCAACCCAAACCATCACAGCTCCGCTAATGTTCGGAACAACCGCGTCAATTTCAGTTGCGCTAACTTTAGTAAAATTCGTCGCATCAGTATCGCCGAAATGAACACTTGGCGTTCCATAAAATTTTCCATTTATAATCAGGATGTCACCGACCGAAATGGCGACTTTTGACACAGCCGAGATGAGAGGCATTTTATTTTGGTTGGCCGTAGTTTGATTGGAATTATTTTGATTTGTCTGCGCCGGAACGTTAGACGAAATATTATTTGTCGACGCGATCAAAGAATTAATCTTTTTAATCGTAGCCGGACCGACAAAACCGGTCGGGGAGGCGAGCCCGGAAGGCGTTAGTATCTCCGATTGAAATTTATTTTGAAAACGCATCACTGCATTTTTGGTCAATGCGCCAAAATATGTACTTTCATTTCCAATCGAGCCAAGTCCTGAAACAGCGATCTGCGTATCGGCGCTTTTATTTAAAAATTTTTGCAATTGCAAGACATCTTGACCGCTATCGCCGAGTTTTAAGTTTCTAACGAAATAATTCATCGAGATATTTTGTGCAGAAACTTCCACAGCAATAAAACAAATTATTCCTATCGTTATTATTCTAAAAACTTTATTCATAAACATATAATACCATGATACAATATATAAATGTTACCGAGTAAGAGAACGGCAATCATATTGGCAATCCTGATTGTGATCTTTGGCGGTTTTTTCGTCTATAGTTACACTAGAAATTCAACCACAAATTACACTAACACCAACAGTAATGCGCTCGTGGTTGCGACATCAACATTTAGTGTCGACAGCAGCGCCGCAAAAATAGATAGCGATAATGATGGTCTGCCTGATTGGGAAGAAGCTCTGTATGGCACAGACGCGCATAACCCTGATACCGACGGCGACGGCACACCCGATGGAAAAGAGGTCACTCTTGGTCGCAACCCTTTAGTAAAAGGGCCAAAAGACTTGGTTAATCCAGACAATTCCGCCGATAATTCTACGTCGACAAAAGAAAATCTGACACCAACCGACGTATTTGCTCGCGATTTTTTTGCTCAATACGTGAACTTAAAGGAATCCGGGGTGACCGTTACGGCTGATAATGCCAGTCAAATAGCCAGTAATTACCTAAAAAACGCTCCGCTTCCGACCATTCAGGCCAAACAATACACCACTAACGACATAAAAATTGTTGAAAACACGCCGGCCGGTCTTAGTGGTTATCAAGAGGCTTTTATCGCGGATTTTACCAAAAATTGGCCAAATGACCCTAATAATAACGAGATGTTGGTGCTTAAAAAGACATTTGGAGACAACAATCCGAGTGCCATCGACGGCCTTTCGGGTATTATTACCATTTACGAGAGAGCTCTCAACACTTTTTTGCTAATTCAAGTCCCAAGATCGGCGGTTACCCAGCACTTAAGCGTTCTAAATTCTTTAAGTACTTATATTCAGACTTTAAAAATGATCCAATCCGCATTTACGGACCCGATGAGCGGTTACGTAGCCCTAAATTCATTCATGACAAACCAATCCAATCTGATCATCAGCATGGCCAATCTCAGAATCTTTCTTATCAACAGTTTGAAGTGATTTTTATATAGCTCTTAAAAATATTTCGGTATATAATAAAGGGGTCTGGCTTCTAAAAAACCAATGTCATTAAAAGTACATTTTAAAAAATACCAAAAATGGCAAGCGGTTATACTTGTTATATGTTTTATAACAGTACCTTTGGCAACTTTAACGATAATTCCAGAAAAAGCACAGGCGACATGTATGCCTGCGCCAGCGATCACGACTTACAATCCGGCGACAGTGCCGGTTAGTGAGTCGATGGATATTGCATACGTCACTCAAAAGCAATATGAGTCTCAAATTTATTACAAAACTTGCGTTTCGGACGGCATCGCCACGATCATCGGCAAACAGATCATAAAAGCACTTACGCGAAGCATTGTGCAATGGATAAATTCCGGTTTCAAAGGCAACCCCTCATTCATTCAAAATCCGGGAAAGTTTTTTACAGGCATCGCTGACAAAGTTGCGGGAAATATTATCGAAAGTATCGCACCATTTCTGTGTAGTCCTTTCAGATTAAATATTCAATTTGCTTTATCTATGGGAGTTTCAGCTCCGGGCGATGATATCAGTTGTACTTTTTCCGATGTTCAAAATAATATACAAGATTTTGCCAACAATACTAAAAGTCAGGCAAATAATTGGCAAAACTGGTTTCAAATCACGCAAAATCCTTCAAACAATCCTTACGGTGCGATAGCGATGGCACAAGGTAAAATGAATATCGGTATTTCAAGCGCCAACGGTGAGCAAGCACAGATGCTCGGATGGGGTAGTGGATTTTTGAGTTCCGAAGAATGTCCTTCCGATACTCAATCAGCAGCTGAAGCGGCATATCACACCAATAATCCAAATGACAGACAAATATATGATGCAAAAAATCAACCGGTTTATGGCGTACAAGTTGGTGACAATAATTGTTTGATCAAGACACCTGGTGCCACGATCGAACAAGGGCTTAGCGACAACATCGGTAGCGACTTACGCGGACTGGAAATCGCTCAAAGCATCGATCAAATTTTTGCCGCTCTCGTCGGTCAACTTATGACACAAGCCCTTGGTGCCACCGGTTTGTCACATTCCGGAAGTTACAGTTCATCTGGTAATACAAGTCCTTACGGCGGAGTTAATAACAACATAAATTATCCTATTAGCGGTTCATGTACTCCGGATAAATTTACTGCAGATATCGGCGAACCTGTAACATGGAGCGTGTTTGTCGCTAATGCAAATCAAGATGATACATATATGTGGAGTGGGGACGAAGTTCCGACAAACGCCGATCAAACGCTTCCAAACATCACCATGTCATATGCTTCAAGTGGTACAAAAAACGCCGGTGTACTTGTAACTTCTTTGAATGGTGGAAATATCGATACACAAACCATCAGCTGCGTGCCCGCCGTCGTTATAAAAACCACTCAAGCTGCATCTTCAACCATTCCGTCGCAGCCATCAGCACCATCGTTAACTTGTGCTCCGACAGCTAGCACGACAACAAGAGTTAATGGCCAAGCTAGTGTTACCTGGACAGCCACTTTGAATAATGCGCCGGCAGGTACGAGCTTACTTTATGACTGGACACTAAATCCGGGTCCAAGTGAAGTAAATATCGTGAACCAATCCAATACTCTAACTCATATTTATACCGGAACCGGTTGGAAAAATACCCACGTCACAGCTCACGGAGACGGAAAAGTCTACGATGCGCCAAATTGTAGCGTATATATCTCGTCTTAATACATGAAAAAACTTTTTGTCACATTTTTCATAACTCTCGCTTTAGCCGGATTTGGTGTGCCGAAATTTGTTTTAGCGATGGGTCTAACTGATCCGGGCACAGGTCAATCAATATTTATCACCACTCCTCCAGAATCTGGGGTCCAAGTTCCGGTTGGACAAAATAACGTTAACGTATCCAATGCCAGACTAAATTATCAACAAGTTATGTCTGACCCAAATGCCACTGATGCGGATAGGGAACGAGCCAGACTTCAATTGGGGGTAAATCAATCAATGGCAGACAATAGTAATAATTGCGGCGCTATAGATATCTACTGCAACATTCTTAATCTCTTTTATTTTGTTGTCTCTCTCGTAGGCAATTTTGTTCTGGAACTTACTTCATGGTTACTGTGGGCTAGCGGAGTACTTTTAAACATGACCGTTGTCCAACTGGTCGTCAACATGAAAAACGTGTTAGAAAAAATAACCGTTATTTATTCTTCATGGACTATACTCCGAGACTTTGCCAACATGTTCTTTATTTTTATTTTGTTGGTCATTGCTATTCAAACAATACTTCAAACCGGAGATTACAAAAAACTTTTAACGAGAGTGGTTTTGGTGGCGTTGTTCATAAACTTCAGTTTCTTCTTTACGGGAGTAATGATCGATTTTTCAAACACATTAGCATTGTTGTTTTACAACGGGTTCACCAGCGGTCAAAACTGTGGATCGATCGAAAATATGGATGGATGTCTTAGTTTGACTATTGTTCAACAAATGAAACTTACAACGCTTTTTATACCACCTGTCGGGGCAGCGATGGCAACCTCAAGTGCAAGGGTAGTGAAAGATTTAGCCAGTTTTTCCAGTTTCTTGATAAGGGTAGTTCTTGGGTCATGGCTCATGATCGTTGTGGCTGGAGTATTTTTAGCTTCCGCCGTATTAATCATATACAGATTTGTGACTCTATTGATGCTTTTGATGTTTTCACCACTGGCATTTGCGGCAAAAATTTTACCCAACACCGAAAAATATTGGAAAAAATGGTGGAATTTACTGACCACGCAATTAATTTTTGCTCCGGTTTATTTTATGTTCCTTTGGATCACCATGAGGATAATCACCAGCGGAACATTGTCGAGCGCTTTGAATATTGATGGAAATTCCAACTTTGGAAACGCTTTTTCCGGAAATCCAACCAGTCTTTTTGGACTGACTGTAAATTATATTATCGTTATTTCCTTGCTTGGCTTTAGTTTGAAATTGGCAAGCGAACTTGGCGCTAGCGGAACAGAAGCTGCAGGTAAATTATCCAAAGGTTTGACGGGAACGATTGGAGGGTGGCTAGGTAAACACTCTTATGGCCGCTTAGCTGAAAACCTTGATAAAAGATGGCAAAAAAAGACTGGTTTCATGGGGGGGACTGGATTTATTGGCAGTCACCTAAGAAACGTTACAACTAAACCGGCAATGAAGGCGGATATGGGCTTTGGATCATGGGAAGATCGACAGAAATCTGAAAAAGAACGTCTCAAAGCAAACGCTGAGCAAATCAGAAAAAATAAAAACCAATCAACATATGAGACCGGTATAGCTGCACTTGAAAATGCCCACCCTCCAATTGAGCCAGCACCCCTTCTCCCTGGGGCTTCAGCTGCAGATACAACACGATTCAATAGTGAAATGTCCGCATACAATGCTTATCAAAAACAAATTCAGGATTTGGCAGATTTGGTACAAAAATCAAGCACTAAGGATTTGACTGAAATGAAAGCAAATGATATCGAAAAGCTGGCAAATGCAGGAATGCTTATGTCTAATCAAGTTTCAGCTATTTTGGATGATAAGAATGAAAAGCATAATAGTGCTGAGAAAGATTCGATCCGAGAAAGTTATTCCGCAAAAGCTAAAACGGCGGTGGAAAAGTATCTCACAGATCCAACTAACCAAAACCTTGAACGCGCTGCAAAATCTGCAATTGGCGACTTGGGCGAAGATGGAATAAAACTAATTAGTCCAAATCTAACCAGTGGCAAAGGAAGAACATCCGAAACAATTATTCAGATGTCTTCAGGAAAACAATATCAGGAAATACTTAAGAAGACGTATGGGGATGGCAAAAAGATCATTAGAGACGCAAGATTTAAACCCCTAATCGATCCGTCATCAACAATAGAGAAAAACTTAAAGCAGTTAGGTTCACTTGACGGAGCAGATCTTGCTTATCTATTTAAAAATGCAGCCCCTGGTTCTGCTTATGACACAACTATAAACCAATTATTAAATGACCCTGGAATAGTTGATGCTTTGGAACCGGCAAAACTTGCAAAAGCTGTTGAAGAAGGACTCGATTCAACAAATTCTCAAAAGATTAAACAAGCGATAACAGACCATGCAGCAGCGATAGGAAGAGGGAGATTGTCGCCAAAGCATAAAAAATTAATTGATTGGATGAGACATACCGCATTTTAATCAATATGAATGAAATAACCCTTAAACAAAAAATATTAAACTCTCCAGATGATATAAAACAAATCATCAACTCTTTTGATATTGCCGATTTTATTGACATGTTGACCACAAAATATAAACTTTCCGAAGATCAATCTGGTAAAGTTTGGGATGAAATTATTTATGTTTTAGTTGGTTTATCAAAAAAATCTGATTTAACGAACCGAGTTGCTGCAATAGGAATTCAGCAAAACATTGTTGGAAATATCGTGAAAGCAATTGATGAAATAATATTCAGCAAAGTTAGGATTAGTTTGGAAAAAATTCAGTCAACTATTTCTAATGATGCAAAAGTTGCGACTGCACTACCAACCACATCAACTCCATCACACGAAGAAGAGAATATAAACATGAATGATGTTTTAGCGGAAATAGAAAATCCGACACCCACGAAACCGGCCGTGCAAAATCCGATAGGGAAGAATGTTATTTTGGATGCCCAACATAATCTGCCGGAGCAGGAAAAGAAAGTATTAATCGGCAGCTCTGCTGTGCCTTCTCGCGGACCGATGCTTGGAAATTTTAAAGTTCAACCTATTTCTCGACCAATTCAACCTGTTTCTCAATCAATACAGCCTATAATTCCTGTCACACCACCTCTGCAACCGACTCCGCAACCAGTTCAAGCGCCGAAAGCACCTCAGGCTCCATCAGCTCCAGCTCCATCGGTTCCAAAAGCCCCGAGTAAATATACTGTCGATCCGTACCGCGAGCCGTTGGAGTAATTTGTGATACAATATAAAAATGCGATATCAAGTTCCCCAATTTATTGAAATCGAGGACAAGATCTTTGGACCACTTACGATCAAGCAGTTCGTATATCTCGCTGGCGGGGCAGCACTGTCATATCTCGTCTATGCGCTTTTGAGTCCATATTTGCCATTTTTTATCGTTATCATTCTGATGTTACCGACCGCCGCATTTGGTGTGGCGTTGGCATTTTACAAGATCAACAACAAACCGTTCATCAACGTCGTTGAAGCTGCCATAAAATATTATATCGGAAGTAAATTGTATCTTTGGAAAAAAGAGGCCAAACAAGTCACGAAACAGGAAGTCACTGCATCTGCAAACGCAACAATAGTTCCAAAACTGGCCGACAGCAAGCTTAAAGATCTGGCCTGGAACCTAGATATTTCGGAGAAAAAAATATAAAATTAACCAACATTATGCCCGTATCAGCCAAAGCAACACAAGATTTTGTTCCCATCAAAGAAATTCGTGATGGTGTAGTTATTTTGAAGGATGGATCGATGCGATCCATTTTGTTGGCTTCATCACTCAACCTGGCCCTAAAATCCGCCGATGAACAACAAGCTATCCTCATGCAATTTCAAGATTTTCTTAACTCCTTGGATTTTTCCGTACAAATTTTTGTTGAATCTCGCCGTTTAGATATTCGACCGTACATGGCCCTTCTCGAACAGCGATATAAAGAACAAACAACGGATCTAATGAAACTGCAAACGCGAGAATATATTGAATTCATCAGGAATTTTACGGAAAGCGTCAGTATTATGACCAAAAGCTTTTTTGTGGTCATTCCTTATATGCCTCCGATTCTTACGAGCGGCAGTAGTTTAAATATTTTGAGCAAGAAAAAGAGCACTGCCGCATCAAAAGTTTTAGATGCTACGGCTCAATTTGAAGAGAATCGTAGCCAATTGGATCAGCGTATTTCGGTTGCCGAACAAGGTTTAATGCGATGCGGGATCAGAGTCATAAAACTAGGAAGCGAAGAAATGGTTGAGCTTTATTACAAACTGTTCAACCCCGGTGAGACCGAGAAACCTATCCAACTAAGCAATTAATATGGGAATTTTAAATAATTTATTCGGCAATAAAGATAGCGCTCCGATTCGAACGGCTCTGCCTCAAGAGTTGTACGATTCGAGCGCGCTAGAACTCAAAGACATCATCGCGCCATCTGCTCTCAAAGTTTCTCCTCGAGAACTCAGTTTGGGTGACAAGATAGTCAGAACTTTTTTTGTCATTTCCTACCCAAGATTTTTGGCGGAAAGTTGGTTTTCGCCGATCATCAACCTCGATAAAGCTTTCGATATTTCCATTTTTATTCATCCGATTGAAACCGCAAAAATCCTCCGACAATTTCAAAAGAAAGTTGCCGAAGTCCAAAGCCAGATCCAGGTCAGGGCAGACAAGGGTTTGGTGCGTGACCCGATGCTTGATACGGCCTATCAGGATCTGGAAGATCTACGCGATAGACTTCAACAGGCTCAAGAAAAACTTTTTGATGTTGGTCTTTATATTTCCATTTACGGCAATACCACCGACGAGTTGGACAAAGCCGAGTCGGAAATCAAATCGATTTTGGAAGCAAAGTTGGTCTATGTAAAACCGGCCCTCTTTCAACAAGAGCAGGGTTTCAACAGTATCGCTCCAATTTGCACCGATGTATTACAAGTGCATTCAAAACTAAATTCATCTCCGCTTTCCAGCCTTTTCCCATTTATTTCCTTCGATCTTACTTCAGAGAAGGGGATTCTATACGGCGTCAATCGCCACAATTCAAGTCTCATTTTATTCGATCGCTTCTCGCTCGAAAACTACAACTCGATCATTTTCGCAAAATCCGGTTCCGGAAAATCCTACATGACCAAGCTGGAGATTCTACGTACATTGATGTTTGACGTTGATGTAATCGTCATTGATCCGGAAAAAGAATACGAAACTATGACCGAGGCCACTGGCGGAAAATATTTCAATATTTCTCTAAACTCCGACAACCACATCAACCCATTTGACCTGCCACTCCCTGGAGAAGATGAGTCCAGCGCCGATGTCCTAAGATCCAACACGATCCATCTGGTCGGGCTATTCCGAATTATGTTGGGCGGACTTTCACCGGAAGAAGACGCAATCATCGACCGCGCCATCACTGAAACCTATGCACTCAAAGACATTACCCCTGAATCAAATTTCACCAATACCGAACCGCCGCTAATGTCCGACTTTGAAATGGTTCTAGGTGGCATGCAGGGTGGGGAATCGCTAGCGCAGCGCCTCACTAAATACACCAGAGGCACTTGGTCCGGTTTCATTAACCAACCAACCTCCGTTGATATCAACAATAAGTTCGTGGTCTTTTCTCTACGAGACATGGAAGACGAGCTGAAAACGGTGGCAATGTATATTGTCACTCATTATATATGGAATGCCGTGCGTCGAGTTCATAAAAAACGTTTGCTTGTTATTGATGAAGCTTGGTGGCTCATGAAATCCGAAGACACTGCCTCTTTCCTTCTAAACATGGCAAAACGCGGACGTAAATATTTCCTCGGACTCGCAACGATCACTCAGGACGTCGACGACTTTTTGAATTCTCCTTACGGTCTTCCGATTATCACCAACTCTTCAATCCAAATTTTGCTCAAACAATCTCCAACCTCGATGGATAAGTTACAACAAACATTTAATCTTACTGATGAAGAAAAATATTTGTTGTTGGAATCAGATGTGGGAGAGGGGATCTTCTTTGCCGGCTTGAAACACGTAGCTATAAAAGTTATTCGTTCGTACACCGAAGACCAGATCGTCACTTCCGACCCTTCACAAATTCTTTCAATCAAAAAAGCTAAAGAAGATCTCGAAAAAGCCGGAACAAATACCACTACTAGCGGTCAATAATCATGGAACCAAATACGCCTCAACCAGGCAGAATAGCTCCAAAAGCGTCTTCGATGTCTGCAACACAAAACTTCGGAGGCATTCAAAAAGCACTGCATCAATTGCCGGAACAAACTAAAGCAGATATAGACAAAGGTTTTGCCAAAATGTTAAGTCCGGCAACTGGTATGGCAGTAAACGCCGGCAAGTCAAAGGATGTTGAGATTGCCGTTACAAACAGAAATAAATTAAATGATTTCGCAAAAAACCGCCAAATGGGCGGAAACATGGAAATCCCATCTTCAGAAAAAAGACTGACCCCATTCGGACGGGTCGCATTTATTGGATTTGCCGCCTTGGTTGATGCCACAGAATTTGTTCTCGACGGTTTTGCTGTAGGAGTAGTAGTTAACCGAATCATAGACATGACCGTCGGTGCAATTTTTTTAGCATATTTTTTTTACAAAGGACTTTCTATTGCGGACAACTCATCTGTCTTTGGATCAATCATCGGCACAATCGCCGGTGAATTTATTCCATTGGTCGATATTGCACCTTTTTTCGCACTAGATGCATGGTATATAACTCGTGCCATAAAAATGAAAGATAAAGCCAATCAAACGGCAATTGATTCGGAAGTCAAAGCCGTAATTGAAGAACAACAACGTCAGGCATGGATTCAAAACTATCAAGAACAAAATATGATGGAACAAGCAGAAGAACTGGAAGAATAGATGTTAATAATGGTATAATAAAATAGACATGTTTAGATATCTAAAAATAAATATTTTTATCTTTTCACTACTTTTTTTAAGTATTTTTTCTTTTAATTTTTACGCTAATGCCCAGTCTGCCCAAGAAATTATCAATGGGGTGCAAAACAATATCCAGATCTCTCTCAGTCCTCAATACCCCAAAGCAGGGGATATGGTGAACGTTCATTTGGAAAGTTACAGTACTTCGCTTAATGCCGCAAAAATTTCATGGATGATTGGAGGAATTGTGCAAAAAAGCGGATTTGGTTTGGTTGATTTCTCCACAAAAGCGGGATTAGTTGGCAGTGTGACTAAAGTAACTGCTCAGATCGTAACATCCAATGGATCAACGGTTGAAAAAACAATCACAATCCAACCGGTTGATATAGATATTTTATGGCAAGCCACATCTTATGTGCCGCCATTTTATCAAGGAAAAGCTTTATACCCTCATCAAGGGTTGATTACTTTAACGGCAGTGCCAAATGTTTCGGCAAACGGCAATATCGCGAAATCAATCGGTTCGTATATTTATACTTGGAAAAAAGACGGCGATGTCCTCGGTGATTTTTCGGGTTATGGCAAAGACACTTTTACTCTGAGAGGCACGATCATATCTCGACCTTTTACGATCGAAGTTGATGTCAGTTCAACCGACGGCGCTTCTCTCGGTTCCGCAAGCGTTCTCGTAAACCCACAAGTTACGCAAGTCGCTTTTTATGAAAAAAATCCATTGCTTGGTGTTTTATATAACAAAAAACTTTCGAATTTCACAATGACCGGAAAGGAACTTACCATCTCCGCTGCGCCATTTTACTTTAATACGGGCAGCGAGCCGGCCAATTTGCAATATCTCTGGTCAATGAATGGCAATAGTATCACTTCGCAAAACGATCCATCACTTATTACCGTTCGAAACACTTCAGGAGTAAGCGGCAGTGCCACAATTGGACTTCAAGTCAGCAATCTCCTAAAATCTTTGCAATTTTCTTCAAATTCAATGACGGTAACCTTTGGTAAAAGTAACCAATCCAGTATATGAAACAATTTGTAATTATTTTTTTAATAATAGTTGCCGCGGTTGGCATTAAGATCAACTTTACATCAGCGGTGGGATGTGGAGGATCGTTAGATTCTAATTCTGGATGTTACCAACCCTTGGCCCCAATAACCGACCCTGAAACACATCAAACCCTTACGGCAACTAATTTCCCTGATTATCTCCAAGCAATATATCGTATAGGAATCGGTGTTTGTTTTGCCTTGGGAGTGATCATGTTCACATGGGCTGGGATTGAATACATCGTCAGTGAAGCTATGAACACCAAAGCTGATGCTAAAAAACGAATGCAAGCGGCACTTATAGGACTTGCTATAGCGCTTGTTTCTTATATTCTCCTAAATACGATTAATCCTGACCTTCTGAAATTACAAAATATAAACGTTAGTACTTCACCATAATAATGAGGTTATGGTATTGAAGTAATTGGTAATAAACAAAAACATGTCAAGAAAATACACAGTCATTTTAATAATAGTTATAGCCGCAATCGTTTTGGCTTTGGGTATTTTCTTACTGTTCTTTACATCACCTGCAATCCAAAATACGACAGGACCAAGTTCTAATTCACCATTTGGTAGTTACAACGGGTCATCTTCAACGACACCCATAACTTCTGCAGACGGAAATAACTCAACGGCATCATCTTCATCGGATGTTCAATATATTAACAATCCAACCTCTCAACTTCTGAAAATTTCGACCGTGCCAATCGCCGGAGCGGAAGTATTTGATCGTAAAATTAATGCAACCACCTCAGTTAGTATCGTTAGATATATTGAACGCGCAACAGGTCACACAGACGAATATAACCACTCGACCGGCGCACTTTCAGCCTCTTCAAACACTACAATCCCGAGTATTTATCAAGCGTGGTGGTCTAGCAACACTGTATTAGCTCAATTCATTGGCCAGAGCAAAGATCTGGTGAAAACTTTTACAGGTAATTTACCGGCTTCAACCTCACCGGCCACACAACTAATTGGAGGTTTTCTGTCGGATAACATTTCAACGCTTGCGATTTCACCAAAAGGAAATCGAGTCTTCACGATTCAAAAAGGGGACAGCGCTCTTGGTTATATTTCCAATCTTGATGGTTCAAAAAAGACCTCTGTACTGAATTTCCCATTCAATGAATGGGTTGCTCAATGGCCAAATGAAAATACGATCACCCTTACCACAAAACCTTCATCTGGCGCGCTAGGTTTTATGTATTTCCTCACAACAGGCGGCGCAATGACCAAAGCGCTTGGTAATATCACAGGTCTTACCACCCTCACCAATCCAAGCCTAAGTTATACGATTTATTCCTCGTCTCAAAACGGAAGTATTTCCGCAGGTATTTATAATTTTAGTAAAAATACATACCAACAATTCACAAGCAATCCTACTTTACCCGAAAAATGCGTTTGGAGTAAATTAAATAAAACAACGGCTTATTGCGCCGTACCTACAACAATCCCAAGCGGAAATTATCCCGATGATTGGTATCAAGGCAGCGTTTCTTTCGTCGATAATATTTATAAAATAGACATGTCCATACCGACTGTGCAGTTATTGTATCAACTGCCGACAGATCAATCGATTGACGCCATCAATCTATTTCTTGATGCAAAAGAAGAAAATTTGTATTTCACCAATAAGAGCGATTACTATCTCTGGGGTTTAACGATCAAAGGTCTTTAGGATTGTCTTTTGTGATGCCAACGCACGAAAAGCTCTTGGCAAATACTAAAAGTATTGCTGACGATCCAATATAAGGATACAGCGGCTGAAACTGCGAAGGCGATAAAAAAGATCATGATAGGCAAAACATATTTGCTTTGAAAGGTCATACTTCGAGCTAGATCATTACCAATAGATTTTTGCGCGCCAGCAACGACCGGTGGGGCCGGAGGAGTAATGATCTGCGCTTGAATGAATTGCGTGATAGCCGCAAGAAGAGCAAAAATAATGTTCTTGCTTGTTAGACTTATAAAACCTAAAAACATCATGCTAACTGCATGACTTGGTACATGAATGAAACTGTAAAGTAAACCTGGATCGATCTTGCTAATGCCGCTTCCCAAAAAGATACGATAAAGAGCGATAATGATAGGGAATTGAATTAAAATGGCAAAAAAACCGGAAAAAGGATTGACTCCTTTCTGTTTGTAAAAAGCCATAGTTTGTTTGGCTTGTTCTTGTTTGTCATTAACGTATTTTAGTTTAATCGCTTCAAGTTCCGGACCAATATCGCGCATTTTAAGCTGGGTTCTGATAGATTTTTGGGAAAGAGGGAATAGAATGAAACGAACAAGCAACGTCACGAGAATAATAATGACGCCGGCATCCGCCCAAGGCAACACATTAATTAAAAAGACTAAAACGTTGTAAATAGGTTGATAAAAAACAGCAGTGAAAAATGAAATCATCTGAAGAATTCTACCTCATTTTTGCCCTCTTTTCAAGCAAATCTTTGACTTCTTTAACGACTTCCTCGTAAGAAATCTTGGAAACATCAGTTTTTACACCAAAAATCGTCATATGATTGGTTTGATTTGAAAAAACACCTCCTTTATCGAGAGTTTCGATAGCTGTATAGACAATTCTCTTGATTCTGTTACGTAAAACGGCCGTTTTAGCTATTTTTTTAGGTATAGCTACCGCGTAACGACTAGGAAGACTCTCGAGCAACGAGAACGATCTAATCCAAAAATTATGACCATGCAAAACCTTGCCAACTTTGAAAACTTGGTCAAATAGGCCTGTAGTTAGCCTTTTTTTCTTTGGAAGCATGCTAGCTAAACCGTGAGTTTTTTACGCCCTTTTGAACGACGTCGTGAAATAACATTGCGTCCGGTCTTACTGCGCTGGCGGACTAAAAATCCGTGAGTTACGTTTCGCTTTTTTTTCTTTGGTTGATATGTTACTGACATAAAAATGGCTTAATTTGGTTGTTAACAATTTATACACACATTATAAACATATTTTGGCATTATCCACAAGTTCTTAATTTTTCAACAGGTTATATAATAGGTAAATGCAACCAACACAAACACCGGATTACGTAGGTCTCTGGAATAAGGTCCTAACTGAAATAGAACTATCTATTTCCGGCGCTAACTTTAAGACTTGGTTTAGAGACACTTACATCGATAGACAGGAAGAGGGGACGGTTTTCCTTGCCGTGCCAAATCCTTTTGTTAAGACATGGCTTTTGGATAAATTTCACAAAACAATTTTAAGATCTCTCCGAAATTTCGATGAAAATATTCGAGCTATCGAATATCTCATTGTAAAAAATGAGAATAAAGCTAAACCGGAGCAAACTCAACAGAAACAAACTACGCCCACCAAAGAACTTCCTCTTGCTGATTTCTATATTAACAAAGATGACAACTTAAATCCTCGATACACTTTTGAAACTTTTGTAGTCGGTCCTTTCAACGAACTCGCTTATGCCGCTTCGCAGGCCATCATCAAAAAACCTGGCGTTGTTTACAATCCACTTCTCATTTACGGCGATACGGGTCGAGGCAAAACACATTTAATCCAAGCTTTGGGTAATTACATCAAAACAACTTACAAAAATAAAAAAGTTTTTTACTTAACTTCGGAAAAATTTGCCTTAGATTACATCAGTTCCGTTCATGATCCGCAAAAAGTAAATTCTTTTAAGGAAAAATATCGCAAATATGATGTCTTGATCATGGATGACATCCAGTTTTTGGCCGGCAAGGAAAAAAGTCAGGAAGAACTCTTCCATCTCTTCAATAATCTATACGACAACAACAAACAGATTATATTTTCTTCCGATAAGCACCCCAACTATATTCCAAACCTTGAAAACAGATTGCGCTCACGTTTCGCGGCCGGTATGATCGTCGATATTTCAGCACCGGATCAGGAGTCACGAGCGGCTATTGTAAGAGCTAAAACACTTCTTCATAACCTTAATTTAAGCCCTGAAATTATTGATTATATCGCTACCACCGTCGATTCCAACATCCGCGAACTTGAAGGCACTTTAAATTCAATTGTCTGCCAAGTTGAATTAAAAGGAAAAGATCTGAATATTTCCGATGTTAAAAATATCGTGAAAGGAAGCGCAAAACCAAAAAAGGCGGTCTCAGTTATGGATGTCGTTAAGGTCGTCGCAGGATTTTATAACATCGAAGAAGACAGTATGTGTAAAAAAACTCGCCACAAAGAGGTAGTGAAACCTCGTCAGCTCGCTATGTATATCTTGCGAGAAGATTTTAACATCTCTTATCCGACGATCGGTCAAAAAATGGGTGGTCGAGATCACACCACAGTCATTCATTCTTATGAAAAAATAAAAGAGGAGTTAAAAATTAATAGTATTTTGGCTGAAGAGTTGGCGCAGATCAGATCGATGATTTAGTTGTGGATTACTTGTGAATAGGTAGAGGATTGTTTGTTAATATAAAGTCAAGAAAAAAATTATGAAAAAATATACCCAGATCGGAGATCGAACTTTCCACACTATCCACACAAAGAATTATATTAATAAAGGTTGTTATTCAACACTGTTTACGAGTTACCCACATATCAACAGTCTTAGTAGTAGTAATAATTTTAATATATAAATATATGAAAATAGAGTGCACAAAGAATAAACTACTACAGGCTGTTTCTAAGGTTGAAAAGATCACAAGTAAACATCCAACACTCCCAGTTTTGCGTTGTGTACTTATTGAAGCTAAAAATGGAAATGTAATTTTAAGATCAACTAATTTGGAATTGGGGATTGAGGTAAAAGTTCCAGCCAAAGTTTATACCGAGGGTGTGGTGGCTGTGCCGGCTAATATTCTTTATAGTTTTATATCTCAAGTCTCCGAGGATGGAAGTGTTGTTTTGGAGGTTTCCGAAAAAAACCTAATTGTTTCAAGTTCGGGAAGTAAAGCGGTGATAAACGCCTATAATTATGAGGATTTTCCAACATTACCAGTTGTGCCTAAAGAAAAAACTTTTAAAATTCATGCTAAGGATTTGGTTAAAGGGTTTAAGTCGGTCTGGTATGCCGCTTCTATTTCGAGCATGAAACCTGAGTTAGCTAGCGTTTATGTTTATGGGGATGAAAGCGAGGTGTGTTTTGTGGCCACAGATTCATTTAGGTTAGCTGAAAAAAAGATCTATACCAAAAAACTCAGAGAAATTGGGGCGATCCTCATACCATTTAAAAGTGTTATTGAAATAGTTAGGATTATTGAAGATGTATCCGAAGAGATTGAAGTTAATTTAACTAAAAATCAAATCTCATTCTCTTTTAGCACAACTTACATCACTTCAAGAGTGGTTGAAGGGGTTTTTCCTGATTACAAACAGATCATTCCAAAAGAATTTACTACTGAGGTGGTTGTTTTGAAACAAGATATTGTTCAGGCTCTCAAATTAGCAACGATTTTTTCCGATGCTTTTCACCAAGTATCGATAAAAGTCGACCCAAGCAAAAAACTTTTTGAAATTTCAACAAGAAACACAGAGGTGGGGGAACATGTCCACTCTTTATCTGCCGCTATCTCTGGTGAGCCTGTTGCGATTAATTTTAATTTTAAATATATCGTTGATTGTTTTCAATCGGTTGAGGCCGACAGTGTTTCTTTGCAGTTTAACGGTCTAAATCGCCCCATGGTCGTGCGCGGAGTGTCTGATGGTTCGTTTACCTACCTAGTGATGCCAATGAACAAATAAAGACCATGTTCAACATCGCTGATTTTTTAGAAAAATTTAAAAAATTCGACCAGAATAAAACCGTTCGGACTGAAAATATAATAAATAGTGTCGAAAAGATCATCGGAATTAAAATTGATAAGAAAAACATCACAATCAAGAATGGTGTTTTGTACATTCAAGGATCCCCAACACTAAAACAGGAGATATTTTTGAAAAAAGAAAACCTTCTGACGCTTATCGCGGCAGAAGGAGTCTTTGATGTTAGATAATCTTAAATATTGGTTAGACAACCTTGATAGGTACAAAATGCGCAGTTAAAAGTGGTTGTTTTGCAATTGGATGTTTGCGTCCAGTGTGTATTTGGTGCAACCTGTTTGGTTCCTATGCATGGTGTGCCGTTGCCTGGACTTATTACAACGTCTTGTCGACACTCCACGGAGAAATACTTACAGACATTTGGAGTGACGGCACATTGATTTGTGATAAGCATGTATTCGTTGATTATATCTCCGCTTGCCCAACTTACGTTGTTTGTCGTTGGGTTTTGAACCGTGTCTGGGCAAGCCAACATACCTTGAGGTATTGAGCCGAGACATGAATATGTTGTGGTTGCGTTATTACCGCCACCACCGCCGATAGTTTTTGAAATATCATCAATGTTTTCGAGTTTGTAGGTTATGGTGTTACCGCTTGAAAATACTGGAGTTGCCAACCATGCGCTTCCATTAGCACAAAGTTTGTTTGAAGGCACTCCGCTGTCTTGCGAGCAGTAATAATAAACCGGGGTTTTCATATTGACGTTATTGAATTTTTGAAAAGTAACGGTTGATGAAGCGGCTTCAGCTGTTTTAATATTCAATAACGACCAGAATGTATTTTCAGTTTTTGTGGGCTCAGCAAGAGCTAGTTGAGTTCCGCTGGTATTGCCTGAGATGTCTAATCCAGGAAAAAAACCTTGAGTTTGATTTTGAAACAACTGACATATATCAGTCGAGCTTATACAATACATTGAAAAATCCTTGCCGGTCGGGTTTGGATAAGCTCCTGTATCAAGGTAATACAGAGACATTTGATTTTTGATTTGGACCGATTCAGCCAGAACATAGGCGTTGGTGGCACTTTTTTTGGCAGACTGCACAAAAACTAAAGTGATACTGGCAAGGACGCCAATTATCGAAACTGCGACCAGAAGTTCGATCAAAGTGAAACCTGATTGTTTATTGTTGTCATGCGTTTTCATTTCTTTTGACGTATTTTTGATTTTTTAAATGTGCCTTATCCACCTGAATTTTTAGTTCTTCGGGCACAACATATGTAACTACTGGGTTGTTCCCCACACCAAAAAGATAATGGGCGAATGTAATAGCTGAAATGGTTAAAGATATTAGAGAAACGCTAATAATGAGCGCTTTAGCTTGCGTCTCACCTGTAACGATCCCGGTTTTTAAAACAAAACTAACAACTCTATCTTTATGGGCATTTTTTTTATTGACAGTCATACTGCGTCTATTATACAGAAATTAGATATTTTTATCTACCCAATTTATTTAAGGTGTGGTTGGGATCGCGTTGGTAGTTGTTGAGGTTGGAATTATTAACGCAGAGCCGTGTGTGGAAAACCAATTTCTGACGCCATATTCCCAATTTTGAAATTGAGAGTCGTTTTCAGGATGGATCGGTGGCGGGCCTAACGGGTCTTTGCGATCTACATAATATAAAAGTGAATGTTGTTCTGCTACACCAAATTGATTGACGAAAGGAGTTGAGCTGGAAGTTGGATAAGGCAAATTATAAGTGTACGACGAACTTTGGATAGTTGGCCAAACACCTCGGAGTATTGGTTTTATTGTTTGATCAACAGGGTCCGGTGCTTTAAATTGCTCGTCTGGAAGTGTTGGTAGAACAGTGTCCATGAAAGCACGCCAGAAAGGTGCAACAATAAAACCGGCGATTTTCTTGGCCATTGGTGTACCGTCATTGTTTCCGGCCCAAGCTGTGACCACAATATTTGGTGTGTAACCGATAATCCAAGCATCAACGAAATTGTTGGTGGTCCCTGTTTTCACAGCCACGTCTTTACCAGGGAAATAGAGAGGGGAGTTGAGACCATACTCGGAAGAACGAGCGACGTTGTCGTTTAATATATCGGATATTTCCAAAGCTGTTTGTTCCGGCAAAACCTGCGTGCTATTTGGAGTAAATTGTTCCAAAATATTTCCATCTGAGTCTTGAACCGAAAGAATCCCCGTATACGGATTGCGAATACCTCCGGTTGCGAAAACTCCATAAGCGCTAGTCATATCGATAGGTGAGACTTCACCTCCACCAAGAACGAGCGTCAATCCATATTGATTTGAATCGGTTAAGCTGGTGATACCCATGGCTTTTGAAAGTTCAAGAGCTTTATTAATCCCAACCATATAAAGCATTTCGACTGCGGGGACGTTGACTGAACCAGCCAAAGCATTTCGAACGGTAATTGGACCTTGGAAAGTTCCGCTGTAGTCGTTTGGAGAATAGCACGGCGGGGTGCTGGAAAGATCGTTAGGCTGGCAGTTTGTTGAGAATTGAATTTTCGCGTCAAACATAATAGTGTCGGGAGTGTAGCCTTCATTGAAAGCCTCGGAATAGATAAATGGTTTAAAAGTCGAGCCTGGTTGTCGGTTTGGAGCAGTGGCGACGTTAAAATTTCCACCAATTTTTGTGTCAAAATAATTTCGTGAACCAACCATGGTCAGAATCTGTCCTGTCTTTGGATCTAGGGCGACCAGCGCGTCGTTGCTGGCATTGAAATCTTTTTCATTTTGCAGGGCGTATTTTTTGGCCAAAGTTTCCGCGTTTTGTTGCATTGTATAGTCGAGTGTGGTGATAACTTTTAGTCCGCCATTCAAAACTTTATCTTCTCCATATTTGTTTTCCAAATAATCTTTAATGAACATGACAAAATGAGGAGCTTTAATTCCTTGATTTCCTCCAGTCTGGAACGTAACTTTTTCTACCGAAGCTTTGGCAAATTCATCTTGAGAAATAAATTTATTTTCCAACATTTTTTTCAAAACCAAATTTTTTCTGTCTTCAAGATCTTTTAGATAATTTCCATATGGAGAGTAGTGGGTTGGAGCTTGTGGGATCGCGGCCAGATATGCGGATTCGGCGATATCTAGATCGGCGGCGTGTTTACCCAAGAAGGCTTCGCAGGCTTCTTCGATGCCAAAATGGTTGCCTCCGTAAGAAATGCTGTTTAGATAGAGATTGAAAATGGTGTCTTTGTCGGCAATTTGCTCCAAACGAATCGAAAGGACCCACTCTTTAATTTTTCTTGAAATAGTTTTATCAGAACTGAGTAAAGAATTTTTTACAACTTGTTGGGTGATCGTCGAACCACCTTCCTTGAAACTTCCGGAAAGAAGGTTGACGAAAGCGGCACGTATAAATGCAAGGGGACGCACACCGGAATGACTGTAAAATGAAGCGTCTTCGATGGCAAGAGTGGCGTCTTTCAGGTGTTGTGAAATTTGATCAAAAGGGACGATGGTTCTCTTGACGTTAGGGTTTAGATCGTAGAGAACGGTATTTCCGGTGCGATCATAGATTTTGGTCGATTGAACGAGTGTTTGAGCGCGCAATGTGGCCAAATCCGGAATTTTAAAGGTTGAAACCCAAATCAAGACACTCCCAACAGCTAAAGCCGAAATGGTGAAAATAATGATTAAAATCGACTTCCATGGTATTAGCTTGATAATTGATTTTTTGTTCATAATTTATGTAAAGTTAATACTAGCATAAAAGGTCTTTCTCTGTTAGATTTATTAAATGAAACAAATCGATATTGAGGCACAATTAGATGAAGTTTTTTCTCGTGGCGTCGCCAATCTGGTTGACCCACAAGGCGTTTTCAGGCAAAAGCTGCTCAAAAAAGCCAAAGGCGAGTACAAAAAAGACATTATTATAAAATTAGGAGC
>CAIKZC010000002.1 GCA_903831815.1 uncultured bacterium
GATAAACTCCAGACTAACTGATAAATCAGTTGAGTTTCCTCATTCGGACATTTTCGGATCAAAGGTTGCTAGGCACCTCCCCGAAACGTATCGCCGCCATGCTGCGTCCTTCATCGCTTCTCTGAATCCAAGGCATCCACCGTATACTCTTAAATTTCCTATTAGGAAATTTAAAAACCGCAATATTGTTGTACTCTGTTATATGAAATCATATAACAGAATGTTTTTTGCCTGCCCACCTCCACAATCCATTAAAAGACCCCTGCGGTTTTGATGCCGCAAAGTGGAAAGCGTGGTGGAATTTTATTTTCAAAAATCTTGTTTTTTCGGTATTAGCACTTCACCCGTGCTCTGGAACAAAAAACCGCTATTTCTAAGCGGTTTTTCGGCAACAGCATATCTATGCAGTTACTTTTTCCGCTTAGTTGCTTGTTTTTTGTTTATCATACTGACGTGAGGACTAGTATACACGAGCCATTTTTGTTGTCAACACTATAGCTAGTTGTGGATAAATTGGCTTGCCGTATGGCTATTTTTGGTATAGTGCAAAATATCCCTATTACCATGAAATCCAGAGAAAATAATTATGCTTTTATTGACGGCGCAAACTTACACAGAGGTGTATTAGGTCTTGGCTGGGAATTGGATTATGTAAGATTTCGTGTGTGGTTGAAGGAAAAATACAACGTCAATAACGCTTTTATATTTTTAGGTTTAATTTCGAAAAACACGGATCTTTATGTTCACTTAAAAAACTCTGGCTTTATTTTAATTTTTAAAGAAATAACATACGATGGGACCGGTAACATAAAAGGTAATTGTGACTCTGATTTAGTTTTGTCTGCGGTTTGTAATTATTATGAAAAACAATTCGACAAAGCCATTATAGTTTCCAGTGATGGCGATTACGCAAGTTTAGTAAAATTTTTTAAAAATAGAGACTCTTTTCATACCTTAATTTCACCAAGCAATAAATGTTCGTTCCTTTTAAGAAAATTAAATGTACATATAGTATATTTAGAAACTCAAAAAAGTATTCTGTTTTTAGACAAAAAAAGCCCCCGGTAAGGACGAAACCTTACAAGGGTCTTTTTCATGGTGTAAGCATATTATAGTCCCACTTTTTATTTTGTCAACCGCAAAAAATGGGACTTATGAAATCGAAACCCCGCTTGTGGCGGGGAATCTCGGAGGGCGCATGCCCGTTGTGTTTATAGTATACGCCGTCAATTTTTGTTGTCAATAAAAAAACCAACTGCAGGGTATCGGGACAGTTGGCACTAAAAACAGAAACGACTACCGATCGACAAAGACTCGTCTACCCATTTAACCCATACGGTACGAGACATGCAACTTGTGTGTGCCCTGTCCCAGCGTTACCTGCTTGACCGACAACACCAAGTCTATTCATCCGGATCAGCATCGCTTCTTCCGATATAAAGAGTACTAAATTGAACATGTTTTGTCTATTTTCTCCCAAGAACGCTACCTGAAGGGACTCGCGGAGCGCGACTGGCGCGAGCGTGAAGGAAATTTCCAGCAGGAAATTTACCTGTGCCCTGAATGGTAGCGTTCTTGGGAAAAAAATAAAAAACCACTTATCGCTAAGTGGTTTTTTGAGACGTTTATTTGTCTAATTCTTACTTACTTCGTGTCGATTTCCTTGCGAACTTTAGAGATGACTTCTGCGGCAGCTTGTTGACCACCGAGGCCAAAAGCGAGACCAAAAGCAAGTGATAGTGCAACCACGATTCCAGTAAATAATGTCTCTAGAAAAGGTGTGGCGATTTGAAGTTGAAGCAAAGCCGAAAGAATTGCAAAGATCCAAATTGCCCACTTGGTGACAGAGCCAGCCAAAGTTGAAGCTTTCATACCAGCTGCTGCAGCTGAACCGCGAACAACCTTCTGAAGGACTTCACCGACAACTGCGGCAATAACCAAAATTACAACAGCGACGATGATGCTTGGAATGTATGCCAAGACGCTAAGCAAAAATTGATTGACGGCAACAAGGCCAAGAATATCAAATGCGGCGACAAAAGCGACCACAATGATAAACCACTCGACTAAACCGCCGATCAAACGCGCAATGTCCAAAGTAAATCCTGCTCGATTAACGATTCGCTCAACTTCGGTGCCACGCAATGCGTTATCGATCTTGATTGCCTGGATCAATTTTAAGACCAATTTGCCGATGAGAGCGGCAATAATCCAACCGATAATAAAAACTACTAGAGCGGCGATTATTCTTGGTAAAATACCGCCCAAACCCAACCACAAACCTTGAAATGAAGTGACTACAGTGTTCTCCTAAAGGTATAACATGTTATTTTTACTTAGCGATTAATAAACTTTTATAGAAAAAACATAAGCAGAGCAGGCCTATGTTCTGTCAATAATTATACCACATTCTCTTTTATGCCAATACGATCGAGAACAACCTGGTGTGGATAGTCCAAAAGGTCTCTGACCAGCTTGTCATACATATTCATTCGGTATACAAAATCCGACGTTCCAAAAAAAGCGTATTTAACTTCCTTTCCAAGTTCCGATTCAAGCGATTTTACTATATTTTCGAATGAAGAACGACGAATTTCATCGCCAACGACCAAAAGATCAATTTTGCTTTCATCAAGTTGATTCAAAAATACTCCAGCCAAAACAATGAGTTTAATCTTGCCGACGTGACCGAGACGTTTGATAAGTTCGCTATTTTTTATCAAATTGGCATTTATCAAAAAACCCTTCAATTCTTCAAAATAGATAAACTTTGGGTTGAGAGTCCAAACTTGAGTTTTCTTAGTTCGCAATGATTCAGGGTGCTCTTTGCGAGCCGCCGTTCGACGGCGAATTAAATCTATCTTTTCCAACAACAATATTTCTTCTTTAACCTCTTTTTCGCGAATCATCGTGCGGTTAACAACATCGCTAACAGAAAACTGCTTGTCGGGGTTAAGGATAAAAAGTCTCATCATTCGAACCTTTGCCGCACTTCCGAAAATTTTGTCCAGAATTTCCATAAAATCGTTTACGTAATTGCTTGCCAGTAATATAGCTATTATATAACAAAAAGCAAAACAAAAACACTAGTTTGAGGGGGTCCGAGCCGCGACTGGCGGCGAGATTCAGGGAATTTCTAGTAAGAAATTCCCGTACCCGAACAACTAGTGTTTTTGTTTTGCTTTTTGCTTTGCTACTTTGTACTTTACTTAAGTTCTACCTTTCCTCCTGCAGCCTCAATATCTTTCTTGATCTTCTCAGCATCCTCTTTCTTAACGTTCTCCTTCAACATTTTTGGAGCGGCGTCGACGAGGTCTTTAGCTTCTTTTAAACCAAGAGCCAAAGCTTCCTTCACAACCTTGATCACAGCGATCTTTTGAGCGCCGGCATCTTTGAGTTCAATGTTGAAAGTTGATTTCTCTTCAGCAGCAGCGGCAGGGCCAGCAGCTGGACCAGCGGCAGCAGCAACAGCTGATACGCCGAATCGTTTTTCTAGAACCTTTACAAGTTCGTTGAGTTCGATAACAGACATTTTTTCAATGCCTTCTACCAAAGCTTTGAACTGTGCGGGGATTTCTACTTTTGTTTCTTCTGTCATAGTTTTAGTTTTAATAATTTAATAAATGTTTTCGCGATTATGCAGTTTTGGTTTTAGCAATTTGATCAATCACGATAGCGAAACGCTGAATCGGTGAATTGATAATATTGACGAACATACCATAGAGCACTTGTTTAGAAGGAATGAGGGCAATTGTCATCATTTCCTCTTTGTTCTTGTACTCGCCATCAAAAATACCGCCGACGATCGAGATTTTTTTGTCGTGCTTTTTTGCGGCAGCCAAAATTTCTCGAGCGGATGCAGTCAAGTCTGTGCTATATGCAATAGCCAACTCGCCTGGCATCTCCGGCATTGTACCTTTAATAGTTTGTGCACCAAGTGCTTTTTTGGTGATGGTTTTTTTAGCCACCAAGTAACCAACATCGTTAGCTCGCAAGTTTCGTCGCATAGCCACAGTGTCGGCAACCGTGAGACCCTTGAAGTTCACAAAGACAACTGACTTTGCGCTTTTCACAGCAGTCTCAACACCCTGCATCATTTCTTTCTTTTCTGCTTTTGTTAATGCCATTTGTTTTGTTTTTATTTTAAAAATAAAAAAATCGACCAAGTAGGGCGAAATAGGAGTATTACCTCGGTAGGTTTCGTTTTGCATTAAATTCCCGAAGGGGATCCCTCAAAACTTGCTTAAGACGCTTATATACGCGTCACCTACTATCTCTGGCCTTACTCCACTACCCTACCGCACTTGGTCGATTTTGTCAAAAACTCGCTAATTTACATAATATTTATATGAGGAGGATTCAACGCCAATGCCACCAGAATACTAGCCAACAATAAAAACACTATGACGTTTATTATTAATACGGTAAGTGCAATTTGGTGGTTTAGTTTATTTTTTTCTCTACCAAAAGGAATCCATAAAACAATAATGTTAGCAATGGATAATCCGAGACAAACAAAGAAACTAACGTTAAATACATTGGACGGTGCGTCAATTAGGAATAGACCAAAGAAGCCGTAAAAAATCAGGGATAAAACGGAAAATATAATTGTTATTTTTTTCATATTTATTTTAAATTATCAACGAGATTGGTTAACATTACTATTAATTGATTACGCTCATCATCAGTGATTTTTCGCAGTTTCTTGTTGGTACGACCGATATTTTTTGCAAGTTTCTGAATTTGCTTGTCCGCATTTTTAATCTTGCCTGTCTTAATTTTATTTTCGACTTGATCCAGTTTCTGTAATAACGATTTTTCCGGAGCTTTCTTGAGGTTAAATGAATCGATCGTTTTCTTCATTATTTCAATGTACAATATTGGATCAAAAGATTTATTCACTGTCGTTGTCGCATCGACCACACCATCTCCATCAATGTCCAAAACAAGTATAGGCGACGATGTTGTATTTATAATACTACCTTTCAACTCCGGAGTAACGGGGATATCCACAAAAGTTGAACTAGCCATAACCGTGCCATTTTTGATTAAACTGGTGTCAATTGTAAATGATCCATAATCGGTTCCTTGAAAAGAAACATTGGCCGAAGCAGTTGTGGAAATATCCAAACTCAAATATTTCCCTTCACCAAATTTAACGTAGGTGCTGTTTGGTATTTTTTGCTCTACAATTTGAATATCAGAATTTGGATCGGGATTATCGATCAAACCAGTATGGTTACCTTTTGAATCATAGGCATTCAAATCTATGGGCGAATGAGCGACCACTAACAATTGTTTACTTTCGATTTGCGGTTTATCTTGAGTAATAAACGGAAATGAATCGGTACCATTTTCTATAAGACCCCCTATCATATTTTGAACCGGCCAAGCCTCAAGAATATCGGAATGATTAATCGTATCCTTTGACCCAAAACTACTTTGAATGTCATTGTAATTTTTCAAATCAAAATATAGTTTTTTCGGTCCACCTAAGATCGCACTGCTAGACATCACCGTACCGTCTCCATCGTTACTAAACACAGGTTCTAAATCTAAAGCGTCATCGCACATCATAATGTCAGTATTACAAACCGCACCTTTTACATACCGTAAACCTGAAAGAGTATCGACACCAACGCCCGCCACCTGCGTCAAATCAAGAGTTGGAGGGAATTGCCAATTATCTATAGCTGTATGTTGATTTTCGGCCTTATTTAATAGGTTTTTATTAAGTACATTGGGATTGATAGTATCGCCAAAACTCGGGTCTTTTCGACCGTCCATACCAGTCAAAAACTTTTCAAGAGAATCGTAGGTAGTAATAGTCCGTCCGTAATATTTTGAAAAATTACTGAACGTGTCGGTTGAAGTCGCGAAAATAATAACGGGATTGACGTTATTTTCAAAATATTTTTGTGAAGGTAATAAATTATATACACCCGGCATATTTTCGGCCATTGCTCGAGCGTGATTTTCATTCAGAACCAAACCACCGACATAATTCAGCTTGTAGCCATGCAAAATTGCGCCCAATGCGTCAACTGCTCCAAGCTGTGGCGCCGCCACCATGATCACTTTATCTATCTTATCAATCAAATTATTTTGATTTTGATCTTTTAAAGTCTGTAATTTTTGAATCAATACTTTAGCGACTAAGCCGCCGTTACTATGCGTAACCAATGTAACTTTTCCCGTTTGAGAATGATTGGCGAGAAATTGTATTTGAGAAATCATATATGACACATCAGGTGTAGTTGAAGAAAGATAAGAAATGTTATTTTTCGCGTCAATCAATCCACTGCCAGCAACGTCATCCAGATCGAGTCGCCAATCATAAGGCAAAGCTTCCCAGTTATTAATCTTTTTGTCTGCCACCAAACCATCCATGTATTTTATGAAACCATCATAGATACTTGATGTCCAATCAAAGAGACCAATATTTATTCCGACTTTATCGACCACATCCCTCGTATACACATCATTACGAATGCTTTTGCCACTAATATCCATATCCAATTCATCTACATCGGCATTTCGATTTGGCTCCCAAAGTTGATTTTCAGAAAATAATCCATTTGTATAGAGTCGACTTCCCTCCAAACCGGGAATGAACGCAACGTTCGAACAACATTTTGGCATAGCCGGAATTAAAGGATCCTCAGTCAGCCATGGATCAAAGCTCACGTTTTCACCTACACCTTCTCCAATCGTTTCGACCACATCATTGGAAATATCGGTTGCATTACTATCCAAAATTTCATTAATTTTATGCGGTCCAATAGGACTGCCCCACCATATATTTGAAGCGTCGATTATTCCACTCGAAAAATTTTTGATTCCCTGAATTTTATTTCCATAAATATCTGAAAGACTGGCGTGAAAAACAATTGGTGTATATATTTCGAGTCCCACATCATTTTTTGTAAGCAAACTATGATCAAGCGAGACTTGTGCATTTGAGTAGGCCAAAATCGCATCTGAAGTAAAATTTTCGATCGTGGAATTATTCAGCGAGACAACGCCTTTGTTATACGCCAAAATACCGTTGCCCGCACCAGCCGAAAGAGTCGATGAGGACATTGTCATATCTGCATTTGAATAAACGCTGACCGCATCGCCCGCAATAATATTTTTTATCGTCACGTTTTGAAGTTGCAGCGAGGAATTATCACGAACAACAATTGCCGCGTCATTACTCTTGACTGATATACCATGAAACAGAGAATCACTGACCGTAACATTGCTTTGGTTAAACAAGGTTAACGCTTCGTTACCATCTCCGAAATCACTTGAAGAAATGTTCGCTAAACTATTATTCAAAATGATGGCTGTACCTTTTAGATCATCGGCCACTAAATGGTCAATTTGTAAATTTTCTCCATTAGCAAAAATTGCTTGATTAGAACCTTTCAAATTCATGTGAGAAAGTGTCGATGTCCCGTGGCTAAAATAGATATTCCAGTCATCATTTTCCGTGTTAGAAGAAAAATAGACCGGCAAATTTTCAGTACCGTTTACATTCAAACTGCCCAAAACCGTCATTGACCCTTTTGCGCCAGAATCATCATTAGCAAATTTAATTTCAACTCCTGGGTCTACCGACAAAGTAGCTCCTTCATATATGACCATGCCGCCTCGCACTACATACGGACTATTCACCAAATCCAAAGTAAGATTTGTGGATATTTCAGCAGGAATATTAGTATCCGCGAAAGTGACCGTTACACTAAAAAATAAACTTACTAGTAAAAAGCTGATAAATACGATACCTGCATAAAATAATTTTTTCATGCAGAAATCATAAACAAGCACCCCTAAAATATTTATAAAAAAATATTAAAGAAATTCTAAAAATTTTCTAAAGAAAAAATAAAGCAGCCATATGCTATCTTTAGAAAGATTTTATTTCTCGTTCATTAGTATTTTCTACAGAATTTCAGAATATTATTATCGCGCTGCCACCGAAGCGTCGATACTATCTTGATAATATCCGGAAAAGGCCATTATGGCGAAACTCACGCTTATAATAAGTATGAAACCAATCGCGAACCTAAAAAAAGTTTTGTCGAAAAGGTCTAACATGAAATAATTATAACAAAAACCCCGACCTCTTACGAGGTCGGGGTTTAAGCTTTTAAGCAATCCGAAAATTATTCTCCATTAAGGATCTCACGAGTCATCGGTCCAACTCGGCCCGGTGTCGGCAAACCCTTTGCTTTTTGGAATTTAATAACAGCCGCCTTGGTTAAACCACCAAAGTATCCTTTAGCCACTCCGTTTGGCATAACTAGGAAACCGCTATTTTCAAGGAAAGTCTGGAGTGCCGAAACATCATCGCCTTCCGAGCCAACAAAGAGGTCTCGTGAAAGTTTTGTTGCCAATGAATGCGAAGAAGGTGTCGCAGGCACGGCCGGACTAACTCCCGGCACGGCAGGTGTTGCAGGTACCGCAGCATTAGGATTTCTTGCGCTGCTTCCACCACCATGAGAACCACTACTTCCATTAGCGCTTATAATGTAGACCTTAGTCATTAAACTAGAAACGTTGGAATACGCATCGCATCCGACCGCTTTCAAAACAAGGCTTCGGCTAATAGTTAAGGCAGAGCTATACAAATTACCGCTGGCACAAGCAGGAATCGTACCATCGTTCGTATAATAGATATTTGCAGCACCAACCGAAGAAAGAGTTGCTGTTGTTTCATGAGAATAAACCGTACTTGCGTCAAGACTGGAAACTGGAGTTACAGGAGACAATGCATCAGTTATCGAAGTTGTAGCAGTTGAAGTAAATGCATTTCCGGCAACATCTGTTACCGCACTTGTAGGCGCAATAGTATCACCGCTTTGTACAGTCGCAGTAGAACCTAGAGTTACGGTTACCTCAGTATTTGTTGGACTGTTCCAAGCCAATGTTGAATTTCCAAATGTATGAGCATCTAACCCAAGAGTTGTCGTGGAAACTGTAGATGTATCTATTTTTTCGTCAAAAGTAATCTTTATATCATCACCAACTGAAATATTAGTATTATGATCATTATCCGTCGTTGAATCCCAAAGTACACTTGATACCGTTGGTGCAGTCGTATCATAAGTTACGCCAGTTACAGTCGTTGTTGCCGAAACGTTTCCCGTTGCGTCAGTTGCACTTCCAAAACTAAAAGTATAAACCGAACCATTCACAAGTGTCATTGCAGATACACATCCATTTGTAAGACTGGTTAAGTTAAGCGCTGAATGTGTTCCATAAGTGAGAGCCGATCCTGCAAGAACACATGAGTGCACGCTTGCATCTGCTGTTCCACCAGTACTTGAAGCGACAATGAGACCAGAAGCGACCGCTTCACTCAAAGAATAGCTCACATCCGAGGATGTTGTGGCAACACTATTAATATATGCGTTTGTTGTAGGAGAAGTCACAGTAATAGTGGGGACCTGCGCATCCGCAATAGCAATTGAAGCACTATGCAATACCACCGCGTTTGTTGAACTACCAAGAGTTGTAACCAGACCACTAGCCGCAACATACAAACCATGAGACGCATCATAACTTGCGCTGGTTGAAGCGAATGAACCTTGTGCAAAAGTAAGAGTTATTGTCCAAGGCGCAGATCCATTATGTGTAATCGCAGCACTTATAGGACCAAGCGGAGTTGAACCATTAGTATTCTGATCAATGTGCCAAGAAGAGCTGGCCACGGAAAAAAGATCACCGTCATTGCCGGCACCCATTTTGGTTGGATCAAGTGTGACGAGCACCGTACTTGAAGATGTAATACTGACTGTCGATATTGTAGTAGAGGCCACGGCCGCAGAAGCCATCACCGGCACAACAAAAAGCATCGACACGGAAAAAAATCCAATTGCCAACATAACGATTTTTTTGTAATTCATATTAAACGAACTTATTAATAATAAAAACATACACGCAAAGGAGACTTCCCTTTTCGTTAATCAAATTATACAGTATGTGGAACAATCTTTATATCAAAAGTTATCCACAGTTATAAATTCAGGCAACAAAAAACCGCCCTAAGGCGGTTTTTTGTTGAGCGAATAAATGGTTAAACCATCTATAAGCTTGAGCTGCTAGTAAGCTGGGGTCTCAACTAGATTTGCAATAGCAGTATTTGCTACGTTCGTGATTGTACCACGTACTAATCCAGTTACACCACCGGCAGATGCCAACTTTACAGTAAGAGTAAAGTTTGCAGTATCACCAGCAGAGATGGTGAAGTCATTCGAACCATCCTTTGTCAAATCAGTGCTGTCAAGTACAGCATCAGTTGTAGTTGCGCCTGTAACATTGAAGACGACAACCTTTGCGCCAGCTGATTGGCTAGCCTGACCTGATGTCTTTCCAGTACCGAACTGATCTTGTGAAAGGGTAATATCGCTGTCACCCAAAGCTGCAACTTGGAAGGTCATCTTTAGGGTTCCATCAATATGATCAGTTACGTTTGGAGCTACGTAAGAGCTAGATACAAGTCGTACCTGTGGTCCTGCGATAGCGAATGATTGTGTTTCGCCAGCTGCTGAACCGGTAGGATTGATAGCATCGCCATTTGAATCCTCAGGAGCAAAAGCATCTGTTGAATCTGTATAACTTACAGAAGCAGTAGCTGCATCGCTTGATCCGAAGTTGGTTGAATCATTAACAGTTGCGTAAACACGGAAGACTGCAGTTGTGTTTGCGGCAATATTGAATGTGTCATCCAAGTTGAATGTAGCTGCTTGACCACTTGTAAGTGTTGATCCATCGATAGTTGCGAGAACGGTTGAACCATTTCGAAGTTGCAATTCACCAATAACTCCTGGAGTACTTGTAGAAGTAGTTGGAGTTACTTGAATTGAATCGAATGATACAGCTGAATCGCTAGCCTTGACTTTGAATTCAAGCATCAAAACATCCTTTGTTGAAGCGGTGTCTGATACTTCAACTCTCTGTGCTAATGGACTTCCTGAACCCTTTGAAACAACAACTTTAGCATTGCCTGATAGGGCTAGGCTAGTGAATTTGAAGGTCGCAGTTTGTGAGTTTGGATTCTCGGTAAGAATAGCACCAGTCGAATCTGTGAATCGAATGTTGCTGACAGTAAGAGTCCAGTTTGCATTAAAGTCGGTGGTGTCGATATTTTCGACAGCATCAACAGTGACATAGAAGGTCTTCTTGTTGCCTGAACCGTCTCGAACAACTGCGTTTGAAAGCGAAATTGTCTTTGAGTAGGCATTACCAGACTTCGTGAAGTCAGCTACATCAGCTGAACCGATCTTGGTTGAACCATCCCATACGCTAACAGTGTTAACATATCGGCTAAGTCGTAGTGATGATGCGCTTGCGCCATCAGCTAGGAAGCTAACCTTAACGCTGGTAACAGCGATGTCAGATCCATCAGCCTCAACCTTGAAGCCGTAAACCTTAACATTGCTTGAACCTTCGTCAACAGATGACTCAACATCAGTTGCGGTCTTTGTAACAGTTGCGCTACCTGCGCCACCATTAAGAGAACCGTTTGATGCGCCTGGAGCTGACATACAGTTGCTTGCCAATGTCATACCATTTGGACATAGAGCACCTGCAGCTGCGCCTGGGGCAGTTGAACAGTTACTTGCTAGTGTCTTGCCATTTGGGCAAAGAGCACCTGCAGCTGGAGCGCCGTTAAGAGCACCTCGAGTTATAGAACCAACGAAACCAGCTGCTGGCGTAATGCCATTTGCAACTTGGTATTTGATAACAGCAGCCTTTGTTGCAGCACCGAAGTATCCCATGCTGACGCCAGCTGGCATTGTCAAATAACCACCGCTAACGAGGGTTGTTTGAAGTGCAACTACGTCTGCACCTGTACTACCAACTGTAAGATTTGTATTGATTGCTGCGCTTGCAACAGTTGTGATGGTCAAAGCCATTGCAACTACGAAAGCTACGGCAAGAATTTTTGTAGATAATTTCATATTTATAATTAATTAATACTGACCTTATAATTTTTCTCTTTATTTTTTAAATATTGTTAATGCGAGAAAAATTATTCTTACTTCTTACAACAGAGTATTGATTAAAAACTTTTTAAACAATAAGTCTGTCGCCTTTGACTAAGTCTTAGTACTTCAGTATCGCCTAAAGTAAAAAGATTAGTTGGATAATTTGGACCGATTTTCTAGAGCTAACAACCATGAAGGAAAAAGATATTCGGAAGAATTTTTAACATCGTTTATTAAATTGTCAACGTTCTTATTCGTACTGAAAAATACTCCGTTCGCTTGTACAGATATGACGGTAACATAACCTAAATGTTACAGAAATTATCTATCCAAAAAAACGTTAGATTACAACGCAATATGGGCATATATTAATACACGCCAATAATGCATAGGAATCATTATATATCTTGGCCTATAACCGTGCAAATGAGGCTGTGGATAACTCCACAATTAGCCCTATTTTCACGGCCGCCCAATCATCGCATATTTAGGCCGAAAAGTCAAAAACTAAACCAGGGAATAGAGGCTCCAACGGCGCTCCCCTGTTTTCTTAAGGACACCAGTAGCGACAAGCGAAATTAACTCTCTCTGGATCGTTTTTTCACTGCAATCTTTGATCTCTCGTGCAAAATCTTTGATACCCAGCGTTTTACCATCATTTAATAGTCTAATTATATTATCGTGACGACTGTTCTTTATGTCCTTTATATTGTCTTTTTGCACTTGTTGTGTCTGTTTGTCCTTTACACTTTCCGATGTCCTATAGTGTCCTTTAGTAGGAAATAGCTTTGCTAAAGGATAATTTGATGGTGATGAAACAGATGAGACTTGTGACGAAATTCCAGAATTGTTGATCGAATTACCAATCGGGGTTGCCACGTTGAAAAAATCTTGTGGAAAAACCGAAGAACCATTTGCGGTGATTTCTTCGTGAATATTTTGCAAATTGTCCATAAGCAAAACGAGCTCCTTTTGAATGATGGAATAATTCATAGAGGAAATATGATCTGCCGTTGACGCAATTTTTAGCAAAGAAATCGTTTCAGACATGGATGACATAAGATTGATAAGAGTTTGTCTTGATTGCACTACAGTTGTCTTTTTGAGCGACAAAACATCCGACATTAGTCCTATAGAAAGTTTACGGATCTGAAGTTTGATTGGTTCCGTGTCCGATATTAAATTGGTTATAAGATAAAGGGCAGCGATAATTTTTTCTGTCTTTTTGAAAATGAAGAGATACGCAGGGTCACTAAAGATTACCTTTGACTGGATTTTATCAAGGCTTTTTTCATCATATTTCTTTAAATAGCTATCCTGATGTTTGGAGACCATATTAGTGTTTTAAATGTCTTATATAGATTACGTGTCCTTTACTTACCTGTCCTATAACATTTCCACCTGTCTTTTAAAATAAATTAGAACGAATTTATGTCCATTATAGTATAGGACAAAGTTGAGCGTCAATATATACAAATTTGATAAATGTGCTCTTGATAGGGCACACTATCTTAAGATAAGATAAAATCTTTCTTGAGGTCTTTATGGAAATTTTAATATTTCTTTAGAATTTTTTTATAAATATTTTATCCCCTCTAGTATATGTTTATTATGTCCTCGTATGATATTATTACTCTAAACACATATGAGCAAACGAAATAAATCATCAAAAGAAAATGACAATGAGGCTATGAGTCACCTCAAAGAAAAGACTCTCCATGCAATCGTAGCAGTCACACTCTTTGTTATCGCAATCTACTTTGTTCTTTCCGCAATCAGTCTGGCCGGTCGAGCTGGCATTGATACGTATATCATCTTCTCTCAACTTTTTGGTGTCGGATATTATCTCATACCTATCGTTCTTATTATTCTAGGTATCTCGTTCTTTAGATCAGCTCAGCAGAAGATCGCCATGTGGCAATCGATCGGTGGGCTAGTCTTGTTCTTGTCCGGACTCGGTATCATCTCGACTATCTCTTTTATGATCTCAAAGGATCTAAGTCTTGTCGGCGGTGTTGTCGGCTACTATGTTTCTTTGCCGCTCATTAAAATATTTTATGTGTATTTCACCTTAGTATTTCTGTTAGCACTGGTTCTCATATCAATACTAGTAATCTTTGACGTGCACCTCGCCGATTTGATCTGGTGGCGTAAAGATGAAGACGAAGAAAATGAAAAGAAAGATGCTAAAGGAGTTTCAGCCGACCTTGATGCAGCGGAACTCAAAAAAATGGATGAGGCTCGCAAAGCCAGTGACAAAAATACCGCTAATAATGACGATAAACAAAAACTCAAAGACGCGACCGACACCAAGAACAAACAGGACGAGTTTACTTTATCAATGCCAGCGCATATCGGGAGAGTTAGCCATAATGAATTCGTGCCACTCCCCCTCTCTCTCCTTGAAGGCGATAAAGGCAAACCGGGAGTCGGAGACATCAAGGCCAATGCCAACATTATTAAGCGCACACTTCAAAACTTCGGTATCTCAGTTGAAATGGATGAAGTTTCGATCGGACCTTCTATCACTCGCTATGCCCTGAAACCTGCCGAGGGTGTAAAACTTTCTCGCATCGTCGCTTTACACAACGACCTCGCTCTCGCTCTCGCCGCTCACCCGATCCGTATCGAAGCACCTATCCCCGGTAAATCGCTCGTCGGTATTGAAATTCCAAATAGTGTCAAAACAACAGTCGGTCTTGCCAATCTTATCGGTGATCCGGAATATCAGAATTCCAACAAGCCGCTCCTTGTCACTTTAGGTAAAGGTATTTCTGGAAAGTCCTATTTTGCCAACCTTGGCAAAATGCCTCACCTTCTTATCGCCGGCGCCACCGGTTCCGGTAAGTCCGTGACCATTCACGCCATCATCACCTCTCTGCTTTATCGCAACACGCCAGAAAATCTCAAATTCATCATGATTGACCCAAAGCGTGTTGAACTCACGCTTTACAACAAAATCCCTCATCTACTCACTCCGGTCGTGACTGAAGCCAAAAAAGCTATCCTGGCACTCAAATGGGCGGCAAAAGAAATGGATAGACGTTACGATATTCTGGAATCAGAATCCGTGCGAGACATTGAGTCATATCATAAAAATATTCTGGCTCCAGCCGTTAAAAAACTTGATGATGAGGAAAGGGCCGAGCTCGAAGCCGCAGGCAAAATACCGGAAACCCTTCCATATATTGTCATTGTCATCGATGAATTGGCCGATATCATGCAAGCCTATCCCCGCGAGTTGGAATCTGCCATTGTTCGCCTCGCTCAGATGTCCCGCGCTGTTGGTATTCACCTCATCGTTTCAACCCAACGTCCTTCAGTCAACGTCATTACCGGTCTTATTAAAGCCAACATCCCTGCCCGCATTGCCCTCCAGGTGTCATCTCAGATCGATTCTCGTACGATTTTGGATGCATCGGGTGCAGAAAAATTGCTCGGCGCTGGCGATATGCTCTTCCAGTCTGGCGATATGTCTCAACCAAACCGTATTCAATCTGCCTTTATTTCCGAAACTGAGCTCAAAAATGTCGTAAAATTCCTCGTTGAAAACAATGATGCAATCCCAGAAGCTGGTATCGATCTCAGCAACACCCAACCACAAGAAAAGAATTCGATTTTTGACGCGGTCAATAACGCAGATGAATTTGGAGACGATGACGATGATTTATATGAGCAAGCTCGAGAAGAGATAATTCACGCCGGCAAAGCTTCAACTTCATATCTTCAAAGAAAACTACGTATCGGTTATGCTCGTGCCGCTCGCCTCATGGATATGATGGAAGAGCGTGGAGTAATCGGTGCAGCCGACGGTTCACGACCTCGCGATGTGATTGCCGACAAACCTAGCGAAACAACAGGTGCGGAGAGTACAGAAAATCTGCCACCTGCGGCCTAACATCATGACGGCTTCCCAAAAACTCATTCTTAAAATTTCAATAGTCATCATAACCCTATTGCTCATTTTGGGTTATGGACTATTTCAGGCTCGCAACCTCATAAACGGACCGGAAATCAGCGTTTCAACGCCAAAAAATGGCGAGAACCTATCTAACCCTCTCATTGTGGTGGCCGGTTCAGCAAACAACATCACTCACATTAGTCTCAACGATCGACAGATCTTTGTTGACAAACAAGGCAATTTCTCGGAGAAATTGCTGGTGCCTTCCGGCTATACTATAATTAAGCTAGAGGCACAGGATAAATTTGGCCGAAGCACAAAAAAGCTTATCGAGCTAAATTACACTGCTCCGCAGGCAAGTAGTACGTTAATCGGTAATGCAAGTACAACTGGCATGACCGCAACAAGTACCGTAGCCACAAGCACACAGAAGATTATTCAGTAATTACAAAATTTATGGCAAAATTTGGAAAAGAAAAAGCTCCCCCAAAAGAAAGTAACGCAAGCATTAAAGATACGTTGGACGCGATTCGCACAAAGTTCGGTGATGAGTCTATTATGATGCTTGGCGAAAAACCAAGAGTTGATATCAACGCCATCTCTACCGGTTCAATTGGACTAGATGCCGCACTTGGTGTTGGCGGACTCCCCCGCGGTCGTATCATCGAAATTTTTGGACCAGAGTCATCTGGTAAAACAACTTTGGCTTTGCATGTCATCGCCGAAGCCCAGAAAAAAGGTGGTATCTGCGCCTTTATTGATGCTGAGCATGCTATGGATCCTGTTTACGCCGGAAACTTAGGCGTAAAAATTGGAGAATTACTTTTGTCACAACCAGATACAGGTGAACAAGGTTTAGAGATTTGTGAATCATTAGTCCGTAGCGGCAAGCTTGACGTGATTGTTATCGACTCTGTCGCAGCGCTGACTCCAAAGGATGAAATTGAAGGAGATATGGGTGCACAGCACGTCGGCAAGCAAGCTCGACTTATGTCGCAAGCTTTGCGTAAATTGACCGCTATTGTCGCCCGCTCAAAAACTATTGTTATCTTCATCAACCAGATTCGTATGCAAATTGGTGTGATGTTCGGTAATCCGGAAACAACTCCTGGCGGAAAGGCTCTCAAGTTTTACACTTCCGTTCGTTTGGATATCCGTCGCATCGCTCAAATTAAAAAAGGTGAAGAAGTTGTGGGTGGACGTTGCCGCGTGAAGGTTGTAAAGAACAAAGTCGCTGCCCCATTCCGTCAGACCGAATTTGATTTGATTTACAACGAAGGTATTTCCAAGGAAGGTGAAATTATCGCCCTCGGTGAGAAAATGGGCTTGATTAAAAAAACTGGTATCAGTTATGCCTATGGTGATGAGAAATTGGGACGAGGCTATGATGCTACTCGTACGTTTTTGAAAGAAAATACCAAAGTTTCGGACAAGATTCTGAAAGAGATTCGTGAACAACTGGCTAAAGGAGATGTGAAAATGGAAAGTGGTGGAGAGTAAATAAATCGCTACAAACAGGCAGTCCTGAGGGCACAGGTAAATTTCCTGCTGGAAATTTCCTTCACACTCGCGCCGTCGCGCTCCGTGAGTCCCTCAGGACTGCCTGTTTTTCGCTTTACCTCCTCTTCACTTGCATTTGCGAATCATCTGAGTAGTATGATAAACAGAAATGATTGTTCTAATACCCTCTAACCTTGGGAGACTTATCCATGAGAACTTCAGTGTGGCCCGATTGGTTTCATCATCACGGAACCAAAGTCCGCGTCAAAGACGGATGCTCTCCAAATCTACTCATTCTGGAAAGTAGCGCCGGAAGTCTGGTGATACGGCGAAAGAGCGACAACAAATGGACTGTGGACTGGTAAGTCAGCCAATCCGAGGAAACAGGTGAATTTTCGACCGGAAGACGAATCTTCACGTCAGATGAACTTCGGATTGCCTTTGGATTGAAGGAAACTGGGACGCCCTCTGATAGTCCCTCTTTCTTTGACAAGTGGGACTGCGACCGCGCGTTCCAGGGGAAATTCGTCGCAAAAGCTCAGTATCTAAACATTCCGGAGGGCGGCTCCGGTTTTGATGGAAACCCCAACATATCCATTGAAATCGATGATGCTATCCGTGATGCGGTGAGGAACATTGTGGAATACTGAGTTTTTCCAACACCTATCGAACCTAGCCGACCCAATTACGGGCCGGCTTCTTTTTTTGTTTTTTCTAGTAGACAAATCCCCTATTTTGCCCTAGAATGGCCTTACATTAACCAAAAATATCATGCTTGAATACAACGAAATCACCGTTCACAAGTACATTATCTACGAGGATCAGCCATTTGAAGTAATGGATTCTCACGTTTTCCGCAAACAACAGCGCAAGCCGGTCAATGCCGTCAAAATGCGTAATATGATCAGTGGCAACATGAAAGAAGTTTCTTTCCACGTTACTGATAAAGTAGAGGCAGCTGAGCTTTCAAAGCGCGATATTAAGTATCTCTATACCAACCGAGGCGAGATTTGGTTCTGCGAAATCAACGATCCTTCAAAGCGTTTTCAACTTTCAACCGAGCTTGTTGGTGACAGAATTAAATTCATGAAGCCAAATTCCCTTCTAAACGTTCTAATTTTTGAAGAAGGAATCATTGGTGTGGAAATGCCAATCAAAGTCGACCTCAAAGTCACCGATGCTCCTCACGCCGTTCGAGGTGATACATCAAAAGGAGGAAACAAACAGATAACACTCGAAACTGGCGCAATTATCAACGGTCCAATGTTCATTAACGAAGGTGATGTTGTCCGCATCAACACCGAAACCGGCGAATACACCGAACGTGTCGGCGGAAAATTTTAATTGACTTCTTTTTTGAAAGGAATATAATCATATTTGATTATGGGCTTCGGCCTCCGAGAAACCACGTTAAAAGCGTGGTTTCGTTGTATCTACAAACAATTCTTTACACTTGATTAACAGCGTAAATTCTAAAATTATGAAATTTGAGAAACTTTATTCCTATTTTTATTTTTTTTCGTAAAGCCAACCAACAAAAATACCTAAAAAAACTAATATCACAAGAAGCCATAAAGAAATCGGAATCTCTATTCCACAAAGACCACCTCTGTAACCAGAATTCGAACATTTAAAAAAACTATGGAGTAATAAACCGATGGGGAAAAAACTAACAATCAAACCGACTGCCCCTCCCCTCAACCAATATCTTTTTGTTTTCATGGGTTTATAATAACACACTGTTTGATGATTTGTTGTGCACATCTTTTGCGGACGAGAGTGCCTATGCAGGGACTCACGGAGCGCGACTGGCGCGAGTGTGAAGGCAATTTTCAGCAGAAAATTGACCTGTGCCCTGCATAGGCACTCTTGGTAGCAAAAGTAATACACAAAAAAACCACCGAGCGGTGGTTTTTTTGTTAATTCGCAAATTATCGAACCACAAACGGCATCAAGCCCAAGAATCTCGCCCGCTTCAAAGCATTAGCGAGTTGTCGCTGATGATTGGCTGAAACACCCGTACGCTTGCGCGCAATAAGACGACCATGTGGGTTAACAAATTTCTTGATAACCTCAATGTCCTTGTAATCAATATATGCAACTTTGTTTTGTGATAGGAAATTTTGCTTCATAAAGTTTAAAATGGAATATCTTCTGCGTTAATTTCTTCTTCTGGATACTCGATCGCACCCCCTACATCCGCCCCTGCGTCCTTGGCAGCACCTGCTGCACCTTTGCCCCCCTTTTCTGTCTTACTTGCTGGGGCTCCCGTACTTGCTCCTACCGCACCACCTTCTCGACGAGGACCAAACTGGACTCTGTCAGCCACGATTTCCGTGCGATACTTCTTTTCGCCTGATGTTTTGTCATCCCAAGAACGTGTTTGCATGCGACCTTCAACCAAAACTGATGCTCCTTTTTTCAAATATTGTGCTGCGGTTTCTGCTTGGCGACCAAATACTACGACGTTGTGATAATCTGTACTCTCCTGCTTTGCTCCGTTCTTGTCTTTCCAAACTCGATTGGTAGCAACAGCGAAACTTGTGACTTGAATCCCCGAAGGCAAAGCCTTCATTTCTGGGTCTCGTGTTAAGTTTCCGATGACGATTGCTTTGTTAAAATACATACGATTTGATTAAGCAACAGTTAGATCGCTGACAGTCTTGTCGATAGACTTATCCATATCTTCTGTTGAAACTGGATGTTTTGCACCGCCTTCTGCCATATTTTTGTCAGAAGTTTCGATATCCAATTTGCTCGAGAGCAAAGTATGCTCACGAACAGTGTTAATAAGGAGGAGGCGTAAGATAGACTCGACTTCTTTCACCTCTTTTTCAATGAGACGCACCTCGACAGGAGCGGCTTCAAACTTGATCCAACCAAAATAGGCGCTGTCGAAACGTCGGTTTACTGTCCCGATTTTTTTAACCATAGTATAAGCCAAAGAACGAAGTGATGCTGTCTCGTCAGACAAAACTGTCGCTTTATGCTTGCTGAGAACGTCCTTTATAGTACTAATTTCCGCAGCAATTTTTTCTGCTGGAATTGAAGGCACTATTAAATAGCCAATCTCATATACTTTTACGTCTCGTTCCGCTGTTTTTTCCATAAATTACAGCCTATCACAGGCCTTTTGGTTATGCAATAGTTATAGCAAATTAGGGTTAAAATATTTATAAAAAAATTATAAAGAAATTCTAAAGATTTTTAGAGCGTTATTTACAAGATTTTTTTTCATTTCTTCTGTTGAAATACCCTTTATTTGAGCCATTTTTTCGACTACTTGTTCAACATAGGACGGTTCGTTGCGTTCACCTCGATGTGGAATTGGAGCCACAAACGGCGCATCAGTCTCACTCATAATCATATCAAGCGGAGCGTATTTTACCGCTTCATCATAGGCTTTTACAAAAGTTATGACGCCGGTAAACGATACGGAAAAACCAAGATTCAGGTATTTTTGCTCAATTTCTGTTGTCCCCGTGAAAAAGTGGGCATTACCCCGCAATTTTTCGCCGTATATTTTCTTTTTTGCCGCTAAAATATCCAAAACATCTTCGTGAGCATTGCGCACATGCAACATCATCGGTTTGTCATACTTCGCCGCAAAGTCGATTTGTTTTTCAAAATCTTTTTTCTGGCGAATTTTATCTGCTTCGGTAATTGTGTCGCTCGGAATATTAGGATCATTTTTCGATCGACCGTAATCCAAACCACACTCACCTATCGCTACCACTTTTGGATGCACGACCAGTTTTGCAAACCCCTCTTCATTAAAAGTTTGTGTCGACACATCATCAGGACCATCGTGTGGATGAAGCCCGATAGCTGTATAAACATTTTTATGTTTCTCGGCAATTTCAATCTCTTTTTTTGAAGTTTCCAAATTTACGCCGACACTAATCGTCCAAACTCCCCTTTCCAACATACGAGCAATAACCTCCTCACGATCCTTGTCGTAGTCGGGAAAATGCAAATGTGAATGGATATCAAAAAATTCAGGCATGATAGAGGTTCCGCCGTTAATCTTTTCGCATAAAGAGAGGTTTTTCGGGCATCGAGTTGTTTTTTATGATGTCTTTGATTTTTTCGGAAGTTTCCGGAAGTAACGGAGCCAACATGCAAGCGACATTGTAGAGACGAACAGCTAATTCAGAAATTATTTCAATCGCTTTTTCTTTGTCAGTTTTGATTAATTTAAAGGGAGCAGTTGTCTGAATCATTGTGTCCAACTCCCCAATTTCGGCCCACACAATATCTGCCGCTTTTTTAAGATCGAAACTTTCGATTGCGTCTTTATAATTTTGTGGAATGTTATTTTCAGGAATTTTTATAGGCTCGACGAGATTAGTCGAAGCCATTTTCATGACACGACTCACTAAGTTACCGAGACCGTTGGCTAAATTGGCGTTGTACGACAGTTTAAATTGCTCGAGAGTAAATGGTGAGTCTTCGAAAGGTTGCAATTCGCGCAAAACGAAATAGCGCAAGGCATCAATACCGTATTCAGAGACGATATCGCGAGGATCAACCACATTACCGAGACTCTTGCTCATTTTGACGCCGCCGGCCCCCGTCACGAAGCCGTCGACTACGATAGTGTGCGTCGGCGGGAGGCCGGCGGAAACTAGCATTGCCTGCCACATAGCCGATTGCTGTCGCAAATTATCTTTGCCGCAGTATTGCACCGGTGTGCCACTGACCCAAAACTTTTCGAATTGCTCCTTATTTTCCGGCCAACCTAAAGTAGTAATATAGTTAGTCAAAGCATCAAACCACACATACATCACCTGTTTGTCGTCTCCCGGCACCGGCACGCCCCAAGGCATTTTGCTGGCTAAACGCGAAATACTGAAATCCTCCAAACCGCGTTCGACAAAAGCCCGTATCTCACGCAAACGGTTATCCGGCACAACCATTTTTGGATTCGCTACATACAAATCAAGTAATGCTTTTTGATATTTGGAAAAACGAAAAAAATAATTTTCTTCGTCAATAAGTTCAATCGTTAGATTTGGGTGAAGCGGACATTTGCCATCAACAAGTTCCGAATCCGTTTTTTCCAACTCACAACCGACACAGTATTTTATTTTATAGGTTTTTTTGTAGATATCGCCGGCTTTTTCGCAAAGTTTCCAAAACTCCTGCGCCGCTTTTATATGATGAGCATCCGTCGTTCGTACAATATGTATATCCGAAGTCATACCAACCTCTTTTATAAACTTCTGAAAGTTTGGAGCGAAGCCGTCAACGTACTTTTGCGGCTCTATCCCCTGCTCAGCTGCTTTCTTAAAAATTTTCAAACCATGCTCATCAGTTCCGGTATTAAAAAACACTTCATATCCCATCAGCTTTTTATATCGCGCAATGACGTCGGCGCGAACAAACTCCAATGCGTGCCCCAAATGCAGATCAGCGTTCACGTACGGCAACGTTGTTGTAATATAAAAGTTATTGGAGTGACTCTCGTTTTTCATAGGCAAAATTTTATGACTAAATTATAGTACGACGTGTGATTCCGCAACTTGTGCTTGAACAGCTTCTTTGGCGGCCGGATTTTTGCCACGCTCAACGTCGCGCAAATATTCCATACCAATAGTCGCAAGAGGCACCGATATGACAAGGCCCAAAAATCCGGCCAGCTCATACCCGGCAATAAGAGAAATAATCACAATAATCGGATTGATTCCAACAATTTTGCGAACAACTAAAGGATAAATCAATTGATTTTCCAGTTGATGAATCAACAAATACATACCGGCGACAATAAGCGCCAAAGTAAAACCGCTATCAAGATACGAAAAGATCACCGCCGGGATAGCACCAATTATAGGCCCAAAAAGCGGTATAAATTCGCAAATAGCGATGAACAAACTCAAAATTAATGCATCTTTAATTCCGAGTAAAGTTAGACCTAGATATGTGAGCAATCCGACAATAATGCTTAGCAACAATTGTCCTTGCATCCACTGACCTATTTTTCTTTGCGAACGTTTCCAAAGATCAAGTACGTATGGCTCATGTCGCACCGGCGCAATTATTTTCAAGAAATTACCGACTCCATCACGTTGAACTGACAAATAAAATGACAAAACAAATATGACGATGAAACTGACAACTCCTCCGACAAGAGATGAAGCTGCGTTGATAAATCCGCCGGAAATGGATGAAAATGAGTTACTGAAAGCGGCAACAGCATCTTTAAAAGACAAAGCTCCGGTCAAAGCTTCAACAAAAGGTTTCCATGTCAGTACTCCAAACTGGTTGCTTGTATTATTGATAGCGGTGTATTTTTGAAGTGAATCGAACAAAGTCAAAACTTCCTGAAAAAGTTTCGGTAAAACGAAATAGAAAATTCCGACAACTACTAGCGCGCTTACGAGATAAACAAAAAGAACCGCCAGCAATCGAGGTATTCTGCGCTGTTCAAACCATGAAGCCGCTGGCTCAATTGCCGATGCAATTATAACTGCCGTGAGCAAAACGAGAATAAGGTTTTTGAGAATCAGAACGACGGCAAAAAGCACAATGATAAGCAGTGTTCTCACAATGCTATCTGTTGAAATTGAGAACGTAACTTTATCCTTGTTCATACAAGGCAATAGTAACACTAAATAGTGATTTTTGAAAGAATGTCCGAAATGGCTACCCTCTCCTGTTTTCCGCTATCGCGTTCGCGTATAGTGACCATATTATCGGTCAAAGTTTCAAAATCGACGGTGATGCAATATGGTGTACCAATTTCATCCTGTCGTCGATAACGTTTACCAATATTACCGTTATCATCAAACATAATTTGAGGAATTTGTTTTTTGATCATATCGTAAACTTCACGAGCTTTTTCAACCAAATTTGGTTTGTTTTTTAGAAGAGGAAAAACCGCCGCTTTGATTGGAGCAAGATTTGTTGGAAATTTTAGAAAAACACGTTTCTCACCCCCCAATTCATCTTCGGTGTATGCTTTGGAGATTACAGCAAGAACATGTCTCCCTAAACCAAAAGTTGGCTCAAGAACATGGGGCACAGAACGCGTGTTATCAATCGGATCCAAATAAGATAGATCCTTGCCGCTATTTTCAATATGATTTTTAAGGTCAAAATCGGTTCGATATGCCAAACCGGCAATTTCGTCAAATTTCTGCGGATAATTAAAATGAAAATCAACTGTTCGTTTTGAATAATGAGCACGATCACCTTCTTCGATTTCGATTTCTTTAATATCTTCTTTGGTGAATCCGAGCAACTCGAACCATTTATGCATTTGTTTTAACCAATATTCAAATTGTTCTTTCCATTGTTGTTCTTTAACAAAATATTCAAATTCCATTATCTCAAGCTCACGAACGCGAAATATAAAATCGCGAGGCGCTATTTCGTTACGGAATGAACGACCGATTTGAGCCATACCAAAAGGAAGTTTTGGATGATATGAATCTAAAATATTTTTGAAATTAACAAACATTCCCTGAGCGGTTTCAGGTCTTAAATAAACAGTCGTATCCCCTCCTTCAATAGAACCGACCGAGGTTCTGAACATCATGTTAAATTGTTGTGGTGCAGTTAAATCATTGCCATCCGGGCTTTTAATTTTCTTTTCAACAATAATTTTACCCATTTCTTCCAAACTCATACCTTTTGGATCAACGCCAGCTTCTTCGAGCAAATGATCCGCTCGGAATCTTTTTTTGGTCTTTTTGTCTTCAACAAGCGGATCAGAAAAACCTCCAACATGACCGCTGGCTTCCCAGACTCGAGGATTCATGAGAATAGCCGAATCAATACCAAACATATCATCACGAGAATCAACAAAAAAACGCCACCAAAGATTTTCTATATTTTTCTTGAGAGCCAAACCAAGAGGACCATAGTCCCATGTGCCGGCAAGTCCTCCATATATCTCCGAGCCCTGATAAATAAAACCGCGTCGTTTGCAAAGCGAAACTAGTTTCTCCATGAGTTCAATGTCTTTGGTCATATTCAATATCCTAGTACATTTAGAGAGCTAACGCAAAATTATCTATTCACCACGCCCCATCCACTCTTAAATTGCGGGTCATCAATGATATCCGTCGTCACAGAATCTGCTGACGATGTCAAAGCGGAATTTGTATATGTATCGTTGGCCTTTAAAGTGCTGTCTCCCATCAAGATCGGTATTGTGCCAACTTGAGAGAGACTTGGTAAGATCGAAACTTGGAAAGAAACTTGTCTTGGCGCGGAAGTGAATCCTGTATTGGTTTTAATATTTCCAACATTCCAATCAACTTCGCCGGAAATAGGATCGTAAGTCAACGCTTCATTTTGTGGACTCACATTATTTAGAAACTTCACATATGAAGGCAAAACTGCCGACACCACAACGTTTGAAATGTTGTTAAATGTATTGGAAATAGACCAATTTATCGTATACGTCGTATTTTGTTCGACTTTTGGCGGGATCGGTCCGGTATTATTTAAAGATCCGGAACTATAAACGGCATTTGCCATAAGAGCAATATTTGAAGCTACGACGACACTGCGAGAAATGCCTGAAGAGATCGATATATTCCCGCTGCTTCCGACCTGCGTAGCATTGACATTAGTGGACAGATTTATCTTCTGACTGCTTTTGGAATAAGAAGCGCCAACCGAGTACGGCAAAGTTTTAAAACTAAACTGCACGGTACCTTTATCGCCCGGACTCAAAAAACCAAGTGCTGGAAGATTCCTTTTATCCCAAGTAATCGTATTGTCGGCCGATTGATAAAATCCTTGCGTCGAAAAAATATTATTTTTATCCAGTATCACGCCATCAAATTTCACCACGATCACGGCATCCGAAATGGAGGTCGACATATTATTGCTGTACGAAAGAGTCGCGTTGACAATATCCCCCGCCCTCACCGGATAAGGGTTTGAATTATTGTTATCGAAGGTCAAATCCAATCCGATAAAAGGTTTTTGGATCTTAACTGTTTCCGTATCGGCATAAAAAACCGTTGCGATTTTATGAGTGTCTATGGGATTGTTAATGCCGACATTAAATTTGAAAGCTCGGTCCTCATTTTCTTGACCTTCAATTTTTCCGCTTACCATTATAGTTTTGTTTTCACCGGGAGCCAGATCGCCGATTTGCCAAACATTATTGTCTAGGCTTGCCGAAGGAACGGCATTTTTGAAGGTAAATCCAAATGGATATTGAGCATTAAGAGCCAAATTATTGAGAACTTCCGTGGAGTTTGAAGTTACAGTCACGGCAAAGGAAACATCCTGTCCAGAATTCACCTCCGCGACATGAGAAACGACCACCGAGACCGGGCTGGCGCCAAGAGTAAATAAATAATCTTTATTTCTTGCGAATAAGTTAGTCGAACCTAAAACATGATACTCAACCGAAATTTTTATTTTTTCTTGAGTTCCTTCGAGTCCAAAAAATGCCGCATTAAAAGTGCGATCCAAATGGCCACCCGTTGCGAGGTTACCGAGAGATATATGATCTTGAACTAAGGGTTCGGTTTGCGAAGCGTCCTTTCTGGCGCCATCCGGGTATTCGATATTTAAATATGCATCCTGCAGATCAACCTGATTTTTGTTATCTATGGAAACAGCAAATGTCGAATCTCTACCCGCATCAATCGTCGGAGATCCGGTAACGGCAATATCGACATTGTCGGCTGAAATAGTGTTATAGCCGTTGTAATAAATGAATCCGGCGATACAAACTGCGACAAAAAAGAAAATGAAAGAAAACCAGACCAAAATTTTACCCAAAGGCCATTTGGTTTTTTTAATTGTATCAATTGGCGGAGTCCAAGTATCCTTTACTTCGTAAGTTTTATTGGGAAGATCATGAACGGGACTATCGGGCTTGAAATTTTGACGTGAATAAAGAGTCTTTTTTAAATCTTCAATTTTATTTTTATCGTCGGGGAACATGAATAATATTATACCACAGGAGTAAACTCGCGCTTCTAGAGTTGTGTTTCTTTGATAGAAGAATTGATGAAATTGATGGCTTGCGAGCGAAAATTGGACATATTTTCAATCATTTCGGACGATAGCGCATCGTTGATGCACCATAAAAGCTCGGTTGGTGGCGCAAAATATCCGAGAGTATAGAGTATTTGGAGGAGCAAGATGAATTCGAGATTCATGACCTGTTTGATCGTTGGCAATTTGTTTTTTGTTCCACAGGTTAAATAGATTAAACCTTCGGAAAGATGATCGAAAAGCGCTTCGTTCTTTTCTTCGCCGTTTACTAGCCGGCGCACTAAACTTAAAACACGAGATATCATGGCGACACTTTGCGGAACATCTTTTATTTGCCAATAAATATTGGAAATTTCACGCGCATTGACCACACGCCAACCGGCGCGACCGCGCACCAGAGAAACTTCAGAGATGGAAAGCGGTTGCAAACTGAAACGTAACTTTGAAGTTGAAAGACGCACCCCTTGCGCGGTCGCCAAAACCATTCCAAGTTCACGCGTAAAGATCCAATAATTTTTATTGGCTTCGCGAACATTAATAGCCTCGATGACTATTCCCCGCGTATGGTAGATATGATGACTCATATTTTTCTAAACTTTTTTGAGTTGTACTGTAAGGTGAAGGTCTTCGGCGACCACGGGGGTGCCGGTCGTGTTTTGAACGAAGGACGGCGCACTGACCAAATTTACTTTTTTAACAAGTTCATCATTATATTTTTTAATAAAAGCCACCGTCATATCATCACCGGAAAATTCCATCGATGCCTTATCTTGCGGATTAAATTCCATCTCTTTACGAACCTCTTGAATAGCGCGCATGAGCTCGCGCAATTTCCCCTCTTCGATAAGTTCCGGTGTCATTTTAACATCAACAAGAACCGTAACATCGTTTGCCGTCATGCTTTCGTTATTTTTTTCTTTCAATCCTAAACTTCGCTTAACCAATTTTACGTTCAATTCCTCGGCAATGATCGACTCAAATTCCGGAGAAAGCATATTTTCCGCATCATATTCAATTCCAGCAAGCGGTTGACGAACTTTTTTGCCTTCTTTGGCTCTAAAAGCCAATCCAACTTCAACGATTTTTCGCACGGTGTTCATGTCGGTCAAAATTTTGACATCATAATTCTCACAAACCGGCCAAACACGTAAATGAACACTTTCAGCATCTGTTTCATTTTTAACTTTCTGGTAGATATCTTCGGCAATAAAAGGCATAAATGGTGCGATCAAAATTGAAAATTCAAACAAAACATATCGCATAGTAGCCAAGGCAGCCTCTTTGTCCGCAGCATCGTCGCCTTTGAAACGATCACGTGATCGACGCAAATACCAAACGGAAAAATCTTCAATGAAATCATCAATCGGACGCGCCGCTTTGTCTAGCATGTAAGCGCCAAGAGCGCCGGTAATAGTGTTACAAGTTTGAGATAATCGAGCTAAAATCCAGCGGTCTAAGACATTTTCACTATTTTTGTAAGCTGCAGAATTGTCGGCATAAAGTGCGTAAAAAGAATAAATATTATTCAAACGCATCAAAAGTTTTTTAACGACCTCATCAAGACCTTTTTCGGAAAAGAGCAGTTCTTCGGATTTTACGGCCGGACTCGACATCAAATAATAACGTAGAGCGTCGGCGGAATATTTATCGACGGCTGGCATTATTTCGGGAAAATTTTTCAATCTCTTGGACATCTTTTTGCCGTCTTCTGCCAAGACCAAACCGTTCACTATCACATTTTTGTATGGCGACTCATTGAAAAGCGCCACACCTAAAACAATCAAAGTGTAAAACCATCCACGAGTCTGGTCTAGTCCTTCACCAATAAAATCAGCCGGGAAATTTTTGTGTTTTTCGGCATCAAAAACCGTTTTTTCAAAAGGATAATGATTTTGCGCATATGGCATCGAACCGGAATCGTACCAAGTATCAAAAACATCCAAGACACGCGCAAATTTACCGCCACACTCACAAGGCCATGAAATATCATCGATATAAGGTCGATGGAGGTCAAGCTCCAATTTTTCATTGCGAGGGATATGATAGAAATGATGTTGCTTTACTTCTCCCGGATGCAAATAATCTTCATCTTTGGTTGCCGAAATTGCCAATATTTGTTTGCGAGTAAGCCCTTGCGCACCCATTCGCATAAAGAAAAGCGGATCGTCGTGACTTACGATCAAAATATTTTTACCCTCATTTTCCTTATCAATGCCTATCAAAAATTCAGTCACGCGATTTCTCACGTTTTCCACCGTCTCCCCACCATTTGGTGCTTTGATATAGCGTTCCTCTTTATTTTTAAACAATGCATGATATTCCGCGCAACTTTTGCCATCCATTTCACCAACGTTCAATTCGCGAATTCGTTTATCAAAAATGATTTTTTCAATCGGAAACCCAATCGTTTCCGCCACGATCTCGGCCGTTTCTTTGGTCCGAACAAAATCAGAAGCGTAGATAATATCGATTTTTTTGCCTTTCAAACTTTTAGCCGATTTCGCCACGTCATCTCTACCTTTTTCGGTAAGATGATGTTGATTTTCAACTTTTGAACTCAAAATATTTTTAACATTATGCTCGCCTTCGCCGTGACGCATCAGGAAATAAGTATTCGAGCTTCTAACCTTTTGTTTGAGGTCGTCGATCGAACCGAGTACTTCGATCTTTTTACATTCCTTGCAACGCCAGATCGGCATGGCTGTACCCCAATATCGCTGTCGTGAAATACCCCAATCTTTGGCGCCTTCCAGCCAATTTCCAAAGCGCGCTTCACCGACATAATCCGGCACCCAATGAATTTTATTATTTTCCGCAACCAAACGCTTTTTGATTTCAGTCACTTTTACGAACCATGAAGAAGTCGCATAGTTGAGAAGCGGCGTATCACATCGCCAACAATGGGGATATGAGTGAATTATTTTTTCTTTAGCAAAAAGATTGCCCTTACCGGCCAAATATTTGATGATCTCGATATCGGCTTTTTGATGATCGCCTTTCGGTTTTACGTCCTGCCCAGCAAATTCAATGACTTCCTTTTTAAATTTTCCGTCGGCGCTGACATGTTGAACAAATGGAATTTTTTTCTCCTGTGACAATTGCAGATCATCCTCGCCAAAACCGGGCGCAATATGCACTACTCCCGTACCATCTTCGATCGTGACAAATTCGGCTTCGTATACATGCCAAGCATTCTCTTTGTTCGGCAATTCAGTATCTTTGTAATATGGAAAAATCGGTTCGTATGATTTACCGACCAATTTTGTACCCTTAAATTCATCTTCAACGGTATATGCCGACTTTATCGTCGACAATCGATTTTTGGCCAGAATAAGTTTAATGGTTTTTTCTGGATTTTTCTCATCAACGATGGAGATTTGGACATAATCAATCTTCGAATTTACAGCTAAAGCAAAGTTACCAGGCAATGTCCAAGGTGTCGTCGTCCAAGCCAGCAAAAAAGTGTCCGGTACAATCTCGTCTTTTTTATCCTTCAACTGAAACTTCACATAAACCGAAATATCGGTGATATCTTTGTAACCTTGGTTGACTTCAAAGTTGGAAAGCGTCGTGCCGCAATGCGGACAGAGATGCACCGATTTATAACCTTCGTAAGCCAGATCTTTTTTGAAAAGCTCTTTGAACGACCACCAAACGGATTCCATATAGGTCGAATCCATGGTCATATAATAATTGTCCATGTCCACAAAACGACCGAGACGCGGAATTATTTTTTTCCAATCGGCGTAATATCGCAAAACGCTTTCGCGTGCGGCTTTGTTAAATTTTTCGATACCGTATTCCTCGATCTCTTTTTTATTCTTAAGCCCAAGTTCCTTTTCGATCAAATTTTCTATCGGCAAGCCATGACAATCCCAACCCCAACGACGAGTGACGTGATAACCTTGCATCGTTTTGAAACGTGGGATCACATCTTTCATTGTGCCGGAAAGGATATGACCATAGTGTGGCAAACCGGTCGCAAATGGTGGACCATCGTAAAAAGTAAACTCACCTTTTGGCGCGTCTTTTTGCAAAGTTTTTTCAAAAATTTTGCTTTCATCCCAAAAAGCCAAAATCTCTTCCTCGCGAGCGGCTAATGCGCTTTTCAAAGGAACTTCTTTCGCCGGTTTAACGGATTCACTTCCCTTTTCTTTTTTAACTTTGTCTGTCGCCATATATTGAAACATACTAGCATTTTTCCTGATTTTATAAAAGAAAAGCCCGACGGTAAAGTAACCGAAGGGCTGGAATGCCACGAATGCGAAACATTATCAAAATGCCGGAGTCGAACCCTTGTGATCCCACATGCTTCCCCGGAAAAGAGCGTTGCGAACCCTGCGTCGCCGAAGAGCAAGTTTGTTCCCCGCCACAAACGTGTAGGGCCTCAGGGTCGGGACGTCGTCGGTGGAGTGCCAAATCTTCAGATCGAAGTGGCTATTCCGCCGGCTTTTGTCGATCAGCCGCATATCTTTGTAGAACACTTCACAAACGGTATGAGGCAGGCCCTTGCTATCACGCAAGGTCATTGGCTCGGAAAACATGATCCCCTTCCCAATACTGTTCTCGGTATGAGTATCATGCCCCTCAATGAAATACCTCTCCGGCCTGGTGCCTGGAGGATAAACCTTCGCCGCCTTCTTTTTTCTGGTCACGATTAACTCCTTTCAAGTTCAAAAAATTACCATGGTTCTACCCAACACTAAACAACATTTCAGCGTTTTTTGCAACTACATCTTTTCCGGAACGGAGATACCGAGCAATTTTAAGCCGTGATTCATTATCTGCACGAAACCGGCTGTCAAAGCGACCTTATAGGAAGCGGTTTCATCAGTTGGATCCACGATTTTGTTGGCGACATAATATGAATTGAATTCTCCGGAAAGTTGGAGCAAATAAGTTACTATATTCTGCGGAGCAAGATTAACGGTCGCGTGTTCAACGACTTCTTCGAAACGCGCAAGTAATTTTTCAAATTCTGAAACCTCGGCCGGAATATTTTTCTGAGATGGTTTTATCCCCTCTTTCTTGGCTTTTTGCAGAACCGAGTTGGCGCGCACACTACCGTATTGCAAATACGGACCCGAATCGCCTTCGAACGAGAGTGATTTTTCAAAATCAAAAATGATGTCGTTACCCGGAGCTTGTTTTAAAATTGAAAACTTAATCGCGGCAATCGCAACCGTATCAAGAATTTGTTTTTTCTCTTCCCCATTTAATTCACGGTCAGCAATTTTTTCGGCGACCATTTTCTCAACATCATGAATTAAAGATTCGCCGGTGATCACATTACCTTTACGCGAACTCATTTTTCCCTCAGCAAAACGTAACATGCCATGGGAAATGTGTCTCATTTTATTAGCCGTTTCCGGAAAAATAAATTCGATAACCTTGAGCAAAACTTTAAAATATTCATTCTGCTCATTTCCCGTAACTGAAATCGACAGATCAAACGGATAGGTTTCAATTTTACGTTTGGCAAGACCGAGTTCTTTGGCTTCATAGGTCGGAATACCCTGAGAATTAACAAAAACACGAGTATGTAAGCCGTATTTCTCGCCCTTAAAAACAATCGCTCCCTCGCTTTTTTCAAATATTCCTTTTTGCAAAAATTCATCAACCAAAAACATGCCAATCGGCGCCATTTCGCTTTCGTAAAATTCAAAATCAAACCGCGTGTCGAGTTTTGGAAATATTTCGTGAAAATGTTTTATACTGATCTCCCTACCCCACTTGTATAATTCTTCAATCTTAGCATCGGAATGTTCAAAAATTTTCTTATTTATTTCTTTTATGTTGTCCGCCAAAATCGGATCACTTTCAAAAGCGGTGTTGCCTTCGGCGTAGACACGACCAATGTAAGCAATTTCAGTCTCTTTACCGGATTTATCGTACGGAGTTTTCATCATACCCCAAATCGCTTTGGCTACATGCAAGCCCACATCACCTCCATAATATGCGCGTTTCACCTCCGCTCCGGCATTTTCAAAAAGTCGAGAAATAGTTTCTCCGATTGCATTCGACATCAAGTGCCCGATATGAAATGGTTTGAAAGGATTTGGATCGGTGTATTCGATCATCACCTTTCTGCCTTTGTGCAAATTATTTTTGCCGTATTCGCTACCATCTTTCAAAATCTGTTCGACAGTTTTGGCAAAAAATTCGCGGGTAAAATAAAAATTAATGAAACCGGGACCCGCGATCTCGATCCTCTCAACTTCAGAAAGTTTGTTTTTGCGAAATACTCCGCTTTTACGCTGTTTTTCCAATTCCAAAACGATCTTTTCGGCCAAGACACGCGGATTTTGTTTAGTAATTTTGGCGTGGATCAAAGCGGCGTTGGTGCTCAAGTCTCCGTGCTCAACGTCGTTCGGATATTCCAAACTAAAATCAATGACTCCGATCTTTAGATCAGCCAGCGCATCCCCGATTGCTTGTTGTAATTTTTGTTTGATCATTTATTGTTTATTTTTCTCTCTATCCTAACATTATTTTCTGCCAGTGCTACCAAATTGGCCCATTCCTCGAGCGCTTTCGGATAATTCTGAAACTTCCTCTAGTTTAGCAATTTCAACCGGAAACAGAACAACTTGAGCAACTTTATCCCCCTTTTCAACCGTGTATGGTTTATCACTCAAATTTACCAAATGAACGTTGTATTCGCCTCTAAAACCGGCGTCAAATACCCCACCCATTGTGTGAAGTCCGGCTTTGGAAATACTGCCTTTGTCTTTGATGATACCGGCATATCCGATCGGAAATTCCATTGCAAAACCGTTATAAAAGCGATGATGTTCACCGGGATTTATCGTCACTTGCTCAAGCGAATACAAATCAAGACCAACATCACCGGCATGTGCATAGCTCGGTAATTTCGCTTCCGGATTCAATCGTTTAATTTTTACAGTCAGTGCCATTTTTATAAAATTATTCTTCAGAAAAAACCTCCACACAAAGAACATTTTGGTCGTTGACCATTACTAAACGCCCGTCAGTCGTATTGAATTTAGTAAATTGTCCCTGGGAAATAGAACTGGAAATAACGCCTTTTATCGTTTTCTTAGTACCGCCCATAAAAGTAATGATTTGGGTCACAGTTTTTCCTTTTGACTCCACTGAAGATTTTAGATCAATTTGTTTAGGCATATTTTTTTATTTTTTACCTTTTTTCTTCGACGTTTTGCCGCGGAGAACAGCATCGATCTTTCGAGCAATGGCAATCATATCTTTTTCTCTCTTGCCTCGAGTCGTTTCAGCCGCCGTACCCAAGCGAATGCCAGATGGGTCCATCGGACTTCGAGTTTCGTTCGGGATTGTATTCATGTTCACAATAATTCCGGCTTTCTCCAACAACTTGCTGGCCACGCTTCCGGCAATACCCTTGCCCATCATCCAAGTGTCCATCAAGATCAAGTGACTGTCCGTACCGCCCGAAACAATTCTCCAACCGAGTTTTACCAACTCCTCTGCTAGCACTGATGCATTTTTCTTGATCTGATGTGCATATTTTTTAAATTCGGGAGATGCTGCTTCTTTTAGAGCAATGGCAACGGCCGCAATCTGATTCATGTGCGGACCACCTTGCATACCAGGGAAAATAGCTTTATCGATTTTTTTGCCAAGTTCTCGTTCATCATTTTTGGCAAAGATCAAAGCACTACGCGGACCACGAAGAGTTTTGTGCACGGTCGTTGTCACAACATCCGCATAATCAAAAGGCGTAGGATACGCTCCTCCAGCCACAAGCCCGGCCACATGCGACATGTCTACCATCAAAATTGCACCAACACTGTCGGCAATTTCACGAAACTTTTTGAAATCGATAACGCGAGGATAGGCGGTAAATCCGGCGACAATTAGAGCCGGTTTTTCTTTTTCGGCCACCGCTTTTATTTCTTCATAATTAAGCTGTTCGGATTTTGCATCCACGCCATAAGCGACTTGCTGCCAAGCTTTTCCGGAAATCGAAACTTTGTGGCCGTGAGTTAAGTGACCACCATGCGAGAGGCTCATACCCATGATTTTGCCACCAAGCGGCACTAGAGCTAGATACACTGCAACATTGGCTGGCGATCCGGAAAGTGGCTGTACATTAACATGCCACTTTGCCGGAGAAAGTTTAAAAAGTTTCAAAGCGCGTTTTTGCGCCAAAATTTCTATTTTGTCGGTAAAAGTTTGTCCGCCATAATATCGGTGACCGGGATACCCTTCGGAATATTTGTTAGTGAGCTCTGAACCGAGTGCCGCAAGCACATCAGCTGAAACAAAATTTTCAGAAGCGATGAGGTTGATGACTTTTTTCTGTCTTTCCTTCTCAGCCTTCATAAGTTTACCGATTTCTTTATCTTTCATGGCAGTAGCGCACCGTGGCGCAAGTTATTGAATATGTGTAAAGTTTATCACAAAAAAAGAGGACTCCGTAGCTTGACGGAGTCCTTCTTGCGTTTCGCGCCATCGCCCACCTAATCCTTGATTTACCACTGCCAGGGCTCATCGTCGGTAAATACGGTTTTACCCCCGCTCTCGGTTGTGGTTACCGAACGAACGTCATTTCTTGACGTGACAATGCGATGTTCAAGTGAAGACGGCGCCCAATCACTATCACTTAACCTCTGCATGTCTCCAGACAGTGGTTTGATGGCCGACTCAGGCAGTGCGACATCTGCATTCGAACTACCGCCGTTCGTAACCGGCGGGTTTTCAGGTGATGGTTTTAAACCATCCCGCGACAGATTTACCTGCAAAGATTCTGAGAAGTTGCTATCAACGCGACGACGACCGCTACTGCTTCGCAGTAAACAACCAACGTGATGCATCATGATGTCTTCCTCCCAAAAGGTTTATCTAGTTCCAACTGTTCTGTAATTATAATAACTTTTAAAAACATTTCTCGCAACGTTACAAAAAAATGTCTTGTGATAGAATTAAAAAATGATTTCAATTATCTCGGCTGTGGCAGAAAATGGAATTATCGGAAAAAACAACGATTTGCCTTGGAAAATATCCGCGGACCTTTCGTATTTTGCAAAAACCACCAAAGGCAAGCCCGTGATCATGGGTTTAAATACTTTCAAATCGATATTTTCACGCATCGGCAAGGCGCTTCCCGGGCGAAAAAATATAGTTTTAGTTTTTGAAAAAGACCCGACACTGGTCGGATGCGAGCAAGTTAAATCATTGCAAGAAGCTTTCGATCTAGCGGGCGCAAAAGATCAAGAAGTTTTTGTGATCGGTGGAGCAAGCATCTACAAACAATCAATAGATTTTGCGGATAAACTATATATCACAAGGATCCATGCTTCCCCGGACGGAGACACTTCGTTCCCTGAGATAAAAGAAAGTGAATGGAAAATTGTTTTGTCGGAAGATCACACCAAAGACGATACAAATGAATTCGATTATTCATTTACCATTTATGAGAGAATTAGCGTAAAATAAATATATTAGTTAACTTAACCACCATGTACAAACAAGTAAGTGAACGGAAAGCAGACAGCCAGTACCAGGATTTATTACGAAAGATCTTGAAGGAAGGGCGAAGTTCTGGAGTCATACAGGGCGAAGACGCGATTCGCATCATCGGATTACAACTTCGATACGATATGAGCAACGGTTTTCCGATGATAACCGAACGAGATATGTCCGGACCATTTCTTAAAGCGGCTCTCGGCGAACATATCGCTTTTTTAAACGGCGCTCGCACTCAAGCAGAACTGGAAAAATTTGGATGTAAATTTTGGTCACGTTGGGTCACCAAAGAAAAATGCGCTATTTTCGGATTGCCTGAAGGAGATTTGGGACCAGGTTCATATGGCGCTGCTTGGGCCAACTTCCCCACTTCAGAAGGCGAACCGTTCAATCAGATCACTCATTTAATGCAACAAATAAAAGAAAAGCCGTATCTTCGTACGCACATTCTCACACCTTGGATTCCTCAGTACACAATCCAGCACAATGGTTTAAATCGTAAGGTTGTTGTCGCTCCATGTCACGGTTGGGTTCACGTCGTCACCTACCCCGAACAAAAAGAGTTTGCGATTCACCATTTCCAACGCAGTTCCGATATGCCGGTGGGAGTGCCATTCAATATAATTCAATATGCCGCATTTGGTCTTATGTTGCAAAAATTGATCGGCTGGAAATTTGTTGAATACATTCACACTTTTTCAGATGGACATATTTATGAAAGCCAAGTAAAACACGTTGAAGAATTGTTGCAACGAGAACCGCGTAAACTTCCGACAGTTCGCATAGATGAAGAAGCTACTAAAAATATTACGGATATCAGAGATTTCCGACAGGAACACTTTATTGTCGAAGATTACAATCCACACCCAAAAATGACCATTCCGACACCAGTTTAATCCCAAAAAAAATGATCGAGAAAAAATTCGTAAACACCAACAATACCCAAGATCGCCCTGATGGAAAATACAGCGGTGTTATTGCCGACATCCAAAAAGACGGCGTTTGTCCTTTTTGTGCCGAACAATTAAAAAATTATCACAAAAATCCGATCATCGAGGAGACCGAACACTGGTTAGTGACCAATAATATGTACCCCTATAAGAACGCTAAACATCACATTTTACTCATTCACAAGGTACATATAGAAAATATAAAAGAGATGAGCGAGAAAGCCTGGTCAGAACTTCACGCGATCTTTTTAAATGCAATTGAGCGATCAGATATCCCGGGCGGCACGATGTTTATCCGCTTTGGAGATACAAAATTTACCGGTGCCAGCGTTTCGCACTTGCATGCACACCTCGTTTCATCTGATCCAGAAAATCCTGGATACACACCACTCCTCACCAGAATTGGTTAAGCCTATTTAACCAAAATTATATCAATTTCGTATTGTTTAAAGAGTTTTTCCGCGTCTATCAAAGAGTAACCACTCGAATAGAAAACTTTTTTGATGCCGGCCTCTACGATAAGTTTGGCACAAACCGGGCAAGGAAAAGTTGTCGAATAAATTGTGGCACCATCAAGTGACACACCCTTTTTGGCTGCCTCGGCGATAATGCCGGCCTCGGCATGAATCGAGGTGTATAAATCGAGATGTTCCCCAGCATCAAAATTGTTGCGTGGATCACCATTTTCATACGGACTATTAGGTGACGGTAAGTGACGATTATACCTAGCAAAAAGCACTTTATCCCCTTTTACCGCTACTGCCCCAATTTGTCGCCACCAATCCGAACTCTTATCCGCCGCCGCAAAGGCCAACTTCATCATTTGTTTATCAAAATCTTTCTGAGAGATTACCCTATTTGGATCGATTATATTTTCACGTAGTGTAATTGGTTTGTCCCATCGTAAAAAAACTTTTTCAAAGGTTATTTGGCAGTCTGGTAAATATTTTTCAGCAAAGTACCTCATTAAATCTTCATCCGGCATGACAATTTCCGCATCTGGAGATATTTTGCCAATATCCTTTTTTTCCAACACTTCAATTTCGGAAACAATATTTAATCCTTCTATGGCTTTTTTCATATCTCCAGGAGCCACCAATCGAATTTCACGTTCCATGCGCGGAAATTCGAGAATTAAATCTCGTCCAAGCAAATACACTGTACCTGGGTACTTTTTTAACAAAGAAACGTAACCAGCATGCAATACCGGAATATAGGCAATAAGAATTTTAGCCATATGATTATCCTTTTTTAATTTTCTCCAGAAAATCTTGAGTGAGTTTTACAACTTCGCTTGCCAACTCCTCTGCCCCTTCTATTGTCAGATTGCGAATGCGAGCAGTTGTTGAGGTGGTCGCTTGCGGCGGCATCGTCACAATTTTTCCACAAACATCTTTATATTCCGATTTCATTTTTTCATCAAAATCACTTGTGCTAGAAGATGTTACCAACACATCTGGTCGAACCAAACGGATCAAATCACCAATATCATGACTAGCCTCACGAACGGTAACAATATCAACATGACGTAAATGAACCAACATTTTCAGACGTTCCGTTTCAGGAACAATGGGACGATTAGGGCCTTTACGGACTCGCGTTAGCTCATCCGAGTCTACACCAACGATAAGAATGTCTCCGTAACTTTTGGCAACTTCCAAATAAAGCGCGTGTCCTTCATGAATCAAATCCCAAACACCTTGAGTTAGAACGACTTTTTTCCCTTGTTTTTTGAAAGTTTCAACAAGTTTTTTTAATAGACCTTGGTCATTAATCAATCTGTGTTGAAAATTTGTTTCTGGCGCGAGAATCTTTGCGGTGTGTTTAGGCGACATGAAAGGTATTGAATTATTATTAGCCTAATTATATTAAACTTTAAAGTGTTTAGCTAGTCTTGGACCGGATTGAACAATATAGTTGGAAGAAATGGCGTCATAAGACTGCGGCGGCATGCCGGTCATGCGTTCAAATTTGACCTTAGCGATCGGTTGACCGTGACGAACTATCAAATCTTCGAGTGGACGCACCTCGAGCGTCAGCGGCCTGCCTTTACCCTCGGCTCGCACTCCCCAACCCCACCCCGGATCAATAAAACCGGCGTAGTGAGAGCGAAATTCGGCGCTACGAACATCCATCGGGATCATTTCACAAGCGAGTTCCGGCGGTACGCGCACAGCTTCGTGGGTAGCCAGAAGATAAAATGCGCCTTTTTTCAGATAAGCTAAACCGTTCTTTATTTCAATTTTTTTGAAGAATTTTTTGTGATCATAATGATCGATCTGCGAGAGATCAACCACGTTGTCGGAAACAATTCCCTCATAACCCGGATTGTCTCCATCCAAATCCAAAGTCATAACGATGGCGCCATCCTTCTCGCTGACAGTCATATCTTCATAGTTATATGGTGTACCTTTGTTCTGATACCAAAGTAATTTGTAATTTTTGACCGCCACTTCGACTTCAAAAGGATTGAGTCGAGTGTCCATATTGAAAAAACGGATCTGGTTGAGCGAAACACCTTCGTATAATTTTATCGGAAAAGTTTTGGGAATGACGAAGATCCAAATCTCGCCGGTAAAACCCGGGGTCACCGAATCGTATCGCGCTACCCCGTCGGCGATAAGGCGCACATGCAAATCAATACGACCGGAAGTTGAGCGCGGATTTAGGAAACCGTAGACCGAATGAGGTAATTCCAAAGTTTCTTTGAGACGAATTAAATAAATCTGATCATGTAAAAGCGGTTTGCTGATCGGATGTTTTTTCTTGTTGATTTTCGATAAAATCTTTTTAATCGTTTCACCTTTGGCCGGTTGGAAAATACCATCCACGGAATAAATCTCGTCGGAAATAGTGAGGTCGAGTGAAGCCGGGCGCACATTTTCTTCTTTGGCATTTTGAATGAAGCCGGCGCGAATAAGCTCGATGATAGTCTGGCTTGGGAGCGTGCCTTTTCCGTTTAAAATGCTGACATTCATTATCCTTTAATCATAGGCCTATGGAAAGAAAAAAGCAAAAAAGGGACAAAAATAAAGCCGACACTTCTGTCGGCTCTACTTCCATTTTTATGGAACTCCATTTTATACGGCCAAACGCATTCGAGACTGACCTCGAACAAACTCCGGAAACAAAGGATGTTGAGTTTCATCATCTTTTTGCATCCTGGCAAGCTTGTCCGCCACCAAAGTGGCACCGTCGGTTCGTAAATCACGATATCGACGAAATTCAAAGCCCGGCTGACGAGTGTCAATGATGAGATCAGACACAAGAGATCCTTCGCGAGCAATAGCCAAACATGGCATACCCCTCGCCTCAACTTGTGTGGCCATTTCATAGCCAAGACCGGTTGCCGGATGATCACAGACTGCAACCATCAGACAACATCTCATGACACAATCATGAATATCGTAACGATATATCTCGTAGGGAGGAAAATCTCCCAAACCCAAAAATGAAAGTACGGTGCAAAACGACTTGACATTGATCTTGAAGCCCTCGATCTCCGCGCGAAATTCTGGCGGAGCATGAGTCAAACCACAACCAATATAAACCTTGCGATCAAAGAACATGGCCAGCTCCTTTTGTAAAAAGCCAAAGTTAAATCCTAAATATAATATAAGCCCAACTGAATAAAAAAGCAAAAAAGAGCCCCGGGTTTTGTTCGTCGCTTTCTTGCGACGAACAAAACCCGGGGTATACCCTCACCCGACACAACGAAGCAACTGGTCACAACCGAAAACAATCTTGCGATTCATGTCCCACCACTTGTCCCATGGTCTGGCGACTTCAGCCTGAAGACAAAGCCGGCCATGATCATCTCCAAAGATCCTTAGGATGCAAGGATCGCTCGCCGAATCAAGGCGTTGATTCATGACAAACCACAGGTCAATGCCCCTGTAAGTCGGCCGGCGGCTAAGGTGAACTGCGACAGCCAAAACGGCCTCGCTTGGACAGATCCGACCGCCTATACTTGGAATGTAACTCCAGATCTCGTGAGTGGCGGGGATGGATTCAAACAGCATATCGAGGCGAGCCGCAGCCAAATTGAGCGGTATCACACTTCGACACAGGCTACTGAATCCCCTACTTTTGATCACGAAGTCGGCCTCCGGCAAAACATGAACGCCCACGGCATTCAAAATAAGTGCCCATTCATCCTCTGTTTTGTATGCCGCTTCGATCTGCATCCAAAACATTTCACGCGCACTTCTGACAGTACGTTTCTGGATTGTCATCTGTGACATCGCGCATTCCTCCTGAAAAGAACTCCGTTTAAAATTCAAAACGATTGACGCTGACATTAATTAAACGTCCGCCAGATTACATTGTCAACGAATAAGTATTTAAAAAACAAAGTAAAAGAGCAGTTTTGAGGGACTCACGGAGCGCGACGGCGCGAGTGTGAAGGAAATTTCCAGCAGGAAATTTACCTGTGCCCTCAAAACTGCTCTTTTACTTTGCTTTCTACTCTTTTTATTATTTAACCACCTCCACCCCCATCGATCGTGCCGATCCTTCAATGATCTTCATAGCGGCTTCAATATCGTTGGCGTTTAGATCAGGAAGTTTCTTTTCAGCTATTACACGAATTTGAGCTTTGGTAATCTTGCCGGCTTTGGTAATTTTGTTCTTGCCGGAACCTTTCTCGATCTTGATAGCCTTAAGAATCATGTTGGAAGCAGGCTCAGTCTTGTAGGTCATCTTGTAGGTACGATCCTCGAAAACTTCGATGATCGTAGGTACATTTTCACCGGCGCGAGCTTTGGTTTCGTCGTTAAAACGCTTGACGAATTCGCCAATGTTAATACCGGCCTGACCTAGAGCAGGACCGAGAGCTTGTCCGGGAACGGCTTTACCGCCGGGAATAATCAATTTTAATCTTTTTGTAACTTTTTTTGCCATAGAATTTTCGAAAAATATGTATAAATTTGAAGCGTAACAGTGAAAAAGAGTCTACCTTAAACCTTCTTAACTTGCAAGAAATCCAATTCGACTGGGGTTTCTCGACCGAACATTGAAACCAAGACTTTCACCTTGCCTCTTTCCTCATCAATACTGTTAACTGCACCTTCCAAATCCTTGAAAGGACCGTCGGAAATCATGACTCGGTCATTTATCGCCAAATTAATTGCGTGTTTGACGTCGCCTGAGTTCATGCGTTTAAAAAGAACTTCAAATTCTTTCTTGTCGATAGGCACAGGATAGACACCGGATCCAACGAAACCAGTGACGCGAGGCGTGTTGCGAACAACATACCAACTATCATCAGTCACGATCATATCCACCAAAATATATCCGGGATATATTTTCTCTTCCTCTTCAACACGTTTGCCGGCTTTGACTTTGATTTTCTTTTCAGTCGGCACAAGTACGTTAAAAATCTTATCCCCCATTCCGAGAGATTCGATGCGCTGTTTCAAATTACGAGCCACGGCATTTTCGTATCCGGCATAAGTGTGGATGACGTACCAGTTTCGCTCGGCTTCAATTTGCTGTTTTGCCATAATATTTTATCTTAAGATAGTGTTAAACCTATGAAATTAAACTTTTCAAAATTGTTGAAAAAATAGAGTCGAAGGCGCCGAGCAGGAATGCGACTACGGCCGAAAGAACAATGACCACGACAGTGTAACCAATGGCTTGAGCGCGAGTTGGCCAGTTAACATGTTTGAGCTCAGATCGAGTGTCTCTTATATATTCGGTGATTTTCATATAATTTGCGGTTTTTTACTTGGTTTCTTTTACTAAAAAACCCCGCTGGGGGCTTTTAGTACCATATCATATTGGTAGAAGAATTGCAAGTTATTGAATTTCGTAGGTAATCGACACGTCAGAAGTCGAGGTGTTCTGCCCTACCGGAATTGACGGTGTCGGAGCCGCAGAATTTGCTCCCATACCTAGAACCATATCTTTTGAATAATAGACAGGTCGTGCGGAACCACTTTCAGAGAAGCTGGTAATGCGGACCAAGCGGACCCCAAGACCACTAGCAATAGATTGCGCCTGCGCTTTAGCTTGAGCGATAGCTTTGTTACGAGCTTCCGTTTTGACAGCGGAATCATCTTCAACAGTCAAAGAAAGTCCGCTTAAATTGGTGACATTCTTTTGTCCTAAAACACCGAGGATTGTTCCGGCAGTATCAATAGCGCGAATTTTAACTTGAACAGTATCAGAAACTGTATAACCAACCAAAATCTGTCGAGAAGGTGGACACAAGCCAACCGTACAAACCGAACCTTGATATTCATATTTCGGATTTATATCATACGAAGTTGTTTGAATATCTTTGTCGGCAATACCGGAAGTTTTAAGCGTTGCCAATACATCATTCATTTGTATGGTAACTTGATTTTGAGCATCAGCGACAGTTTTAGCGGTTTTTTCTATAGAAAAACTAACCGTGGCAATATTTGGAACAGCAAAAGCGTCACCATGTCCGGAAACTGTGATCGTATTTGTTGAAGGAGCACTGCCGATAAAACCCGTTGCTTTCAACGTATAAATAACCAAACTTAAAACAAAGATTGAAACTAAAACTCCCAACGTCATTATAAGTGCCTGAAAATATTTCCAATCACGCATATTTTTTTAAATTAAAATGATAATTAAATTATTATAACACGTCTATTCAACGGTAGACGTTGTAGACGAACTAGAAGTACCTGTAGAAGTTGCTATTGATGTAGACACATCGCTATCAACTGGCATAATTACGGTTTTCTCTCCCGCTTCCAAAATTTTTCCTGCTTCACGAGCGGTATCTTCCGCTTGTTTTAAAAGCACAAAAGAATCGCCGTAGTCTTTGACATCGAGTTTTGCATTGCCTTGAGACAAGAGATCAGAAGCTTGTTGAAGTTTGATCTCGGCTTTGTTTATGTATGTGCTTGTTGCAACATTAATTGTGGTCGTGCCGATGATGGTCGAAGTCGCTTCAGTCGAGCTAGAGATCAGAGGAGTTATGTAAGGCAATTCAACGCCACCCAATTTTTCATCGGTTGTCGTTGCAGTGCTAGAGGTAGCCGAAGCAAGTGAGACTTGAACAGCGGAAATGGCATCCTGAGCGGCTTTTTGTTGGCTAAGCAAAACCTCAATAGACAAAGTCGTACTTGAATTTCGTGAATCGATACCGGCTCGGTCTAAAGAAAGAGCCGTGGCTTGAATACTGACTTTTGTCGCCAAATCTTGTACGGCATTGTTAACTGTTGCATTACCGTCTACCAATGTATCCAAAATAGCTTCGTGAACTTTTAATGAGGATTCGGCTTTGGAAGAAGTATCGACTGCAGCCGCGCTATTATTGTCGGTTTCTAGTTGTTTAACACTGTCCTTGATGACGGCCAAGTTGGAATCAATCTTGCTTTCAGCTTGAGCAGTTGTGGTAGCATCGAGTGTGCCGGCCATAGCCATAGTTTCCACTTCTTCAAGTCGACGAACCGCCAGCTCGGTGTGAAGCTGAGCTTTTGACTGAGGAGTGAAAGCGAACAATCCCAGAACATTTTCGTTGACGCTGGTCTTAACTTGATATAGAGGTTGTCCAGGAAGAGCTTTTTCGGCAGCGGTTGAAATGCCTCCAATTAGAAGCACGGCCAAAAGCGCCATGGAAACGTATTGAGGTTTTACATACAAAGAAATATTTCGCCAATAGAACATCGGTGAATACGGCGAAAGAGTATCGCGTTCCGAATAGGCGATCTTAGAAAGCAATCGCGCTCGCATAGCCTCGCGCTCATCGAACGTTAATCCGATTTTTTGTCCTAAGTTATAAAGTTTTTCTTCAAATTTATTAATCATATATGTAATATCTCCTGCAACATTTTGATTGCTCGATTGAGTTGGACTGAAACTGAATTTTCCGTACGTTTGACGATCTCTCCTATTTCCGACGGTGAAAGTCCTTCCACAAAACGCAATGTGACGACCTGTCGATATTTTTCCGGAAGCTTTGCGATCGCCTGACGAACTTTATCAATCTCCATAAACTCCATGATTTTCCCTTCGTCGTCATCTTCTATATCAAAACCACTTTCTTGCATCATATCCAGCGAAACCATTTTCTTGCGACGATACTCGTCGATGATCAAGTTGTTGGCTACCCGATAGACCAATGCGGTGGGATTTTTAATATCTGTGCCCCTGTCAAAATACTCCCAAACTTTCAAAAAAGCTTCTTGAGAAATCTCCAAGGCCCGTTCACGACTACTCAAACGAAAAAAGCAATGTCTGAATATCGCAGAGGAAAGCGTGTCATAAAGAGCTATAAAAGCTTGTTTTGTTTCCTCTTTGTCCATATATAGACGGTCTCAAAGGGCCGTTCTTACAGCATATAATACCACAAAAAACCAATACATAAAGCCCATTTTTGCATAAAAAAAGGCGGCAGGTGAGTATCATCCCTGGTATACAAGAGATTGAGTCACCAGACCGCCGTTGCTTCTAACGTCTATGCGAATGATCCGCAAGAAAATGCAAACCATCGGCACCATGAACAAAATGGTCCAAACCTCCCTTCTCGTCTTTCGGCCAATCCATTCATGAACAGGCGCGATGATAAGTGTTGTGTCACCTCATGTGACACGGTTCAACGATACGCTCTAACCGATGTTAGGGTCGTCGCGAGGTAGCACCATGACGGAACCTCCCTTCTATACTCAAGGATATTCCCACAAATATCGCGTGTCAAGTTCATAACAAAGCTCGCCATGCAGCCATCTTAAAAAAACTTTTAAATTACAAAATCAATTAGAAAACTAATTATGCCATCTTCCGAAGATTCCGGCCGGTAAAAGTCTCCCGGTTTTTTCTTCTTCAATCGTGAGTTCCCCTACTTCAATAGAGCCGCCCCAATCAGCGGTTAAATTTTTTAAAATATTTTCTAAAGCGATAGCGGAATATCCAGCTGCATATCCGTTAATTAAAAAGAAAAGTGGTTTTGGCGCCATAATTTGCTTGCAAAGTTCAACTAATTGCAACAAACTTTCTTCGATTTTCCAGACTTCACCGTTTGGTCCGCGTCCAAAAGCCGGCGGATCCATAATAATGCCGTCGTATTTTTTGCCTCTTTTAATTTCTCGCTTCACAAAAACAATCGCATCATCCAAAATCCAACGTATTTTTTTATCAGAAAGTCCGGAAATGTCGGCGTTGTCTTTAGCCCAGCTGATTGCCGATTTCGAGCCATCAACGTGACAGACATCGGCGCCGGCCTGGGCGGCGGCCAAAGTCGCGCCACCAGTATAACCAAATAAATTCAAAACAGAAATTTTCTCACTGCCGGCGCCGACATTTTTTTTATGATCCATTATTACATTTCGCAACCAATCCCAGTTTCCAACTTGCTCGGGAAAAACGCCGACATGTTTAAAGGCCGATGGTTTGATCCAAAACTTCAAACCACCTAGGATTATCTGCCACTTATCAGGCACATTCACCTTTAGTTTCCAAGCACTTTTTTCCTGTCTGCCACCTTTTGATTTTTCATCCTTTGATTTAGCTTCTTTTATACCTTCATTTTTAGCCATTTCATGAGCAAAAACACCTTGAGCCTTCTGCCAAACTTCAATAGGAGCACTTTTAGTCCACAATGCCTGCGGATCCGGACGAGCCAAAGTAAACACGCCGAAACGTTCCAGCTTCTCGCCTGCCCCGCTATCAATAAGAGCGTAATCAGCCACCGATTTTGTAATCAAAATTTTTGGATTCATATGATGTGAGTTTATAAAATCCACTATAACACAAAATTAAATAAGCACACCCTATTCTTCTCCAACCTCTTCATCCAGCTCTTTTTCAAATTCTTGCTCCATGCGACGAGGCGACAAACTGGTAAAGAAATGAAAGAGAACAATAAAAAGCGTAATCCAAAAAACACCGAGTGCCATGCCAGCTAAAACATCGGATAACCAGTGCGCATTAAGATACAATCGACTTAAACAAATTAAAAGTCCTGATAATACGCAAGCGGAAATATAAATTCGCCGCCAAACTAAATTACGAATTGAATCTTTGAAAAAATAAATGATGAGTCCAAAGAATATCACGGCCAGAGTGGCGTGACCGCTCGGAAAACTAAAGTCTGAAGTGACAACTAGTGAAAACGGCGGTCGAGCAACGTGAATTATTCTTTTCAAGATTGTAAAAGAAATTATACCGGCAAAAAGAGACGAAGGCAGAAGAGCCAAAAAAAACCAGCGACGACGATACATAAAATATCCAGCTAAAAAACATCCAACAATAGTCACATTGGTCGGTGTGGCCAGTGCGGTAATAAAAATAAAAATATTTGTGAGAAACGGTGTTCGAATATTTTGGAAGAAATTATTTAAAATCAAATCAAATCTGTGAATCCTGCTTCCAATCACAACCGACTCGGTAATTTTGGCTACGACGTAAATAGAAACGAGGTTCAGTAGAAGCGGATAGACTTGGTAACGTTGGATAATATGTTTATTCTTTTCGGTAAATCGGCTAATGAATTGATAGCTATAGATAATCAAAATGCTTAGGACAAGGGCAACAAAAAATATTACACCAAAATAACGCGACGCAACTTCGAAACCTTGTCCAAAAATAAATCCAACCAAGATATTTACGGTTGCCCACGACAAGGCGCTCAGTGCCGCAAAAGGTAAAAATAAATCAAGGTTAATATCGGCAGAACCGGCCGCAAACGGCACCACGCACCGTGTTAGAGCGTGAAAACGGCCTCCAATAAGGGCTTTTCGAGGATGCGCTTGAAGAACTTTTTTGGCTTTTTCAAAATGAACCGGTTTAAAGAAAATATACTTTCCCATTCTGATCAAAAACTCATAACCAAATTGATTTCCTAGAAAATAAGCAGTGGTGTCACCAATAAAGGCGCCAATCGAAACAATAATAACTGCCGGCCAAAAATGCAGAATGCCAATCTTAACAAAAAATCCGGCTGCAATTACAATCACTCCACCAGGAATTACTAACCCGACTAGAGGTAAAGATTCGAGCAAAGAAAAAATAAAAATAATAATATAACCCCACTGCCCCAAAATAGCGAGTGGAAGATTTAAAATAGCGTCAACTAAGTGACTCAGCATACAATTTTATTTTTACAAATAAATTTACAAAAAAGGAATGAAGGCGAAAGCAACAATAATTCTATAAATACCAAATGAAGTAAAATTATGCGTTTTAACATAACTCAAAAACCATCTAGCGCTAAAATAAGCTGTGATAAATGCGGTAACTAGACCAACAAACAATAATCCATACTGCCCCGTTTCAAGATGAGGAGAACTTTTTATTAACTCATAACCAGAAGCGGCAGCCATTGTCGGTACTGCCAGCAAAAAAGAAAATTCTACGATTGCCGCGCGCGAGACACCGAGCGCGCGACCAGCCACAATCGTCGCTGCCGAACGCGAAACTCCGGGAATTATGGAAATAGCTTGAGCCAAACCGATCATGACCGCTTTGGTATAAGACATACCAGACAGTTCGGCAAGTGATTCTTGTGTCGGTTGTTTATCTTTATGAAAAATTTCAAAAAGAATGAGCAATGCTCCGCCAATTCCGAGCGCCCAAACAGCCAAAGTATTGTTGCCGAGAAAATCTTTAAATAATTTGTATAAAATTAAACCGATTATGCCGGTCGGAATAAAAGCCGCTAAAATTTTTGTCCAAACCGCACGCAAAGCGGACATACGAGACCAATATAAAGTTACGATGGCTAAAATGGCACCGAACTGAATTACAATTTCAAAAGTTTTTAAAAAATCATTATCGATAAGACTCATTAACCTTGAAGCCATCATTAAATGTGCTGTTGAAGAGATCGGCAAAAACTCGGTTAGTCCCTCCACTGCCCCTAAAACCAACGTTTGAAGTATATGCATAGGCATAAAGTATACAATCAGAATGGCAATCAAGCAACATTGTGTTATTGTGAAAAATTATCATTGCTCCGCAGGTATAAAAATTGATATACTTTTATTCACCTAAGAAAAAGCAAAATTTATTAACCAATATTTTTTCACGTATGAGTCCAACGACAAAAGCGGAAATAAAAAAAATTTCCAAGGCAGCAGATCTTATAAAAACGATCCAAAAACGAGACGGTTCGCTTGTCGATTTTAATTTTGAAAAAATTGTTATTGCAATTAACAAGGCGATGAATGCTGTCGGTGAAGGTTCCGAGGACGAAGCCCGTATTGTCGCCACCAGAGTACTTTCCGAACTCGTGCGCATCAAGAAAAAATTCAAAAATTTCGTCCCGACCGTCGAAGGCGAACAGGATATCATCGAAAAAGAACTTATTTTAAGTGAATACGTGAAAACCGCTAAAGCTTACATTCTTTACCGCGAAGAAAGAAACAGAATTCGAGAAAAAAGACTCGAAGTTCCTGAAAATGTAAAAAAAATGGCGGAAGAAAGCAAAAAATACTTCCGCAACTCGCTCGGTGAATTCGTTTACTACCGATCTTACTCAAAATGGATCGACGAAGAAAATCGCCGAGAAACTTGGATTGAAACAGTCGATCGATATATTGCGTTCATGAAAGAAAATTTGGGCAACAAACTCAAAGACACCGAATACAAAGAGGTTCGTGAGGCGATTTTAAAACACGAGGCAATGCCATCGATGAGACTTTTGCAATTTGCCGGCAAAGCGGCTCGCGCGACGAACGTTTGCGCATACAATTGTTCGTTCATCGCTCCGACATCTTTTCAAGACCTCGCCGAGATCATGTACATTTCCATGTGTGGAGCCGGATCTGGCTGGGCAGTAGAAAGCACCAATGTTCAAAAATTTCCACAGATCGAGCCTCAGACCGGCGAAAAACTTCCGACATTTGTCATTCCCGATAGCAAGGAAGGTTGGGCCGACTCGCTTACTCTCGGTATGAAGACTTGGGCCAGCGGCAAAGACATTGCTTTTGACTATTCACAACTTCGACCGGCAGGAGCACGACTTGCAACCATGGGAGGAAAATCATCCGGTCCTGCACCACTCATGAGACTTCACAATTTTACCCGCGACACAATGATGTTAAGACAAGGTAAACGTCTACGAAACATCGATGTACATGACATTATATGTATGATTGGTGATTGTGTCGTTTCCGGTGGAGTTAGACGAAGCGCCATGATCTCGCTCTCCGACCTCGATGATGCCGAAATTCGAGATTCAAAGAAAGGTGCCTTCTACGTTGCTCATGGACACAGAATGTTGGCTAATAACTCGGCTGTTTATATCAATAAACCAAGTAATGAAGACTTCCTTAAAGAATGGATGGCTCTCATTGAAAGTCACTCGGGAGAACGCGGTATTTTCAATCGAGGATCATTGGCTAAAACACTGCCGGAGAGACGTATAAAGGTCTTGAAACAATATAAAGGATATTTTGACGCTTCAGGACAAAATATCATTGGACCGATCGGCACCAATCCTTGCGGAGAGATCATTTTGCAATCAAAACAGTTCTGTAACTTGTCCGAGATCGTCGCTCGAGCCGAAGATACCGAAAAAACTTTGTTAAAGAAAATGCGTATAGCCACGATCATCGGAACCTACCAATCATCTCTCACTTTCTTCCCTTACCTTTCAAAACAATGGCAAGAAAATTGCGAGAAAGAAAGATTACTGGGAGTTTCCGTAACAGGTCAATGGGATTCGCCTGTTGCTCGCAAACCGGAAGTTTTGAAAAAACTCCGCGAAGAAGCCATAAAACAAAATAAATTGTTCGCAAAAAGATTCGGTGTTGGCGAATCAACCGCCATCACTTGCGTAAAACCATCCGGGACTCTTTCACAAACCGTTGATTGCTCATCCGGCATGCATCCACGACATTCTCCTTACTATATCCGACGTGTTCGCATCAGCGCCACCGACTCATTGTTCAAAATGCTTCGCGATCAAGGTGTACCCTATTTCCCGGAAGTTGGACAAACAATGGAAAATGCTTCAACTTATGTTTTGGAATTCCCTGTCGCCGCTCCGGCCGGTTCGATTTATAAAAACGACATTAGCGCCATTGATCAACTTGAGCACTGGAAGATCGTAAAAGTAAATTACACCGAACACAATCCATCCGTAACGGTTTCAGTTGGCGATAATGAATGGATCGAAGTAGCAAATTGGGTTTACAAAAATTGGGACATTGTCGGAGGTCTTTCATTCCTTCCACGAGACAATCACGTCTATCAACTTGCCCCGTATGAAGCTATCGACAAGAAACGATACGAGGAACTTTCAAAACGACTTGAACACATCGATTACTCAAAGATCATTTCTTACGAGAAGAAAAATGAGCAAGATCTAAAGAGAGAGTTGGCGTGTGCGGGAGGTGTTTGTGAGACAGCATTATAAGAAATAATAGCTGTAAAAAGAAAAAGTAAAAAGCAGTTTTGTGGGCACAGGTAAATTTCCTGCTGGAAATTTCCTTCACACTCGGCCCGTCGGCCTCCGTGAGTCCCTCAAAACTGCTTTTTACTTTTTCTCTACACACCTAGTGCTTGTGATGCCGAAGCTATCAAATAAATACCGATAAAGTTGAGGATCAAGGTCATAGGGATCAAATAGCGGGTTTTCATTTTTGAAATTCCCATCAAACTGAGACCGATCTCGTCCGGCAGAGGAGAAATGATCACCACTGCTCCTACAAGCGGCCCGAACCATCGTAAAAAAGTAAAATGCGTCTTGCTTAAAATCTTCTTAAATCTTGAATCCTTGATCGCCCCCCTTACATCTTCGGAAAAAACATCTCGAATAAAATAAAAAATAATCAAGTCGCCGAGCATGGCGCCAAAAGCCCCCCATGCAGCCAGAGTAAAAGGGTCGATGCTTTTGGAAAGATGGGCAATGGCGATAGATGCTGGTGAGATTGTAAAAATACTTGTCCAAAAAAGTCCGGCGATAAAACTTTCAACAACAGACCATCCTTGCGAAACACTCAAAATTTTATCCAGAACACCAAATCTCACCAAAAAAATCGTGAACACGATACTTAGACCCAAAATAAACATGTCACGTCGAAGATTTTTGTAGTAATCGATCTTTTTGATCATGCAGAAAGTATACCATAAAGAACTTTGTGTCAGCGCATTTGTCTTTATCCAACACCTGTCAAGGAGAGATCGAAAAAGTTGTGCACTTCACTAAAATAAAAACATTGAAAAAGACTCAAACGGGGCTTAATGAAAGCTGTTTAGAACTTTATTCACTTGTTATTAACATCTTACTCACATAAAAAGACTTGACTAAAAAAGGTCGGGGTTATACTTACAACACGCCCGAAGCCTCAAAAGGAGGGTTAAATAAAATTAATAATAATTAATAAAAAATGAGAAAAACAATAATCAAAGCGACAAGTTATGTTTATGAGCATCTCACAAATGTTCTATCAAAGGGTTTGCAGACGGCAATCCCGAAGGATGTTTTGGAGAAGGAGGGTTTGGACGTTGACGAGCTTAGCGAATATTTTTACACTAAGCGCGGACCTTATGGACTTATTCATTTCTTGGGCATAAGAAAAGCAATTTAGGATTGAAGGTTAAAATTATTAGCTAACCTTAAATAACATGTGGCAAAATTGGGTAAACGCAATTCTTGGTCTCTGGATAATGCTCTCGTCGTTCTTAGGTATGAGCTTGAGCGCCATGATGACTAACTTATTGATCGTTGGTGCGGTAATTGCAATCTTGGGGTTCTGGGGGGCATATAGTGCAAGTCGTACATATGACTCATCGGAAAGTAGACATATGCATGCATAAGATCAAAGTGCAGAAAAGATAGAGAAGAAAAAAGTAGAAAAGCAGCTCTCGAAGCACACGGAAATCGCCTTACTGGCGATTTCCTTATCCTCGCGCCAGTCGCGCTGCGGAGTGCTTCTGCGAGTTGCTTTTCTACTTTTTAGTTTTTCTTATAGTATTTCTTGCCTTTCAATTTCTCCGGCAATAAGTCTTCCTTGGTATATTTCTCATAACCTTTTCCGTAATCAAGATCTTTCATGAGTTTAGTTGGAGCATTCAGAATATTTAAAGGTATTGGCAAATTACCGAATTTTTTAGCGTCATCCAAAGCAGTCATGTAGGCATAATATGCCGACTTGTTTTTTGGCGCTTGTGAAAGATATACGACACCATGTCCCAAATTGATTCCCGCTTCGGGATATCCTATCGTCTCTACTGCTCTAAACACCGCATTGGCCAACACCAAAGCGTGAGGGTCTTCCATACCGACATCTTCACTGGCAAAAATCACCATGCGCCGAGCAATAAATTTTGGGTCCTCCCCCGCTTCGACCATACGAGCCAGATAATACAGCGCCGCATCCGGTTGACTGGCTCGCATGCTTTTTATAAAAGCGCTGATGGTGTTGTAGTGTTCATCGCCTTTTTTGTCATAACGCAAATATTTCGATTGCAGAGATTTCTTGAAATTTTCTATTGTCATCTCTCCGTACAATCTTTCGGTATTTTCGATCAAAGCGATAGCTTGTCGAGCATCACCACCCGATGCCGCCACGAGCCAATCCTCCACCTCTTTCGAAATATCAAAACCTGTACGTCCGATAATTGTTTTTATTTCATTCTCGGCCAATTCGTTGAGCACAAAAACTTGGCAACGCGAGAGAAGTGCCGGGATAACTTCAAAACTCGGATTTTCGGTCGTTGCACCGATTAAAGTCAATTTACCGGATTCAACATAAGGCAAAAGAAAATCTTGTTGAGCTTTATTAAATCGATGAATCTCATCGAGAAACAATATTTTGGCGCCAAAAAGTCCGGCCGGTGCATTCACGATTTCTCGAATATCATCTTTTCCGGCCGACACCGCCGAGAGCTCATGATATTCAGCCTTGAGCGATTTGGCGTATATTCTAGCCAACGTCGTCTTGCCGACTCCGGGCGGTCCCCATAAAATAAAAGAGAAAAGATGTTTTTTGGCCACAGCAACGCCGATCGGTTTATCATCCCCGACCAAATGTTCCTGCCCGACAAATTCAGAAAGGTCTTTCGGCCGTATCTTTGAAGCCAGCGGTTCCATACCTATATTATACGCCTCTCGCTAAATTAATCTCCTCTTTTTCTTATGAAGAAATTCCAAGTCGCGAAGACGTTTTAGAGCCTCAAGACGCGTGCCGGAAGGACCACCAAGGTTCTTGCGAAGCCTTTCCGAAATGACGTAATATCCATTGCCTTTTTTAATAATCATAACGATACCCTGCCGTTTGCCAGGTGGAGAAATTACAACCAAAAAGAAGAGCTGGCGTAACGAAACGACAGCTCTGACAAATCGACGATCGACAGCGAGCGAGGTCGTTATTGGACCGAACGCCTTTCTAACGTAATCTCGGCCTCCTTGGAACTTAACAGTTTCCATTCTGAGACGGAAAGATATGGTCGCATACAATGAATCACTTCTTTGAGACTCAATCCCGTTTCCCCGATAAAACTCTCTGCCACTAGGACCAGCCCTCTTGATAATCCGGAGGATATATCAATACGAGCAAATCTTTCATCTATTGAAGCTCGGTCAATCTTAACCCCAGTCTTGTTAGCTGACGGTAGTTCAGACATAATCCCCCCCTTCATGTACTTCTAATACTAGGCCGTAAGACGAATACTACCCTTACACTTACACCGGTTTAGCAACAATAGGCTCAGGTTTTTTGGAATATTTTTCGGCAATGTCGGCTTCGATTTCGGCGCGGTCGCGACCAAATTTTAGGAATGAAAGTTCTTTGAGAGCATCAAGGTGATCTTTTGAATTTACTGGTGGTGGTAAAGTTTCAATATTGAATGGTTTAACCGGACGGCCATCAACCAACAATTTTACGTAAGCATTTCGATTGTCGATGTTCATGATATCGGCGGCGAGAAACGGTTCAAATTGTTTGGCTAAAAACTCGGCATCTTCGGCACCGGTTCTAAAGGCGGCAATGGAGCCGACGTTACCGAACACGGCGTCACGAATATTTTCTTCAAGTTGAGCGATAAATTGATGAGCAACGGTCAGCGACAATTTATACTTACGAGCTTCTGAAAGAATTGTGGCAATCGAGTCGGTGGTGACGTTTTGGAACTCATCGATATACAAATAAAACGGTGGCAAATTTTTATCAACTGAATCAACTCGCGAAAGTGCAGACATCAAGATCTTGCCAACTAAAATGAGACCAATCAAATTGGCATTAATATCACCGAGTCTACCTTTAGCCAAATTAACCAATAATATTTTTTTACCATCCATAACCTCACGGAAATTGAACGATGATTTCTGCTGTGAAATGATCGGCCGCATAATGTCGTTAGAAAGAAATACATCAAACTTGCTAGTGATATAAGGCACAATGTTGGCCAGCGACGCTTCCCCACCGGCTTTATCAGCCACCTCTTTCCAAAACTGAACCACAATCGGATTTTTGCAATGCGAAAGTTTCATTTCGCGGAAAGGTTTGTTGGCCAAAACTTTGGAAACATCGAGTAACGTATTCCCCGTTTCCGGATCTTCCATGACAAGCAAGACAGCATTTCTAAAATATTGTTCGAACATCGGACCGCCAGCCACTTTCATATCAAACAATTTATTGAAAATACTGAGCATCTCGTTGACCACAAAAGTTTTTTGCTCCGGATGATTTATATCGTACTCAAGCATGTTGATGGCCATTGGCCGCGCACTTTGACTTGGATCAAAATAAATAACATCTTCGTAACGCTCTTTTGGCACAGCCGCCAAGACATCCAAAATATCAATGCCATGAGGGTCAATCATACAAACTCCGGCGCCTTGCTGAATATCCTGAATAATCATGTTTTTGAGCATGGTTGATTTACCTGTTCCGGTCTGTCCAATGACATACAAGTGACGCAAACGGTCCTCAGCGGTCATATAGACCTTAGTTTCAACGTTGCGGTGTCTATTAACCCCCATGAGCGTTCCAGAAGTCGGCATACCAACCGGTGCCGGAGCAGAGCCGGATTTTGCCTGTCGCAATTGCGGAGCAGCATTACCAGTCGTTTGAAAGTGCATCAGCGAAGCCAGTTCGTGAATGTTGAGAGGAATTGATTCATCTTCATCAAAAATTCTAAAAGAAAAATCATGCAAGACGGCGTTGGTGGCGGACGTTTTCACTCGTTTAAATTTCAAACCGTTACCGAGCGTATTGTTGAACTGATTAAATGTCGCCTCAATTTCAGCCAGGATTTTTTCGGCATCAATTTCCGTTTGACCGGAAACCACAATTTTAATTGAAACTTCGACGATTGGATTGGAAACTTTTTTGGTTACAAGCTCGATAGCTTGATCATCCATTTTTAACGGTTCTTTTTTCTCTTCTTCGTCTTTCTTTTTTTCGGTTTTAGCAAAAACGTCTCTTAATCCTTTCCAAACTTCGCCACCTATTGAATCCGGAACGTCCAACGCATCTTTTGTTTTTACCCCTTTGTGGAGTTGTTTCAATGCACCGCTGTAAAGTTTTACATAATGATCATCAGCCGGCCTGACCATCACCTGCAAACTGGCGCCCTCACCTATTTTCTTAATCTTGGAAAAACTATTTAAAATAATATTAAGTGGATCGTATTCAAATTCTTCATAAGTCTTGATTGGATAGATGGATTTACCAGAAGATACAGCATACGAAACAACCGATACACCGGCTTCATCAAAAACATTGTAGTCGCCTGAAACTTCAATAATTTTGGCATTAGGGAAAATAGCCAAAAGTTGTTTTTCAAAAAGATCTTTTTTGACATCCGGTACGGAAACATAAAATATCGATTCTTCGCTGTGATTTGGATTGGCGATTTCCAGAGAAAAATAATTGTCCTCAGCATTTTTGCCACCAGCAATCGAAAGCATGCCGGCATAAAACTGTTCCATTGAACCGATAAATTCTTTCAATGTTTTCTCTTCAGACTGTTTATCGCCTTTGGGTAGTGCAATTTCAAAAAGCGTCATGTGCAAAGCCTTATACAAAGTGCTTTTATCTTTCAAACCATCTAAAGGAAAACCCTGTTTCAAATATTGCACCAAAAAGCGATGAAAATCGTCATCAATATGAGGATCATTTAACTTTTCGATAACGGAAAGTGTGTTCCAGATCCCCTTCTCCTGAAGGAGACCCAGTAATTCGGCAATTTTTTCATCATGTTCCTCCGGCTCTAAATCAAGGACGATTTTCTCGATTTTTTTATCCGAGAGCTGCATTTTAGGATGCAAAACTTCGTTGATTGGCTGTTTTTTATATTCCTCAACTGTTTTTTGAACCAAAGAATGCATCTCTTGTCGCGTTTCGGCCGTGCTGGCGTGTTCATAGACTTTGGCCCGCAAATATTCAAGTTCTTCTTCCGGAGTTTTAAATACCGGTATTTCGTTTGTTTGAAGTTTCTCCATAGGTTTATTATATCCTACCGTCGAGATTATTTCACTTCGCCGAAAATTCTCTTGTGTATTTGTGAACTGAGTTCACCGGCAATTTTTTCGCCTATTTCCTTCCCGGAAAACAATAGATAATTATAATCGGACGGATAGCCAACCAGTTCCATAAAACCAACCCCATTTACATTTTTGCCAGCGATAGTTCCAGAAACCTCAAGCGGTCCTTCCCAATAATTTATAGCCAAAAAAATCATTTCCTGATCGGACATAAGCGATTTGACGTGCAATTTTGCCTCGTACTCAGGGATTTCAATATCCCAAGACAATGGATATTCCGCCTTAGTTAATTTGCTTTGCCAAATATCTGCACCGGGTTTTAAAATTAAATTTGAGAAATGAAACGATTCGTTTGCCTTAGTAATTATATCCACCAAATTCCCTTTCTCCCTCTTGTCATCATATTCGCAACACATAATATCCGTGCCATTGTTGAGCTGGAGAGAAAACCACGTCCATTTATCTTTTTTATATGACACATCCGCCCACTGATGATCAAACCACGATTTGCCTTTAACTTTTATTTCTTTGCCGTCAATGAGTAATGTACCCGAAGTTTCAAGATCGGTTAGTGAGTAGTAATAACTTTCTCTGCCACAAACAGTGATATGTCCCTCTCCTCCTTCGAGCAGAGCCGGCTTTTGCGATTTTAAAATTAAATCCAGTTTTTCGGTTTTGATATGAAAAACATCGTTTTCAATTTCGGCGATTTCATTATTTTCAAAACCTTTTAAAAGAATGGGATTGATATAATTCACGAACAAACGCTCTTTGGTAAAACTATCGTTCGAGACCAACGAAACATTCTGAACTTCTTTATAATTTTTCTGATTTTCAAGGTCGGATACAACTGAATGGGCAAAACAAATATATTTTTTACCGCCAAGTATTTTATTTACTGGCAAATGTTTCAAATAAGGGATTTCTACATTTTCCACATCCACTCGAAAAAGGCAATTCATAAAACTGTATTTATGACCGTTTTCGTCTTCTAATACGCCGTTAAAATACCACCATTCAACTATAGAATCGTGCTCCTTGTGATCTCGCGGAAAAATAATTTTCTTATGCATAAGTATTCTGATTATAACACCAAAATACTGATCATCTGAATATTTATGACACTAATTGGGTGCAATGAGAACAACGACGAGCATCAATAGGAATTTCACTTAAACATTCTTTACATTTTTTGGTCGTAGGGTCGGGTGATGGTTCTTTGTGAGATCTGGAAACAAGCAAATTAATCGGTTTAACCACAAAAAAGAAAATGGTCATTGCTACGAGAATAAAAGAAATCAGTGCATTAAGAAAATGACCATACATAAATTTACTGCCATTTATAGTGAATAAAAGTCCGCTAAAATCCGGGACTTTAGCTATAGCTGAAATAAATGGAGTTAAAATATCCGAAACCAGACTGGCTACTACAGAACTAAAAGCGGCGCCGATGACGACACCGACCGCCAAGTCAACAACATTACCGCGAAGTATAAATTGTTTAAATTCTTTTAACATAAATTTTAATTAGTCGATAAACCTAACTAAAAACCGAGTAATTTTACTTTTATATACAAAGTGAGCATGCCAATCACAAAACCGGACACAAATATAAGGGTGCTGTTGAATTTAGCGCCACCCTTGACGAAAAAAGTGATACATAACACCACTACTAAAGCGATGGCGACTCCAATAAAAAATCCAGTAAGTGTATTCATGTAATTAAAATTAGATGATTAAATCTTTTATTCATTATAACATACCAATGAGAGCGTATTATTTACGGCTATTGCCTTTATACAATTTATATGGTAAAGTATAAATAGAGTCGAACATCAAACACAAGGAGACAACGATGAACGAAAGTGAGACGCTGGTCGGCAAAAAGATGATTGAACTCCGAGACGGACTTGCAGCGTGGGCGGAAGCGAATAGGGTTCTAGGCGCAGGGCAAAGACTTGTCTTCACTCTTCGGATTGAAAACACGCCGACCGTTGTGTGCGAAGGGTCAACAACCACGACCACTGACATCACACCTCAGCAGGTCTATGACGCGACTTTGCGAGTAAAACAGAGACACAAATCTGTGTCCTCACTGAAGGTTAGCACGGAACTTGGTTGTGGGAGTGCGTTAGCTATGCGAATTTACAAACGTGGGAGTTGGTTTCGAGCGGCATATTTCGCAGCGCAGGAAGGTAAACCCTTCCCAGAAAATCCGGCCAAAGCGTAGCCAGATCGCTTAACGAAGACATCGCAGACGAGCAGAAGGAGTCCTCCCTACTGCTCTTTTTTTTATATAAATATAAAAAAGCCCCAGCCGAAACTGGGGCAGATTAAACAAAGAACAACTAGTCTTCTTGGGGTCTTCTTGGAGCAAGATCGTAAACTTCCAACAATTTCTTTTTGGAAGCTATATTGACACTATTGCCCATACGTAAAGAGCAATGGATTAATTCCTCCGAGTTAATGATGATTGCCATGTGGGTCCACGGACGTAACAATTCGGTTTCCTTTCGTTTGAAAAAGACGGAATGCCCGATAGGCATCAAGGTAAACTCATCGGGAGAAAGATGAAATTCAAACGGCGGAGGGAGGCTCTTGATAAGTCGAGGCAAATTTATTCCAACCCCAAAATAAACTTGCCGAACAAAGTGAACACAATTGAATGTGTCCCAGTCAAAAGGTTTACCTAAATAATGACATGAAACAATAACGATACGTTCGGACAGTTCTTTAGAGAGAAACATGCCAAACTCCTTTCTTTTTTTAGTTAAAAGACGCAGAAAAACAGAGGTATGTATTATATAAAACTAGACCAAGTTGAAATTTTTTTATTTAAAATCATTTTTTTGGATAGAGTAACTTGCTTAAGTTAAAATTTGTTCAAGCTCTCCGACTTTCTTCAAATAAATAGAGCAACTTTTACAATCGCAATTTAGATCGGCTACGGGACGAGCTCCACCAAGAGGCTTCAACACATAATCTTTTACGACAAGCCATAGCTTAAATTTTTTGTTGAGATCAGCTTCCTTTAAAAATTTTTCAATAAGGACCGAAAAAGGTTTGTCCCAAGACCTTAAATCCTTTAATAAGCGCTTTGAGCTAACCTGCCATCTTCCAACGGTCCTATAACGCATTTCTATCAAATTCGTAAGATTGGTGTGCATGCCCGCAAATGCAGCAGCAGGGTCGCTTTGCAAATATCGTTCAATACAGTTGGTAAAATGATAAGCAAGAAAAATAATACCTTCATAATCGGCCGGCTTATATTTTGGTGCTTTTACTTTAGAGTATTTTTTCTTCAGCTCGCGAAGCTTACCTGTCTTATCAAAAATAATTATCGATTCGGCGATCATCGGTACTCGTTCTCGTTTCGCCACCTGTTTGTCCATCACGGCGATAATATGATCATAAGACATGAATGTAATATCCAACTTCACTCCGCGAATGAAAGGATGACTCACATGCGTGCAGTCACTTTTATCCACCAGAACTTTTACATCAATATCACTTTCCTTCCCAAATTCTCCTCGAGCCGCCGAACCAAAAATATAAGCACCAAGAAAATGCTTGTCATTATCTAGCTTCTTTAAATCTTCCAAAATAGATTTCTGTAGCTTTTTGTAATCCATAGCCAAAGCATACCAAAATTGAAACTAATTTTACAGCAGGGTTAGAATGCCCGCTGTGATATGAATAATTGACTGAAAATTGGGTGACCACCCGGTTATGCTCCGGGGCTAAAAGCTCCACAAGCTTCTGTGCTGCTATTACACCATGGTCACCATGTTTTGCCAAGGCTTTACGAAACTTAAAAACCTTCGCTTTTCAAGCTTATCATGATGTATGAGGTAATGGCAATTGTGACAGAGCCAAACTAGATTTTTTATATTTAAATTTGAGTGATCTTGATCGATGTGATGCACAACAAGAATTCTTGAATCTACCTTGTGACAAAGTAAACATTCTGCTTTTAATCCGCTTTTTAACACTATTTTTCTATAAATCGTCTGCCCACCCTTCCAACCTAAATGTTTTTTGCCGCTATATTCAACATTCCTCCATTTAGTCTGACAAGATTTTCCACAAAAATATTTACCACTTTTAGAACGACTAATTTGCGACATTGTTTTATAAATAACTTTGTTACAAACATAACAATTGGTCTCTTTTCTAGTTCTTGTACCAAACTTCTTACAATATCTTGAACAAAATATCCCCCACCCTATTTTTTCATGACTAGGTTTTACATAAAAATCATTATTGCAAATTTTACATTTATGAATTGACATTTATTTTAATTTTACTATTAAATCTCGTTAGTTCAGAGGAATTATTATGAACAAGAAAATGGCAATTGTGACAAAGCCAAGTTAAATTAGATAAAGAGTTATTCTCTCTATTTTTATCAATATGGTGAACCGACAAAATACGGGGATCTTTTTCTCCACACAATATACAAATAATCGCAGTATCAGCCCTTTTCAAAATATTTTTATATGAGAACTTACCATTTATCCAATTTGAGTGATTTTGTCCCCTATTTTTACCGCCAAGCCATTTATTGCTACAATTTACGCCACAAAAAAACTTTTTATTCTTTGAATTATTTATATCTTTATTTTTCTTATAGACTTTCTTACCGCAAACAAAACATTCAATAATTTTACCTTTCTTCCTACCTAGAATTTGACATTTAACTGAACAATAATGTTTTTTGGCAAGAAGAACTTGCGATCTTTTTCTTACAAAATATCGAGAACATATTTCACATCGAATAATCATTGTTCCATTATAACACAATGGATGACTCACTGTTAGTATCGAACGTTCTGGATGATACTATTTGTAATTAGGCGATTCTTCGGTAATTCCAGACTTGTGGTTACTTAGTCTAGCGAGAGCATAGAGAATGCTGGAAAGACGATTGAGAAAAGCGAGGGTTGTCGGTTGAATTTTAACCTTCCCCTCTTCAGCGACCGCGACGACTCGGCGCTCGGCACGGCGCGCGATCGTGCGCGCGAAATCAAATTTCGCCGCCATTTCGGTACCGCCGGAAATAAAGAAGGTTTTTATCGGCGGCATTTCGCGCTCACAGGCCACGATTATTGTTTCCATTTCTTTGATTTTTTCTTCCGGCACATCCATCGGAAATCCGGCCACCTGAGCTTGCACCATAAAAAGTGTTTGCTGCAGACCATGCAAGATCGCTTCAAACTTCTTGTTGGCAATCACAAAACTGCGTCTTTCTGAAGCAACTTTGCAAATTCCAAGAAACGAGTTTATCTCGTCGAGTGAACCAAGGGCTTCGGCCACAATCGAGCTTTTAGACAACTTCTGGTCGCAACCATAAGTCTTTGTTGAACCGTCATCACCTTTTCCTGTGAATAGTGACATATAATTTTAGGTTATGAATATGTGCTCGGGACAGGACTTGCACCTGCACGCCCTTACGGGCTTACGCACCTCAAGCGTAAACGTCTACTAATTTCGCCACCCGAGCGTCATTTTGTCAATATCCGCACCGTCTGTTTATGAACTATAGCTAAACTTTGCTTAATTTTCAAGTTTTTTCTAGATAAGCAAGTAACATCCTGTTTGTAATACATACCTTTAACTAAAGCAATCCCCTCTTTTTTTGCGTATCTAAGTTGATAGCAACCATTCAACCTATTTGTATAGGTTACATGTCCATTTAATTTCAAAAACCTGAAAACAGATGCCTGAATCCAATCAATGAATTCCTTACTCGCAGAAGCAAGACTTAGATAAAACATAAAGCTAGATCTCCAACGTGGATCCCAATATGAATAACTACAACCATCACCGTCAAAACACCCTCTCAAAAAATCGAAGAAATATTCGTCTGGAATTTTAATTTTTCCAATTGTTAAAGACTTTGCTGAAGTGATTCCAATACTCTGAAGAAATTCATAAAACAGCACGTCTCCAAACTGAATTCTGAAAGACATATTCTTTCCGCCTCCAGAAAAAGTTTTACCAACTTTAATGTCAACAATATTAAGACATTTCACAAAATTATTTATCTGTTCTATATCTTTTGAAACAAAAATAATATGTCGACCATCACACGAAAGACAACCATCCGTAACAATCAACCCAATCGAATACGCAAAATTTGCCGACCATTCAATTTTGATTTTTCCTTTTGGTTTTGGTCCTGTGATGCTCATATTTTCAATTATATTAATTAACTAAATATGAGTTTGGGAGTTATACACAACAAAAAACCTCCGAAACCGGAGGTTTTTGTTTTTTTCTTTTTTAATTTATTTCGTGGATTTCTTATTTTGCTGCTTCGGTCTTTTCGGTAACTTCGGCTTTTGTGTTTTCGGCTGGAACTTCTGCTTCCGGCACATCCTTGGCGGTACGGATATTTCTCATTTGTCGAGAAATTTCCTTGGCAGCCTTAGTACGAATATGATAGAGCTTTGCGCGACGAACTTTAGCGCGTTTGATAATCTTAATCTCGTCAATCATTGGAGAATATAACGGGAAAACTTTTTCTACACCAACACCGGAAGCAACGCGTCGTACGGTAAAAGTAGCACCGGCTTCATTGCCATGTTTGTGAGCAAGAACAAGTCCTTCGAAAGACTGAAGACGGAATTTATCCTTTTCTTTGATCCTTTGAACAACATCAACGGTATCGCCAGCGCGAATGCCGAGTTTTATTCTGCTATCCATGTTTACGGGAGTAATTTTCATATATATTGCGGTGAGGGAAACTTTAGCATAGAGCGGCGTTTTAGGCAACTATTTTGACGTTTCTGTCGATATACCAAGAGTTTTAAGGGCATTTGTAAAGTCGGCCGGATATGGCGCCGAAACAGAAATTGGCTCATTTTCTAGGTTTTTGAACGAAATAGATTCGGCATGAAGAGCGAGTCTCTCAAATCCTAATATACCATTTCGGTTGGGTGCATAGACTGGATCACAAACAATCGGATGACCAACGGATCGTAAATGCACCCGTATTTGGTGCGTTCGGCCAGTTTTCGGCATCACCTCAACAAAGGTAACCTCATCGGTTTTGTGAACGACTCGATACTCAGTCGCCGCTTCTCGCAGTGTCCCCCGTGCATCCGTACCAATTGCAAAGCGTCGAAAATCCGTTTTGCTGCGTCCGATTGGCGAATCAATAATTTGACGATCAACTGCCACACGACCATAAACAAATGCGTAATAAGTTTTTTTAACTTTGCGGGTTTCAAATTTTTTCTGCAAATCTTCAAATGCGGTCTGATTTTTTGCCACAACCAAAACACCGGAGGTTTCGCGATCGATTCGGTGCACTAATCCCCAACGTTTCACTGATTTGCCCTGCCCTATTTCAATTTCACCTCCAATATTTTGGAGTTCAGGATATTTTTTAGAAAGCCAATCGGTGAGACTCCCAGTCGCCCGACCAACTTTTAATTTTTCGTCGGAGTGCACCAACAAACCAGCCGGTTTATCCAGAATTAAATAATTTTTATCTTCAAAAAGAATTTTTGGCGTGATCATAAATTATAGTTGATCAAATTTAGTGTATTCTTCCTCGACTTTGCCCCACATGACATTCAGACTTTCGACTTGAGCATTTTCCGGACCAACACTGATAGATTCTAGAAAAGTTTTCAAAACATTTTCTTCCCCCTGTGCCACCACCTCAACCGTACCGTCTTCCATATTTTTTGCATACCCAAAAACACCGAGGCTATCGGCTTTTTCTTTAGCAAACTGGCGAAAGAATACTCCCTGAACGTCGCCATGAACTATGCAATAAATTTCTTTTTTCATAGGGTTACACTATCTTGAGATATCCTGCATACTACACCAAAAGTTGATTATTCTGAAATTATCGGTTAATGTATTGAGACATTTTAATGCGCGATTAGCTCAGTTGGTAGAGCAACAAGTTTACACCTTGAAGGTCGCAGGTTCGAGTCCTGCATCGCGCACCAAATTAAGTTAACTATTGTGCCCCGAGCAGGAATCGAACCTACATACCCGGCTTAGAAGTCCGGAGTTTTATCCATTAAACTATCGGGGCTAACAGTAAACACACTACCAGTCCTAAAGCGAAGGGTCAATGAACACAGGTTTTTGTGTCTGCAAACTATTTAATATTTTCGCTTTGGCATCAAAATCTTGAATTATCCTATTCAAATTATTTTTATCGATCGTTTCATTGTGCGGCGGAGTTTTAGATCCTTCATCAAAGATGTCTCCTGCCCTTACACCCAGAAAGACATGCACACTGTAAGAAACGACAATGATCATGATCAGTAAAAAGAAAGTTAAAAGTATTTCCCAATCGAAACCTTGACCCCGACCGCAGATCGACAATCCGCTAAAATCAGTGCGACGGAAAATCTTTTTAAAGTAATTTTTGATTTTATCCATATTAAATACTTTCAGTTACATTAATATCGAAAGTCGCTGTCCATGAAGAACTGTAACCACCACTCGTAATAGGTGTCCTGTTGATCATAAATCCTTGCACATGAATATCATATGGCAAATTTTCGATCTGACTCATAAAATACATCGTATTGCTCCAAGTCCCCGTAGTTCCCACTTGCAAACTTAAATTATTGCTAGTGTTAGCAACCCCATCAGAGGCAGAAATATTGTTCGTTTTACTCTCCAAACCGCTTTTTGTTGCTAAAGATTCAATTTGACCAATAAAAGTAATTTCACTGTCTTTAGGCAATAAAAATATCGCGAGTTGTTGACGTTGTGATTCCGTTTCCTTTATGATCGCTCGCAAAGAACCCAAACGACTATTTTTTTGCTCACTAACATTGATCGCGTTGATCAAATTCGATGACGATTGAGTTTCTGTCACAATGAAATGGAACAAAAAATAATACCCTGTAACGGCGAAAAGATTGCAAACGATTAGTATGATCAAAATTTTGGTTGACTGAAACTTCATTGATTTTTTGGATTCATTATAATGGTTATGGCAAAATCGATATTTTGGGCCTTGGCAAAATCCGACACAGGCAAATCGGCCGAGATGACTCCCTGTTGCAATTTTATTTTTTTAACGAAATCAAGCAAAGTTTGTCGCGAACTAGCTCTTCCGGAAACAATAATTTGCATTTGACCATTAATCATTCTGTATAGGAAACTGCTTAGATTTATGGCCGTGCCGCGCGTTTTTACAATAATCTGGAGGGCATTAACAACTCCTATAGGTGTAGATGAGGACGACAAAATATTGATGTAAGAATTGGTTTTTTGGACGATTTTTGACAATTCTAAGGTCTCGGCATTTAAATTTTGAACTTTTAGATCAGCTGATTGCGAATTTAAAATATCAATACGCGTTTGCGCAGTTAAAAATGATGGAACAAGCAGGATCAAAGAAATTGCTTCCCCGGCCAAAGCGAGAGCGAGAGCAACCACAATAAACCTGTTTCGATACTCTCGAATTATTTTCTGTTTTTGTTCTTTTAATAAAAGGTTAAGCATGATAGAAACGTAATAATGACAAACCAATAGCAGGAGCATAATCAAGCGATTCTTCAAAAGACATTTCCGGAATTTGTTCGCTAAAATCCAAAACATTCACCCAAACATTGGCGAGTTCAACTCCACAACCTGCGATGTCCGCCAAATATTGTTTCAACCCCGGAGCGGTTGCCGCTTTGCCGGAAATAAAAACCTTCTTGATGGCCGTATTTCCGCTTTCATTACGACTCTGCCAGTATAATTTAAGTTTAACAATTTCATCCTTAAGAAGTGATAGTCTCTTTTCAATATCAGTCTGCTCACTCACACGACCAGCATTGACCGTAGATGTAAACTGCAAAAAACCATTGCTCACGATACCAAAACCGGTTCTAGTATCTCCAACATTTATGATGAGACATGTTTCCGTTTCGCCTCGCGGAATGACAGTTCTGGCAACAGCCTGAGTCACCAATTCACAAGAGACAGGTACGATTGAAGCTGAATGGAAAAGATCCAGATAAGCGCCGATGACTTTATTGGGTACAACAGTTACCACAGCTTCGTCACGTTTGTGACTATCAACAGATCGAATAGTATTAAAATCAAAAACTGATTTTGCTGCATCAACCGGAACGTTTTCGTCCAAACGAAGCTCTATGTTTTCGGCGATATATTTATCTTCGACATTAGGCAATTCCATTTTAAAAAGATAACCCTTCTCTTCCGGCAAAGATATGCTGGCAAATTTAAAACCGTGCTCCTTATGGATTTCAGCCAAAACTTTTTTAATTTCTTCAGGCTTATTAATAAATCCGCCAGTAATTACGCCTTCTGCAAGTTTTTTCTCACCAAATGATTTGAGATGAAAACGATGACGCCCGGATTCGGTATGCGCAATCTCGATAAAACGAACAGCCTGATCGGAAATATCTATGCCAACCGAAGGCATTTCCAAATAGGCCGGTGTTGGGAAAAAATCAAAAAATTTTCTTTTATGATGAACTGATGTGCTCATAGTCCAAAACTATGAACATATTATACCACAAGAAAAAATTATTTTACTTTTGTACCGGGTGGAATAGTTGGGTCAATGGAAAGTAAAGAAAATGTGCCTGCATCGGTCGAAACGGCGAGGATCATACCTTGGCTTTCAAGACCCATCATCATGCGAGGTTCGAGATTTGTGACAAAGCCGATCGTGCGTCCGATCAAAACATTAGCATCAGAAAAATGTTTGGCGATACCAGAGAGAACCTGACGAGATTTTTCTTCACCAAAATCAACTTCAAGCTTTAGAAGTTTATTAGATCCCGGAATCGGTTCCGCTTTGAGGATTTTGCCCGCCCGAATTTCAACTTTTGCAAAATCATCGATGGTTATTGAGGGTTTTTGCATTTGTTGAGGTTGCTCTTTTTTATTGTCTTCTACCCTGCTCTTTTTCTTGTCCAAATAACTTTGCAAAATTAGAGCGGCTGCCGATGCATCCAGCAGATCATGTTTCCCTTGGAAAAATTCAGCCTGATGCGAAGTTAAAAATTCCGGTTCGAAAAATATCGGGATGATCGGCGGCACCAGTGGCGGAGACAAAAGCACTAACGAGCTCTCCATGGCAGTTTTAAAATCTCGAATTTCGGTCATAATGGAATTATCCTCTCCTTTAAAATCTTTTGATTCACCCAAGACTATTTCCGCGACGTTTTCTTTTTTGATGATCTCAACGATTTCGGCCAAAACTTTTTCTTTAGTGCTTCTGGAGTTTTTTATGACGGAATAAGGCTGCCCAAAAGCCTGCCCTTCATCGCTTAGGGCTATGCCGATACGCTTTGTGCCGTAATCTATTCCTAAAATTCTCATATTCGCATTGTATACCAAAATGCCAAAAGTTGAAAATAAAGAGAAAATATGGCAGTATTTCAAAACCGACGGAGAGATGGCCGAGAGGTTTAAGGCAACAGTCTTGAAAACTGTCATCCGGGAAACCGGATCGTGAGTTCGAATCTCACTCTCTCCGCAGAAAAAATATTTGTGATATAATTATCGCATGAACATTGAAGGGATTTCGTGGCGAGCATATGAATTTGCTCACCAACCAAAAACATCCGATTGGTATTGGGCCGTTGGCATCGTAACGCTCGGCGCAGTTTTAGCTTCAGTATTTTTCAACAATATTATTTTAGCAATTTTATTGGCTGTTTCTTCCCTCTCTTTACTCCTCCATGCCAACAAACCGCCAAGACTCTTGGAATATCATTTAACTTCTCGCGGACTCATCATCGACAAACAATTGTATCCGATCGCGACCATCGAATCTTTTTGGGTCGACGAATACGAAAACGGCGTGGCAAAATTGATCTTGAAATCTACAAAAAAGATGATGGTCTACATAATCGCGCCGCTAGTGCCCGATGTTACGTCAGACGAGATCAGACATTTTTTCTTCCAAAATCGCATTCCGGAAGTCGAACACCACGAACCTGTTTCTCAACAGATCATGGAATATTTGGGATTTTAGGGGTTGTGTGGTAACGTACTGCTGTTAGTCCTCGTCGTTCAATGGATAGGACATGAGTTTGCGGAACTCAAAATGTAGGTTCGATTCCTACCGGGGGCACATTTTGTAGCTAAAATTTTACACTTTGCAATTCCTGCACCGTTTTCTTGATTGTTGCGATTTCTTTATATCTTTCAGCAATTCGATTAGTAAGCGCTTTATCTTCCTCGGCTTTTTTCTCAATTAATTCAGTCTGATTCTCGGATTGTTTTTTCTTTTCTTGCATTTCAATTCCGGCTTTCTCGGCGTCTTGTCTTTGTATCTCAAAACTTCGGTTCAAAGCTTCGATGCTTGCTTTCAGTTTGGCGATAGCCTCTTTATTTTTTGCAATCTTCTCGCCCACCTCTTTCTCTATTCTCTCCATCTCAGATTGGAACTGTGTTTTTGAAGAATCGAGTTCTTTGGTTTGATCTTTTAACGATACAATATCTTTCTGAATATCTTTTTCTTTGGTCTCCAGAGCCTCCAATTCGAGAGATTTTCTTTTAACTTCCTCTTTGAGCACCGAAATTTGTTTAAGCAAATTCCTTTCTTGTTGCTCTTTCTCAACAATCGGAGATCTCTCACCGCTTTTATTATCCGCTTTTTTAGTTTGAGATGACCGACCTTCGGATATTTCTTTTTCAAAAGCTTTTATCCTTGCTTCCAGATCCTGTTTTTTAGTCTCAAATTCACGTTCAAGTTTCGCCAATTCATCTATCGTTTTTTCCAGCAAACCTTCCTTTTCGGAAATCTGCGACTCCTTCTGCTTATTCGCCGCATCTTGTCTCAAATCTTCCATAGCCCCACCTTTCAGTGTCTCAATTTCTTGTTTCATCGCCACGTCTTCATTTTCAGCGCTTTTTAATTCCTCGGATTTTTCCTGAAGTTCTTTTCTCAGTTCAGATATTTGTCGAAGCAACTCTTTACCGTCCTTTTCCCTCATGGTAACAGCAGATTCCGCTTGAGTACCGTGTGTTTTGGCTTGCTTGTCTTTTTCAATCAAAAGATTTTTCTTCTTCTCCGTGTCGCGTTCAAGCTCCGTGTCTTCTCTTTCGATTACAGCGATCTCTTTTTCAATTTCGGCCACTTTAACTTCCTTCTGTCGCTCCAAAACTTTCAAATTCAAAGTTGAACCCGGGTTGGCAACCACAGAACCAAAATTAAAATTCATTTTGACTACGGTGTGATTTTTAAGTGCACTTAATTCTCTGACAAGACTGTTATGCTTTGCTTCCCAAGCTTGCAATTCCAATTCTTTGATCTGAAGATCATGTCTCTGCAATTCAATTTTTCGTTTGGTTTCTTCCTTACGCCTCTTTTCCAAATCAGCTTTAAGCTTGAATTCATCGGCTTTCTTTTTCTCATCTTCGGTAATTTTTGAATTATTTGAGTCTTTGCCTAATGGCCTTGGGACTCCTTGTGATGGGGCGATCATGTTTTTAATAGTTATTGATCACTCAATTATATCAGTCAGGCTATAATTACCAAATTACAAAAAACACCCGCTTGGGTGTTTTTTGAAAAAAATATTTATTTACGTAAATTTATGCGATTTTCTTGAGCATGGCGCTGAAACGGGATTTTTTGCGTGAAGCCGTATTTTTGTCGATAAAATGAGTCTTGGCTGCCTTATCAAGTGTTTTGTAAACTGTCGGCAAAAGTTTCTGTGCTCCCTTTTTGTCCTTAGCTAGAACAAGTTTTTTAAATTCTTTAGTAATAGCGTCAACTCTTTTTTTGCTAGCAAGATTATAGACGTGCTTGCGATCGCCGGCACGTAGAGCTTTTTTGGCTGAAGATGTAATTGGCATAGGCCACATACTATAACAGAGCACCTAAAAAGTCAAAATTTCCGCGAAATATGGTATTATATTGGTATGATCTCTCAACTTGAAGGCACGATTATTCATACCGACAGCAAATCAGTGGTTATTGACGTTCATGGCGTTGGGTATAAGGTGTGGATAGGTTCGGAAAGTTTGCAAAAAATGGCTAAGGTTGGGCGTGAAACGGTCAGGATTTGGACATACCTGTCAGTGCGCGAAACCGCCCTCGATCTATATGGATTTGCCAATGCTGAAGAGCTTGAAACATTCGAACTTCTCATCACAATTTCCGGTATTGGGCCAAAAACAGCCGCCGGTATTCTAAACGTTGTTTCTATCGCGACAATCCGCGGGGCTATCGCTTCGAACGATCCGTCATATCTAACGAAAGTTGCCGGTATCGGCCGAAAAAATGCGGAGAAAATCGTCCGAGAACTTTCCGACAAGATTGGCGTTTTGGAAAGTGATACACCAATCGAATCAATGCGTCATGAATCCGATGTCATCGAAGCATTGAAATCTCTCGGTTACGCCGAGCGCGAAGCACGAGATGCTCTTAAAAAAGTTCCGGCTGATGCAGGTAGCGCCGGCGAACGCGTGAAAAAAGCTTTGAAAATTTTGTCGAACAAATAAAAATGGAAAAAATTCTCAGAAATATCAAAAAATTAATTCCGCGAAAAGTTTTTTCCGTGCTTGCACCATTTTACCATTACCAACTTGCGCTTCTTGGCGCTCTTATCTATCACTTCCCTTCCAAAAACATCAAAGTCGTATTAGTGACCGGCACCAAAGGCAAATCCAGCACTACGGAATTTATCAACGCCATGTTGGAAGCGGCCGGCAAGAAAACTGCCCTCCTCGGAACAATTCGTTTCAAGATCGGTGAAAAAACTTGGCCGAATAAATTCAAAATGACGACTCCGGGACGATTTTTTGTCCAAAAATTTCTCCGCGATGCCGTCACAGCCGGTTGTGAATACGCCATTTTGGAAATGAGTTCCGAAGCCGCCAAACAATATCGTCACAAATTTATTGATATCGACGCTTTAGTTTTTACCAACATTTCACCGGAGCACATCGAATCCCACGGTTCATTTGAAAAATATTTGAACGCCAAACTTTCTTTGGCCAAAGCTTTGGAAAAATCGCCAAAAAAAGGTCGCATCATTGTAGCTAACGCCGACGACATAGAGAGCGAAAAGTTTTTGGCAATCCGCGTGCCGGTAAAAGTAGCTTTCAAAATTGAAGATGTAAAACCATATAAACTTACGGAAACCGGAAGTGATTTTACCCTTTTTGGACAGCAAATTCATACCGTTTTACCGGGCAAATTCAATCTTTATAATATCCTGGCGGCGGCAAATTACGCCTATACTCAGGGCGTAAATCTGAATCAGATAAAAGTTGCCGTTGAACATTTGGAAGAAATAAAAGGCCGCGTTCAAAGAATCCAGGCGGGCCAAAATTTTACCGTTGTTGTCGATTATGCTCACACCGCCGATTCATTAAAAAATCTCTATGAAGCTTTCCCGGATAGTCAAAAAATTTGTGTTTTAGGAAATTGCGGTGGCGGTCGCGACACATGGAAACGTCCTGAAATGGCCAGAATTGCCGACAAATATTGCGATGAAATAATTTTGACCGACGAAGATCCATATGATGATGATCCCGCACAAATCGTCGAAGAGATGAGAGTGGCTATTGAGAAAAAACCAGTTTCAGTGATAATGGATCGCCGCGTTGCAATTCACAGTGCGATCGAACGAGCAAATGTTTTGGAAAAAAACTCATCCGCTGATGGCAAAAAAATTGCCGTTCTAATTAGCGGAAAAGGCACGGACCCATACATCATGAGAGCCAACGGCCACAAGGAGCCGTGGAGCGATGCTCAGGTTGCGACTGAAGAAATTAAAAAAGTCTTAAAAAATTAAACGGATTAATTAAATTCCGTACAAAGAATTTAATTTGGCTATAGTTTTTAGTCCCACAATACCCTTTTCGCCGGTTATATTGTATTTATCCTGAAATTCAGAAAGAGCTTTCATCGTACAATCGCCAAATATGCCCGATCGAGGGCAATCATTTTTTGAGACATCTCCATTTAAATATTCTCCATCAATAACCAAAGCGCTTTGTAACGCAAGCACATCGGTTGTAGCCAATTTAGAAGTGGACTTGGAAATCGTTTTCTGCCATTCGTGCGGCAACATGAGAGTGTCATAAGCGATAGAATGACCTGTTTGTCCGCCAAAAAAATCTTCCAAACCTAAATATGTCTGATATGCCAAATCTTTTAAAGTCATATCGCGAACCGTTGCGTTCTGAAATTGAGGTTCATAAATATATCCGTATTCGATCAACATACTAGCGGCATCGGCATTGTTATTTGAACCAACGGCAATAAGATCTTGATCTTCGACGACTCCGGCATTCTCTTTAGGCAAATTACTTACCGCATTATATCTCGATAATCGACTTAAAACAGTTTTGGCGATAGCTCGAGTTGTAGTGCTATTGGAATACTGCCCTTCCGGCACGTAAATAGTTATCCCGGAATACTCTCCCGGAATCGATTGTTTGTGTCGAGGATAATCGTTGAAATGAACGTGAATTTCTATATCAATATTATTTTCATTGGCCCATTTATTAACGCCATAAAGACGTAAAGCTATATCTGGCTTTGCCACAGTATGATATGCGCTGGAAACAGGCACGATCGTGCCGACATTCATCAGACTTTTCATTTGTGATTTTTGATTGGCAACAAAAGCAACTATTGAGTTCCAGTTATTCGCAAAATAATTTGAAAAGGTCTGATTCCAATCCTGTTTGTCGCGCGTGATCGTAATTTTGTAATGATCGTTGTTTTTTAGAAAACTTAATAAGTAATCGCTAAGGTCGACTGCCATGTCACGCTCTTTTAGTCCATTGTACTCTGCCCCACCCAAGTCTGGCTCATGGCCCGGAACTATCAGTAAATTGACCTTACCTTTGGATGAATTTTGATTTTGATACTTTTGATTGAGCTCGGACATAGTTACTGATTCGTGAAAAAACACAGCCGCCACATTTTTTCCGGCTGTCCTCAAAGAATCGGAAAAGTAGACGACCGTGCTTGGATGAGTCTCCACAAACCAAACGGCGCCAAAAAATATTGTAAAAGAGATGATCAAGAAAAATAAAAACTTAAGATCTTTCATCACCAAATAGTATCATAATCAAGAAAATTAATAACTTTACACAACTTGGATTAAGTTCTAGACTTTCGACATGCCGGAATTACCCGAAGTTCAAACGACCGTCGATGGAATAAATGCCAAGGTGAAAGGGCTAACTATTACCGATGTCTGGACTAGCTACAATAGCCCTTTTTATCATGGCAAAAATGATATAAAAAATCCAAAATATTTCCAAATTTTTAAGAAAAACGTGGTCAGCCAGAAAATAATCAGTGCCGAAAGACAAGGCAAAAATGTGCTGATTCACCTTGGAAACGGTTATACGATCTTAACGCACATGAAAATGACCGGACATTTTATGTACGGAAAATATCAACAAGAAAAAACGACAGGCAAAAAAGAAATAAGTTGGTCACCGAGCGATAAAAACAGTCCTCTTGCCGATCCTTTCAACAAAAACATTCGTTTGCTTTTTAGTTTTTCAAACGGCAAACATTGGGCTTTTGCCGACACCAGAAAATTTGCCAAAGTTTATATTTTTAAAGCCGACGAACGACACCAGGTTTCTGATTTAACCAATCTTGGACCGGATCCATTGTCAAAAAAGTTTTCTTTAAAGATTATGCAGGAACGTTTGGCGCTTCGAAAAAATTGGAAGATCAAACAAGCGCTCATGGATCAAGAGATTATCGCCGGTATTGGCAATATTTACTCGGATGAAATGCTTTGGAACTCGGGAATACATCCTCTTTCCGTCGTTTCAAAAATTCCGGTAGAAAAAATGCAAAAACTCCATAAATCAATGCTCAGCGTCTTGAAAAAAGGCCTTGATTTTGGCGGCGATTCCACTTCCGATTATCGAAATATTCACGGCTTACCCGGAAAATTCCAGCACAAACATAATGTCTATCGTCACACCGGCCGAGCTTGCCCTAAAAAAGATGGTGGCATCATAACCAGAATAAAAGTCGGTGGCCGAAGTGGACATTTTTGTCCGGTTCATCAAACTCTATACAAATAGGTTTAAATGAGATAGATTAATTTCAGAAGCACCTACTCAAACAATTTGGAGGACAAATATGACTTCAACTGTCCCCATCGGGACTCTCAGAGTTATCGTTTCGCCATTATTTGGAGTAATCATGTATTTCGTGCGACCAACAACACTCGATACTCCACACTGGCAAAGATACGATCGTAACGGAAACTATGACAGAGACAGGAATCTCGGAAAACGCCCGGACACCAAAGGGCGTCGGCGAAGATAAATACATTGGCGACATTTGTCGCCACAAAAGCCACGCTAACCCCGCGGCTTTTATATATTCAAAATTCTAAAAACAGCAATACCGAAAGCCGTACTAACGTTAAGCGACTCCTTATCCCCTTTCATAGGTATCTCAGTTATGATATCGCAAAGATCTAAAATATCTTTTGGTATGCCATCGACTTCATTGCCAACCAAAAAAGTGACATTTTCATCCGGATTTATTTTTTCTTGAACTTTTTTGTAATCAATTGAAGTTGAGGATTGTTCAATGGCGACAATTTTGTAATTTTCTTTTTTTAGATTTTCCAAAACGGTTTTTATTTCCGGTAAAAATTCCCAAGCAACCGTTTTTTCGGCACCAAGAGCCGCTTTAGCTAAGTCATTTCGTGTACGACCAAAACGATCGAGCGGAGTCGGTGTAATTCCCGTTAGATATATTTTTGAAATGCCGGCGGCGTCGCAGGTGCGGAAGATGGCACCGACATTGATGACGCTACGAATGTTGTGGAGGATAGCTACGGTTTTCATAAGGAGTTTATAGCATAAGCGGCTCCAAAACACTATTTACAGAGCGCAGAGATGCCATTTTCGAGATGCACGCATATTCGCCTGCTGGCGAATTGCTCTGCTCGGCCCGTCGGCCTGCGCAAGGCACTCTGAAAATGGCATCTCTGCGCTCTCTATGTTACAATTTCAGTATGTTAAGCATATTCCCCAACTTATTTACATATAGTCTATTGGCACCGTTTCTTTTGCGTGTTGTGATTGGGATTATTTTTATCGATCTCGGGTATTTCAAATTTGGGAAAGAAAAACCGGCTTGGAACATGTTTTTTGAGACCATACATTTCAAACCAAATTATTTGTTTGTGATATTACTTGCGATTATTGAAATCGTCTCAGGAGCATTTCTCATTCTTGGATATTTAACTCAAATGGCAGCCTTAATCATGGCGGTCATTCTCTTTGCTGAAGCTTATGTCGAACTTCGAGACGGTAGTATCCTTAAACGGGACATCGTCTTTTATACCCTGCTTTTGGTGATCTGTGTATCGCTACTCCTCACCGGTGCCGGAGCATTTGCCCTTGATCTGCCTCTCTAGGTCGTCAAAAAGCCAGACGGGCTTTCTAATTTTTCCTTTCTGTGGTATAAAGTTTCACATTGCTTTCGTAATATTTGCGAGGTGACAAAGCATAAATAATGCGCCCATAGCTCAGTCGGTAGAGCACCTGCCTTTTAAGCAGAGGGTCGTTGGTTCGATTCCAACTGGGCGCACAGCGACAAAAAATCTCCCCTGCGGGAGATTTTTTTGCGCTGTGCGAGGCGCAGGCTTATCGCGAGCAGCAGCGAGCGATGCCGAGCCGGGGTCGAGAAAATTTCCGAGCGGCGGCGAGGAAATTATTCGTGACCACAAATATTATCACAGATTCTCTCAGCCAGCTTCCGTGCGTTCCCGTGCGATAATAAACCTAAATACGATTGCACGGTCTCCGCTTTTCCATTTTTCAGTTTTATGTTCCGCAACATTCTTTTCTTAGTTGCTGTCCGCAAAACTCTATGATTTGGAAAATGTACCCAACCCAGAAAATCAACACCGGAGGAAAGAGTTTCTATCAAAACTTTTTTAGGATGCAAAGTTAATCTTAATTCTTCCTCAATAAAATCTGCGATCTTTGGTGTCATTTCTAAAAGTTTATCTTTGTCAGTATCAAATATCACAAAGTCATCGGCGTAACGAATGTAATATTTTGCTTTCATCTTGTGTTTCATAAATTGATCAAATTTATTCATGTATATATTCACTAAAAGCTGCGAGGTTAAATTACCAAGCGGAAGACCGACACCAACTTTTGTTGAGTGAAAACTTTTTATGATACTCGAAACGAGCCAAACAACATCCAAATCAGAAATATATTCAGCCAATATTTCTGATAAAATAGTTTGATCGATATTCGCAAAGAATTTTCTAATGTCACATTTCAAAACCCAAACTGTCTCAGTGTGATTTTTCGATGCTTTTCGAGCAAAAGAATTAAATCTATCAATCGCTTTATGTGTCCCCTTCCTCAACCTGCACGAATACGAATCCGCGATAAATGTATTATTAAAAAATGGATATAGCACTCTATAAATTGCGTGATGAAGAAGTCTGTCTCGCACACAAGCTTTGTGAATATCACGAGGTTTTGGATCTGATATTTTAAACGCTTCATACACAGAATGTTTATATGCTTTCAAGACTAAATCTTTATGGAGCAAAATAATATTCTTCATTAAATCACGTTCAAATTCCTGTACATCTTTGCGAGACCGTTTACCGCACACAAATTCTCTCCACGCCAGAAGTAAATTCTCGACAGAAATGATATTGTTATATGTATTAGTAAATTGCGATTTGTTAGACATTTTATTGGAACATAAAAAATAATCCGATGATGACCCCCCCGACTTTTACCAGTTTTAAGTAAAGTTAAGGAATCATATCTTTTGTGGTACCAATTTTATCAGGACCTACCCAAACTCCACCGCCATTCTCTTGGCCAGCATATAGATACATTGTTTATCGAAATTATTGAGTCAATATCGGCAGCAAGTTTTCTTTCGCGCACGGAGAAACACCCTTATGTTCGACTTGCCATTAAAAAGATGGATACCCTGCAAGTACTCCTCATGATTCTATGGGAAACAAAATCTTTTGACGACAAAAAATATATTGCTCTTTCGAAACCACTAAATGAAATAGGAAAAATGCTCGGCGGCTGGAACGGACAGCTCACAAAACAAAACTCTCCAGCCATTAGGACCAGAGAGAAATGAAGAGAGTTGCGAGACGACGAACGCGAATCCGTTCTCACGATTCCACCTATTGTCGGGGTTGTCGTAGTATGCATTAAGCCACGAACCATCGTCGTTGCGGTTCGCATTGAGGAGGTTCGGATTGCCGTCAGAATTATACGAGATTCCTTCTGTGTCACTGCCCCCAGAATACTCTTAGGGCTGTATATTATTCGGTATCGTAATGCCTTAAAATCTCGTACCAAGTATCTTCGTTTTTTTCAGATACAAGCACCACTCTATCCAAAGCCTTGACCGTGGATACTCTCGATGCAAGGATACTGGGTTCGATAGCCGGAAGCCGTAACCGCCGGTGACTATTCACCTACTGCCACAAATTAGTGTATCTTATTTTTATTTTAATGCAAAATTTTAGCCCTGCTCCACGAATGGAACAGGGCTAAGGACTAAGTTACTAAGGACTGAAGTCCAGAGTGACTTAGTTTTGAGAACAAACTTGCGAGACGACGAACGCGAACCCGAGCCCACGATGCCACCTACTGTCGGGGTCGTCGTAGTATGCATCAAGCCACGAACCACCGTCGTTGCGGTTCGCATGGAGGAGGTTCGGATAGCCGCCAGAATCCTTGATCGGTTCGTGCATTGCCACAATCCAGACCAAGCCCATAGCTTCGATGTCTTCGTCTGAGAAGTTATCGCGGATGAGACAGGCGATTTCGGCGTTGGGAGTGGTGAATTTGCGTTCAGTCGCCACGTTGCGGATGTTCTTGGTAATCCGCTGACTGTCCTCGAAGAGCATGCCCTTGAGGATGGCGACCTCGTACGTCACACCCTTGGTCGGCTTGAAGTCCGAACTACGGAGCACGCTCTTGGCGTAATCCGAAAGTCGGAAACCCTTCTTCTCGAGGTACTTGATCCATTCGGGACCAGTCATACCGTTCGAGGTGACGGTCAGATAGATGACGCCGTCTTGTTCTCGCCAACGACGAGCAGGTTCGGAAACCTGCAACCTGCCCTGAAGAAACTTCTGGGCACCCTCGATACCGCCGAGTTTATTGAACACCGCTTCGATGGTTCCGAGATCTAGAGACGCATACTTCATGGTAGACATAGGACACTCTCTCCCCGACTACTAGTCGGTCTGGTCTATCCCTAATAGAGATAGACGTGAATTTGTGCTGGAGGACCACCACATAGTGGTCATAGCCAAGAAAGACCTACTTTTAAGTCTCTTTTGGCTATGACCACCCGCAAGTTATTTCAATGTTCGATTCTTTGTATATTATACACCCGTTTAGTCATTTTGTCAAGCATTTTCGCGGCTCTATATGGCCGTATAAATAGAGGTGGTTTCTAAATACTCAAAAAGAATTTTTCGAGGGCGATGTCGAAATCGACTTCGCCTCGGTGAGCTTGATGATATATTTTTACTAATTGCGATGAGATTTTTTTGAGCTCCGGAAGAGTGAAATTTTTTGCGTAAGTTTTGGCTTTGGAATAAACAAAAGGATTTAGCCCCGATTCTTTTGCGTCTTTTGAAAGAGTGGCGAGTAACATAGATTTAACTTGCCAAAATAAAATGCCGTGAAGCTCCCCCGAGACCACGTCGTGACGCAAAGCTTGTTGATATAAAATCCAAAGACGTTTCTGGTTGCGTGCACCTAGTGCATCTGTAATTGCGAACATATTAAAATCACCTGATTTTTTATTTGTGCCTGCTCCGAATTTTTTGCCACCAAACCAACTTTTATCAGTTCCCTCTTTTTCTTCGCCAAAGGATTGAATTTTCTCAGCAGTTTTTTCGAATTTCGCTAACGTCGCTTTATCCAAAGAATTTTCCAGAATTATAAAAATATTTTCTGAGAATTTAAGAACTTTTAGTCGTTCGATAACATATTCTTTAATTTCTTTTTTTTCAAAAAGACGGTCGAGCACGACAATATATTTTTGAGAAAACAGGCCCTGTCCGCCAACATACTCATCAAAAGCAGCTTCCTGCCAAGAGTCGCTGTCGAGTCGGAAAAGCGACGCGTCAGGTCGTTTTTTTTGAAGAGACTGAACCACTTCATTGGCTTTTCGGCGCGCTTGGTCTATGTTTTGTCCGTAAAAAAGGTAGATCATTTGTGTTTAGAAATTTTTTCTATATTTGCTCGATTATATTCCTTCCGTCTCGCCCCAACTTGGACCGACAGAAGAACTTGAAAGTAGTGGGATACCGAAAATTTCCGAGGGTTTTATGACGTTCTGCATAATATTTTTTATCTGCGGAGCGATGTCGGCGACTTTTTCTTTTTTGATTTCGTAAATTAATTCGTCGTGGACTTGAAGTAACAGAGAAACGTCACCACGCAAATTATTTTTCTCGATGTATTCATCAATTTTGATCATGGCAATCTTAAGAATGTCCGCGCCAGTGCCTTGGATTGGTGCATTTATGGCCATACGCTCGGCGGCGGCTCGGATGTAAGGGATTTTGGAACGGATGCCTTCGAAGGAGCGGCGGCGGCCGAAGTAAGTCTCGGTGTAACCGGTGCAGGCCGCCGCCGCTTTTACGCTTTCCAAATAGCTCGCCAATGTACTGAAAGCGGCAAAATATTCTTCATAAAACTGCTGAGCTGATGCTCTATCTGTTCCTAAGTTTTGTTTCAAAGCATTCACGCCCATGCCGTAAATAATTCCGAAGTTGATGACTTTGGCTTTTCGTCTCATCTCTTTATCAACCTGCTCAGCCGAGACCTTAAAAACTCTCGCTGCAACTTCAGTGTGCACGTCACGACCATTCTTAAAAATATCAATTAAGTTTTCATCACGCGAAAGAAAGGCTGCAATACGCAATTCAATTTGTGAGTAATCAAAAGTAGCGAGCATAGTCCCCTTCTCAGCCACGAAACCATTGCGAATGGCCCGACCAAGCGCCGACTTGATCGGAATATTTTGTAGATTGGGATTTTGTGAAGATAAACGTCCTGTCGTCGTGCCGGTCTGCACGAACGTCGTGTGTAGCCGTTTCTCGTCATCCACCATCGTCGGTATTGTATCAATATATGTCGAAAGTAATTTCTGCAACTCACGATATTTCAAGATCTCATCAATAATTGGATGTTCTCCGCGCATTTTTTCCAACTCCGATTCGCGGGTCGAACGAGCGCCACCGGCCGTCTTCTTCTGATTTTTCACCGAGATCTCCAGATTATCAAACAGAACTTCACCAAGTTGTTTTGGTGAATTTATATTAAATTCAGTGCCGGCCAAGTCATATATCTTCTTCTGGTATTTTTCTAACTCAGCATGATATTCTTTGGCCAATTTTTTCAAATATTCCACATCTATTTTCACGCCTTTTTTCTCGGCTGTTCCCAAGATTGGAATTAAAGGCAGTTCTATTTCTTCATAAACTCTTTTGGCTCCGCTTTTGGCCACCTCACCCAAAAGTTTCTCGCGTGCTTCGGAAAAATTTTTAGCTTTGGCAAATTGTAAAATATCTTCGAGATTCGGATTGGTTAAATTGGAATCCAAGATCCAAGCAGCCAAAGCGACTTTTTTAAATTCGGTTGGATCAACGACTTCTGTTGATTGCATTATGGTTTGTTGTGTCTCGGCCAGTGTGCCGCTGTCTGTCGTATTACTTAACATCGAAGTTTGAGTGGGCTCGCCATAGACAGCCTTCTTAACTCGTTCACCAAGCGTGCGAAATTCCAACGTAGCAAAAAGCTCGGCAATTTTAGAATAATCAAAATTTTCTTTCCACAATTTCTCCGGCATTTTAAAATCAATCGGCGCATCGCGGCGAATCGTCGCCAAAGTCTTGCTAAACAGAGCTTCCTCTTCCCCTGCTCGAAGCAGCTCCACAACTCGAGGACTTATGCCAACTTCCTTAAATTTCTCCGGCGACTTTTTCAAAACTTTATACATATTTTCGATCGTGCCGAAATTTTGAATCAAAATCGATCCGGTCTTTTCACCAATTCCTTTGATGCCAATAATATTATCCGACGGATCACCACGCAGTCCTTTGTAATCCGGCAACAACGCAGGAACAAAACCAAAACGTGCCACTACCGCTTCTTCGTCATACATAATCGTATCGTTTAAACCTTTTTTGAGAGTGTAAACTTGCACTTTTTTGTCATTCACAAGTTGCAAAGTATCCATATCACCAGAAGCGATTACAATATCAATCGGTTCTTTTTTAAGCTTCTCAACGATCGTGCCTAAAATATCATCAGCTTCAAACCCAGGCTTGTCATACATCGGTACACCAAAAGCGGCAAACACATCGCGAGAGCGAATAATTTGCGCTACTAATTCATCATCAGCTTTGACACGCCCCGCTTTATATTCAGCATATGCCTCATGTCGATGAGTTGGCTGAGGCAGGTCATAGCAAGCGACGATATAATCCGGTTTCAGATCCTGAATAATTTTGATCAGCATTGTCGAAATACCATACAAAGCTCCGGTCGGCTCTCCTTTACTTGAAGAAAATTCCGGCAGCGCATGATAGGCGCGGTGCAAAATCGCATGGGCATCAAGCAATATCAGTCTCGGCAATTTTTTATTTTTTTCTTTCATAGGGTTACACTATCTTAAGATGTTTTTTGCTGAAATTTAATTCCCCGTTTTTATTTCCCGCGTCGTTTCGTTAACATGTTTAAAATCCAAATAAATCGTATTCGCCGGCATCACCTCTGACACAAGTTCCGGCCACTCTATCATAATCAAATTTTTCGGATTGGAAATAACTTCCTGCCAACCAATGCCGTTCAATTCCGCCCCACCTTTCAAACGATAGGCGTCAATATGAATTAAAAAATCAAATTTCCCGGCAAGTTTATATTTTTTCAAAATGACAAAAGTCGGGCTGGTCACAGTTTCGGAAATTCCAAGCAGATCCGCGCAGGCTTGAGTAAAGGTGGTCTTTCCCGCCCCTAAATCCCCTCGCAAACCAATAATGGTAGCGCCACTAGTCCCACCAGAAACCGGCTCCAAACCACTCAAAAACTTAGCGGCAAAAGCTTTCATTTCCTGAATATTCATACTTCTTATCGTATCACAAATAACAAAATAGTAAGTAAATATAATATAAGCAAACAAAAAGCGCGAACCCAGGAAAATCCCAAGAACGCGCTTGATCGCTTTGATTCGATCGAAAATGACTAGTGGCGACGGTCACATCGGTCGCCTCGGTGTCCAACGTGTCCAACGTTCTGAACGCGATAAACAACGGGTCGATATCGATACTGCGCCATTTCCGCCAGGTCATATGTCCTCCCCGGCAAGTAGACCGTCGAGGGAGACGGGCCGGCGGCACCATAGTAGTTTTCTGTCACTACTGTTCTGGCGGCAAATCCACCACGAGTGAAACAGCCACCAGACATCGCAACCACCAAAACCATCACTATCATTGCAAAGAACCTGTTCATGTCACACCTCCCAGAATTGCCTTTATTTCAACCTTTCTGACACTCTTATAGTATACCATAGTTGATACAAAAAGTCAACCATCTGTAAACCGCCATTGTGTACGTAAAAAAAGCGGGCTATAATAAGCCAATATGGTAACTTTTGACGAAGATAAACAGAATCAACGCTTGTCCGATTTCAAGCGAAAGGAAGAGGAGGATGTCGCCGAAATACTTTCCAAAAAATACGGTTTGGATTATGTCGATCTTTCTCGCATTGCGATCAATAACGACGCATTGCGTTTGGTCACCGAGGCCGAAGCTCGCGCAGCCAAGATCGGTGTTTTTAATATTGTAAATAAAAATCTAAGTGTTGGTGTCGCCTCCCCCAACAATCCGGATACTGTTGAAGCTCTCAATAAACTTAGTGAACGCGGTTATACGACCAAGTTATTCATGGTCTCTGAGCAAAATCTCGAGAGAGTCTGGTCTCGTTACAAAGATCTTTCATATGCCATGGAAAGTAAAAGCGGTGCACTGGATATTTCCAATGATGAAATTGTAAACTTTCTAAAACAAGTTAATGCGATCGGCGACATAAAAAAACTTATCGAAAACACGCTCGGACTCAATAAAGTCCACCGTATTTCCGGAGTTATGGAAATTATGATTGCCGGCGCCCTGGCAACTGGCGCTTCCGACATTCACCTGGAGCCTGAAGAAAGTTATGTCCAACTCCGATATCGTCTTGATGGAGTGCTCACTGAAATTCTGCAGTTCGACAAAGACACATATAATCTGATGCTTTCGCGTATCAAACTTGTTTCCAATATGAAACTCAATTTGAGCGGCGCTCAAGACGGACGTTTTAGTGTAAAAATTAAAGACGACGAAATTGAAATACGTACTTCGGTGTTGCCGGGAGCGTACAACGAATCAATCGTTATGCGCGTGCTCAATCCAAAAACTATTTCCGTGCCAATGGAAGAGTTGGGTATGGAACCGAGGTTGCTCGAGATTGTAAACAAAGAAATTGCCAAACCAAATGGCATGATTTTGACGACTGGCCCAACTGGTTCCGGAAAAACCACAACGCTTTATGCTTTTCTAAAAAAAGTTCGTGATCCCGGAATAAAAATAATTACAATTGAAAATCCGATTGAATATCACTTGCCAGGGATTGTGCAGACACAAACAGATGAAAAGAAAAATTATACTTTCCTCGAAGGTTTGCGCGCCGCAGTGCGACAAGACCCCGACATTATTATGGTCGGTGAAATTCGAGATAATGAAAGCGCAGATATTGCGGTCAACTCTGCTCTTACCGGTCACTTGGTCTTTTCAACACTTCACACCAACAATGCCGCCGGCACTTTCCCCCGCCTCATTGACCTCGGTATAAATTCAAAAGTTCTGACTTCGGCCATCACTATTGCCATCGCTCAACGACTCGTTCGAAAATTATGTACGACTTGTCGAAAAGAAACTGTGCTTGAGGGCAAGGAAAAAGAAGTTGTCGACCGCATTGTTTCAACCATTCATACGATTGATAAAATCCCGCAAACTGTAAACCATTTCATACCTGTCGGTTGCCCTGCTTGCAACAATACCGGCTACAAAGGACGACTCGGTATTTTTGAAGCGATTTTGGCGGATGCAGCGATCGAGGAAGTTGTTAACATGAATCCCAGCGAACGTGAGATTAAAAAAGCCGCTCTTCCACAAGGTATTCTCGACATGTTGCAAGACGGAATCATAAAAGTTTTGCAAGGCATTACCTCTATTGATGAACTTCGCCGTGTTATTGACGTCGATACTCCCGAAGAAATCCCGGAAGCCGTACCGGAAGTAAAATAATTTTCTAACACAAATTTTACACTCTGACACCTCTGTGCTCTCTTGCCTTTTTGAGCTTGCCCATTATTAAATTTTGGGGAATACTTAAATACAGAAAAACCGCAAATTGCGGTTTACTGATCAAGGACATAAATCTCTAAGCAATACTTTCAATAATTGCGTACCAAAAGCTAAATTAGTCTCTAAGGATAAATACAGTATGTGCACCGAAGTGACAACCAGATTGTCCTCGACAAAAACTTATAAGTCCGAAGACTCATTTGCTTAGAGATTTATATCCTGGATGAAAAGAAAAAAGCCCATATCGATGGCTTCTCTAATAGGTATCCTAGCATAAAACAATTATAATGTCAAGCACCGTGCCCTTAGACCCCATAGAAACTACTGAGGCTAAACAAGACACTCAATTTCTTGATCAAACCCTGCGCCCAACCCATTGGGACGAGTATATTGGCCAAGAAACGATAAAAAACAACTTAAACATACTACTTACAGCTGCGGCTGAACGCAAGCACCCTCCGGAGCATATCCTTTTCTATGGACCTCCTGGGCTTGGTAAAACGACGCTTGCACACCTTATCGCAAAAGAGATAAGAGCGCAACTCAAAGTCACTTCCGGACCGGCGATTGAAAAAATCGGTGACCTTGCTTCAATTTTGACCAACCTTGCTGCTGGTGACATTCTTTTTATTGACGAAATCCATAGATTGAACAAATCGATCGAAGAAATTTTGTATCCGGCACTCGAAAGTGGCACTTTGGATATCATAATCGGCAAAGGTCCTTCCGCTCGCACCATACAATTGGATCTGCCTCCATTTACTCTGATTGCCGCTACCACGCGCATCGCCATGATTTCTTCCCCACTTCGATCGCGTTTTTCCGGCGGTGTTTTCAAATTGGAATTCTATTCCAATCCTGAGATTGAAAAAATTATCAGTCGTTCAGCTAAAATCCTCGGCGTATCACTAGACGCTGGCGCTGTTGTTGCAATTGCTGAGCGCAGTCGCTTCACGCCACGTACCGCCAACTACCTTTTGAAGCGTTGTCGCGATTATGCCCAAGTTAAAAAAGTTGACCTCACGGAAAAAGTTGTGAAAGAAGCTTTGAAAATGCTCGGCATTGATGAGATCGGACTTTCTGGGGCCGACCGGCTTCTCCTTGAAACAATTATCGA
>CAIKZC010000003.1 GCA_903831815.1 uncultured bacterium
CGCCTAAGCGTCCAGAGCGACGGCGGAGTTCGGCACCTCGATGTCGGCTCATCTTATCCTGGGGGTGGAGAAGCTCCCAAGGGTATGGCTGTTCGCCATTTAAAAAGATACGCGAGCTGGGTTCAGACCGTTAAGAAACGAAAATGCGGCGCAAGTGCGTCGCGTGGTTGGTTTTTTAACCGTCTGAATCCCGAGGTTAAATATATTAAGCAACACGATTTGATGTTGATCTGAATCACGGCGGTCGCAGAGAGAAATTTTTGCGATTGAAGTTGACTAAATTCGGTGGAGTCCTCCATGAACGTGGCAGGATGATACCTAGGGAACCGCAAGGGCCCGTAGAGACTAAACGTCAACGATCTGATTTCAAAGCAATTTGAAAAGATTAAGCTATAGTCCAATACACACAGTAATGTGTGAACAATATGCGTGAGACAGGTTGGTCTCCTATCTACTGCAGGCGTTGATTCTTGAGGAGATTTCCTATTAGTACGAGAGGACCGTAGGGAACTGACCTCTGGTGTATCTGCTGTCTTGCCAAAGGCAACGCAGAGTAGCTATGTCGGGCACGGATAACTGCTGAAAGCATCTAAGCAGGAAGCCGTCTCCAAGATTAGGAATCGTTATAGACCCCAGAGAGATGATCTGGTGATAGGCGTTAGGTGTACGCGCAGTAATGCGTTGAGCCAAGACGTACTAATTTGTCGATTCTTATTAGGAAATTTGAAAACCAATTATTGTTGTGCTCTGTTACATGGAATTATATCTGTCGACAACGACGGGGGAATTCCATATAGATGTTTAAATGCCTAATAGTGGAAACACTTGTTCTTTTGCCGGGATGGTCTAAATAAGGCGCCTGAATGCTATTCAGGAGATTTAGGTTCAAATCCTTTAGCCCGGTACCATGCGTGAGTAGCTCAGCTGGCAGAGCATCTGGCTCAAACCAGAATGTCGGAGGTTCGATCCCTCTCTCGCGCTTGCAGAGGATGCGAAACGAGTTGCAGAGCGAACAGCTACGTTTCGTTTGAAGTGTGGAGAAAGGCTGGTAAGCGCCATTCTCTCATTTCTTCGGGTCCCACGACGGCCTGAACCTTGAGAGGAAACTTCGCGGACCGCACGAAGTTTCCTCTCTACTATTAGTCATTTAAACATTTGATAATTGAATATTTTGTTCTGGTGATTTGTCGCGAGGGTCACACCTGTTCTCATTCCGAACACAGAAGTTAAGCCTCGTTGAAGCGATGATACCCTGGAGGGAAAGTAGCTAGTCGCCGGAACAAAGTATTTAATCTCGAAAAAGCACCTTTTTTAAGGTGTTTTTTCTTTTTAAAAGGAGCAAATGTGTTCGAGAAGCACTCCGCAGCGCGACTGGCGCGAGGATAAGGAAAAAGTCAGCAAGACTTTTTCCGTGTGATTCGAGAACATTTTTGCTCCTTTTAAAAATATAAAAGCTTGTAAAAGTCACGATTTTCTGGTAATTTATAACCCACGGGCGTATAGCTCAGGTGGTTAGAGCGCGTCACTGATAATGACGAGGTCCCAAGTTCAACTCTTGGTACGCCCACAAATAACCAAAAAATGTTATAATGCATTTTAATATAAGTTATTTTTAATCTAACATGCAAATCCAGAAAAAAACTAAGATCGTCGCTACAATTGGCCCAGCCACTTATTCGGAAGAAAAGTTGGCTGCACTACTAAAATCCGGTCTCAACGTTGCGCGTTTAAATTTTTCTCATGGTGATTTTCCTGAACATCAAGAAAAAGTGGATAATCTTAGAAAAGCGGTTGAAAAAACCGGTATTCCGTGCGCCATCCTGCAAGATTTGGCCGGTCCAAAAATTCGTATTGGTGAATTTAAGAATGGATCAATTACCCTAAAAGAAGGTCAGATATTTACAATCACTACCGATCAGATCGAAGGAGATGAAAATCGTGTTTCGGTAAATTATCCGCATTTTGCCAAAGAGGTTTCTGTTGGTCACACCGTTTTTCTTCATGATGGTAAAAAGGAACTTCAGGTGATGGAAGTTAAAGGCAATGACGTGATTTGTAAAGTTATTATTGGCGGCGATATTTACGGTCGTCGTGGAGTCAATCTTCCTCATTCGGATTTGTCAGTTTCTTCTATGACCGAAAAGGATCACGCTGACATTGAATTTGGTATAAAAAATGAAGTTGATTTTTTTGCTTTGTCTTTTGTTCGCCGTCCTTCCGATATTACCGAGCTCCGCACCGTTCTGAACGCCAAAAAATCAAAAGCTAAAATTATTGCCAAGATCGAAACGCCTCAAGCCCTCGCTAATATTGATGAAATTCTGAAATTAACAGACGGAGTCATGATTGCACGCGGCGATTTAGCAATCGAAATTCCTGCGGAAAACGTTCCTGTGGCTCAAAAAATGTTGATCACAAAATGTAATGATCTGGGTAAACCGGTCATAACTGCAACTCAAATGTTAGAATCGATGATCGAGTCTCCGGTCCCGACTCGCGCGGAAGTTTCCGATATTGCAAATGCTATCTTCGATGGCACCGACGCAATCATGCTTTCGGAAGAAACCGCTCTTGGAGGATTTCCGGTTGAAGCGGTTCAAATGATGGCACGCGTCGCTTTAAAAGTTGAAAGCGACCATTTATATTTGAAGGCCGAAAAAGGCAAACGACACATGAAAGGTCCGGCGCTTGGCGTGGTTGATGCTGTGACAAGTGAAGCTGTTGATGTGGCGGATAGAATAGGCGCAAAATGCATTGTGGCATTAACTCACTCCGGCTTTACGGCTGCCATGGTTGCTCGTTATAAACCCGTTCAACCTCTCATTGCCTTTACGCCGGACGAAACGATCTCTCGACAGCTTTTACTTTCTTACGGCTGCGCTCCGGTCATAAACAAAAATTCTCATACTTTTACCGATGCGATGGATGAAGTTCGAAAGTTCGCATTGGAAAAGAAATTGGCCAAGAAAGGCGACAAAGTTGTGGTGGTGGCCGGTGCTCCTTTCAATCAAAAAGGAGTTGAGACCAACTTAATGTTGGTTGAAACGATTTAAAAAGAAGTATTTTGTCGTGCCGAAGTGGCGAAATTGGCAGACGCACAGCGTTCAGGTCGCTGTGAGGGTAACCTCGTAAGGGTTCAAGTCCCTTCTTCGGCACCAATTATTATGGATTACACAACATATTTCAAAGGCAAGAAAATTACGGTCATGGGTCTGGGACTTCTCGGAAGAGGCTTGGGAGTAGTTAAATTTTTGGCTGAATGCGGTGCTGATTTGTTGGTGACCGATCTAAAAACCAAAGAGCAACTTGCTCCAAGTCTAGCAGAATTGTCGAATTATAAAAATATAACTTTCATCTTAGGCGAACATCGTTTGGAAGATTTTCGAGACGGAGATCTGATTATAAAAGCGGCCGGGGTTCCACTTAATTCTATTTATGTTGCCGAGGCGGTTTTGCATGGTGTGCCGGTCAAAATGGAATCATCTCTTTTTGCCAAGTTTACCAAAGCGACTTTGATTGGTGTGACAGGCACGCGCGGCAAATCAACAACCACGCATTTTATCTATGAATCGCTAAAAAAATTCTATAAAAATGGCAAGGTTTTTATCGGTGGAAATGTTAAAGGTATCGCAACTTTGCCGCTTTTAAAAGAAGCCGACAAAAATGATGTTGTGGTTTTGGAGCTCGATTCATGGCAGCTGCAAGGCTTTGGAGACGAAAAAATAAGTCCTCATATCGCCGTGTTCACCAATTTTTTGCCGGATCATTTGAATTATTATATGAAAAATGGTGATTCCGAAGCGTATGCTATGGAATTATATTTTAGCGACAAGGCCAACATTTTTAGACATCAAAATAAATCGGATTATCTGATCGTGTCCGGAGAAATGGCTCATTATATAGTTAAAAAATATCCATTATTACAATCGGAGATCGTGGCAGTGACTGAAAAAGATTTGCTTCCTGATTGGCACTTGAATATTCCGGGTGAACACAATCGAGAAAATTTGGTTTTGGGTGCGTCAGTGCTACGCGTTATTGGTTGTTTGGAAGATGAAATAAAATTAAGCGTGGAAAGTTTTAAGGGTGTGTCTGGACGGCTTGAATTGATTAGAGAGAAGGATGGTATTAAAATTTTTAATGATACGACATCTACCACTCCTGTAGCCGGGATTGTCGCTCTTAAATCTATCGGTAATATCGATAAAAAAAATATTGTGTTGATCATGGGAGGAGCAAATAAACAGATTGATATGATTGATTTAATAAATATTTTGCCGCAGTACTGCAGTACGGTGGTTTTATTGCCTGGCACCGGCACTGATACAGTAAGAGAAAAGATCAAAAAAAATGTGTCTCAAACGATTGAAGTGGATAATTTGCAAGATGCTGTTTCAAAAGCCATGAATGCGGCCAAAACAGGAGACATTGTCTTATTTAGTCCAAGCTTCGCTTCTTTTGGATTATTTCAAAATGAATTTGATCGAGGTGAACAATTTGAAAAATTGATAAAAAATTTGAAATGAAAAAAGTACACTTTATCGGTATCGGTGGCATTGGTGTTTCGGCGGTGGCTCGCATGATGCTTAATGACGGCAATAAAGTTTCCGGCTCCGATCGAAGTCGTTCGGAAATAACGGAAATGTTGGAAAATCTTGGAATTATCATCAATTATGAACAAAAAGCTGAAAATATTTTAGCTGACATGGATTTGATCGTATACACCATTGCCGTTCCAGATTCTAATCCGGAATTGATGCAAGCCAAAAAATTGGGTATCAAGACCATTTCATATCCGCAATTTGTCGGAGAGATTTCCAAAGACAAATATACTATTGCCGTCACCGGTACTCATGGTAAAACGACCACAACGGCCATGATCGCCAAAATTCTGATTGATGCCGAACTTGATCCAACCGTTATTGTCGGCAGTTTAATAAAAGATATAAAAGGGGATCGTACTAATTTTATAGCTGGAAAAAGCAAATATTTAGTAATCGAGGCTTGTGAATACAAACGATCGTTTTTGAATTATTATCCTCAAATTTTAGTAGTGAATAATATTGATAATGACCATTTGGATTATTACAAAGATGTGGCTGATATACAAAAAGCTTTTGCCGAATTGGCTGAACGCGTTCCGCAAGACGGATTTGTGGTGACGGATAAAAATGATCCAATCATTTCTCCAATTTTGAAAAAAGTTGAAGCTAAAGTGGTAAATTACTCTCTTTATAATAATTTGCCGGTCACGTTGAAAGTACCCGGAATCCATAACAAGAAAAATGCCGCAGCTGCGTTTGCGGTCGCCATATCACTTGGTGTTGATCCGAAAATTGCTCAAAAATCCTCGGAATCTTTTGCAGGTACATGGAGGAGATTTGAGTATAAAGGCGAGACCAAAAATGGCGCAAAAGTGTATGACGATTACGGACATCATCCGACTGAGATCAAAGCGACTCTTCAGGGCGCTCGAGAATTGTATTCTCGCGAACGTTTAATTGCGGTTTTTCAACCACATCTATATAGTCGAACGAAATTGTTACTCGACGATTTTGCGACTGCATTTGAGCAGGCTGATGAAATTATTTTGGCTCCAATTTATGCGGCGCGTGAAGTTGATGACGGAACTATTTCCTCGGAAATTTTGGCCAAGAAAATTGCCGAAAATGATAATTTTGTTCAAGTGTTACCAACTTTTGAAAAAATAGAAAATTATTTGTCGGAAAAAAGTAAAAAAGGGGATGTAATTGTGGTTTTGGGTGCCGGTGATATTTACAAAATTGCGGAGAGTATTGTATACTGACTTTATGCATAAAAACCGAATTATTATAATTTTAGCGATTCTGATTTTCTTTATTCCTCAATCTGGCTTTACGCCATCGACGAAAGTCTTTTTAACCGAACTACTTTCTGCCGGTATTGTGATTCTAGCCATTCTCGTTGAACGAAAAGGATTTTTCTCAATCTTATGGCATAAAAAAAGTACTGTAACTCCGGTAGCTCATACTTACATGGATCATAATGGTACTCCTTCTGTAAGCCAGGGAACAAGTTCGGAGAGTAAGTAAAATAAGCCTTTTTCTATTTTGCCAATATTTGATATACTGTATTCAGTATGTCACATCAAGATGAAGAAAAAGTAACGTACTTTGCCGAAACCGACTCTCGAAATAAACGTGTACCATTTGGTATTAAGGCCAAGGATAGGACGCGTCATATTTACGTAATTGGAAAAACAGGTATGGGTAAGTCCACCTTGCTTGAGAATATGTGTATTCAGGATATCAATAATGGCAATGGTCTATGCTTTATTGATCCACACGGTAAAACAGCCGAACTCTTTTTGGATTATGTTCCGGAGCATCGCATTAAAGATGTTCTGTATTTTGCGCCGTTTGACATGGATTTTCCGATTTCTTTTAATGTGATGGAAGATGTTGGACCGGATAAACGACACTTAGTTGTGAGTGGCTTGATGAGCGCTTTTAAAAAGATTTGGGTGGATGCCTGGTCGGCTCGCATGGAATACATTTTAAACAACACCCTGTTGGCTCTCCTCGAATATCCTGGTGCGACACTTCTTAGTGTCAACCGCATGCTCGCCGACAAAGACTATCGCAAAAAAGTTGTTGATCATATTTCCGATCCGTCGATTAAAGCTTTTTGGGTTGATGAATTTGCCAAATACACCGAACGTTTTGCAGCTGAAGCGACTCCGGCCATTCAAAATAAAGTTGGGCAATTTACTTCCAATCCTTTGATTAGAAATATTATCGGTCAACCAAATTCGACTTTTGATATTCGCAAGATGATGGATGAGAAAAAGATTATTATTGTGAACTTGTCCAAAGGTTTGGTGGGGGAGACCAATGCCAATCTGCTCGGAAGCATGCTCATTACCAAAATATATTTGGCCGCTATGAGTCGCGCCGATGTCTCACAGCATATTCACAAATTACCGAACTTTTATTTGTACGTCGACGAGTTCCAATCTTTTGCCAACGAAAGTTTTGCCGATATTTTGTCGGAAGCCCGCAAGTATAAGTTGAATTTGACGATCGCTCACCAGTATATTGAACAAATGCCGGAAGAGGTACGCGCGGCGGTTTTTGGTAACGTCGGTACGATGATTACGTTCCGCGTCGGTGCTTTTGATGCGGAAGTTTTGGAAAAAGAATTCGCGCCATATTTTGAAGCGCAGGATTTGGTCAACCTCGGTTTCGTTCAAATTTATTTGAAGCTCATGATTGATGGCATTAGTTCGCAACCATTTTCCGCTCGCACGCTCCCGCCGATTGACAAGCCGATCGTCTCTTTCAAAAAAGCTATCCTCGACAACTCACGTGCCATGTTTGCTCGACCGCGTGCCGAAGTCGAAGCTAATGTGCGCGATTGGCATGATGATGGGCATTCGGTCAAAAAAAATCCGACTACTACCGCACCTATGCCCACACCAAAATCGGCAACAACTATCACGCCTAATTCAACGAATTATTCACGTATTGCACCAGTCCACTCGACGCCTGTGGCGGCTCCCAAAGTTGCTCCAAATCCTATACTTCCAAAATCTCAACCGCCCGCTCCGGAAGTTAAAAAACCAGATAATGCCGGAAATTCTGTTTCGCATCACCTTGCGGCCAATAATCATCAAAATAAGGCCTTTTTGAAGCCTGATGACGTTCAAAGTGCCATTGCAAGAGGCGATTTGGCCGTTGTTGATATACCACGAAACGGTGCTGTAAAGGCGCCCAAAAAAGTGGATGATAAAGGTCCAAAACCGGAAAATGTAAATGCATTGCGTAACGCTTTGTCGTCGGTGCTCAGTGAAATAAAGGAGAAAGAAAAGGGTAAGGAGACCAAAAACATTCCTGATATTTCTAAAAAGACAACTTCAGAGAAAAGAGACGAAAATCCGATAACTTCAAAAAAATCTTCAGACCATTCACAAAACCCACAATTAAAACAAGACAAAAAACCCAACGAAGTCCCTGAGGATGTTTTGAGAAAGATTCTTGATAATTAGGTTTAACCTAAAATTATTCTAATATAAGCTTTGATTAATGCTAGCCAATAGTTAGGAAAATTGAATTTGTTTCGTTTTATTAATTTTAATACTATTTTATTCATTTCGGATTTGTGGCTTTGTTGAGCTCCGGATGAACGTTTCATGTAGCGAGTTTTACAGCCCTGAATATTGACGATTTTTCCTTGCAAGGCAAGCTTAAGCCACAGATCGTAATCCTCAGCCAAATACATCGCGGCAAATCCGCCAACTTTTTCAAAGGCTTCTTTTCTGAACATTACAGAAGACGTAATAAATTGATTGGAAAGTAATATATTTGCTCTAATGTCGCAATCATTCAATTTTGGTTTAAAAGTAAAAAGAGGACGATTGGTCTCGTTTACAAATTCTGTAACCGCTGAACCAACAATTACGTACTCAGGATTTTCGTTCAAAAATCTTATTTGATTTGATAGTTTGTTTTCATCTAGCCACTCATCGTCGTCATCAAGCAAGGCGATCTTATTACCTCGAGCATTTTTGATGCCAAAATTACGAGCTAAACCCGGTCCGATGTTTTTTTCCAGAACTATAACTTTCAAATAAGGTATGCTTTTAGCCATTTCTTGCGCGATTTTCACGGTATCGTCTGTTGAACCGTCAGAAACTACGATAATTTCGATATTTTTTTCGGTTTGCCTTTCAATGGAACCAATCGAGCGCCTTAGAAAACGTCCTCCGTTTTTGGTTGCAATAATGATACTAATTAAATTATTGTTCATTTGTTTGACTTTGTCGGTGAGCCAATTCGATTTGATCAAATGCCCTGAATATATTTTCCAATGAATTCTTATAAGTATAGTTTTTTATTAATTCCTGTTGATGTTTGACGACATCTATATATTCTTCTTTGGATAATTTTAAAATTCTATTGACCATTTCATCCATATTTTCGGAATATATATTGTATTCCTTCAATATATCATTGAATTTTTTAATGTTTGAAAATGCCAACTGTCCGAAGGATATGTTCTTGAACATTCGACACGGCAAGTAATTAACCTTTACTTGAATTTCTCCTCCAATCGCCGGCGCAATTCTTGATTTTCTAACAAAAAAACTATTCAGCCATTCCGGAATAAACCTTACTTGTTTGAATTTCAGACCATATTTAATTAAAACTTCCTTCAGTTTGTTTATTTCACCGATATTTCCGTGATTATTTTTATCATTCCAGATGCTGCCCACCCAATACACCGTTTTATTTTTATTAAATACGGGTTTTTTGAATTCCTCATATAATAGATGCGTTCCCCAAGGCTGCGAAAGGGTCTGAGTTTTGGAGTCGTAATAAGTCACATCGCCCCATTTTTGATCGGATGATTCTACATTGTTTGTATAAACACAAAGTTTCAACAAATACCTCTTATCTATTTTGTCGGTAAATATTTCTTTAAAATGATGCAGGCAGTAATATACTCCGTCCACAATAGGAAGATTATAGTCTTCAAATTTGGTCTTTTCTGGGACCATTTTCCCGACCATTTCTGCGGAAATAACCAAATCTCCTTTTTCGACAACGTGAGCATTCTCTTTTTCGTCTTCAACCCAGATAACCTTAAACCCGAGTTTCTGGGCGTTTTCATAAAATGCCTTGTGTATAAATCTATGGGTATGATATTTTTTTCTTAAGCCCCATATGACTATTTTGTTGTATTTCATGGTATTTAAGACTTATTTTATATGTCTTCTGTAGTAATTCTTAAGTTTAGCATATGTGCCCTGGGGAAGCACTTTATGAAACATGTTGTTTATCATCGGAGTAAAATTTACGTATTTGAAGAATAAAAATTTTACTAAACCTGTCCTTAGGAGTTTGTATTTTATAGAATTGAATTTTTCGGTATAAAGATCCTTATATGGTGAAAGTTTTAAGTATTTGTACCAAATATCTTCACAAGATCCCGGAAATAAATTGTTCCAGGGTTTACCGCACGCATAATGGAAGATGTAAGTTTCCTCGATTTCTTTCCGGTCGATCGAGTTAAATAATCTATTGTAATTTCTTCCCATAAAGTTAGTAATTTCGGTATTATTATATTTTTTATCTATAGGTTTGATTTTTCCATCAAATAAAACGTTTATAACATCTTGGTCTACCACCAGTAATTTATCGCCCAATGATTGTATGACTTTCTCCGCATTCTCGTAATTTAATATCAAATTACATTTTTTGACATCAAGAAGTATGACTCCCGTTTGAAAATATGGACCATTTGCGTTAAGACCCAACCTTTTCCTTGGTCCGACATTATCTTTTTCATATAACGCGCCCAAATAAAATTCTCCCAAATCGATTTCATAAAAATCATCGATTGGTTTATTGGCTACGATATCGCAGTCCAAATAAAGTATCCTGTCCAAGTTTTTTGGCATCAACTCGTTGATCAAGAGTCTGTAGTAAGTTTCCTTGGTCCATCGGAGGGTCGGAGCGCTTGAAAAATACGAAGGATCGACATTTATAAAGAAAATATTTTGATTATAAATATTCGCCAAACTTCCGATCTTTTCTTTGCTCTCTTCGGATAAGTCTCCGGATAGGATATAAGCATTAATTTTTATCGGTTTATTCTGTAAATTTTCAAATACAGACGTTAAACATACGGAAAGAGGTAGGGCATAATCCGAATTACAGGACATCATGATGTTCATCTCTTTTTTCGTATTATGATGGTCTTGAGGTGCCATGTTACTTTTTTATGAAAAAATCGTCGCACATGACCCTGGCAAAGTAAGTGTAATTATTCTTTTTTAAGAACGATCGAATTTCATTATTACCTAATTCTTTGCCGAGTCTAGCGCCAAAAAATGGGATATTTTTGAAACCAAGGTCATTTTCCAGACCGATGACTGAGATATCGACTTTTGAAAAATCTAACCCTTTCAACACATTCATTTCGTACCCCTCAACGTCTATTGAGAGATAGTCTATCTTTTTCAAGCCGTGTTCGTTCAAAATATCATCTAAACGTCTTTGATCTACGGTTACCAGTTTACCGTCATTGTGGCATTTATTAAATCCTTGAACTCCGGATAATCCGTGTTCCTCGGGCGTTCCTTCAATAAATAATATTTCTTTGTTTTCCGGTCCTGCCACAATTCCAATGCAAGGGGTCTTTCTTGCGTTTGTCCACAAATCGCGAAGTTTTTGCTGAGGTTCAATGGCAATCCCATTCCAACCGTTAAGTTCCAGAAGATAAGTATTATTTGATTCCGTAGGATGATTTGCACCTATGTCCACAAAAGTTCCGCCATGTTTACCCTTAAAAATTTCGTTCAATACGAAAGAGTCTTGGCCGAATTGACTATAATGGGTGTTTTGAGATAAATTTCCATCGTTAATAACTATTAGTTTACGATTCCAGGAGTAAAGTTTTATGGCATTTCGCATTATTTTTTTCCAAACTGTCTTAATTTTATTTCTCAATATTTTTTTCATAAATTGCCATTTATCTAGCGGGTTCGAATAGTTTTTTTAATTTTTCTTCTACCGTTTCCTTTGAATATTCATTTTTTATCATTTCAATGCAAGCTTCATTGTGCGTTTTCATGAGCTTCGGGTCTTGCAGATAGGAAAGAATGTTTTCAGCTAATTTATTTTCGTCCGTAACGTCGTGGAACAAGGCCTTGTCCTTAAAGACTCCGGTAAATGACATTATCTTCGGCAAACATAGGGCGCATCCGCATAGTGCGGAATCATAAACGGCGACACATTGTCCCTCGTCAAATGATGAGTTTAAATATATCAAATTATCGTTAAGCTTGTTCGCAAGGTCTTTAAGTTCCACGAAACCGTAGAGAACGACGTTGTTGGTTAGTTCAAGTGTGCTTATTGTGGCGTTAAAATTCGGGTCCATGATCTGTCCGATAACGTTCAGTTTTATATCAGGTTTGGTTTTTTTGACGATAGCAAGAGCTTTTAAAATGGTGGAGAGATTCTTTTTTTCCGTGACATTTCCAAAATAAACAAGATCTTTTCTATTTTGATTGTCATTCTTATAAAAATATTGTTGGGAGACGACCAATGGTACGACGATCAACTTTTTCTCATCAATATTTTGCGTTAACAGGAAATCTTTCTCGGTTTGATTATTGAGCCTGACTTTAAAGAAAAATTTATAGACAAAATTTTGAATTTTTTGTTTCAATCGGTTTCTCCTTTGCGGTTGTGTGTGTGCCATAAAAATAGCTTTTCTTGAAATGAAAGGCACGACGAAAGATTGCCATTCATAACTATTTACGTAAAATGTGGTGCCTCTCCAAGCGTAGCGGATAACATCCCATAAATATCTTATGACGCCGGTATATTCGATCACTTCTATAACCTTGTCGAAATGAGGATCTTTTTTCATATTTTCGGCGCTCCCTCGGACTATAGCGACAGGTTGGTAACCGAGTTCTTTGGCGATCAAGAGTGCATGCAAATGATAATTTTCCTCTGCGGAAAAATCATGAAAGTATTTGAAATATACCCAGATTATCGAAACAAAGTATTTTTTTGTGGGATTTTTTGACACCTAATTTAGTGGTTATTTGCTAAGGAGATCTTTATAAAGTGTTTGATACTGATCGGCTATGGTTTCCCAAGTAAAGCGTTCTAACCAGGCTTGGTGACCTTTTTCAGCCATTTGGATTCGTTTATCTTTATCATTACACATTTGTTCCAATATTTTGGCTGATTCTTTTATTTTTGCAACTGAGATCAGGAACGGCGCGTAGGTTTTTCGACCGATAACGAACGAGTAGATTTGGTTGAGTAAAAGCATTGGTTTAGAGATCTTTCTCATTGGAATTTTAACCGTCGGCAATATAATGCCGCTTCCTGTCCATTCGGCCATTTCTTTGCTATTTCCCACCTCGGTAGCGAGGAATGGCGTTTTTGCGGCTGCACTTTCTATTAAAACGATAGGGGAGCATTCGGTGTTGGAGGTAAAAAGGAAAAGATCTGCCTGTTGGTGCGCCGAAATGACATATGGTCTTGGTACTTCCGCGACGATCAAGTTTTTGTGATTAAATATCCGTTGCCAAGAATATTTCCAAAGTCTGCTTTTCATTTTGCATGACCATTCACAACCCCTTCCGTTGGAGTTTCCGAGAATAAGCAAAGTTGTATTTTTTATCCTTGCTTTTTTGAATATTTTTATGGCTTCGGCATGGCCTTTTACTCCGGTATGGGAACCTATATCCAAAATCAATAGATGATCTTTTGGAATCGATAGTTTTTCTCTTATGTCCATTTTCGCCGGAGTTAGGAATTCACCCTTGGCTGCACCGTTTGGTATTTGAACGATATTTTTCACATTTGATGCTCGGGCAAAATCGATATCGGCATAATCGTTTGAATGAAAAACGACCGTGTCATATTGCTTGAGCCATTCTTTCATGGAATTGAAATACTCCGAGTATTTTTGGTCGGTGAGCGCCGAGAAACCTTCGGGCACAAGAATTTTTTTAGCTGTTATTTCTTTAAGCATCGGTAAAGCAAGATCGGTCGCCCAATGTTGCCCCATGAAATTTACTAAAATATCAAAATCCTCACGTTTTAGAAGTTCTTTATATCGAGCGATTTCTTTCGTATCCCCCTTAATTCCAACGACCATATTGCCGTTAATATTAAATTGTTCTATTTTTACGCCGTTAATAATCAGGTCTTTACGGTCAGGATGGAAAGTGGTGGCAACCGTCACTGTGTGCCCCAAGGCGACCATTCGTTCGGAAATTTGTTTGACTATTTCTTGCATTCCGCCGACTGATGGGAAATAAAATTCACCCGTATGTAAGATGTTCATGATATTTTATTTAACAAATGAAAAATATTTTTTAAATAACGCAATTGTTCCCAGACTAACCAACGTCAGTATTTGTTTCGGTTCGTTAGTAAGTATCTCATAAATAAGTGTTGATGTTTGAGAAAAAGTAAGTCCTTTCCAATTTTGTCTGATAAGTTGGACTTTCATAGCTACTGATTCGCTTTTATTTAACTTTATTTTATCTCTCAGTTCAAATCTATAGTCCGCTATCTTTTTATTTATCTTTTTCTTTGCCGACTCTGTGAGAGAAGTGCTATGTCTCCTGTATTTATATGGCGTAGCGTTGATGTAAGAATAACGAAATCCTTTTAAATAAGATCTTACCCAAAAATCATAATCTTCGATCAAAAATAAGGAAGTATCAAAACCGTTCAAAGATTCATGGACTTTCTTGCGATAAATAAACGATGCTCCGATTGATCCCGGTAAAGGAAATTCATTTGGTTTACCGACACGGCAGATCTCTATTTCGTTTCCATTTTCATCTATGGCGATGTAATCAGAATAAACAATATCCGCTCCGGTCCTCTTTATTTCCTGAATCATGAGCTCTAAAAAATCATTTTGAAGTATATTATCGTCACTAGTCCAAGTATAAAATTGTCCTATGGCTTCATTAAAACCTATGTTGAGCGATGCTGGAAGTTTTTTATTTTCGTAATTTCTGATAATTTTGATGCGGGTGTCTTTTTCGGCATACTCTTTCATGGTCTCAAACGACCCATCGCTGGATTTGTCATCAACCAAGATCAGTTCAAAATCCTGAAAAGTCTGCGTTAAACAGCTTTCTATGGCCAGTCTCAAATATTTTTCTCCATTATGTACCGGCAGGACGATGGAAACGATCGGGTTTAAATTCTGGTTGATCATAATTTAATTTTTTTTAAATGTTTGAAAATTCTTTTACTTGCCAGCCCGTCTCCATAAGGATTTTTTGAAGCTGACATTTTATTGTATTTTTCAGGATGTTGGAGGAGTTTTTTGACCTCTAAAAATATTTTATTGCGATTTGTTCCTACTAAAATTGCTGTGCCGGCATCTATACCCTCAGTGCGTTCCGTGAAATCTCTCATGACCAGAACCGGTTTGCCTAAAGAGGGAGCTTCCTCTTGAATCCCGCCAGAATCAGTCATGATTAGATACGACTTTTCCATTATCCATAAAAGTTGCGGATAATCCAAGGGTTCCAGTAAATGAATTCCGGGTTGACCGGCCAATATTTTATATGCCGGTTTTCGAATGTTTGGGTTGGGGTGAACCGGGAAAACAATCTCAACATCGGAAAAATTTTTGACGATATCTTTAATCGCCTTGCAGATGTTTTCAAAAGAATTGCCAAAACTTTCACGACGATGCGCCGTAACGAGGATTATCTTTTTAGAGAAATCGACGTTCGCGAAATCTTTATTGGAGACCATCTTCCCGTTATTTTTTAATATTTTTAATCCCAATAACAGGGCGTCAATCGAAGTGTTTCCCACTTCAAAAACGTTTTTTGTTATTGATTCTTTAGCCAGTGCTTCCACGGCTTTTTTCGTTGGTGCAAAATGATAATCGGCAATATGTCCGGCAATTATCCTGTTCATTTCTTCCGGAAATGGCGAATATTTTTGACCACTTCGCAAACCGGCTTCAATGTGCACGACTTTGATTTTGCAATAGTATCCAACCAAAGCGCCGACAAATGCCGTGGTTGTGTCACCTTGGACCAAAATAATGTCCGGTTTATAATTTTTTACGATTTTCTCCAAATCTTTGATGATATCCGCGGTAATACTGAACAGTGTTTGGTCTTGTTTCATTACATGAAGATCAAAATCCGGACGAATTTTAAAAAAGTGCAAGACCTGATCCAATAATTCACGATGCTGTCCCGTGACGCAGATCTTGAAAGTAAATTCCGGATGTTTCGAAGTTTCTTTAATAAGAGGAGCCATTTTTATAGCTTCAGGTCTGGTTCCAAATATAAAAAGCAGTTTTTTGCGTGATTTCATAATTATATTTTCTTACCGACCCAGCCGATAAACAGATCGTCAGCCTTGTTTTTATTGTAAGACAAATTTTCGAAGATAGACACCGTCAGGTTTTTATCGGTCATCTTATTTGTCAATTCTTGGGCATCAAACCAGGTTTCCCATTCAGATAGCGCCATACTTCCAAGTTTATTGATGTTTTTGTCTATGATCACCAATGTTCCGCCTTTTTTGGTGACTCGAGCCATTTCTCTGATCGCACCTTCAATATTTACGGCATGTTCCAATGCTTCAATGCAGTAACTCAGATCGAACGTGCTATCAGGATACGGAATACTCAATAATGAACCTTGCTTAGTTACGATCTTTGGTTCCACTGATTTAAGAATTTCGTCCGAAATATCTACGCCGAAAGGTTTGATCTCGGGATTCCTTTCCAATAATTTTGAAATAAATCTGCCTTTGCCGCAGCCAATATCAATAACGGTTTTATAGTTGTTTTTTCTTAAGACATTTTCTATGAGGCTATATCGGCCGTCATTCTCGTCAACATAAGAAGGAAAGATTTGCGCCGTCATGTTGAATTCGCAACGAATTTTCCAATACAATGCGTCCAAGAAATATTTTACGGCCCAACTGATTTCTTGATTCTGAAAATAATTCGCTTTCCAACCATAACTTCCAAACCATCCGCCGGATCTATTTTGAAGTTTCAGCGCGTACGAAAAAGCTTTGTTTCCTTTTTCTAATTCATTCAATTTATACCAACAGATCGCATATTGAAACAGTCCTGTCGAACAAACGAATTTTGCGTCTTGATATGCCGGCACTGAACCGTTTCTGTTTTGGTAAGCGGAAAGATTTATCATGGCTTGCTCAGCGCGTTTCGTTTCACCAAGATCGATCAGTGCTTCGATTATATAAGCATGGAAATGCGAGAGGGTATTAAAATCCGTCAAATCATTTTTTTTCAAATAAAAGTTTAACGCTTTGTTCACACATTCGTTGTATTTGGGAATATTCCATTTTTTTCCGGCTGTCCTTATGGGCAGAAGGGCATATAAATGAATAGCTTCAGGAACACGCTTGTCATTGGGCAAGCTCCACACCGAGTAATCGGGCGTTGAAATACTGCCGTCACTTCGCTGTTGGGTTAGGATCCAATCGCAACCTTTTAAAATGTTCTGTTTATATTCGGGTCGTATATCCACAAGAGATAGCAGGCCTTTTAATATCTGTCCCGTATCAAAAGTGTAAGCTATTTTGCATTGAGGAGCGTTCCATGAACCGTCGGGATTTTGAATGGAAACTAAATAATCGGCAAATTGAATTGCTCGATCTTTTTCGCCCCAGGATAATAGCGTTGGGATGATATAACCGGTCACTTCCGGATAACTATCTTTATGTAGATTGCTCAACTGGATCCCTTTTTGATCGATCGAATTATTTTTTATCCACATCAAAGCGGCATTAAAGCTGTTCAATATAGTATTTTTGCGATTTCTGGGAAAAATTGACCTTATTATTTCCACAATTTTGTGATAAAGACGGAATGGGTGAGTCAGGGCAAACAGGAGCTTTTTGGCGAACACCCTTAATTTTCTGTAGATCCTTTTTAATCTGTTCAAGCCTGATCTTTTTTTGACCTCGAATTTTATTTTTCTGTAGATCGCTCGATAAGGGTGATTTTTTTCCTCTGCGATAATTTGCAAGATCGCCAAAGCCGTTCGATAACTTGATGAACCGTCACGATATGAGACGTGATGGTTTACCCAATTTATCCGTTCAGCATCAAGAATATCTTTTTTAATTATATTCTGGATCTCCTTTGGTATTTCTTGAGGATGAGATATTAGCGGGATCGATTTAGGCAGATCCGAAGAGTAAATCCATTCGGCAAATTCTTTTTCATCCTGCACCAAACCAATGGTCCTTTTGCCCGCGATTAAGGATTCGGTCATGGCACTACTGCGCGTATCGGCCAAGATCACATCCGCGACAGCCAACCATTTTGGCAGATCGAACGGATCAGTTGCGATCAAGACTCCGGAATTTTTTAATGCTTGCATTCGTTCTGGCTCGAATCGAACCGTGCAATGGTGGGGTTTTACGACGACCTGGTACTCGGATTGCAGTTTAGAAATAGTTTCAAAGAATTTTTCGAAGGTGGAATTATGTGCCCATGTTGGAAGATACAAAATCAGAGGCTTGTTATTATCAAGTTTCCAACTTTTTCTGATCTCGACGTTTTTAAGTTTTCCGGAAAACAGATCGTCGTATCGCGGATAGCCGATGATGGGAAGTTGATCGACTTTTTTCCATTCAGAAATTAGTTTTTGATAGTATGGACCATGCACAAGGATAGCATCGAATGGTCTGGCGGCTTTTTCACTTGTGCCCCAAGCGGTCGGAAAGACACTCGGTCCATACATCAATCGAATATGAGGTTGCTTATATGGTTCCACAACCTCGCCGTTTTGAGTAGTGATACCTATGGCCGAAAAGTCGGCTTTTGTTATGAGGGGAATATTCCTTTCCTTGATATATTTGACAGCCCGATCAAAATCAAACCATTTTTTGTCTCTAAGATGGCTTTTCTCGTTAGGCACGACGACTATTCGCGCGTCAACTTCCATTTGTCGCAAAGATCGCCAGATCGGTTCGTAGTTAGCGATTTCAAATGCGTCAATGACATGAAATTCAATTTTAAGATCTTTTTTTAGATTCTTTTTATGTTTGGACATTGCGGGAATATTACTCTCTCTATTTTCTAACCGCTATCACTTGCCCAGTAATATCTGAAAGAGAAACTTTAAGGGTCTCCATCGCCACTTTTTGAGGTTCAAGCAAGGACTCTTTCGGTTCATTGCCGAAATTGTTTCTGCGCATCGGCGTATCCGTTCTGGAAGGGCACATAGCGTTGATTCTTATTTCCTTTTCGATCAATTCCTCGGCCATAGCCTGGACAAAATTGACGATAGCCGCCTTTGTTGCGGAATAGATAGAATAATTCGCTCTGCCTCTGGTATATGAACTGGAAGTAAATAATATGATACTTCCGCCTTTTTTCATGTTATTGATAGCCGATTTAACGATGTTGGTTTGAGCTGAAAAATTGACGTCAACTTGTTTTAATATTGTTTCCAAAGAGGTTTTTTCCAAACGTTCCATATTTAAAATTCCGGCCGTAGAAATGATGATGTCTATTTTCCCGTGTTTTTTGGCATGTTCATTTATAAGGTTGTCGACTTTTTCGAAATCACAAACGTCAAAATCATTGCTTAAAGAGTAGCCTGAGACATTTGCCGAATGTTTTTTACAGAGATCGAAGATCTCTTTACCGATCCCGCTACTGTGACCAAAGATCAAAACATTTTTCTTGACCATCATTTTACTTAAGTTTACCGGTTTTAGGTCTTGGATCTGTCTGATCTGAAATATTTTATCGGCGATATCGATATCGATAGGGTGTGTTATTTTGATATTTTCTTCGTCGCCTTGAACGACAAAAATTTCTCCCAGTTTATATTTCATGATCAATCCGCAATCATCGGTCACAGCTTGAAATTTCTCGTTGGTTGCAATTTCGTGGGCTTTCATGATCGTCTTAAATTGAAAACCTTGAGGAGTCTGACCACGATATATCACGGATCTTTTTGGAATACCGGCAATTACGCTTTTTTCGTTGGTTTCAATCAAAGTGTCGACGGCAGGTATAGCCACATCCACTGATACGAATTTATCAAGTTTTTTGAGGACTTCCGAAATGATCCCGGGAGCTATAAAAGGTCTAACTGCGTCATGAATCAAGACTTTGTTGGTATTTTTTTGATCGCAATTTGCAAGACCAATTTTTGAAGACTCCTGTCTTGTCGTGCCACCTTCAAGAATTTTGGTGATTTTTTTAAGTTGTGCCTTTTTGATCCATTGTTCGCATTCTTGAAGAATGCCTTTACTGGTCACGAGTATGACCTCGTCGATCTCGGCATGATTTTCGAAGACTTCCAAGGTATGTAAAAAAACCGGCTTGCCTGCAATACTAATCATTTGCTTTGGAATTTCACTAGTTCGAAATCTGGTTCCTCCACCGGCAGCGAGGATAATGGCGACATTTTTTTTGGTTTTTTTCGTGTTCGTGCTCATGTTTTTATTTCAAATGTTCCGATTGCCAATTATGATCTACTAATATCGCTCCGCTCCAGCTCGGATCAGGCAATTTGCCGCTACCGAAAAAATCACCGTTCTCCACTTCGATATCGACTTTGCCTGGAAGATAAAAAAGAGTTTGGTTTTCAGAAGTGGCTTTTAACGTGAGATGGTATTGACCGGGCATAAGCGGAACTTTAGGGATCTGACAAGTAATGTACGTTTGTGGGGGAGTCAGCGTGAGGGTATCGTTTTTTAACGGAGAATACATGACGCATATGCGCTTGTCATCTTGAATCGAATTTATGCCGATCGTGACAGCGATGCTATCTCTTTTTTGATTTGTTTTGATTAGCATTCTTAAGGAACCGGAATGTCCTGATTGTAGCGCGGAAACAATCTTGCCTTCGTGGTTGAGGATCTCCAATTGCGACAACGTAATATCCAAATTTTTATCCTGATAAATATCCTGATCGTGCGACAAGCCTTTGTTGCTGGTGTGATATTCGGAAATTATCTCTTCGGTCGGTCCGATCTTTTTGATCTTTCCTTCGTGAATTAAGATCGTTTTTGGACAAAGTTTTTTGACCGCGTCCATGTTGTGGCTCACGAACAGGATCGTGCGACCTTCTTTTTTGGTGATGTCATCCATTTTGCCAAGGCATTTTTTCTGGAATTCGGCGTCGCCGACGGCCAAAACCTCGTCGATGATCAAAATATCCGGATCCATATGCGCCGCGACCGAGAAGGCGAGTCGGACATACATGCCGCTTGAGTAATGTTTTACAGGCGTATCCAAAAATTTTTCTATTCCGGCAAAAGAAACGATCTCATCGAATTTGCTCACTATCTCTTTCTTGGTCATGCCTAGGATCGCGCCATTCAGAAAAATGTTTTCGCGGCCTGAGAGCTCTGGATGAAAACCGGTACCGACTTCAAGCAAACTTCCAACTCGTCCGTTTATTTTTATTTCTCCCTCGGTCGGAGGAGTGATTTGCGATAATATCTTGAGAAGAGTTGATTTACCTGCCCCATTGCGGCCGATGATCCCGACGACTTCACCTTTTTTTACCTCAAAATTTATATCTCGTAAGGCCCAAAATTCCTCTTTTTTGGCAATGCCGGTAGCTTCTTTGGTCTTTTGTTTAAGGAATTGAAATGGATTTTTTATTATGTTGGCCAAAACGTCGCGCAGGGCGATGTAGCCTCCTCTTTGATGAGTGATGTTATATTTTTTGCTGATATTTTTTACTGAAATTACGATCTCGTTTTGCATAAAGTTTAAATGATATCGGCAAAATAACGCTCGGTTTTTTTAAAGACTATTGTTCCGATGATCAAAATTATGATGGATGCGATAAATGAGATTAGAATAAGCAACCAATTAATCGGCGCAGTGTGTAGAAAAGCGGCGCGTGCCGTTTGAATGACTCCGGACATCGGATTAAAGGCTAAGACCCAAGAATATTTTCCGGCGATACTGGAGGAATATATAACCGGTGTGATGAACATGAAAAGTTGTATGAAGTAGGGAAGGATATATCGCACGTCTCGGTATTTTACGTTGATCGAGGCTAGAAAAAGTCCGCCACCGAGCGCCGCGATAAAAGTCATAAAAAGCAAAAGCGGTAAAAGCAAAAGTCCGATCATGTTCGGAACAAAATGGTAATAAAACATGAGGCCGATCAAAATTATTGTGGCGATTCCAAAGTCTACCAATTTTGTGGCGACGGTAGAAATAGGAAGTATAAGTCGAGGAAAATAAACTTTTGTAACGATCGATTGGTTGGTGATAAGCGAATTGCTGGTGTCAGAAAGTGCGTCTGAAAAAAATTGCCAAAATAAAAGTCCGACATAGACGAAAATAGGGTAAGGAACACCGTCTGATGGAACTCCGGCCAGCTTACCGAAAAACAAACTAAAAACGATCATACTCATGATGGGTTGAAATAATGCCCAAGCAACACCAATGAAGGTTTGCTTATATCGGACCTTAAAATCACGCCAGGTGAAAAAATATAGGAGTTCTCTATGGTTCCAAATTTCCTGAAAATCACGTAAACTCAGGGTTTTTTTGGGTTTTATGACCATAGTTTGTGCTGTGGATGCCATGAAGTGTATCTTATCTTTAATTTGCTCTTTACTCAAGCGTGGCGAAATTGGTTGTGCCGTGATATAGTCTTCTCATTAATCTAATATCATTATATGACATTCAATAGATCACTATTTTTTACAGTCGTCGGTTTGTTATTTGCGGTATTATTCATCCCTCTTTTTGTCACTAATAGTTTATTTTTCCCGTATATTACGGGTAAAAACTTCGCGTTTAGGATCATTGTTGAGCTTGCCTCGTTGGCTTGGATAATGCTCATTCTGCGAGACAAAAGCTATCGTCCGAAACTGAACGGACTTTCGATCGCAGTTTTGATTTTTGCGATCATAGTTGGTGTTGCCGATATTTTTAGCAGTAATCCGCTAAAAAGTTTTATCAGCAACTTTGAACGAATGGAAGGCTGGATTACCATTGCCCATCTTGCGTTATATTTTTTCCTTTTGACAGCTGTTTTGCGATCTTGGGATTTTTGGAAAAGACTATTTCAAACATCAGTCGCTGTTAGCGCAATAGTTTGCATTCAGGGTTTTATGCAATTTGCCGATCCGACAGCTCAAAGCGGTCCTCGCATCTATGCAAGTTTTGGTAATGCGACCTACTTGGCAGTCTATATGTTGTTTCATATATTTATCACGCTTATCCTTTTGGCTCGCCATTTAAAAAATCGTAAAGAGAACACAAAAAGTCTTTGGTCTTCAAAATATTGGTATACCGATTTCGCCGTTTATATATATCTCATCCTTATGGTCTTGCAGACTATCATTCTTTTTCTAACCGCCACCCGAGGTTCCATTTTGGGTCTCATTGGAGGTTTATTCCTTACCGGTATCGTTGTTGCAATTACCGAAAAAGAGCATAAGATTTTACGAAAAATTTCCATCGGCATCATAATAGTTATTTTTGCGATCGTCGGGACATTCTTTTTGGTCAAAAACACTTCATTTGTAAAAAATAACGTAACTCTTGGACGATTGGCTTCTATTTCTGCGACGGATAACACAACAAAAGCTCGTTTCATGATCTGGAATATGGCATGGGATGGAGTGATTTCGAGCCCAAAACATTTCGTGATTGGTTGGGGACAGGAGAGTTTCAATTATCTTTTTGCCGCATATTACAATCCGGGAATGTACGGTCAGGAGCAATGGTTTGATCGCGCGCATGATATTGTTTTTGATTGGTTGACCGCCGCAGGTGTACTTGGTTTATTGTCATATCTTTCTATCTTTGTCATGACGCTATACGGTATTTGGCGAAAGTCCAATTTCTCCAGTTTGGAAAAAGGTTTGCTAACCGGATTGCTGGCTGGTTATTTCTTTCACAATTTATTCGTGTTCGACAATATCACGAGTTACATTTTGTTCTTTATGATCTTGGCGTATGTTAATTCGTTCAATAAAAAAATTGATGAACCGATTCACAACGCGCAGAAAAAAGAAGGAAAAGAAATTAATCTTTCATTCCAATATGCGGGAATGATCTTGGCTGGCATAGCTTTTGTTGTTGTGTTCTATCAATATGATTATAAACCGATAACAGCCAATCTCGATCTCATAAAATCTTTGACTCAAACTCAGATCGTATCCGCCAATTCTTCATCAAATAATGTTTATACCGAAGAAAATGTGAATGATTTCAAAGAAGCTCTCTCTTTAAACACTATCGGCTTGTATGAAACTCGCGAACAATTGTTGGATGTTGCAGTAAAATCGGTGGGTTCAAATTCTGATAATGCGGTCAAAAAGGATCTAGTGACTTTGGCGGAGTCGGAATTATCAAAACAGCTGAAAGAAACGCCGAATGACGTTCGGTATTATGTGCTAGGCGGTAATTTCTTACAAAATCTTGGAGATTATAAAAATGCCGGAATGCTTTTGACTAAAGCAAAACAACTTTCTCCGAATAAACAAAGTCTTTTATTCGCCTATGGTTCGAATCAGTTTGCTCTGAAACAATATACCGATGCTTTGGCGACCTTTAAAAAGGCATATGAGTTGGATAAAAGTTTTACGGAAGCCAAAAATCTCTACGCTCTGGTCGCGCTTTATGTCGGTCAAGAAGATATAACGAACAGTCTCCTTGGTCCAGGTCCGATCATGGATCCGAGATTTTTGGCGGCCTACAAAGAGACAAAACATTATGATCTTATGATGGCATATTTGGAAAAAACTGTGGCTTCAAATCCACGTGATATTCAAGGGCAAGTTTCTCTTGCTGCGGGCTATGTGGCGATTGGAAATCGCACGAAAGCGGTGGCGACGTTGCAATTCTCAAAAACATTAACGGTCGATAAAGGAATTCAATCTCAAATCGACAGTTTTATCAAAGATATTCAGGCGGGTAAAAATCCTTTTGAATCGACTACTACCGCGCAATAGAAAAAACTTCGATTTTTTGTTGACATAACGATTCTTGGTGGTATATTTGTATTTGTGAGTGCTTACAAGTTGTAAGCTTTATAACAAATGTAAACGCAATAGTCTGCCCCGGCAGACTTTTTGCGTATTTGGGAAAGATGTGGATAAAGTGGAAATTAAAAAAGGTCTTGTGGTATACTCAGAATGTTGTTTCCAGTGTTGGTCGTCGGTTGCACTCACTTATTTACATTTGTTGGAGCTTGCCCCGCCGACCAACTCTGGAAGTAAATTTATTACCTAATTCCACCTATCATGAAAATTCAGGAAAACGTGTTGCTGGCGCCTTATACAACTTTTAAGATCGGTGGAAATGCGCGATTTTTTGCGCAAGTTTCTAGTGTGGCCGAACTCGAAGAGGCTGTGGCATTTGCCAAGGAAGGAAGTGATGAAACGAGGCATTTACCGATTTTTGTTTTGGGTGGCGGATCGAACGTTTTGATCTCTGATAACGGTTTTGATGGATTGGTAATCAAAAATGAAATAATGGGTATTGTTGAGGAAGGAGAAAGAATTATTGCCGGAGCGGGGGAGAATTGGGATAATTTTGTACGATACACGGTTGAAGAAAAGGGTTTGAATGGTTTGGAAAATTTGTCGGCTATTCCGGGTACGGTTGGTGCTGCGCCAGTGCAAAATATTGGCGCCTATGGCGTGGAAGCCAAAAATACAATCGAATGGGTTGAAGTTTATAATTTAACGACTCGAAAAATCGAAAAGCTTTCGAATGCCGATTGTCGATTTGGGTATCGCGACAGTATTTTTAAAGATGAGAGAAAAAATAATATAATTTTGCGTGTTTCGTTCTTGCTTTCGAAAAATGGTAAGGCGATGCTTGAGTATAAAGATCTGAAAATGTTTTTTGCTGGCCGTGCCGATGTGCCGAGTTTATGCGAAGTGCGAGACGCTGTGATTAAGGTTCGCGCCGGCAAGTTCCCGGACCTTTCAAAGATCGGCACGGCCGGTTCCTTTTTCAAAAATATTGTCATTCCTCGTACCGAATATCAGACATTATTAAGAAAATTTCCGACAGCACCGGCCTTTCTCGCTGATCCTTCCCGAAAAGTTCAGGGTTCTACTTCAACGTCTTCTCAAAATTCTGTTCAAGAAAAATCTAATGATCCGGCAGTGAAAGTACCAACCGCCTGGGTTTTGGACAAAGTTTGCAATTTCAAAGGCGTGCGTCGCGGCAATATCGGAATGTTTGAAAATCAAGCGCTGGTCATGGTCAATTATGGTGGGGGAACGGCGCGAGAAGTGCGAACTTTTGCCGAGGAAATAATTTTTTGCGTCAAACAAAAGACCGGTTTAACTATTTATCCTGAAGTTGAATTTGTTGGTTAAAAAAGCCTTTTCTCTATCAAATATGCTGTTTTTATGGTAATATACCTGGATGTTTTCAGTAACGGGATTATTTAAAAATCGAAATACTAAGCAAATTGCAGGCTTGCAGCCAATCGTTCAGAAGATCAACGGTCTTGAAAAGGACTTTGAGGCTCTTTCGGCTGACCAACTTAAGGCTAAAACGGCTGAATTCAAGGCGCGTTTGACTGGTGAAAAGCCCGAAACGTTGGATGACATTTTGCCGGAAGCTTTTGCTGCGGTTCGCGAAGCTGCTAAGCGAACTCTTGGTCAGCGTCATTTCGACGTGCAACTTATCGGTGGCATGATGCTCCACTTCGGAAAAATTGCGGAAATGAAAACTGGTGAAGGAAAAACTCTTGTGGCCACTTTGCCTGCATATTTAAATGCTTTGACCGGAAAAGGGGTACATATTGTGACCGTTAATGATTATCTTTCTCGTCGTGATGCAGTTTGGATGGGACAAGTATATGACGCTCTCGGAATGTCGGTAGGTGTGATCACTCATGATGCTTCATATTTCTACGATCCAAAACATAAAGAGGAAGATAAAGAACGGGATGAAGTTGCTTCATTTAAAATTATGTACGATTTCTTGCGACCTTCGACTCGACCGCAATCGTATGGGGCGGACATAACTTATGGAACCAACAGCGAATATGGTTTTGATTATTTGCGCGATAATATTGAATACGATATCGGTAGAATTAGACAGCGAGAATTTAATTATGCGATTGTTGATGAGATCGACTCTATTTTGATCGATGAAGCGCGAACGCCACTCATTATTTCCGCGCCATCGGGTGATTCGGAGGATTTGTATGTGAAATTTGCCGATTTGGTGGAGAAATTAAAAGTTGAAGAGGATTATACTGTTGATGAAAAATTTAAACAGATCCAATTGACCGATGCCGGTATTACCAAAGCCGAAAAATTACTTGGCGTTGAAAATATTTATACCGACAAAGGAATTAAATATGTGCATCATTTAGAAACGGCCGTGCGTGCCAAAGCACTTTTCCATTTGGACAAAGAGTATGTGGTGCGAAATGGTGAAGTAATCATTGTGGATGAATTTACAGGACGACTTCAGCCGGGACGCCGATGGTCGGATGGTTTGCATCAGGCAATAGAAGCAAAAGAAAATGCGCGAATTCAAAAAGAATCTCGCACGTACGCCTCGATTACATATCAGAACTTTTTCCGCATGTACAAAAAGTTGGCAGGTATGACGGGAACGGCGATCACTTCATCCGAGGAATTTTTCAAAGTCTATAATTTGGATGTAGTAGAAATACCGACCAATCAACCGATTGCGCGTCTCGATAAATATGATCTCATTTTCCAAACGGAAGCGGGGAAGTTTCGGGCAATCGCTCGCAAGATTAAAGAAATAAATGAAAAAGGCCAGCCGGTATTGGTTGGTACAGTATCAATCGAGAAAAATGAAATACTTTCGCAATATTTGAAACGCGAAGGTGTACAGCACGAGATTTTGAATGCTAAAAATCATGAACGTGAAGGAGAAATTGTGGCTAATGCCGGCAAAAAAGGTGCTGTAACAATTGCCACAAACATGGCAGGACGAGGAGTGGATATAAAGCTTGGCGGCGCGCAGGCGAGCAAGGAACTGCACGGTGAAATAAAATCGGTGGGCGGGCTCTTTGTGCTCGGCACCGAGCGCCACGAAGCGCGCCGCATCGACAACCAATTAAGAGGTCGTTCCGGTCGTCAGGGTGATCCCGGAGAGACGCAGTTTTTCGTTTCGCTCGAGGACACATTGATGCGCGTTTTTGCGCCGGATTACATCAAAACTATGATGAATAAGTTCGGTATTCCCGAAGATCAACCGATCGAAACCAAACTTATTTCTCGCGCACTAGAAAGTGCTCAAACCAAGATTGAAGGTTTCAACTTTGATGCTCGAAAACACGTTCTTGAATACGACGACGTAATGAGTTATCAACGTAAAATAGTTTACGCTCGTCGCCGCGCTGTGCTTATGTCGACAGGTGAGGCACTAGTTGCGGTTATCGATGAACTTTTTAAAGACGCCGACGATGAATTCAAAAAAGTGCTCGAAGAAAAAAAGAAAACTCTCGGCACAGAGCAGTTCTATCAAGGTGCTCGCATGTTATATTTGCAAACTATCGATATGTTTTGGATGGAACATTTGGAAGAAATGGAATATATGCGCAGTTCCGTCAGTTTGCGCTCCTATGGTCAGCGCGATCCTTTGGTTGAATACAAAAAAGAAGGTTTGCGAATGTACAAACAAATGGAACAATCTGTGGTTGAAGAAATGTTCAGACTTTTGCCACATCTTGCTGGTCTCACTGTAAGTGCCACCAATGTTGAAATGAAAAATTTGCAAGAAATTAAAGAGGGTGCGCAGTCGCTTGGCGCGGAAGATGGTTCAGCTAAAGCTGGTTCAGAAAGTTCCGACAAAGTTGGTCGCAATGAAAAAGTTGTCGTTATAAAAAGTGGTCAAGAAAAAGAGATCAAACACAAAAAATTGGAACAATATTTGAAAGACGGCTGGGTAAAGAAGAAATAGATAAAAAGTCGGGTTTGTGATAACTTTATTGATATGTCAAAAGAAACTTCAAACGTTGGTAGTGGAAATGTAGGAGATGGCAAAGACGAGCGAGTTATTCGTCTCTCTAAACTCGAAGCGATCAAAAAAGAGGGCGTTCCGGCTTATCCATCTCGATTTGAACGCACACATACTACAGCTGAGGCAGTAGCTTTTGTCGAAAAATCGACTCTTCGCACTGCAGATGAAGTTTTTGCTAATCCCACAAAAAATATTCGCGTGGCCGGTCGTATCATAACTTTCCGTGAACACGGCAAGATCGCTTTTGCCAATATTCAAGATGTTTCCGGACAAATTCAAATCTGTTTTAAATTTGAAGTGCTCGGTGAAAAAATTTTCAAATTCCTTTTTGAAGATGTCGATCTCGGAGATTTCATTGGCGTCTCTGGCGAACCTTTCCTAACTAAGCAAGGCAAGCTTGCAATACTTTGTGCCGAATTTACTTTCCTTAGTAAAGCTCTTCGTCCACTTCCTGATAAATTTCACGGTCTTGAAGATACCGAAATAAAATATCGAAAACGTTATTTGGATCTCATTGCTAATCGCGAAACGATGGATCGTTTTTTGACTCGTTCAAAAATCACTGAAAACTTGCGCCAGTGGCTCCTCAAAAAAGATTTTGTGGAAATTGTGACTCGCACACTCCAGTTGCAAGCTGGCGGCGCTCTCGCAAAGCCATTTACAACTCATCATAATACTTTGGATACGGATTATGCTTTGCGTATCGCACCTGAACTCGACCTCAAAATGGCAGTCATCGGCGGACTAGAGAGAGTTTTTGAATTTGCTATTTCTTTCCGTAACGAAGGTATGGATCCAAGTCATTTGCAAGAATTTCAAATGTTGGAATGGTATGCTGCCTACGAAAACATGGATACCAACATGAAATGGACCGAAGAAATGTTGCAAAATATTTTACCAAAAGTTCTCGGCACACCTTCATTTAAAGTTTATGATAAAAAAGGCAAGGAACACATGGTTGATATTTCCAAACCTTTCAAAAAAGTCACTTTCACTGAATTGTTAGCGTCGGTTAAAGTAGATATTTTTGCTGAAAAAGATGTTTTGGTCAAAAAAGCGATTGAAGCCGGTATTGATGCGGCTGAAGCTAAATCTCGTTCACGTGCCAATTTGCTCGACGATATTTACAAAAAATTAATTCGACCAAATCTAGTCGATCCAACTTTTGTTACTCATCATCCAGGAGATTTGAAACCTCTGGCTCGCCGCAATGATGTCGATCCACGACTCGCAGATAGTTTCCAGTTGCTTATTGCCGGTTGGGAAGTAGTTAACGCTTATTCCGAGCTTGTTGATCCGATCGCTCAGCGAAAACTTTTGGAAGATCAAGCAAAAGAAAAAAATGCCGGCGACGCTGAAGCCATGGAAGTCAACGAAGAATATCTCACGGCCATGGAGCACGGTATGCCACCGATCACTGGTTTTGGTATGGGGATTGATCGATTGGTCGCTCTTGTTACCGGTCAAAAAAATCTACGTGACGTGGTGCTTTTTCCGCTCATGAAAAAAGAGGATTCTCAAAAAGAAGATGCCGGAAAAGATTCTGGAGAGGGAGCTGAAGACAAACAGGGTTCTGACTTATAAAATATTTTTAAATATATGCCCGATTTTGATTGGAAGCTTTATTCTAATTCGCGCGAATCATGGGAAGCCATGTATGATGATTGCGCAAAAGCTAAAGAGTCGATTGATTTCGAAATGTACATTTTTGACGTTGATGAGATTGGACAACGTTTTCTTGATTTGTTTATAAAAAAATCTTTGGAAGGCGTGCACGTGCGTTTGCTTTTTGACATGGTCGGCAGCTATCCTTTTTATATTTCGGAATTGCCGGAAGAGTTGAGTCGCTCCGGAATCGAAGTCAGATTTTTTAATCCGGTCAGTCCGTGGCGTATCCCGAACTTCACTTCAAACTTTTTCCGAACACACACCAAGTTGTTGGTAATTGATCAAGAAATTGTGCACACTGGCGGTGTAAATATCAGAGATAGTATGGCCTCGTGGCGTGATTCCAATGTCCGCTTGCAAGGCGGTCTCGCTGAAGAAGCCGGTTATATTTTTGCTCGAATGTGGCGAGTTGTTGAAGAAGGAAAATTTTTGCCTTTTCGAAAACACTCCGTTTATGTCAAAAATTTTGCCTTCCGCACTAATTCTCCGCACCTCGGTCAGCGTTTCGTTTACAACGAACTAATTGACGTTATTCGCAATGCCAAAAAATATGTTTATCTGACCACGCCATATTTTGTGCCGGATATCAGATTGTTGCGAGTGATCAGATTAGCGGCCAAAAGGGGAGTTGATGTGCGACTTTTGATTCCACGCAATTCAAATTTCAAAACAGCGGATTTGGCGGCGCGATCGTATTTCACTTTACTATTAAAATCCGGTGTGAAAATTTATCGTTATACCGATTCCATGTTGCATGCCAAAACGGCCGTGGTTGATCGCTCGTGGGCCATGATCGGTAGTTTCAATTTGGACAGCTTGAGTTTGCTTTTTAATTATGAATTAAACGTGGTCAGCGACAGTGAAGATTTTGCTTTTGAACTTCAGGAAATTTTCATGCAAGATTTACAAAAATCCGAACAAGTTATGGCGCAGGAGTGGTACAAGAGATCCTATCTTCGAAAATCTTTGGAGATGGTAACGTGGCCAATTCATAAGTTTTTGTAGAAAGATACGTCTAACTAAAGCCGTTAAATTCGGTTTTTGTTGACAAAATGGTCAAATGGGTGTATAATATACCCAGTTCTTTGATATTGCGAGATTCGCTATAGCAGAAAGCGGTTTTAAGATTTAACCTGAAATAGAACCATTTTCTGCTGTAGCGAAACCAATGTGGCCAAGCTAGCAGCGATTCTGTAAAAACAGTCATACAAAAGGAGAAAAGTCATGACTGAACAACAGAGACCGAAGTTGGCCGGTGCTTTCGTTGAGCACCAAGACCGTTTCAGTGATTTGACCACCGAGGAAGCTCAGTGGGCAATTACGGATACGGCGTCGGCGATTGCTGTCTGTGTGGCGGCAATCAAGGTTGCGTTCGCTAAGGCGCACGGGGGCCCTCGAATTCATCTCGACTGTCGTTGTATCTGCAACCACCACGAAGTTTGTCGCGAAAGATAAGTTCGTGGTCAACACCGGTGGCGATGATAATCGTGTGAGGATTTCTTTTATCGGGAGCAACTTCCGTGGCTGGTTCCTCGACAAAATCGAGGGTCCAATTACGGAACAGAAACTTCGCTACGCGAAGCTATTGAAATCCTCGGTGGACAGTCCGATCATCTCCGAACTCGGTGGCGAAGCGAAAGCTGAAACCACTCTGACGGAAATGTTCTCCCTCATGGAGAAGCAGAAGAATGGCAAAGCCGGAGTGTTGTTGACTAACGGCTACGCCAACATCTTCTACGTCAAGGACAACGCTGGTGTGCTTCGCGCGGTCGACGTGTACTGGAGCAGCGACGGTTGGGGCGTCAATGCGCGCTCCGTCGAGGGCCCGCGCGCTTGGTACGTTGGCTTTCAGGCGTTTTCCCGCAATCTTCTGTCCTCGAATCCTGCTGTCATTGCGGTTTCGCCGAAAGGCTGACCCTCTGTCTCTTGGATTCTCTGACCCTCATTCTGCTTCGGCGGATTGAGGGTCGGTTTTTTATTTTGAAATTATTTTCTCGATATTGTCGACGGCGTTTTTGGGAGCGTTCAGATATCCGTTGATGGCGGCTTCGGCCAGCCAGCTGGACTTTAGCCAATCAGGAAGCCATTCATTCACATATTTTGGATTGTATTCTTCGAAGCCGGCGCCAATCATGTGCAACCAGGTCTTGTTGTATTCTTCCTGAGCGCCAAGCGGAGGGGTCATGATTATAGGCAAACCTAAGCCGGCGTAGAACGACAGCTCACTTGGCTTGGTCCATAAAATATCGGTGTCTCGCAAAACTTTGCTAAACTCGGTAAAATATTCGAATTTTTCCGGTCGATAAATGATGCTGACACCGCGATCGCGATAAGTTTCCAGCTTCATCTTTTTCAAAGCTTTCTCAAATCGACGCAAAATCTTTTTGGAAGTTCCGGCCACAAGATTGAGCTGAATTTCGCCGTTTTTTATTTGCTCTTGCAATGATTTGATTATGGTCACACCGGTTTTCCATTGTGCACCTGCGCCACCGACAGCATATGAAATTGTCAGAGGTTTGTTTACCAAATCAGTCGCTTTTTCCTTCCAAACATAAAGAGAAAGAAGGTCTTTATATTGTTCTCTAAAAATGCCGAGTGGATCAAGTTTGGTAATGCGTCTTTGCAAGATCGAAAGCGAACTGCAATCAGGAATTGGAAAATTGGTGACGATTATTTTTTCCGGACGTACGCCATATAACATCAATCTTTCTTTGGCTCTAATTGTCGGTGCTAAATAAGTAATCCGACTTTCTTTTGGTTTGAGCGCGACCCAGGCTCGCGCAATATCGGTGTCGGTACAAAGACAATATATCTCGCCTTTATAGCCATGGGCTTCGGCAAACAAGGCGGGAATCGGAAATGTGCATATGAGCGGTAACGGTTTCTTATTTAGAGTTTCGATTAAATGTTTTCCCAAACCCTTACTAATCATTTTATGAGATTGTTTGGCTTCAAAATTTGGTTTGGAGAGATCGCGGCGCGGATAAAAATCTTCAATTTTTTGAAAATAGTCCATGATGTGGAAAATCGTTTTGCCGAAAATAGGGAAGCCATTGAGACGCGAAATTCCTTCATATAATTTTTGGACTTGATACCATTTCTTTTTATCTTTTTTGGGAATATTCGGATAATTGTTGGCCGAAATCACAATTGGCTGAGTTAAGTGCCATTCTTCCGGTGTGTCAGCGAATTTTATGAGAGGGAAAGCGGCTCTTTGATGTCCGTAACCCATATCAACAGCGACGATGTAAGCTTTTTTATTTTCCATATTTTATTTTATTTCAGAAATATCGTTTTTAATTGTCGCTTCCGGAACTTCCAAATAATTTGGATTTTTTACGAGAGTTGGTTGACCATCTTTTTCGACGACGTAATAAGCGAAACCGTGCATTTCGCGAATTGGTTCATAATCGGCGTGTGCCGGCATGCTGGCGGAGTCATCAAGATTTACAGGACTGTCATCGGATGTGACGAGCCAAGTTTTGCCGGTGTTAACTAAAAGGTGTCCGGCAAAAGATGGAATGGCGATAGAGTCGCCGGCTTTGACTTTTACGGCTTGGAAAGATGAGAGTTTGTTGTTGAGGAAGTTGCCGGTGGCGTCTTTTTGGCGTATTTGCAGGAGGAGAATCCCTTCACCTTCCAAAATTTTGTATGTTTCTTGGAAGTCGTCGACATGATAATGTCCGTAAGCTTTGATATATTCGCCATCAACCGTACCGGATTCCCAGACGGTGATATTTCTTTTATCTTTTCCGCCGCGAATCATATAATAATGAATTTCTGGGCCCATGGCGTTTGGATTCATCAAAACTTCCTTCATTTTTTCTTGGGTGCGTGAAGCGTAAGGTTGTATCATGTTTTATATTGTACAATATGTGCGTTTATTTAGCATTATCCAAAAATGTGCTAAACTTTCTCTATTAAAAACAAAAATAAATTTAAATAAAAATGGCTACTATTAAAGAAATAAAAGGACGCGAGATTCTCGACTCTCGAGGCAATCCGACAGTTGAAGTTGATGTAATTTTAGTTGATGGATCTTTCGGTCGCGCGGCTGTGCCATCCGGCGCTTCGACCGGTTCACATGAGGCGGTAGAACTTCGCGATGGAGATGCAAAAAGATATGGCGGAAAAGGTGTTTTGAAAGCAGTGGAAAATGTAAATATTTTGATTCGAGAAGCTTTGGTTGGCAAAGAATTTGACCAACGCTCACTCGACGCCGCGATGATCGCGCTTGACGGTACCGAAAACAAAGGCAAGCTCGGAGCCAACGCCATCCTTGGCGTCTCGCTCGCTTTCGCTCATGCTGCCGCCAAATCAGCCGGTCAACCACTCTACGAATATTTTCGAGATATTTCCACGACTGCCGGAGACGTTGCCGGAAAGGCCTCCGAAATGAAAATGCCAGTCCCAATGATGAATATTTTAAATGGCGGAAAGCATGCGCTAAATTCCACCGACCTTCAGGAATTTATGATCATGCCTGTTGGCGCTCCTTCTTTTAAAGAAGCTTTGCGATATGGCGCAGAAGTTTTTCACACACTCAAGAAAATTTTGGTCGCTCGCGGCTTAAATACTTCGGTTGGAGATGAAGGAGGTTATGCGCCGATATTACCTTCGAACGAAGCGGCTATTCAGATCATTTTGGAAGCAATTGAGAAAGCGGGGTACAAAGCCGGTATGGACATTTGTATCGCACTCGATCCGGCTTCATCAGAATTCTACAAGGATGGCAAATATACTTTAGCAAGTGAAAAACGCACGCTCACCAGCGCCGAAATGGTGGACTTTTATGCTGACTGGGTTTCAAAATATCCTATCGTCTCAATTGAAGACGGATTAGCCGAGGACGATTGGTCCGGCTGGAAACTTATGACTGAAAAACTGGGCGACAAGATCCAAATTGTTGGCGATGATCTATTCGTGACCAACATCAAACGACTCGAACGTGGTATTACTGAGAAATCCGGCAATTCTATTCTCATAAAACTCAATCAAATTGGCACGGTTTCAGAATCAATCGATGCCATTCAAATGGCTCGCAAGGCAAAATTCACTTCCGTCGTTTCTCACCGCTCGGGCGAAACAGAGGACTCTACTATTTCCGATTTTGTTGTCGGACTTGGCACAGGACAGATCAAAACCGGTTCACTATGTCGCAGCGATCGCGTGGCTAAATACAACGAACTTCTCCGCATCGAAGAAGCTCTAGGTGACAAAGCGACTTATCCAGGCAAATCTGCTTTCAAAGTTGTATAGAAATGGTGTAGAAACAGAATCTACGTGTGATATAATAAACGCATATAAAAAATATCTTATTAGCTTAATAAGTTTATTATGCGTAATTTTAAATTTGGTTTGATCTTCCTTGTTTTAGTTGCCGCTGTTGCTTTAACTTTTTCATTAAATGCTCTGGCTCAAACCAATCCGGCTGGTTCTCCAAAAGGAGCGATCACTTCTGCGACCTGCGATCAAATTACAGGTTGGACGTGTGATCCGGATAGAAATAATACCGCCTTATCGTATATGATTTATGACGGCAATTCTGCTATAGGGATTCCTCATATTGCAAATACTCAAATCGTAAACAGCTTTGGTCTTTGTGGAGGTAATTATGTGCAATCTTTCGGTATAAATACACCGGCAGTCTTTAAAGACGGTAACACCCACAATTTAAATGTATACGGAATTAATATTGCCGGAACACCCGGACAAGATGCGTTACTAACCAATTCACCGACACCAATCACGTGTGTTACGTACAAACCGGATATATTGGCGACCGATGTGGCTCCCATTGTCGGACCTGTGATCGGAGTTTATAACAATATCAGCGCTAATTTTACTCTTGGATATGGTGTTCAAAAATATGTCACTGCACTTTTGCAAAAAGCCGATGACATAAACGGTACAAATCCTGTTGATGTTAGTACCGGACAGAGTTGGATAGATTCCAATTTTTTAGACCATAGAGTTCAAGGCTTTTCAATACCTTTGCCGTCATACACCTTCACATCTACGAGCACATATTATTTCCGCACCTGTGTTGATAAAAGTGCAAAGGCAGATGTAAGCGGTGTGGTTGATGAATCTAATGAAAATAATAATTGCACCAGCTGGTATGCGGCCACAGTAAGAGCTCCGGATTTAGTAGCAAGCGCCATAAGCAAAATGCCTTCGATTTATGTTAATGCGCCAACTACACTATCTAGCAATGTTACCAATCAAGGCACGCTTGATATCAGTTCAGGTAATCCTCTAACAACTTTGTTTCAAAAAGCTGATGATGCAATCGGTACGAATGCGGCTGATATCGGCACTTCAGTAAATAATAATCCTGTCTTGTTGATGAATGATTTTAAGACTTTTAATTTCTCATATACCTTCACAAATGTTGGAACGTATTATATAAGAGCTTGTGCTGATAAAAGCACTGCGCAAAATGGTGGTAATTTTACCGAATTGAATGAAGGAAATAATTGCGGGGCATGGACTGCGGTAACAGTAACTAATCCTCCTCCAACTTTAACTTTTACTGCTGCTCCGAGTTCAATCCCTACTGGAAATTCTTCAACCCTAACTTGGAGTTCATCCAATACAACGATTTGTAATGCTGATTCACCTTCATGGACCAATTCGACAGCAATTTCTGGTACACAAAATGTTAGTCCGACTGTAACAACTACATATTCAATTACTTGCACAGGCCAGGGCGGCAGTATAACTAAAACAGCAACAGTGACGGTATCTGCATTGCCTGTTAATGGTGTTTGTGCAACAACTCACTATGTTTGTACGTCCGGTAATTCTGTTCCAGGAACAGATACTGCAACTAAATATGTTTGGTCATGTACTGGTATAAATGGCGGAACAGACTCTCAGCCATGTAACGAGAACAAGACTCAACCGATCGGTGATTTTGATTACTCGCTTTCTGTTGGGGCTGCCAATATGCAATCCGGTCATTTAGTTGTCGCCAAAAATCCGTCACCATCCCAAACAGTAACTGGCGATGTTTCAATCATAAAAACATTATTAAGTGGTAATGCGGAAGAGGTTACTCTTTCTGCAATAAATTTGCCGGCCGGAATTAGTGTTACCCATATTTTAAACAACCCTTCATACCCAAATATTAATCAAGGTATAAATTATGATAGCAACATAGCACTGACAATTGATTCATCAGTACAACCATCAACTTATACAATTACGATTAATGGTTTGTCTACGAGCGGTTTGAATAGGACAACCACGTTTTCGTTGATGGTTAATCCACCTGCAGCATGTCCAGCCGATAAAGTGCTAGACGCTAACGGTCAATGTGTATGCCCAGTGGGCCAAGTGTTGAATGGTAATGGCATATGCACAACATTATACTACTGTCATGACGCACAAGGCGGGAACATGGGACCGAGCCAAGGAAATATAAACGGTGTTGTTTGTCCAAATTCAGTTTCAACATTTCCGACAAACGACAATACATACTGGACGTATGTAAGTTCATGCCCACAAACTCCAACGGCTTGTAAGTATTATTGTCCTGCCAATACAAATTGGAATGGCACAATTTGTGAACCAATAGTGGGTCTTCCTGATCTGACTTCCACCGATTTTGTCACTCCGACATCAGTTATTGCAGGTTCTCCGGTCCAATTTTCCGGAATAATTAAAAATATTGGTACAGGTCCAATTCCTAACGGAACACAATTTGTAAGTACTTTCCAATTAGCTGATTCTTATAATTCTCAAACCGGTAATGTCTCATTAAATACCGTAGGTGATGCTGCTCCAGATGGACTTATCGGAGGACAGAGATGGGATAATGGTATGCTTTCAGGTGATTCACAGGCTATTGTTGCGCAAAAAAGTTGGACTCCTTCTGTAGAAGATATTGGTAAAACAAAATATGTTCGTTTGTGCGCTGATACCGCTAAAGTGATGTGGGATGAAAAAGGTGATTGGTTCAATCGTATTAAAGAATCAAACGAAAGTAACAATTGTAGTCCTTGGACCACCATTACGATTTTAGATGTAAATCAGCCGATCAATGGTGTTTGTTCGACAACTCATTTCAATTGTTCTGCCGGCACCAATCTCGAATCGAGTGATCTGGAAACGACCAGTGGATATTCTTGGACATGTAAAGGAGTAAATAATGGCACAGATGCAAATTGTCTAGAAACGAAGACTGTGCTTCCGCCGGGTGATTGTCCTGTCGGAAGTCCGACACCGGAGATGTGTGCTGCGAAGGGTCAAACCTATCAAAACTGCGTTTGCGTAAATGGCGGAGTAAATCCACCGCCAACTATCTCTTGCCGTGCGTCAGTGGGGGGAGATTCGAGCGCAACCGGTGCTTACGTCGGACAAACGGTAATTTGGACGGCAAATAACCCCGCTGTTTCGTGGAGCGAAAATCAAAGCGGTACTCCTATTCTAGGAACTGGGCAAACATATTCAGTACAATATGTTAAGATAGGTAAAAAAACGATGTATGCAAGCTTGGGAGGTGTTATTGCACAATGCACAGTTGGTGCTTCAAATCCGCCAAAAATGACAATACTCATAACTAACAATCCGAATTCGGGGGAAAATTAGGAAATGCAAAATTCAAAAAAACAAACCATGCTGATCGTCTTGGACGGTTGGGGATATCGAGAATCAACAAAAGATAATGCCATTGCCACAGCCAACACGCCATTTTATGATAATCTCTGGGAAAATTATCCACATGCGCTTTTGCAGGCGTCCGGTCTAGCTGTTGGATTGCCTGAAGGACAAATGGGTAACAGTGAAGTTGGACATACAATAATTGGTGCCGGAAAGATTGTTGATACTGATCTCGTGCGCATCAGCAAAGCGATTACGAATAATGAATTGAATAATAATTCGGCACTGGTTACACTTTTTGGTCATGTTAAAAAGAATAATTCTACTTTGCACTTGATGGGATTGCTGGGTGACGGAGGAGTGCACGCATATAGCGAACATTTATTTGCCATTTTTCGCGCAGTCAAAGATGCGAATGTGAAAAATGTAGCCATTCATGTTTTTACCGATGGTCGCGACACACCGCCACAGAGTGCCGCAAAATATATTAAAGAGTTAGAAAATTTCTTGCAGGAAGTTGGCGTCGGATCGATTGCAACGGTCTCCGGTCGCTATTATGCTATGGATAGGGATAATAATTGGGATCGATTATCCAAAGCCGAGCAAGCTATTTTTGAATCAAAAGGGAATATTTGCAAAATTATACCTTCGGAATACGTTGAAAATCTATATAAAGAAGGGAAATTGGATGAGCATCTTGTTCCGATAGTTTGTTACGATGCGGATCAAAAAACTTTCGCAATTAACGCGAATGACGGTATTTTCTTTTATAATTTCCGAGCCGATCGAGCACGAATGTTGACTCAAAAAATTTTGGAAAGAACTGCTGACAAAAATGTTTGCTTGGTGACAATGACCGAATACAGCAAGGAGTTCAAATGCCTTGTGGCTTTTCCCCCGGTCTCGATCGAAACAACTTTGGCCGGTGAGATCTCGAAGGCTGGGCTTAAACAAGTGCATATTGCCGAGACGGAAAAATTCGCTCACGCCACTTATTTTTTAGATGGTGGACGCGAGACGACATATCCAAATGAAACCTATGAACTGATTCCTTCTCACAAAGATGTGGCAACACACGACCTTGCGCCAAAAATGAGAGCTGAAGAGATTGCTGACAAGGCAGTGGAATATATAAAAAATGGCACAGATTTTATTTTTATTAACTTTGCTAATGCCGATATGGTCGGTCACACCGCCAACGTGCCAGCGATAATCGAAGCGGTGGAGGAAATAGACAAACAGTTGAAAAAAGTTGTGACCGAAATGCAAAAAGTTGGCGGTGTAGTTTTCATTACCGCTGACCACGGTAACGCGGAGATCAACATCGATCAAGAAACTGGAATAAAACATACGGCTCACACTACCGATCCCGTGCCGGCTATAATTACAGACAAAAATATGCAAATAAATTCCGAAGGAGGTTTGGCTGACGTTGCACCGACGATCTTTGAACTTATGAATTTACCTAAACCAGCCACAATGACGGGTGTTAGTTTATTAAAAACATAATTAAAAACCATGAAAAAAATAATTAACTTTTTTGATAAATTGGAGGATCATGTGCGAGGTAAACTCAGTTTATATCCGATCGTTTACGCTTTTATAGGCGGCGTTTGCGTGGTGCTTTTTTGGCGAGGCGTTTGGCACACAGCCGATATTTTGATGGTGCAAGGCGGATCTTGGAACGCGGCTATTTTCTATGAACCAACAACTGTAGTTTGGACAACTGTCATAATGCTTCTCACTGGTCTATTTGTCTCATTTTTTATCGGAGAGAGAATTGTCATTTCTGGTTTAAAACACGACAAAAAAGTTTTTGAAAAAACAGCCTCTGAAGTTGCCGAAGAGGAAGGAGAGATCGAGGGTGCGCGACAACATATTAAAAACATCGAGAAAGAGTTACTTGTTTTGACCGAAAAGATTAACAAATTGGAAAATAAATAGGGAATTATCGACTTTTTTAAGTTATCCACACTTTTTCTTTTTTTTGGCTATATATTTGATATAATGTACTCAATAATATGGCAAAAATCCTCGATCTTCGCAAAAAAGTCGAACCTCAAGTCAAGGTTATCTACCGCACCATCACTACTCGTCAACCTTGGTATGTCGAGCTTTCTAAAGTCCTAGCGGTCATTGCTATTGTCACCACTGTTGTTTGGGGTATTACCAAAGCTGATGTGCCAGTCTCAGCCAAAAGCTGGAGTGCCATTGGTCTAGTTGCTACCACTACTGACACAACTATCTCTATAGATAACGCTCGCAGTTCCGAGAACGCTTCCACCACCGAATACTCTTTTGACATCTCTTCCATTTCTAAAGTCGAGACCAATAAATACGAACCCCTTATATTATCCGACCTCAAGACAGGGGACAAAGTCATCATTCAGGGCACGATCGAAAACGACACCATGATTGCTCGTCGTGTCATTGCATTTATCTCTAGTACTACCGCAACCACAACTACTGCCACCAGTACCGAAACTTTGGCCACGACTACCGTATCAACAGATATCGCTACCAGCACAGCCAGCACCACCACTGAAGTGGCCACTTCCACGCCAGATGTTTCCACTTCGACCGACTCGATCGCAACGACTACCGACACTACTACGGACGATCCAACTTCCACCACTACCGACCCTGTTGCCACCACTACACCTGAAGTTGTGACCGAATCTACTGCTACCACCACAGAAGACGTTACTCCTCCCGCTACCACCCCAGAAACCACTTCCGACACATCATCAACCACCGAAAATAATATTTAAAAATGAATCTGTTTAAAACAACAAAACGTCTTTTTCTCGGAATGACCCTCATCATTCCTTTGTTGTTCCTTGCTAACACCGTTTACGCCGATGGTGTCATCCTCCCAGATGAAAGCGGTACCACCACTATCACTACTTGTGGTGAACTAGCTTACCCAGGTATTTACATTCTGGACGACTCCACCAACTCCTTTGACGCTACCGGCCCTTGCTTCACCATCTCCTCTCCCGGAGTCATCATTCAAAGTTCCGAACTAGCTCTAGAAGGCGACATCAATGCCGATGCTACCACTACTCCCGGTCAAAACGGTTTCAGTTTCACTGTCGCCAGCACCACTTTAGATGGAGTTATTACTTCCAATGGCGGCACCGGTGGCGCTTTTGGTACCACGACTTTTAGTGGGGATGCGGCTCTTGGAGGCATTGTTTATGGTAATGCCGCATTCAATGATCAAAGTCACTTTGTTGATCAAGGTTACAACTATGGTAACGTTATGTACAACGCCATTTTCAATACGAATTACTACGATCCAATTATCCCATCAAATGGCACGTTTAATATTAGTATTCATAATTGGCTTGCATATGTCTGGGGCACCACTTACGGCGCTGACAATCAGCCGATCAACGATTACGTTTTTAGTGGTACCATTTACAATGGTGGTTATGCTCCCGGCAATATTACTTTCAATGATGACACTGTTAACCAAATGAGTGTGTACGGCCTCCCCCCAGGTTGGCCAAGTGTTATCACTTTCACACCTCCAGCTGCGTCCGGATTACCGCCACAAGTTTTGACCTGGGATCCTGCTTTCGGAGAATGGCTTACTCCAAATGAAATTGATAATTCAAATGATTGGAATTATATCAACGATGGTTTCGAAGCTTTTATTGGTGGCGAATATTTTGAAATTTATCACACCCTTGCCTCTAATGGAAATAGGGATTGGGACCTCTCAACCAATTTTACTTCATTTGATCAATTGACCAGTTCTTTATGGAGTGTTAGTGCAGACGATGCAAACTGGGGTAGTGATGGTATGCAGTGGCAAGGTACAGAATATTCGATTAAGGATGTTTTCAATGTAACTTTCAATGACTATAGTTCCAACCGAGCCTTTAATCAAGGTAGCACAATTTTTAACGATTCGAGCACAAATCAAGCTAATTTAGTTGGCGATGTTACTTTCAATAGCTCGGTGGTCAACAGAAGTTATATTTATGGTCATGCTACTTTCAATGATTCAAGCCACAATGCCAACAATGGTCACATAATCGGCACTGCTACTTTCAATGATTCAAGTTATAATCAAGGTCAAATAAACGGCACCACTACTTTCAACCCGACTGTTTCGAATTGGACGAAAGTACTTGGAATGGATTCAAATCAGTGGCAGTCGATAGCTTCAAATGCTACCGGAGATAAATTGGCTGCCGTTAATGATAGAGGTGATGGCTCTATCTGGATGTCTTCTGACTATGGGGCAACTTGGACAGAGGCGACAACCAGTATTAGTGGATCATACTATTGGTATTCAATCACCTCAAACGTTGCAGGAGACAGGTTAGTTGCTATTGATGATAACGATGGCGGTTCCATCTGGGCGTATTCAACTTCAACGGGTGTTTGGATAATTGTTCCCGACACCGCTATGGAAGGTGGTTGGACCTCAATTGCTTCAAATGCAACAGGAGACAGATTGGTTGCTTCGGAATATAATGGTGGTTCCATTTGGACTTCTTCAGATTGGGGTGCTCATTGGAATAAAGCAAACAATACTGATAATAATGGAGATTCCGAATGGAACTATGTTGCTTCTAACGCTGCAGGAGATAGATTGGTCGCGGTAGATTATAATCGTTCCATCTGGACATCGGATAACTTTGGTGATTCATGGAAAGAAATCACCGGTGTTAATGGATTTAACTGGTATTCAATCACTTCAAATGTCGTCGGAGATAAGTTGGCTGCCGTTGAATATGACGGTTCCATCTGGACATCGTCTAACTATGGTGATGTTTGGACAAAAGTTCCAAACACTGTGGCTCAAGGTGGTTGGACCTCCATTGCTTCAAACTCTACAGGTGACAAGTTGGTGGCAGTTCAGGACGATGGTAACGGTGTTGGATCTATTTGGACTTCTTCAGATTACGGTGCTCATTGGGAGAAAAATTCCGGCACTCCTGGTAGATGGACTTCAATCGTTTCGAACGCCGCCGGTGATAGGTTAACGGCTGGAACTTTTAGTGATTATAGAAATAACGGTTCCATCTGGACTCACGTTGACGGTCAAACTCCAACTTACTCTCAAAAAAGTTACAATACCGGAACCATAAGCGGTGACGCTATTTTCACGTCACCGGTTTATTCATATAACAGTCATTTTGGTGATGGTGGTTTCAATCCACAAAATGGCACCGTAAGTGGTAACACATATTTCACACCGACTGGCACTTCAACCATCACTTTCAACATTGGTACTTTGGGACAAGATGACACTTGTGGTGGATCTGCTTGTTCCTGGACAAGCGATCTTTCGGATTTTAACTTCGGCACTTCATCCATGATCTTCAATTTTTATGGAAATAGTTATAACGGTGGTTCTGCTACCGGCACCGCCAACTTTTTTGATGATAGTTATAATGGTGATCAATACGGTAATTGTGTTTACGGAAATGCCTTTTTCAATGACCGAAGTTATAACGCTGAGAAAGGTGTAGTTGTAAATGATTCCACTTTCAAAACTACTTATTACAGCACAACCACCCCTGCTAATGGAACATTTAATATTAGTTTAAATGATTTTGGTGGATATCTATATGGTACTATATACGGCTCTGACGGTCAGCCAATCACCAATTATATTTTTAGTGGTGATATTGAGAATCGTGCAACTATCGGAAATATTTCTAATGGCGACAATTTTATTTTCAATGATAATAGTGTTAACCATGGCAATATCGATGGTCTCCCGGTGGGTTGGCCAAGCGTCATTACTTTTACGCCTCCGGTCGCTTCCGGTTTGCCGCCGCAGACTTTGACATGGAATCCTGCCTATGAGGAATGGCTGACACCAGGCTTATGTGACAATCCTGAGGACTGGAATTATATTAATCCGGGATTTGAGGCATGGGTTGATGGAACTAGTTTTGAATTAGTTGATGTTTCTGTCGAGGGAGACAACAATTATATTATTAAGTTATTCAGTCCTTCCTTTAGTAATATGTCCGGTAACTATACTATTCAGAAAGATAATTTTAACTGGGGTGCTACTGGGATGAAAATTGAGGGCACCGGATATTCAGACAAATATGTTGCCAACGTAACTTTCAACAATGATAGTGATAATTATCAAAATATCGTGGGAGCCAACGTAACTTTTAATGACTCAAGTCATAACGGTGAAGGCAATATTTCTTATTCGAATATATTCTTTCGTGACAACAGCTTCAACTCTAATGATATTAGTAACAATAATATTGATGTATACTATCCCGCAGTCAAACCTCTCGGTGGTATTATAATAGGCACTGTCCGTTACCACGGCTATCCAGGTTTCTATTTCAATGACCAAGCTGTCGGTGCCGCAGGGGACGGTGATTGGAACAATCCTCTCAATTGGTGGTCAGATGATGCTTTCATAACTCCGGCAGGTGGTATACCAACCGCTAGCGATGAAGTGTATGTGTATAGTAACGTCTCTACAAGTACCGGTATTACAGCGGCTGAAGCTCAAACTGTCACTTTTGAAAACGGAACTAGAAATAATATTTCTATTATCACCCCGAATGGTGCTGTTTTCAATGCCACTTCAACTAACAATGGTGATATTACAGGCGATACCACTTTCACTGATGACGCCTCGAATAATAATGGAACAATAAATAGTACGCTGTGGACAATAGGTAAGGGTCCTGGAAATAGTATTGGATCTGTTGCTTCGAATGCCGCCGGAGACAGATTGGTTGCCACTGAGGACTATAATGGTTCCATTTGGACTTCTTCGAACTACGGTCTTGATTGGACCGAGGCCACAGGTACTAGCGGACATGTATGGGGATCCGTTGCTTCGAATGCTGCCGGAAACAGATTAGTTGCCATAAATAAAGACAACGGTAGATCTATATGGTCATACTCAGATGCTTCCGGTATTTGGACAGAATTACCAGATACCAGAGGATTATTATGGTCATCAATTGCTTCAAATGCCGCCGGAGACAGGCTGGTTGCAGCTACTCAGCCTGGCAGTATCTGGGAATATTCAGATTCGACTGGTATTTGGACTGAAATGCCAGGTACAAGCGGACACAATTGGAATTCAATAACTTCAAACGCCGCCGGAGATCGATTGGCTGCTACAGCTTTTGATTCCATTTGGAAATATTCAGATGATACTGGTATTTGGGAAAGAATGTCTAGTCAAAATGCATTAGGATATTTGACATCTATTACATCAAATTCCGTAGGAGATAGATTCGCTGCTGCAGATTTTTCTCATCGAACTATTTTTACATATTCTGATTCAGATGGGATGTGGAAACAAATACCTGGTGCTAATGGGAAAGATTGGGTCTCAATCGCTTCAAATGCCATCGGAGATAGATTAATTGCAGGAGCATCTTACGGTTTTATTTGGACTTCTTCAGATTATGGCGTTCATTGGACAAGAGCTTCTGGATTGGGTCCAGGTTACTGGTATTCGGTTGCTTCAAATGCAGCGGGAGATCGCTTGGTTGCAGAGGATGATAACAGTGGGGTATGGGTACATGAATTAAACGACAACTCCGGCCCCGTCACCCGTCTCTTCACCACTTCAGTCGCAACGGTAAGAAACTTCCTCACGGAAGGAGGACGCAACAACTGGATAGTCATTGCTCAAAACGCCGTCGTCGATCTCACCAACGCCATCTACTCAAGAGTCACCAACATCTTTAAAGCACTTGGCAATGGTTGGTTCATCACTAACCCAACAATTGACAACGGCGCCTCAGTCACTCCGCAAATCACCATCACAAGTCCTACCGAAGGCACAGTGACTAAATGGCTACCTAATATCAACTGGGACACTGGCACCAGCACTTGCGAATACAAGCTAGACGACGCCAACTACACTCCACTCGATTGCACCAAGAACGGCTCTGACATTCCGAAACCAACTGTCGGCTCACACATCCTCTTCATTCAAGGTATTGACTCTCTCGGCAACGCCACCGAAAAAACCGTTTCCTTCACATATGACAACACAGTGCCAACCTACACTCTCTGCGGTACTGATCTACTCGACGAACCAACTCGTCCATACTACTACCTACAATCCAATATCACCGGCAACTGTTCTGCTACCTACAACAACGCTTCTCTTCACGGCAACATCTCCGCAACTGGCACACCATATACTCTAACCGGCAACGTCTCTGCTCCAGGCCTTAATCTCTCACTAAGCAACATCATTGTTACCGGTTCAGTTTCTTCTTCTAAACTAAATACTCCAGGAACCAATGCCGGTAACCTCAACATCACATACTCCACAATCACTTCCATTACCGCAGACGGATCCAATGGCAACAGTACTCTAAACGGCGGTAACGGCGGCAACATCACGATCGCAACCTCTACCACAGGCACTGTCTCTTCTAACGGTGGTGATCCACAACACAACGGTGGAAATGGTGGAAGCATCACACTCATCAACACCAAGTCTATCTCTGACAACACACCGGTCAGTGCACAAGGTGGTGACTCGACTGGTTGCGGCTACGGCGGCTCCGGTGGTGACGTCATTCTTATCAATTCTTCGAGTTACATCATCCAAAACAACAAGGGAGCTGATCACGTCACCGGTTCATGCTCTCCAAGTGGACACGGTGGTCAAAACGGTACAAGTCACATTACCGGTACCTACACTCCACCCGGATATACACCTCCATCTACCCCTCGCGTTCCTTCTTCCAACAACGGCGCCTCATATGCCAGCCCATTCTACTTCGGCTCCTCAACCTCTCTCATCCTTCCGGTTGCTAACGTCAAACCCCTCTCCCTTACCACACTCCCAATCTTCAACGGCACTGGCATCAACGCCTTCTCATTTGATACCGCTATCAGAAACTTCATCTTCGCTCCAATCTCTTCCACTCTCACCAAATACCTTGGCAAACAACTTTCTACCTATTTCACTAACCTCGGCCTCATCACTACCCAAGATCTCTTCAACACTCGCACCACACCACTTCCTCTCACTATCCCAGAGAAGAAATCTGACATCCCAGACGGTTTACTTATGCTCTCCATCAACGGCACCTCAATCCCTACCACCGCCTCCTACGACAGCGCACACCTTCTAATCGAGAAAGCTTCCGTCCCATTTGGCTCACTCCTTACC
>CAIKZC010000004.1 GCA_903831815.1 uncultured bacterium
ACCGGCGACGGCGACTGGAGCGGCTGTGACACCGAATTTTTCTTCTAATGCTTTGACGAGTTCAGCGACTTCCAAAACGGAGAGTTCACTGACCTGGTCGACGAGTTTGGTTACTTTCTCGGACATGTTTTTTTATTATTTTATAATTTACGAGACTAATTTTAGGCGGACAATTTGACTCTCAAAGCTTCGAGACCATAGACGAGGCGCTGAGCGGGAGCATTGAGCTGACGGACAAGAGCTTGTGCTGGAGCTTGAAGCTGAGCCATAAGCTGTCCGAGGAGCTGTTCATAGGAAGGAAGCTTGGAGAGAGCTGAGATATCGGCGACTGTAATGACTTTGTCATCCATGACTCCGGTTTTGATCTTCAATTTTTCGTGGTCTTCGGCAAATTTAGAGAGGATTTTGGCTGCGGAAACGGCATCGGAACCAAAAAGGACAGCTGTAGGTCCATTAAGGAAAGAGTCGAGAGCGTCGGCCAGTTCTTTTGATTTCTCTTTGAGAGCGAGGCGAAGAAGATTATTTTTGGTGACGATAAAAGAAGAGTGGGTCTTTTCGGCTTCTTCACGGAGAATGTTTTGCTCAGCAACAGTTAGACCAGCGTATTCGGTAAGAATGATAGCTTTTGATTCAGCTAAAGCTTTGGTGATCTGGGCGAGCTGGTGAACGTTTTTTTGATTTGGCATTTTGTTTTTGTTTGTTTATACAGAAAAGGCTCCATTCCAAAAGAGCCATTTAATTGGTTCTGCCAGGGGCTTAGTGATCGCCTTGGGTCTTGGAACTGTTGCTTATTATACATGAGGAAAAGGGAAGTGCAAGAGTTGGTGTGGGTGATTGACCTATATAGTCTGATCGAGTACAATACAGGCTACTGAGTTAGCTTTTTGAAATTCTATATTTTCTTGGCCAAGGAGGCGCAAATGAAAAGATTGACTGTTTTAATGGCTTTGATATTGTTTGTTTCGTGTTTGCTTTCAGCTTGCTCATCGGCAAAGTCCAATAGCGAAATCGTTTTCGTCAAAAATGGGACGAATTTTGATTGGTGGTCTTACCGCGATGGACTGGAAAAACCGATCAGTTGGTTAAATTCTGATCCAAATGTCCGGGCCGTGAGCACGTTAAAACAGATGAAGGATACCCGGTTTGTTGCTTTTGTGATCGGTGACTTTACGACTCTAAGCGACACGAATTATTTGGTGATTTTTAACCGATCGGACTATTCCAAGCCCGTGGCGGTAACGAAACTGGATCCAAAGACTGAATACTTTTCACCTGACGTGCAGTTTACGGAACAAGATATGCTTCCGTTGATCGATCGGACAACCACTCCCGGGATTATTAACCTGTGGTCGTTTGATACGGCTGGAACTCTGACTAAAGCTTGGAGCTTGGGACCGGAAAAGCACGGCGGAGTAGATACTAATTGTGCCGGTTTTACAGGGCGGGACGGAATCTACATGTCGCCGGACGGGAAAAAGGCATTTCATCGCTTCGAAACTGTGGCAACCGGGAGCCGATGCAAATTCGATGAGAACGGCATGCTCATGGGTTCACTTGGCATTAAATATCAGTGGCAAGTGGTGGATATTGCCGGCAAGGTTTTGAGCAGCGGTGAAAAGATTGTAGACTACTGGCGTGAGTACGAAGACACAGAATGGCCGGTTGGTTGGCTGGACAATCAAACGATTTTGTTTTCTCGGTTTTCACCCAACGGCGATAAAACACGTCAGTGTTTGGTCATGGTAGACGTTTATGACCAGACAAAAACCATTGATCTGTACTGCGACGAAGATGCGCCGGCGGGGATTGATGGATTTGCAGTTTCTCCAAATGGTAAATATGTCGCATTTGTGCAGGATTACCATTTTTTGGTGGTGGTGGACGCTAAAACAGCCAATGTGGTATATTCGAGCAAAAATCAGAACCAGGCCAGTTATGGTTATCCGTTTACATCGGGTTTAGCTTGGTCACCCGATAGCCGGTCGATTGCCTGGATGTTGAATAAAGATTCGGCGAATTTTACCGACTCGATATTTATAACGCAGATCGAAGGCACAAATAAGGGCCAGATTTCCAGCCAAAAACTGGAAGGTACCGATCCTACGTATACCTATCTCTGGCTTAAGTAAATTCAACACATTGTTAATCCCCTGCATCCTGCGGGGGATTTTTTATGGGTTTAGTCTATTTGTTTGACCTATAGACTCTAATCGGGTACAATACGGGATATAAAG
>CAIKZC010000005.1 GCA_903831815.1 uncultured bacterium
ATTAGAGTTTGATCCTAGCTCAGGATGAACGCTGGCGGCGTGGATAAGGCATGCAAGTCAAGGGGGTCGCAAGACAACCGGCAGACGAAGTAGTAATACGTGGGTACGCACTCTTTAGTTGGGCATAGCTAGTCGAAAGATTAGGTAATTCCCAATGGTCCCTTCGGGGTAAAGATTTATCGCTAGAGAAGCGGCCTGCGCAGTATCAGCTAGTTGGTAGGGTAATGGCCTACCAAGGCTATGACGCTTAGGGGGGGTGAGAGCCTGTTCCCCACTGATGGAACTGAGACACGGTCCATACACCTACGGGTGGCTGCAGTCGAGAATCTTCCACAATGGACGAAAGTCTGATGGAGCGACGCCGCGTGGTTGATGAAGTCCTTCGGGACGTAAAAACCTTTTATGAGTCACTAAGTTATTGAAGAGCTCATGAATAAGGGGTTGCTAAACTCGTGCCAGCAGCAGCGGTAATACGAGTGCCCCAAGCGTTATCCGGAATCATTGGGCGTAAAGGGTGTGTAGGTGGTCGTGTTAGTCTTGTGTTAAATCCTTAGGCTTAACCTAAGGTCTGCATAGGAAACGGCACGACTTGAAGATGCGAGGGGTGAATGGAACTCATAGTGGAGGGGTGAAATCCGTTGATATTATGGGGAACACCAAAAGCGAAGGCAATTCACTGGCGCATTCTTGACACTGAAACACGAAAGCGTGGGTAGCGAATGGGATCAATCTGGTCCCCTCTGGCGGTGACGCTAGAGAGTAAATTTGGCTATATGCTGGAATATCTGAGTATTGAGCATTACTTTTTCTTTATATATAATTATATATAATTATAGAGAGAAAGTGAAAATATGTCTCATGCAGACAATCAGCAGGGAAGACTTATTAGTGTATTGAATAATGGATAAAGAGATTGTTCGTTGGATTCTAGAGTCTAGCGAACTATGCTGATTTGAAGAAATAGAAAGTATGCGCGGGTCGCCCAGCTTTCTGACTTCAGCAAAGAAGTCTCTCTTTTCATTCCGGATGGTAGCAGACCACTGTCCATCCGGTCCATTATTCAATACACTAATAAGAACCCTCAGAGACTATACGCCAAATATCTTACTATGAATAAAGCTACGGCAACTCTTATTGGAATTCTATTTACTGACGGCTGTCTTTCACCGAAAGGTAAAAACAGCTGGCGGTTTTACTTCAGCAATAAATCGGAAAAATTAATCTCTGTATTTCGAGATTGTATGATGCAAGTTTTTGCATTACCAACTACTCGTATTCGTCTGGGTTTTACCCAAGATGGATTATACAGAGCAATTGTTGATTCTAAATCAGCGGGTGAATTATTTACCCAAAGATTTGGGACATTCCGAACATTGAAATATCACACAGGTGAGCTTACAAAAGCACATCTGCCGGTCAAAGAACTTCTTCAGCACAATGTTGCTGATGATTTTCTACGAGCGGCGTTTAGTTGTGACGGTGGAGTAAATTTGTATGCGGCTAGGCGTAGAAAAGGAAAACGCGAAACACTATGGTTGATTCGCGGAGTGTACCTTGCTTGTGCCCATCCAATACTTCGAAATGAGTATTCTAATCTTCTGAAAGCACTAGGCGTTAATTCGCGTAATGTTGAGGGAGATGGAAAAATAAAAATAGAAACCAAGAAAGATATACAAGTTTTCTATCAGAAAGTAGGATTTATTGAAGGTGTGCAAATAACACATACTTCTAAATTCTGGCCAAAGATAGAAAAGCAAAAATTACTTGAGAAAGTTATAAATTCTTATAACGATCCCAAGAGTGTGTATTTGTTGCCGCAATTTATTAAGTAAGATAATGATATAGTCCGGCCTCTATGGCGACATAGAGAGTTAAAGTAATTATTGGGTACTTTGACATTCTTCATTTCAATTTGATTAAGGAAATTTAGAATTAACATGTATGTAGATACCCCAGTAGTCCACGCCCTAAACGATGTCAACTAGCTTTAGGGAGTATCGACCCTCTCTGAGGCGAAGCTAACGCGATAAGTTGACCGCCTGGGTAGTACGACCGCAAGGTTAAAACTCAAAGGAATAGACGGGGACTTGCACAAGTAGTGGATTATGTGGCTTACAATTCGATGATAAACGAAGAACCTTACCAGGGTTAGAAATCTAGTTGAAGGCTAGAGGAAACTTTAGTCGTCCGCAAGGACAATTAGACAGGTGATGCATGGTCGTCGTCAGTTCGTGGTTTGAACTGTTCCCTTAAGTGGGGTAACGAACGCAACCCTCGTTGGCTGTTACAAGTGTCAGCTGAGACTGCCCCGTGAAATGTGTCTGAACAAGTGTTCGGATATATCTCACGGGGAGGAAGGTGAGGATGACGCCAGATCAGCATGTCCCTCTGATACCCTGGGCTGCACACATAATACAATCGCCGCTACAACAGGTTCCGATATCGCAAGATGGAGGCAATCCTTATAAAAGCGGCGCCAGTTCGGATTGAAGTCTGCAACTCGACTTCATGAAGCCGGAATTACTAGTAATCGCAGGTCAGCTATACTGCGGTGAATACGTTCTCAAGTCTTGTACTCACCGCCCGTCAACTCAAGGGAGTTGGGAATACCCGAAGTCTGTGCTTGCACAGCCTAAGGTAAGCTCAATGACAGGGAGTAAGTCGTAACAAGGCACGGGTAGCGGAAGCTGCTCGTGGAATATTTCAATTGAAACAACGGTATTGTCACTTCGGTGGCACATACCTTATCGAGTCGATATTGTGGGTCTCGATCGAGTCCATAATGGATTTAGTAGCATCCTAAAAGCTACTGGACGATCAGGAAAGACTGGTAGAACGGAACAAAACAAAGAGTGGTATACAACAAAAAACTTCGCCTTTAAACGGGCGAAGTTTTTTGTTTTCTCAAAATTTTAAAAAAATATTAAATAAAAAAACACCACCGCGCCGATGAGGGCAAGGTGATGCTACTTGTTGGTGTATCTTCGGGTATTGATTATTGTGTTGGGGCTTCCTTCGGCAGATAAGCCTCATAACCACCATCGCGTAAGAAACCCAATGGTCTGAACGGTTCGAGAACATTGAGTGCCGTGATTAGTTCTGGAATGAGGTATTTACGATCCATCTGTCCATATTCAATCATGACCGGATCTGCTACTTCTGGTTCGCTCTTTTGGCGTAAGAGCTGACTGTTTCCTTCCATGGCCAGCTGAACCAGATGGTCGTTTATGTGTCCACGCAGGTCTTCTGGGTCTGCACAAAGAACATAGTCGTCCGAACATCTGACACCTGCGCCACATACCTTGTAGTGCACATATTGGTAGGCTTTGCCAAGTTTCTCCACTTCTTCGTTTGGAGTGATTTTGTAGAGAAAACAGCAAAAGGCTCCAATAACGGAGAAGAACAGAAGTTGTGATGAAATCAGGATCAGTGCCAGCGATGGGTCTTTTCCGGTCCAAGTCTGGCTGAAGCCCAGACTCCACTCGAGATAGATAGTTGCTGACAGAAGGAGACATAAAATCAGGCAAATGAAACCGTAGCGGTGAATCCGGCGATTTCGATTGTAAGCATTCATTGTGTCTCTGGTAGGATTGACACCCTTCGTACGCTCTTGCCACTCCACGCACAGTTCTTCGTTCACCAAGCCTTCCTGAATCAGTTCACGGAAGGTAAGCTCGCGACTCTTTCGTTCATGAACTTTCATAGAACCTCCTGTAAAAGGACGTCTTCAACCCATAACTCTGGTCAGACCATACAATATTTATTGAAATATTGCAATAGTTTAGTTTTTTAAAAAATTGACATTTGTATATACTCTGATATAATTTTGTTAGAAATGTTTGAAAAGAGGATAGACTGCGATTTTCGCAGCCACTCCGATTAAAACATCGTTCTCTGCTAGGAGAATACCATGACCATGTCAATGGGCATGACCCAGAGTCTGAAGCCGGAAATGTCGCTTCGGCAGACTCTGAAAGCCGAACAGCGACAGGAGATGGTGGCGTCCATGACTTTGAGCATTCGGCTCGAGTTGGTCGCAGCCCTGCACAACGGACCTAACGGCACCACAACCATCAGACCGATGGCGAGTTGTGTCCATTGCGGTCGCAATCTCACACCGCTCGAGATCATTAAGGGATTCAACAACGACCCGAATGATTTCTCGACGGCATGCACTGGATGTAAGCGGCGTTTCGATCCGACGCTAGTCTGGCATGATAACGTTGGCTCCATCGAATTGCCGTTCTACTGCAATATGCAGACTCAGTCGCGACTCGCTGGTCTAGAGACTTTGAGTCCTGTGGATTTCAAGGCGAAGGAACCGGCCCTCTACCACAGTGCGATTGTGCATAACGGCACGCTCAAGGCAGCTTTCCAACGGCTTAACATCGAATACTCGTTTGTGGAGATCACTGATCCAGCTATCAAGGTGAAACAGTTCCTTGGTAGGTTGCCAGACACGATCATCGCAGAAGTGTCTGGTCTCAAGCTTGCTGTCGTTCGGCGTCTGCGCAAAAAGTATCGCATCAAAGCATGTACTCAACGTGTGATGCTGGAGCAAGCCCAGGAATCTGTGGCGTAGTTGCGTATCACTACCAACAATACCCACTCAAAGTCAAAGGACTGCGAGTGGGTTCTTTTTTACTCCTCTTTCATTACGCAGTTTCATGTTTCTTCAAGATACGGATTAAACTTGCTTGGTTTGGCAAAGCATGATAAAGTACTAAAACCATGAAAAAAGATATCCATCCAACATACCAGGACGCCAAAGTGATCTGCGCTTGCGGTGCGACTTTTACTGTTGGTTCAACCAAAAAAGACATCAATATTGAAATCTGCAGTACTTGCCATCCATTCTATTCTGGCACAGAGAAGTCCCTAGACGCTGCTGGTCGCGTTGAGAAATTTAAAGCTCGAGCTGCAAAAACCGTTGTCAAAACTCCAAAAGCCAAAAAGGCAGCTCCAAAAGCTGAATAGATGTTGGATTTAACGAAATACAAACAGAATAAAAAGACAAGCTATCTTGCCGATAGTTTTGAGGATTTGGAGCGACGTGAAGCCGAACTGGTGTCTCTTTCTGCCAGCGATCCGTCCATGAAAGAATTAGCCGAAAGTGATTTGGCTGATTTTGCTGTGCAGAAAAAAGAACTTCTCGCTCAAATGGATTCAATTTTGAAAGCGGACGAAGAGGAAGAGGAGTTTCCCAATGAAATCGTCATGGAAATCCGAGCCGGAGCCGGAGGTGATGAAGCGGCGCTCTTTGCACGCAAGTTGGCTGACATGTACCAAGCTTTTGCGGTGCTTCAAGGGTGGGGAACTCGTATTTTGGATGAGTCAAAAACCGCTATTGATGGTTACAAGTTGGTCTCTATAGAAATTCGCGGCAAGGATGTCTACAAAAAGATGCGATACGAAACTGGCGTGCATCGTATTCAACGTGTGCCAGAAACGGAAAAGATGGGTCGCGTTCATACTTCGACGGCATCGGTCGCTGTGCTTCCAATGCGTAAAAAAATAAAGTATGAAATAAATCCTGCCGATATAGATATCGAATTTTCTCGAGCCGGAGGCAAAGGTGGGCAGAACGTCAACAAGGTTGAGTCGGCTGTGCGTATTGTGCATAAACCAACTGGTCTTGAGGTGCGCGCTACTACCGAACGTAGTCAGGGTGCCAACAAAGAGGCGGCTATGAACTTGCTCGGTGCCAAACTTCAAGCTCTTAAAGAAGAGGAAGATGCTAAGAAATATTCTAAGGAGCGTAAGGATCAAATTGGTACAGGTGACCGTTCGGAAAAAATCCGCACATACAACATTTTACAGGACCGTATCACTGACCATCGGCTCAAAAAATCATGGCACAATATTAGTGTAATTTTTGAAGGTCAATTAGGTGACATTATCGATTCTCTTGCCTCAGGCAAGCCTGCTGAAGGGTCCTCTGATGAAGATGTTTCTGAAAGCGAAGAATAAGCCCTTTTGAGGGACTCACGGAAGGCGACGGCCTGAGTGTGAAGGAAATTTCCAGCAGGAAATTTACCTGTGCCCTCAAAAGGGCTTATTCGTAGCTTTCTGTTGCATTCCTAGGCATTATCTGCTAAAATCGTCGGATATGTCAGAAATTCAAAACAAAAACGCAACACTAGTGGAATCGATGTTTAAAGCTGGAAGTCATTTTGCTTACACCCGCGCACGACGCCACCCCACAGCAGCACCCTTCATTTTTGGCCTCAAAAACCGTGTCGAGATTTTCGATTTGGAGAAAACCAGTGAAAAGTTAGTTGAAGCCAAAGGATTCATCGCTTCTTGCGCACGAACAGGTAAAAAAGTCTTGTTTGTCGGTACCAAGAACGAAGCCCGAGACGCAGTTCTACGAATCGCTTCAGCTTTGGAAATGCCTTATGTTAACCTCCGATGGATCGGTGGCACTCTCACAAACTTCCCACAAATTCGAAAGAGAATTGATAAATATGAGGATCTGATGGCAAAGCGTGAAAAAGGCGAGTTGGTAAAATACACGAAGAAAGAGCGCTTGCTTATCGATCGTGAAATCGCCAAACTTGAAAACTCTTTTTTAGGAATTGTGTCCATGAAAGAAATGCCGGCTGCCGTAGTGATTGTTGATTCAGAAAAAGAGCACATTGCTTTGGCTGAAATTAAAAAACAAGGTATTCCGGTCATCGCTATTTGCGGTTCTGATTGCAATCTAAAAAAAGTTACATATCCTATCCCAGCTAACGACAGCGCAAAGGCTAGCGTTGAATTTCTCCTAAAAGAGCTGTCAGCTGCGTATACAGAAGGAACGAAAGAAGCGGCAAAAGCAAGAATAACAGAAGTAAAAGTTGCAACAGTCGAAGTTAAAAAGTAATTTTAAAAAAACTCCATGGTTACACTTGATCAAATCAAGTCACTTAGAGAGGCCACTGGTCTTTCGGTGATGCAAGTTAAAAAAGCACTTGAGGAAGCTGACGGTGATCCGGCTAAGGCCCTCGCTCTTCTTAAGAAAAAGAGTAAAGATGTTGCCGCTAAAAAAGCCGACCGTAAATTTAATGCCGGCGCTATGGCTGCGTATATCCACAACAAAGGTGCCGTTGGTGCCATGGTTGAGCTTTTGTGCGAGACTGATTTCGTTTCAGGTAACGAGGGTTTTCAGAAGCTGGTATATGACATTGCTTTGCATGTCGCTGCGGCCAATCCGGAGTTCAACACTTTGGCTGATATTACTGATGCAGTCAAAGAATCCACTCGAGAATTGTTCATCAAAGAAGTTGAAGGAAAACCAAAAGATCTGCAAGAAAAAATCTTGCAAGGCAAACTCGATGCATATTTCAAAGAACGCGTTTTGGCTGAACAAATGTTCGTAAAAAATCCGGATATCACTATTACAGATTTGATCAATGAATCGATCCACAAGTTCGGCGAGAAGATCGCTGTCGGGCGATTTGTTCGTTTTTCAATAAAATAGTATGATAATCGCACTCGTCATATTGATACTTTCATTTTTGGCGATGACAGCAATGATTATAGCCAAGAATTATGAGTCCAAAGCCGGTCGGCAGGTCTTGGCAGTCAAAGCTCGTGATTGGACGGAGAAACAGGTACGCCAAAGTGCACATGTTGCGCGGGGCGTAGTGCAAGTGGCGGTCACCAAACATTTTTGGACCGGTTTATCGTCATTTTTTTGGCAATCGTTTGTCGAAAAAGTTTGGCGACACCCACGAGTTCAAAATGTAGCCAAAAAAGCCAATGATGTGGTAAGAGGCAAGAAAGAGATAAAATCCACCGGTCCGGTTTCGTTTTATCTCAAAGATGTAAGCGATTACAAGGAACAAGTGAAGTCGAAGTAGAAATAGGTTGTTGGTCGGTCAAAATTGTGTTATCTTGTTGAAGTTGAAAATAGATATTGCCACCTTAGCTCATTCGGTAGAGCGCCACTTTTGTAAAGTGGATGCGCCCAGTTCGAATCTGGGAGGTGGCTCAGTAAAGTTCCTACTGTGTATAAAGTACATATCAATACAATCTTTTGGTGTATTTTATATACATGAAAAAAGAAAGATATTGTGTTGGTTGTAATAAATTATTGATTGAAAAATACAAAATAAAGTATTGTTCAAATCAATGTCAGATGTTTTATCAGCATAGAAAATGGATAAAATTATGGAAAGCTGGATTACTGAAGGGTGATCGGGGAATAACAACAAAAAATATTTCCAAACATCTCCGAGGATATTTAATCGAAAAATTTAAAAATAAATGTTCCGAATGTGGTTGGGCTAAAAAGCATCCGATCACTGGAATTGTTCCATTGGATATCGAACATGTAGATGGAAATTCTGAAAATAATAATGAAGAAAATTTGAAATTGCTTTGTCCGAATTGTCATTCTTTAACACAGTTTTACAAAAATTTAAATAGGGGAAAGGGGAGAAAGTGGAGAATAAACAAGTATATCAAAAACTAAAACGTTTTCTTTTCGTTGTGTTATAATTTCTGCAACAAACGGCTTTAAAAGAACGTGTATTACTAATTAATATTTAAAAAAATGAGTTATCACACAAATATTATTAAGGAGACGGAGTCTAATAATAATTTCAGACGTGTATTATTTACCGGCCACAAAAGTCAGTTGGTTGTTATGAGTATTCCTACGGGTGGGGAAGTTGGAGAAGAGATTCATAAATATACCGAGCAGATACTCTTCTTTCTCTCCGGCACAGGTACAGGGTCTCTTGATGATGAGAAATTTGCCATTGGTGCCGGTGATGTTGTGGTTGTGACGCCAGGCACGAAACATAATTTCGTGAACACCGGAATAGAAGATTTAAAAATTTATACCGTCTATGCTCCACCAAATCACATCGATGGACGTATTCATGCCACCAAAGCTGATGCTGATGCAGATATGGAAGATGAAGCGATAGGAGAGAATGTGCAATAGTGCTTCTCGAGTGTCTTTTACTTCTTAATACTTGTTGCACTTGTACTTGATGCGATAGGCAATAGTGGCTTAATTATTTTTTCTACCGCATCGCTCGACATAAAACCGTTATATGTTTTCCCATTTATAATAAGTGCGGGTAGTGTTGTCGGAATTTTATTGAGGCTGATTAATGTTTTTACGGCCGATAGATCGAGATTATAATCAAAAGTGTAAGTACGAAGACCTGGGTATGTATCACGCAGGTATGTCAAAACATAGCCTTGTTTCTGACATTCTTGGCAATCGTTGGCGTAGAAGTAAACAATCGAAACCGGTTTTAGTTTGCATTCCTTGCCGTATGCGCTCATCAACAAATAATCCTTAATTTGCAAAATGGAGTAATATTTCTTGAGCTGGATCACTTCCGCATTGTCTGTTCCGATTTGAGTTTCCATTGAGCTTAATCTGCTGCCTAGAGTATCAAGTTCATCTGCCAAGATTGAATCATCCAGTTGGTTGCAGGAAGATTGTTTTAAAATATCGAATTGTGTTTCTGATGAAAGAAGGTCGATGGCGATCTGGTCTTCGGTGGCTTTGATGTCGGCCGTTTTCTTATTGGCAAAATAATTTGAAAGATAAAATGCGGTGACAAAAAGCAGAGAAGTAATGATAAAAGTGATTATGTATTTTGAAATATTTTTCATTTTAATGAATTTATCAATTCTATTATCGCCATTTGGTCTTTTTACCGAAAATCGTATTGTAAACTGATTTGCCGACCCATAAAGGAGCGATAAAAGGATAAATGATTATAAAGTAAATGATTTCTTTTGAAAATAGTTTTTCGTCCGAGATTTTTCGACCGATCACTAAGAGGGTTAACATTAAAGCTATTACCGTTAATCCGACGAATAGACTCGTTTTTGTGCTGAAATAAATAAAACTTGGATCAAAATGAAAATTGAAATGAAATCCAATAGTCATGATCCTTAGAATAAAATTGTAAATCCTTTCTACTACGTTCCAAACGGTCAAACATATCGTGCCTATCACGGTCATAATCGATACGGCGGCAAAGGGAAGAGTAAAGAATGCGATGTTGCCATATTCCTTTTTGAAGAACAACGCTTTATAATCGATGGCATTTTCTATGAAGCCGTGCGTCCATCTAACGCGTTGTTTGTAAAGTTTTTTAATTGTGTTTGGGCCGACCGTATAAATATAAGCTTTATGGCAATTCTCGATTTTCAAATGATTTTTATGCATTCTGAGCGCTATCTCCATGTCTTCGGTATTGTGCGCATGCTTGAACATACCGATCTTTTGGAAAACTTCACGTCTAAAAATTGTAAAAGGTCCGGGAGTGACGTGGATTGCATTCAAATAGCAGAATATCTTTTTGATCATTATGCCTAATTGGTATTCGATATATTGGGCGCACTGAATAAAACTTTTAGGTTTAAATATTTTAATGGCCGGAGTTACGGCCATGGTCTCTTTATTGTTGAAATATGGAACCATTCGTTTTAAAGCATTTTTATCAACAAACGAATCCGCGTCTAAACAACCGATCAGGTCTGATGTGTTTCGTTCGATCCCGTAATTAAGGGCGGTGTACTTTCCGCCGTTTTCTTTTTTATAAATACTGATCTGCGGATTTTGAACAAACTTTTGAATATATTGCCAGGTGTTGTCAGTCGATCCGTCGTCCACGACGATAATGGAAAACTTGTCTTTTGGATAATCCATCGATAAAAGCGAGTGGATGGTGCCTTCGACGGTTTTTTCTTCGTTAAAACAGGGGATAATGATGGTTGCACTGGGGAAATTAGTGACTTTGTCGTCCATAGTGGCGTTTTCTTGACGGAGTTTGTTTTTGTGTTCTAACAAAGTTACCATCAGAAAAACTTCAAAATATGTGGCAATGAACATACTGACATAGATGAAAATTGATTGAATGGAAGGGTATTCCATGAATGTGAATATACCCATATAGTATACATTTTTCGGCCCTTTTTTCAAACGAAGTTTGAAAAAAGGGCCTTTTGCGCTATACTTTCACCCATAATCATATGAACAACAAAATTGGTCATCCTCATCCTCTAACTTCCGTAATCAGGGATATATATACTATTTTCCGCGAGATCGGTTACGATGTTGCGCAAGGTCCGGAACTGGAAACCGAATTTTACAATTTTGATGCTCTTAATATTCCAAAAGACCATCCGGCTCGAGATATGCAGGACACTTTTTGGATAAAATCAAAAGAACGAAAGGTTTTGAGAACGCACACTTCGGCTGTGCAGATTAGATACATGGAAAAACATGAACCTCCTTTCAAAATTATCGTGCCAGGCAAAGTTTTTAGAAATGAGGCAACCGATGCGACACACGAAGCTCAATTTCATCAGATAGAAGCGCTTTGCGTAGGTAAGGACGTTTCGCTCGCAGACCTCAAAGGTGTCCTTACTTATTTTTTCAAAAGATTTTTCGGTGATGATGTGGTCGTGCGATTCAGACCGAGTTTTTTTGCATTCACTGAGCCAAGTGTGGAGGTTGATATGGAGTGGAAAGGTAAATGGTTGGAAATGGGTGGTGCTGGAATGGTCCATCCAAAGGTCTTCGAATCTAGTGGTGTTGATGCTATAAAATGGTCGGGCTTCGCTTTTGGTTTTGGAATTGATCGTTTAGTAATGCTTAAATATGGCATCGATGATATTCGACTTTTATATCAAGGCGATCTGCGATTAGTTAATCAATTTTCATGATAGTTTCATATAAATGGCTTCAAACATATTTCAAGGAAAAATTGCCAGCACCGGCAAAAGTGGCTGAAGCTTTTACTTTCGGCGCATTTGAGGTTGAGGTGGTGGAAGAAGTCCATGGCAAAAATGGTGCGGATGGAAACGATACGACTATCGATCTGAAAGTTTTGCCTGACCGCGCATGTTACGCACTGTCGCACCGAGGCATTGCGTATGAGCTGTCGGCTATTACCGGTCAAAGCTCGCTGGTTTTTGAAAATAAAATTGTGGGAGAAATTGAAAATGAAAAAGCGGATTCCGAAGAAAAAGTTTCGGTAACCGTCATTGAACCGTCTTTGTGTCAGCGTTATTGCGCACGTTTTATAAAAAATGTTTCTGTCGGTGCTTCCCCAGAATGGTTGCAGGAAAGACTTACGGCTGTCGGACAACGTTCGATCAATAACATTGTTGATGTCACGAATTTTGTTATGCTCGATATAGGTCAACCATTGCATGCTTTTGATGCCGATAAAGTAAAGGGCGGCATCGTGGTGCGATTGGCAAAAGAAGGAGAGGTTGTTGAATTGCTTCCCGAGAAAGGTTCCACTGTTAGCCGCAGTATTACACTTCAATCATTCGATCTGATCATTGCTGATGATGAAGGTCCGATCGCGATAGCGGGTGTCAAAGGAGGAATACGCACGGCAGTAACGGCAACAACAAGAAATTTGATCATAGAGTCGGCCAATTTTGATGCAGTTTCGGTACGCAAAACTTCGACGCGACTCGCATTACGTAACGATGCTTCCAAACGTTTTGAAAATAGATTGTCGGTCGATTTCGCCGAGCAAGCTATGAAAGAAGTTTCAACTCTCATCAAAAAAGTTTCCACAAAAGCATCTCTCGGAGAAATCACGGATGTTTTTTCCGGTCAAACAAAGCAAACCAAGATTAGTGTGTCAAAAGATTTTATTTCCGCGCGATTGGGAGGTGAGTTTTCTACGGAGCAGATTGAAGATATTTTTTCTCGTTTGCAAATTGCGTTCGAGAAGAAAGGTAATGGTTACACACTGACTATACCGTCAGCTCGTTTGGATCTCAATATTCCCGAGGACATGGTTGAGGAAGTTGGCCGGATTTATGGGTATAACAAAATTACGCCGAAAATTCCCGAAAAAATTTCCGGAGCGATTCCTGTCAATCATGTTGCTTATTGGACGGAGAAAATAAAAGATTCATTGTTTGAAAACGGATTTTCTGAAGTTCAAACCTCTTCTTTTGCCGTAAGTGGCGACATCGAGATTCAAAACCCTTTAGCTTCGGACAAGAAATTTTTGCGCAATAACCTTTCCGAGAATTTGTTGTTAGCACTTGAGCAAAATAGCAAGAACGCACCTTTGTTTGGGACGGATGAAATCAAAATATTCGAAGTTGGTACAGTATTTTCTTCCAAAGGCGAGTACGTTGCGCTCGGAATCGGTGCAAATATAACCAAAAACATAAAGAAAAAGGAGCAGATGACTGCCGAGATGGTAAATAAAGCTTTTCAGACTCTTTCTGAAGTTGTGGGCAAGAAATTAGAAATGCCAAAAATAAAGAATGGCACCGGTGCTGTCGCAGAAATCAATTTATCCGAGATTATTTCCAATCTATCGACCCCGACAAAATGGGATATTAATAAATTCTCAGGCAGTTCAAAATATGTTCCATTTTCCGCTTATCCTTTTATGGTCAGAGATGTGGCGGTCTTCGTGCCAGGCAATGTTTCTGAAAAAGAAGTTTCATCTGTGATCTCTTCCGCCACAAGCTCGCTCATGATCAGGCTCGATCTGTTTGATGTGTTTACCAAAAAGTTTGAGGGCGGGGAAGACAAAACATCATATGCGTTCCATATTGTTTTTCAGTCATACGAGCGAACTTTGCGCGAAGAAGAAATAAATACGATCATGAAAAATGTTTCCGATGCATTGGCGGCAAAATCTTGGCAGGTGAGATAATGAGTTAAGGGGTTAAAAAAATTTAAATATAAAAAAGGAGACCCGTTTCGCGGAACCTGTTGTAGGTTCTTTGAAACGGGTCTAGTGCTCGGGCCTAGGTTGTACCTAAACCTCTACACGGAGGATGGAGGCGGGTGGCAGTGTCATCGCATGTTCCAATCCAGGGTCACGCCGCGCGAGCCCTTTGTCGGAGACCGGACTTGATGCGCCGGATGCAGCGGATCGGAAGATCTATGGCCATCGCATTTCTTTTTGTGTCGACTCTCAAGATTTGCGTCGGCCACTTGATCGCCAGGGGCTCTGGGTCCTTCCTTCCGGTACTTGCCCAAGATGCCCAACCGATTCCAGGAATTGTCCTGGATACACAAACAAACACTTCTTTTCCCATGATATAAGTTCCTTTTCCCATAGCCGGGAACGGTACCTTGTAAGGCAGTTGTACCTGATCCATCAGGACAGCTTCATACTCCGTCGTCAAGTATAGCACATTCAGAGCATTTGTCAATGGATAAAAATGTGTCTGTAAATGAATCAAAAATCACACGGTTTTTCAACACAAAAAGCCTTTGTAATTGCTTTCAAAAAATGCTATACTTAGAGGGTAAAAAAGCAGATAATTGCTTCATTTTTTATTTTAAATTCCATGGCTAAAGACAAGCAGAAATCATCGTATAGTGCTCAAGATATTCAAGTTCTCGAAGGTCTAGAGCCGGTTCGAAAACGTCCCGGAATGTACATCGGTACCACAGGACCTGATGGTTTACATCACCTGATCACAGAAATTTTTGACAACTCACGCGACGAAGCGATGGGTGGTTTTGCTAATGATATTGAAATTGTGCTGATGCCAGGTAATCTTGTCCGAGTAACTGACAACGGTCGTGGTATTCCAGTAGATATACATAAGCAGACAAAAGTTTCGGCTCTTGAAACAATTATGACCACGCTCCATGCCGGAGGAAAATTCGGTGGTGATGGTTACGTTGTGTCTGGTGGTTTACATGGCGTCGGCGCGTCTGTCGTCAACGCATTGTCTGTGATGTGTCGAGTTGTCGTGCATCGTGATGGCGGTCGTTATGTGCAGGAGTACAGTCGCGGCAAGAAAAAAGCGGCGGTTAAAAAAACCGGTTCATCAAAACTTAATGGCACGATCACAACTTTCGAAGCGGATTCGGAAATCTTTCCGGAGATTGCTTATGATTTCAATCAAGTGGTGACTCATATGCGACAGCAAGCATATTTAGTTAAAGGTCTTCGCATTTCCGTTATTGATGCGCGAGCGGTCACCGCAAAATTTGATGCCGATGAAGTGATGTATTTCCGTGAGCTTGGTTTGGATGTTCCATCTCAATCATTTTATTTTGAAGGTGGACTTTTGTCGTTGGTTAAATTTACCAACCAAACTCAAAAGCCGATCCACAAAAATATTTTCTATGTCGATAAGCCAGCTGAAGGCGTGGAGTCGGTCGAAGTTTCTTTGCAATACGTTGATGATATTTCACCGCGCATTTTGGCTTTTGCCAACAATATTCATACACCAGAAGGCGGCACGCATGTGACTGGTTTCAAAACGACTCTGACGCGTACTCTAAATACTTACGCCAAAAATAACGGTTATACCAAAAATGGTGAGGATTCTTTTACTGGAGATGACGCTCTCGAAGGTCTCACCGCGGTTATTTCAGTCAAGATCCGCGAGATCCAATTTGAAGGTCAGACTAAAGCTAAACTCGGAACTGTTGAAGCGCAAAGCGCTGTGACTACGGTTTTTGGTGAAGGCTTCTCGGCTTTTCTAGAAGAAAATCCTGACGACGCTAAAATGATTGTAAATAAAATTATTTTGGCCATGAAGGCCCGTAAGGCCGCCAAAGCCGCCAAGGATTCGGTTCTGCGAAAAGGTGCTTTGGAAGGCATGACGTTGCCCGGAAAGCTCGCTGATTGTCAGAGCAAAGATGCCAGTGAGTCTGAAATATTTATTGTGGAGGGAGACTCCGCAGGCGGTACAGCCAAGCAAGGTCGTGATCGACGTACGCAAGCTATCTTGCCGCTGCGAGGTAAGATTTTGAACATTGAACGCGCACGACTTGATCGTATGTTGGCGTCCGAACAAATTCGCGCTTTGGTCATTGCTCTAGGAACCGCGATCGGTGATACTTTCGATCTTTCCAAATTACGTTATCATAAAATCATTATTGCAACTGATGCCGACGTTGACGGTGCACACATTCGAACATTGTTGCTGACGCTTTTCTATCGACACTTTCGACCGCTCATTGATGGCGGATACATTTGCATCGCTCAGCCACCACTTTACAAGATCAAAAAAGGTAAAGAGATTTTCTACGCTTATTCCGATGATGAAAAAGATAAAATTGTCGGTAAAAACGCCGAGATAGAAGAAACGATGCAGGAAATTTCCAACGAATCTGAAACTGAAGAGGCGGAAGAAAAAGGGGCGGATGAAAACGAGACTGTTAAAGCAAAAAAGACCAACAAAATTTCTATTCAACGATACAAGGGTCTTGGAGAAATGAATGCCGAGGAACTGTGGGAAACCACAATGGATCCATCTAAACGTATTTTGAAACGCGTGGATATAACCGATGCGCAAGATGCCGACAAGATTTTCGATATTTTGATGGGCAGCGATGTGCCGTCGCGAAAAGCTTTCATTCAATCAAACGCTACTAAAGCAAATATCGATATTTAAGGAAGAAAAAATCCAAAGACACTTACAGGGTGCCTTGCGCAGCGCGACTGGCGCGAGCAGAGCGGCCGGCCAGTAGACCGGAACGCGTGCATCCCAAAAGTGTCGTCGGATTTTTTCTTACTGAAGAATTGAGATTTGAATTGGGAGATCTTCGGTGGCGGTAAATGTAAGAGTGTAGATAACACCGCTTTTTGGAGCGAGAGGATTTTGAGCGACTGAATGATACGTTGGTGTAATTGAAGAAGGAAGGGTGGCGGTAAATGACCATGTTCCGGAAGTTGTGCCGCCAATATTTTGAACATTAAATCGCGCGATAATTCTATTTCCAATAGCTTGGGTTGAAATAAGATTTGAAACGATTTTAGCCGGTGCGGAATTTACAGGTGCATTATTTGTAGGTGTCGGCGTCGGCTGATTGTATGTTGGCGCGGTAGGAGACGGTGTCGGAGTTGAAACGATCGGAATCGTTGCCGTAACTGCCGGTGTGACATTTGTTGTTGTTGCAACTTTGTTCGACATAAAAAGAGAACCGAACGATTGGCTGAAATTTGTTACGTTTTTAAAAATTTTTGGAACAATCGTCAGTGTTAGAAAAATTCCAAAAATAACCAAAGCTACGAGACAGACCAAAATAATAACCCTAACCGAAAAAAGCTGATCTTTTTCTTCCTCTTTTACTATAACTTTTGCAGGTTCGCTCGGTTTGACGCGAATTTCAATTTTTGGTTTTTTTAGTTCTTTTTCAATTTCGGAAATTTTTTCTGCAGGAATTGGTGGATATGTCGAATCAATGACGTTTGTAACATCGTCATCGCTTGCGGCCTCCGTGCCGGGGAGGATAGGTAATTTGGCTATTGGATTGAATTTTTCTTCTTTAGGCATGTTTATTCGTACTATATAATGACAAGGGATAATTGTCAAATTAAAATTTCGGTGTATAATATAGTTATGAAATGGAAAAAATTCATCCACAAAAATGATATAAAGATTGCAATTATATTTATTTGCGTTTTTGTGATTTCTTTTGGCGTTTTGTATCTACTAAATTTCGTGCCGAGCGAATTAAAAGATCAAAATATAACCACAGAATCAAGCGATGTGGCCTCCACGACTTTTATAGGAAAAATAGAATATGAATTACCGCTTCGAATCTCCATAGAAAAGATTGGAATTAACACTGTCGTGCAAAATCCGACGACGACAAATGTCTATGCTCTCGACGATTTGCTTTTGCATGGAGTGGTACGCTATCCAGGTTCCGGCTTACCAGGTGAGGGAAATATGTTTTTCTTCGGACACAGTACCGGATTAAAGGTTGTAAACAACCAAGCTTTCAAAGCTTTTAATAATCTAAAAGATCTGTTGGCAGGAGATACGATCTTGGTCTATGGAGAAAAACATGTCTATACATACAAAGTTAATAATGTTAGATTGGCCAACAGCAGCGACGTTTTGGTTGATTTTTCCGTAAAAAAGAACATGCTTACGCTGTCGACATGCAATACGTTCGGTCAGAAGCAGGAACGATACGTTGTTGAGGCGGATTTTGTTGGAAGTTCAACTTTGTAATGTTCTTCTCTAATATACGGCTCAAATAATGGCATAATTGGATTTCTGGAAAATAGTGCTTGACTATTCAGCTCTTTTGAGGTATTATACGCTTGTAATGATGAACGAGTTAATAATGATGAACACATTTATGAATACTACAAAAAAGCTTTATATTTCTTGGTTAAAACAGGGTTTTGTTTTGTTTCTAGTTTTAATGGTCGTTTTTTTTAATGCCGGTGTAGTTATTGCCTCAACATCATCAAGCTCAAGTTCATCTTCCTCTTCAGCGAGCGCTTTTACTCAATCTATTGACGGATCATCGACATCTTCCGCTTCTGCCGACGCTTCGGCTGCTTCAACAGCCAGCGCATCATCAAACGGAAATGATTCCGCAAGTGCCGCTGCCGCGTCCGCATCTTCAAATTCAAATTCAAATACTTCGACTGCTTCTGCCGTAGCTGTTTCGTGTTCCGCTAGCGCTTCAAGTATTGCGCTCGGTTCGCTTGTAACTTACATTGCTCATGCAAGCGGTGGTTCTCTTTCCTATACTTACTCTTGGAGCGGTGATGAAAGTTTGTCTGGATCTAACCCTTCCGTATTAAAAACTTATCTTTTTCCCGGCACAAAAACTGCGAATGTTGTTGTGAGTTCGGGTTCTGCAAGCGCAAGTGCGACTTGTTCAGTTGTTATTACGGAAACACCTCCGCCACCTCCGGCACCTTTGCAAGGTTCATGTTCAGCTGAAACGACTGCCGCCGCACAAGTTGGTGATACTGTCACATGGTCAGCAACTGGCGTAACCGGTGGAAATGGAAACTATACATATTCATGGAGCGGTACGGATTCTCTTTCCGGTACCGAATCTTTAATTTCAAAAGCTTACTCAACTTCGGGCACTAAACATGCCACTTTGGTGATAACATCCGATGGTCAATCTATTGCCAGAAATTGCAGTACTTATGTAAATCCTCTTCCAACCAATGATTTGATCGTCTCGTGTTCAGCGAGCGCTTCCGCTGTGGAGCTCAATTCACCTGTAACTTTTACCTCTAATGTTATCGGCGGTTCAGGCTCAAATACTTATTCATGGAGCGGATCTGATGCACTTTCGGGTACTGGAAGTTCAGTTTCAAAAACTTATACTTCAGCCGGAACGAAAACGGCAAGCGTTATTGTACATTCAGGAAGCGCTACAGCGACCGCAAATTGTTCAGTTGTTGTTACGCAAACTCCTCCACCGCCAGCAGATCTGCAAGGTTCATGTATGGCTAATACTTCGGGATCTCAAGTTGGTGATACCGTAACATGGTCAACCGTTGGAGTAACCGGAGGAACAGGATCGTTCACTTACTCTTGGAGCGGTGACGAAGGACTTTCGGGAAGCGGATCTTCCGTTTCAAAAGTTTATGCTACATCCGGTACTAAAAATGCGACTGTGGTTATATCTTCCGGCAATCAATCTATAACCAGAAATTGCAATACTTTCGTAAATCCAATACCACAACCCGGCGCTTTGACAGGTTCATGTATCGCTAACACTTCCAGTGCACAAATTGGTGATGCTATTGTCTGGTCAACTACCGGCGTGACTGGCGGAACAGGTTCATATACTTATTCTTGGAGCGGAGATGATAATTTGACCGGTAGTTCTCAAAGCGTAAGTCATACATACGGAACATCTGGAAACAAAAATGCCTCTGTGATCATTGCATCTGGTAGTCAATCGATCACGCGCACCTGCAGCACCTTTATTAATACTTCAGGCAATCAATCGAACAATACGACAAATATAAATAATTCGTATAACACGACCAATAACACGACTTACAACAACACCACGAATAACAATTACAATTCTAGCTCAAATCAACATTACTCAAATTATCAGTACCGTCCTTATCAATATCAAAATAATAATTACTATAATAATTTGAACGCGTCATGCGTTGCTAATCAGACATCGGCTTATGTTGGCGATGGTGTCTATTGGTCGGCAACTGGTGTGACCGGAGGTAACGGTCGTTACACCTACTCATGGAGTGGAACGGATGGACTTTATGGTAACGGTTATTCTGTGTATAAAAATTATAATTATGTCGGGACAAAGTTTGCGTATCTAACCGTTTATTCCAATGGTCAATCGGTCACTCGAACTTGCAGTTTGTATGTGAACAATCGATATGCGCCGGTCACTTACATCAATCCGCAAATAAATTATCCGTATAACGGAGTATCACTTTCTCAAGTTCCTTACACGGGTTTGGAAAGTAATATGAAAGTCATTCTTTTCACTCTTGGTCTAATCTTCTGGAGCGCGATCGTGACATATGTCGTTATTTCTCGAAAGAAGTCATTGGCCTTGTCTAATGTTAAAGATGCTGGTGCGTCGACTGAATCTGCGGTGACGAGTGACGATGCAGAGCAATCGGCACGTCAGCAAGTGTTGATGGGTCATGACAATATGCTCAGCGATCTCGAAAGTTTTGCGCGAAATAAAAATGTGATCGTCTCGGTTGATGCGTTGGCTGCAATAGTGGACATTGCCGATAATGATCAAAAACGAGCCGAAACACTTTTGAGCTCGTTGGCAAATAGACATGCAACCGACTCGGAATGGACAACGTTGGATTTGAGTAAAGTGCAGAGTGCTATTGCATAAACTGCAGAGGGGCAAGCTTCAACAAATGTAAAGTAGAAAGAAATAAATAAAAACACTAGATAAATAAGTAAAAAGCACTCTCGAAGCACACGGAATTTTTCTTACTGAAAAATTCCTTATCCTCGCGCCAGTCGCGCTGCGGAGTGCTTCTGCGAGTGCTTTTTACTTATTTATTTCTATAGAGCTTTGTCTTTAATTTCCGATTGGAGTTTGGCGAGGGTTTCTTCGACGGTCATTTGACCGAGTTGGCCTTTGGTGCGATGTTCGAGAGCGATCTTTTTAGCTTCAACTTCTTTGGCTCCGATGACGATCCAGTACGGCAGTTTTTCAATCTTGGCATTTCGGACTTTTTTACCGAGACCGTCACGAGAGTTATCAAGCTCGGCGCGTATACCGACGGCTTTTAGTTTTTCCGTGACTTCGAGCGCAAAATTTAAGAAATCATCAGTGACAGGCAAGACTGCAACTTGAACCGGTGAAAGCCAAAGAGGGAAGTTGCCGGCAAGGTGTTCTATGAGAGTTGCAGAAAAACGTTCGATGGAACCCATGATGGCACAGTGGATCATAACGATTTGCTCCTTCTTACCTTCTTCGTTAGTGCAAAAAAGTTTGAAGCGCTCCGGCATGTTGAAGTCGAGCTGAATCGTAGCAACTTGTAGCACTCGGCCGATAGAATCATGAGCGATGAAGTCAAGTTTTGGTCCGTAGAAAGCGGCCTCACCCGTACCATCTATCCACTCGACACCTCGTTTTTCAATAAGTTTTTTAATGGCATTTTCTGCTTTGTTCCACGTTTCTTTTGTTCCTAAATATTTTTCAATGTGAGCCGGATCGTGGCGAGAGAATCTAACTTGAAGATTTGAGAAGCCAAAAGTTTTGTAAAATTTATCGACAATATCCCAAACGGCGAACATTTCATCTTCTATCTGATTTTCGCGACAGAAAACATGGGCATCATCTTGGGTGATTGAAAGCACGCGTGAAAGTCCGGAAAGCTCGCCTGATTGTTCGTCGCGATAGACCATCGTCGTCTCGGCATAGCGCTGAGGCATATCTCGGTAACTGCGCATGCTGGAATCGAAGATCTGCGTATGGTGGGGGCAGTTCATTGGTTTCAAAGCGTACTCATGACCCTCTCGTGTTTTTATTTTAAATAAATCATCGCCATATTTTGCCCAGTGACCCGAAGTTTCATAAAGAGCGCGCTTCGTGATGTGAGGAATCGTGACTCTTTGATATCCTTTAGCTTTTCGAAGTTCCCAAACGTAATCATTTAAAGCATCGCGCATGATTGTGCCTTTTGGAGTCCAGAGTGGCAAACCGGGACCAACCAAATCGGAAAAGACAAAAAGGCCGAGCTCCTTGCCAAGTTTCTTGTGATCACGTTTCAAAGCTTCCTCTTTCTGAGCAAGGTACGCATCGAGCTCGGCCTTGCTTTCAAAAGCCAAACCGTAAATACGAGTCAACATTTTATTTTTCTCATCACCGCGCCAGTAAGCCCCGGCCACACGGTCTAGTTTGAAAGATTCGGGATCGATAGTTTGGGCGTCTTCCACGTGTCCTCCTCGACAGAGATCAGTAAATCTTCCGGAAGTATAGACCGTAACTTTTTCGCCTTTGGCAATAATTTCTTCAATGAGCTCAAGCTTGTAAGGATTATTTTTGAAAAGTTCACGAGCTTCGTCTGCGCTGATTTCTTTGCCTTCAAAAGTTTTCCAATCTTTGAGAGTGTCACGCATTTTCTTTTCTATTTTGGACAAATCTTTATCGGAAATCGGTGTGGCAAATTCAAAGTCATAATAAAAACCATTATCGACAGCAGGACCGATAGTGTTTTTAGTTTCAGGCCAAAGTCGTTGAACGGCGGCAGCCAAAAGGTGGGCGAGTGAGTGGCGAATAGACTCCATTTCTTGATGTGTTTTCATACAGGGAATATTAGCACTTTTCGTGCTTTAGGCAAAACGTCAGAAAAAAGTAAAAAGCACCCTGCAAGTATCTTTTACTTTATTCTAATGTCTTTACAAATATAATATATAATGTATAATAATTTCAGATGGAAAATTGAAAAACTTGCGGTTCGCTTTCCTCGCGTGTTACGAGGAAGGTACGCTGCACTGTGAAAGGAGGTAGCTAATGGCTACCAAAACCATAGGTGTGGAGCAAAGGTTCGAATTGCTGGCTAAACTGGCAGCTCACCTTGATTGGGACTCGATTGACTCAAGGTCTGTCCAAGAGATAATCGATCATCCGGCCATTCCCGGCCAGCAGTTTACTCTCTTCCTCAAGAACGGTTGTAGATTTTCGTTTGGCGACCTAAAGATCGCTCCCGCGCCCTTTGATCCAGTCGCTTTCATTAGTAAAGGATGGAATATCGTCCTCGAAGAACATGACAAGATGACAGGAGGTCTCGTTGAAGTTGATTTTAATCAGGTCGACTTCGAGGACTGTCTCGAGGAAGGTGAGACCATGATCACTGGTGAAGTGAAACTGACGCGTCTCAAAGAGCGTAAGCGGATCCGTTACGGCGCCGTCACTTTTATGGGTCTTCTGAACGATTATCAGACTCGGGAAGTGAACAGTGTTCTTGAAACGCTATTCCGCACCAAAAGTATTGTCCACCTCGATTTCTTTGGTGATGTTCTGCTTGGCCCAAACGGTAACCGATGCGTGTTGTGTCTCGATAGGGTCAGTGGTGGTCGGTGGATTGGTACCTACCGCCCCCTCGCGATTCATTGGTATCGTCGGTTTCTAACCCCCGTTTGTTCGCAAGTCAGTGTTTGACGCATTCCAACGCGTAATTGTAAAAAATGGAAAAGCCCCTGCACTTCAAGTGCGGGGGTTTATTATTTTCGGATACCTTTACAAATACCATCAAATAATGTATAATATACCAAGATTGAACGTTGAAAAACTTGCAAGTGGTCATAGCCAAAAGGTGCGGAAAGGCTCAATAATTCGGCATTTATTGGCTATGACTACCAATGTGGTACGTCCTCTAGCAAAAACTTGTCAGCGTGTCCGTATTACGGGCGTGCTAAAACAAAGGAGACTGTCATGAAGGCGGCAACAGCTGTCAACGGCGGTCCAGATGAAGTTCGGGAAGAGGGTCGTCGGTTGCCCTATGAATTGCAGGGGCAACTGCATGCCAAGTTTGTGGAGTGTCTGAACCAGATAAAAGCGGGAAATTTTAGCGCGCAATATTTTGGGAATCTCCTGCAGAAAACAACTGAAGGGGTAAGGTTCGTCGAAGAGTACATCATTGATTTCGACACTGCACCATTCTGTCCAGAAGGCTGGATTGTGGTTGAACACAAACCATGTGGAACATGGAAGTTTAATCCCGAGCATGTTATACCCCATCTTTTTCCAAGACAAGAGGGTAGTGGGAAGATTTTGGGTATAAATCTCCGCAAAGACCTCGCTCTGATGCCAGTCGTGAATGCCAACTTGCTGGATCATTTCTACCTGAAGAACCCGGAGTTAATCCCCAAAGAATGGGAATGGAAAGAGGTCTACTTCTGGGGGACTATCTACGAGGATGAGTTTTACAAGCTGTGCGTTCGCTGCCTTACACATCGAGACGGCATGTGGAAGTGGGGATACAGACATCTAACTTCTTTTTGGGGGTACAACGCTCCTGCTCTTGTCTTTGCAAGTTTCAGTGCCTAAAACGCATTCCAACGCGTGATTGTAAAAAATGGAAAAGCCCCTGCACTTCAAGTGCGGGGGTTTAATATTTATATATTAAGAAAAACAAAAACACTAGTTTGAGGGGGTCCGAGCCGCGACTGGCGGCGAGATTCAGGAAATTTCTAGCAAGAAATTTCCGTACCCGAACAACTAGTGTTTTTGTTTTTCTTCTTATTGAACTTTCTTGATGATCTCCGCGAGGACGCTCATGGCGCCGTTGCGTTCGGTAATTTTTCCTTTGATGGCGATGCAGGTGTCGGCGACTAAAATATCCTTGTATTTTTCAAAAGTTTTTGGAAAGGCGACGGCCTCCATGCTGCCGCTTTTGTCGGTAATTTTTATGAAAGCCATTTCACTGTCGTTTTTGGTTTTGATGACGCGAATCGTTTCAATGACACCGCAAATAATCGTGACGACGCCGGCTTTGAGAGTTTCTTTGCATTTGGCGATTTGTCCAATCGATTTTACTTTTTCAGTGTAAAGATCGAGAGGGTGACCGGAAATGTACAAACCAAGCAACTCTTTTTCCCAAGCTAATTTATCGGTCATGGTGGCTTCCGGCATTTTTTCAAGTTTGAGCCCTGTTGAAGCGCTACTTAATCCCAAAAATAGGGAATCCTGCGGTGCGGCACCTTTTTCTTTGTTGTATGAAAGTATTCCTTCAATATTGCCGAGCAATTGACCACGTTCGCCGAAAGCGTCCATGGCACCTGCTTTGATCAGAGCTTCCAAAGATTTTTTGTTGAGATTGCGATCCTTGATACGATCGAGGAAATTTTCGAGTGATGAAAATTTGCCACCTTTTTTTCGTTCGGCAATGATGAAACCTGAAATACCTTCGCCAAAGTTTTTAATCGTGTTGAGTCCGAAGCGGATCACATTTTTCTTTACAATTGTGCCGTCCGTTTTTGCAACTTCTTTTTTCAAAATCGTAAACTCTTCATGACTTTGGTTGACGTCGGGTGGCAAAACTTCGATACCCATACGTTTACATTCGGCGATAGATTCGGCAACTTTTTCCACGTCACCTGATTCGGCTGAAAGTACGGCGGCCATATATTCGCCTGGGTGATTGGCTTTGAGGTAGGCGGTGATGTAAGCGACGCGACCATAGGAAACGGAGTGAGCTTTGTTAAAACCGTAGGCAGCAAATGGCTCGATCCAGAGCCAAATTTCCTGAGCTTTTTTCTCAGGCCAACCGGAATGTTTGATACAACCTTGAATGAATTTTTCTTTTTGCTTAGCCATTTCCTCCGGAATTTTTTTACCGACAGCCTTGCGGAATTTATCAACTTCACCCCAACTGTAGCCGGCGAGTTTGTTGGCCATCATGAGCAAGTCGTCCTGATAAACGAGAATACCGTAAGTTTTTTCCAAAATCGGTTTAAGAGCGGGGTCGAGATATTTAATTTTTGAATTATCGTGTTTGCGGGCAATGTAATCGGGAATAAATTGAATTGGGCCAGGACGATAAAGCGCGACCATGGCGTTGATATCATGAATGGTTGTTGGTTTGAGTTCAACGAGGAATTTGGTCATACCACTACCGTTGAGTTGGAAAGTGTCGGCGGTTTCGCCGCGAGCCAACATCGCGAAAGTTTTTTTGTCAGTGACCGGAATTGTGTCGACATCAAGTTGGATTTTTTCAGTGATGGCAATTAAACGAATCGCATCGGCAATAATTGAAAGGTTTTTAAGTCCAAGAAAGTCGAATTTTAGAAGACCGGCTTCTTCGACCGAATACATATCATATTGAGTGATGATCTTGTTTTCGCCTTTTGGATCGAACTGAAGGGGAGTGAAATCCATCAAGTCGGTCGGGGCAATCACGACGCCGGCGGCGTGAATACCAACGTGACGAGCGGAGCCTTCGATCTTCATAGCCATGTCAACAATGGTTTTGACTTCTTCACTTTCGTCGTACATTTTTTTGAGTTCGGGGGCTTCTTCGAGAGCGCGCTCTAGGGTCATCGGGAAACCTTGCGAGCCCATTGGCACGGCTTTAGCGATTGTGTCACTGAGTTGTATCGCGTACCCTAGAGCGCGCGCCGCATCTCGCACAGACCCGCGAGCCGCCATCGTTCCGAAAGTTCCGATTTGCGCCACTTTGTCGTGTCCGTATTTTTGACGAGCATATTCCACCATTTCGTCACGTCGATCATCGGCAAAGTCCATATCAATATCGGGCGCCGATGGACGTTCAGGGTTCAAAAATCTTTCGAAAGGAATTTGATATTCAAGCGGGTCGATATTGGTAATACCGGAAAGATATGTGACCATCGAACCGGAAACCGAACCTCTAATGTTCGAGAGGATTCCGTGTGTGCGGGCATAGTGCAACAAGTCGGCCACGACCAAAAAGTAAGGTGAATAACCTTTGTTTTTAATAACTTCCAATTCATATTCAACACGTTTCAGGATGTCTTCAGTTTTTTGAACATTTCTTTTTTCAAATCCGGCATAAACAGTATCACGCAAAGCTTCATCATACGTTTTGCCTGCCGGCGCTTCAATGGCAGGAAAAACCCATGAACCAAGTACGATCTCCAAATTGCATTTGTCGACGATTTTCTGGACGTTTTCAATCGCTTCCGGCGTATCTTTAAAACTTTCTTCCATTTGTTCCGGAGATCTAAAAGAAAAATCTTCTTCGTCGTCACCCCGATCGCTCGGATCATTGTTGGATTGCACGGAAAGCAAAGTCTGACGAGCTTTGCGGTCTTCGGGATTCATATAATAGATCTCATGCGCGGCAATCAGCGGAACACTTTTAGCTTTACTCAATTTCTTGAGGTCTTTCATCAACGTGTCGTGATTTTCCAATTCCGGATGATTGGTGATCTCGAGGTAAAAATCATCACCAAAAGTTTTTTTGTAAAAGTCCAAACGTTCTTCCGCTTTTTCATGATCGGACATGCGGAGTGCTGTCGTAATGTCGCTACCGAGTGCCGGAGCGATTGCAATAATTCCTTCGCGATATTTTTCAAGCAACTCTCTGTCTACGCGAGGTTTGTAATAAAAACCTTCGAGGTGAGAATAAGTGACGATTTTAATTAAATTTTTGTAACCGATTGCATCTTTGGCGATCAGAATAAGACGGGAACGACGTTTGTCGATAGACTCTTTATCTTTGCGACCGCGAAGCGCGACATACGCATCCACTCCGATGATCGGTTTGATTCCTTCCTTTTTGCATTCTTTATAAAACTCGATCGTGGCATACATGTTGCCATTATCTGTGAGGGCAAGAGCCGACATTTCATATTTTTTGGCGGCTTTTACGAGGTCCGGAATTTTAGGTAGGGCATTAAGCAGGGAGTAGTGGGAGTGGGTGTGGAGGTGCGAGAAGCGGGCTGTCATGGGTTCATTATACTATCAATTTTCAAAAAACTAAAAAGTAACATTTGCTTCCAAAAATACTGTCTGCAGGGCACGGATAAATTTTTGCTAAAATTTTCCTCGTGTTCGCGCCGGTCGCGCTCACAAGTCCCTGCAGACAGTACTTTTGTACACAAATATTACATATTGCATTTATGTGTAATTTATGGCATTATGCAGCGCAGAATACGGTATCGAGCCACCTCAAACCCCGGCTATGTAGTCGGAAGGGGAATGTGCAGAAACCGTAAAGGAGTTCTATGTCATACGTGTCACATTTTCTTTCTCTACCCTTTTACCAGCAAATTCCGGCGGCGGCACTCATCGTTTTGATTGCTGTCTGCCTACTCCGATTGGTCAGAAGACCTGGCTTATTTCGCGGTAGCAACTGGAAGCCTGTCGTTTGCATATGTTCTAATGGCCGTGGTCAAATTGGGGTTGTTCTCCAACGTGATAAGCGCAAAGCTTCCAAATCGCATTGGAAAGAAATGCGGAAGTATATCAAGGAAGATAAAAAGAAGGGGAAAATCTACTCACCCAGAGTGTGGCGTCCCGTAATCGAATACGGATCAAAATTCGATAGGGACATGGTCTTTGTTTTTGATCATGACAATAACGGGTTGAAACAATTACTCGACTTATGTCTTGTTGAAGAAGACAACTTTTTTGTTTATTTTGAGCCAGTTCCTGATGGAAACAAAACGTTCAAAGATGCCTACCGGCACTTCTTCGGTCGGGAATACCAACTTCCGTGGCCAGAGAATGACGATGCCTGTTGGTGGCTTGGTAAGGCTTGATTGAGTGGTGACGAGATTGTGTCCCGAGGAAGCGCTTGCGCTTTCTCGGGTCTTTTTTGTATTTTATATTCATCACATTTTGAGTGCTATAATTAAAAAGTGAAAGTTTCTAAAAATATTAAATACATAATTGGCATTGATGAAGCAGGGAGAGGACCTCTGGCGGGACCGGTCTCCGTTGGTGTGTGTTTGTTGTCGGCTAAAATGACGCGAAATAATTTTAGAGGCATTCGCGACTCCAAAAAACTTTCGGAAAAAATGCGAGATGTGTGGTTTGCAAAAATGTGCGAGAAGCAAGAGAAATTTAATTACAAAAAATTAAATACACCGGATGCTCTGGATTTTTCGGTGACCTTAATTTCAAATAAAATAATTGACCGACGTGGAATTAATTTTGCGATCAGAAAAGCCATGAACGACTCGCTTAAAAAACTTCAGTTAAAAAATAAATTAAAACCATGCGAGTGTCTGGTTTTACTGGATGGTGGACTTCGTGCGCCCGCGGAATTTCCTTTTCAAAAAACAATCATCAAAGGCGACGAAAAAGAATTTTCAATTTCACTCGCGTCCATTGCAGCCAAAGTAACCCGTGATGCCTATATGAAAAAACTAGCCAAAAAGCACCCACTTTACGGTTTTGAAGTTCATAAGGGCTATGGCACTGCCAAACATATTACTGCTATCAAAAAAGAGGGAACTAGCCTTATTCATAGGGCTAGTTTCCTGCGAAATATCGTCTAATTTAATGCTTGACTTTTAGGTCAAATATGCTATAATACCTTCAGAGTGAATGGGGGCCAATTCGGCAACCTGCTCTTTGATACAAAGTAATGTTCTAGTTTGAAAGGCGGGTCAGCTATGATCGGTGAACACCCTACAATCGTTCGTTTAGAGCCCTCGGTTCAGCAGAATCAGGGGGAGTCGGCAATTCCGGTTGAAAAACCTGTCGCGCCGGACGCAGTTGTTCGGCCGGCAACAGTTCAGCCAGCAAAGACACTTGAGGAAACTATTAAGCAGATTCCTCGTGTTCAGGCCTCGTGGGCAAAAGATGGTGTCACATCCTTCTATTGTGGAATCTTTGCGGCTCTTTGGCAGAATGAGGGACTTTGTTTCCGAACAATCCCCTCGTTCAGTCCGAAGTTCAGAACGACCCAGTTCAAGGCTCCTGGTGGAGACGATAACCAGACGTACGAGATTCCTGTTGATTGTGCCGCAAGGGAATGGAAAGAGGAGGTCATGAAGCCTCATTCCAAGGTTTTCTTGCCGACTGCGGATATCAGATGTATTTATGTGCGTGACGTTCAACCGGATGAAAAGTTCCCGGACGGCATCCACAGGAAATCGTTCTGGTTCGTCTGGGAGAATTCTTTGCCGAACTACCGTAATGCGGGTGTTCATTTCCGGACGAACAATAAGGATGATGGCGACAACATCCTGCTCCCGCCTGTAATGAAGCAGGCCACTTGGCTTGCAGGCAATATCTACAAGACGCATCTGCACGCCTTGGCTCTTGCCATCTTGACTGCAGTCAATGATGACGATCGTCTTCTGGAAGTTGTTCCTGAGAGACTGCTCGATTGGGCAGAGCTTCCCGAACATGTCGTTGGTGGGAGGCCGATCTACTACAGGGCCTGAGACAAGACACAATCGCTTTCTTTTAGTAGGTCGCGAGCCGCTGAGATTTTACACACCAAGTGTGCGACTTCTCGGCGGTTTTTTCTTACGCTTGATAAATTTAATAAGTAGTGTATACTAGCCCTTATATGGTAAATCACATGCGACACACGCACTCTCAGAGTGCACAACGACGTTCACATCACGCCCTTGCTGGGGTGCGTGTTACCCTTTGTGAAAGCTGCGGATCACCCCGAATGAACCACCGAGCCTGCACCAATTGCGGTAAATACAACAAGCGCGAAGCTTTAAATGTTTATAAAAATTTAGATAAAAAAGCTAAAAAAACCAAAGAAAAAGTCGCAAGAAGTTAGAAAAAATTAGAAGTTGTAGTTCTTTAAGTTCTTACAAAAAAATATGGCAAATCGTCACCTCGCTCGTTCCACAGTTCTCCAAGCTCTCTTTGAGTGGGACTTTAGTAACAGAAAAAACGACGAAGCGGTGGCGGTTTTGCGTCGTGACTCGGCTGAGTTTGCACCAAACGCCGGTGATCCTTCTTTCATGGAAAAACTCCTTGAAGGTGTGATTGCCAAACGTAAAGATATTGATTCTATTATTGAAAAGGCGGCACCGGATTGGCCGATTGAAAAGATCTCTATAATTGATCGAAATATTTTGCGTATCGGTTTATATGAACTGCTTTTTTCGGCTCGTAACGAAGTGCCGGCGAAGGTGGCGATCAACGAGGCGATTGAATTGGCCAAGACGTACGGCGGCGATACATCAGGTCGGTTTGTAAACGGAGTTTTGGGTGCAGTTTACAAAGAACTTGGCGAGCCTGGCAAAGACGAAGTTTCCAAAAAGAAAACCAAGGAAATTCCGCGAGCCGAAATGCCGCTTGAACGTTTAGGTGGTGCTATTATTTACGCCAAGAATGGTTCTGATATATATGTCGCTTTGGTGCATGATGTGTTTGGACACTGGACACTTTCCAAAGGCAAAATCGGCGATCGAGAGGAGATTAAAAACGAAAGCGTTGAGGAAGGCACGGTGCGAGAAATAAAAGAAGAACTTGGTTTGGATATTACCATACAAGAAAAACTTGGTGAAAATGAATACATTGCTTGCGATCCGGAGAAAGGCAAGAAACGAAAACATGTTCATTATTTTTTGGCCGAGTCACCTTATGTGGAAATAACACCAGAGAAGAAAGGGGGACTTGATGACGCGAAATGGTTCAAGCTTGCCGATATACTTGACTTAAATTTTTATAATGATATTTTGCCTATTGTGACCAAATCGGTAGAACTAATCTTAAAAAGAACAGGTAGAGATAAATAAACTTTTATGCTTAATACGATAGATTTCTCAAAATTCGAAAATTACGCCGGAACGACTTTTAAAAACAAACAACTTTTGCGACATGCTTTCGTGCATCGCTCTTATTTAAATGAAAATAAATCTTCAGTACTGGAACACAACGAACGTTTGGAATTTTTAGGAGATGCCGTATTGGAATTGGTTGTGACGGAATTCCTTTTTAAAAAATTTCCGACAAAACCGGAAGGTGAATTGACCGCTTATCGTTCGGCTTTGGTGAACGCTAACACGCTCGCGTCCGTCGCCGAAGGTATTCATGTTAATGATTTTTTGCTGCTTTCCAAAGGTGAGGCTAAAGATAAAGGACGCGCTCGACAAGTGATCATGGCTAATGCCATGGAGTCTATTATTGGTGCAATCTTTTTGGATAGCGGATATGCGGCGGCGGAAAAATTTGTGGCGCAACACATTTTACTTTTGACCGAAAAAATTATTGAACAAGGTAGTTTTATCGATTCAAAAAGTTTATTTCAGGAAAAAGCTCAGGAAAATACCGGAATCACGCCGGCTTACAAAACGCTCAAAGAGGAAGGTCCGGATCACAGCAAAATTTTTACTATAGGTGTTTATCTTGAAACGGAACTAGTTGTTCAGGGTCAAGGTAAATCTAAACAAGAGGCTGAACAAGATGCCGCTCAAAAGGCCTTGAAAATCAAAGGCTGGTAAGGGTATTTTGGAATTAATTCTATACAACACTTCTCACTTGAAAAAGGCTTGAGGAGGTTTATAATTACCTTAATTACCAAATAACTGAAATTCGTATGAGTGAAAACAAGAACACGAGTGGGGGAAATGCAGAGGTGAGTCAGGGGTTGGCTGAAAATGTTTGGACGGTCGGTGCCGTAATGTTGGTCGTCGGTTTGGTTGGAGGATTTTTTATCGGAAGATATTGGCAGACTGTAAAGCCATTGGTTGATAGCGATCAGGTAAATGTTGCGACTAGCACGGAATCGACGTCTTCTTCTTTGACTTCGTCCGGTGCAGTGTTTGCGCCGACAAATACTTACAAAACTATCAATTCATCTTCATCCGTTTCGGTTGATGACCAACGTGCCGGTAGCTTGGTTTTTATCAAGCATGCGGAAGTTTCGGAACCGACATGGATCACGATTCGGGAAATTGTTGACGGCTCGATAGGAAATATCCTTGGTGCGGAAATGGTAACTAGTCCGACGGACGATGTACCCGTAACGTTACTTCGAGCGACGGTTGCCGGAAAGAAATACGCGATCTTTCTCTATCAGGATGACGGCAATGGTCAGTTTGATTTCAAAAAGGATTTTCTCGTGATGCAAGGTCAAGCACCTGTAGCCGCTATGTTTACCGCAGAATAAGTGTATATAAAATAAAAAATGTCGATTTCCGAGTGCCTTGCGCAGGCCGACGGGCCGAGCGGAGCAATCCGCCAGCAGGCGGATATGCGTGCATCTCGGAAACGACTTTTTTATTTTATGCTATATTTAATGTATGTATCTAAAGCGACTGGAGATCAACGGTTTTAAATCGTTCGCCAAAAAAAGCGAATTGGATTTCAAGACGCCGATTACTTCTATTGTTGGGCCGAATGGTTCGGGCAAGTCTAACGTGGCTGAAGCATTTCGATTTGTGTTGGGTGAGCAATCCATAAAATCTTTGCGTGGGAAGAAAGGCGAGGATTTGATTTTTAATGGATCGGTGGAGACGCCGCGCGCCAATCGCGCCGCGGTCAAAGTCGTGTTCGACAACGCGCGGCGTATTTTCAACATAGACTTTGATGAAGTTACACTTGAACGTATCGTGCACCGCGATGGTGTCAATCAATATTTTGTGAACGGCAGTCAGGTGCTACTGAGGGATATTGTGGAATTGCTTGCGCAGGCGCATATTGGAGCGTCCGGTCATCATATTATTTCGCAGGGAGAGGCAGATAGGGTCTTGAGTGCCAACCCGAAGGAAAGGCGAGAGATGATCGAGGACGCGCTGGGACTCAAGATCTATCAATATAAGAGACTGGAGAGCGAGCGAAAATTAATTAAAACCGAAGAAAATATTGCGCAAGTTGAAGGCTTGCGTCGAGAAATTGCGCCTCACATAAAATTTCTAAAAAAGCAGGTGGAGAAAGTGGAAAAAGCTGTCGAGCTCAAGGAACAGCTTACTCTCCTATATAAGGAGTACTTCAAGCGAGAGGAAATGTATTTGGCGTACCACAAAGGCAAAATCGAAGAGGAGAAACGGGAGCCGGCGCACGAACTGGCGAAACTCGAGAAAGAATTACAGAGCGCCAAAAAAGTTTTGGAAGATTCGGCCAGCGAAAATAAAAAACAATTCGAGATTGTTGATCTTGAAGGTAAACTTAAAGGTGCTCGAACGCAATACGAAAACTTGAGTCGCGATAGTGGTCGCATTGAAGGTGAAATTTCTTCACTTGAACGTATGATTGCCCGCAAGGAAGAATTAGCCAAGGTTGATGAACATAAAACAGTATTGCTTCGAGAGGTTGAGGATACGGTCAAAGAAGCAATTTCCGAAACAGCCAATGTCGATCAAATTTCCGATTTAGAAAAGTTGCACACGATCATCAAAAAGATCACTGCCACTTTTTCCACTTTCATTTCCAAACATCGCGGAGAGACGCAAGTTAAAACGACGGAGGAAAAACAGGAAATTGAAAAACTTCAAAAGGAAAAGAAAACTTTGGAAAAACAGATCGCCGAAATCCGCGCGACCGAGAATTCACTGAATGAGCGCTATTTGGTTTTGAAACAGCAAATCGAGAAAGAAAAAGATTCAAGTCGCGATGCCGAGCGAGCTGTTTTCACAATCATGACTCGTCAGAACGAATTGCGAAGTATTCTCAGTAATATAGCTGTTCGTGCCGAAAAGATTGAAATGGAAGAGCAAAATTTCAAACGCGAACTCGGCGAAGGTTCATCTATCGTCGGCCGCGATATTTTGGATTTTAAAAACTATGTCATTTCATATAAAAAAGGTGCTGATAAATCCGTAGGAGAAATCATTTCTGGTGATATTCCAGTAGACGGAAATATTTCTGGTGATGCTGTAGATGATGTTGCTTTTGTTGTTTCTGAACCTCGACAAGCGCAAGAAGATCGACGACGGACGATTTCTCGTATGCAGATTCGTTTGGAAGAAGCCGGAGCGGGTAATAGCGAAGAAGTATTAAAAGAATATCGTGAGACCAACGAGCGCGACATTTTCTTGATTCGCGAAATAGAAGATTTGCAAAAGTCGGCGGGAGATTTGAAAAACTTAATAAAAGATTTAACCGAACGTCTAAATACAGAATTTAAAACTGGTGTCGCTAAAATCAATACGCAATTCAGTGAATTTTTCAAACTGATGTTTGGTGGTGGTGTCGCTACACTCGAAATTGTACGCGAAGAGAAAAAGAAAAATAAAAATGTTGGAGACGAAGATATGGATGAGATGTCTAAAATATCGGCGATGGCAGAATCAGAAAATGCCGAATCTGAAAATGAACAAAAAGAACCAGAAGAGGGAATTGATGTGCATGTGGCACTACCTAACAAAAAAACCAAAGGTTTAATGATGCTTTCTGGTGGCGAGCGAGCGCTCACTTCCATTGCCCTTTTGTTTGCCATTTCGCAAGTTAATCCGCCTCCTTTTATTATCCTCGACGAGACCGACGCCGCGCTCGATGAAGCCAATTCCCGAAAATACGGCGATATGATTGCCAATTTGGCCAAGTATTCTCAGCTGATATTAATCACTCACAATCGCGAAACCATGTCTCGCGCAGGTGTCCTTTATGGTGTCACTATGGGCTCTGGTGGTGTCTCCAAACTTCTTTCAATCCAATTTGACGAAGCTGTTCAAGTGGCAAAATAATTTTGCCATCTTTTTAAACTAATTCACAATCGATCGTTTTGCGGTCTAGGTCGGTTTTAGTGATCTTGAATTTTACTTTATCCCCGAGAGTGTAACGTTTTTTGGTTTTGCGGCCGACAAGAGCATATTGTTTTTCTTGAAGTTCATAATAGTCATCGGAAAGAGCGCGAACACTGACCATACCTTCGGCTTTGGTCTCGTCGTCTTCAACATAGACACCCCATTCGGTGACGCCAGTAATGGTGCCTTGCAGAAGTTTGCCGATTTTGTCACTCATAAATTCGACTTGTTTGTATTTTATGGATGAACGCTCGGCGTCGGCGGCGGCGATTTCTTTTTCAGTGATGTGAACAGCGGTGCGTTGATAGTTAGCAAGTTCGTTCGGATCAATTTTGGTGCCGTCGAGATGACTTTCGAGCAGGCGGTGTACAAGCAAGTCGGCGTAACGACGAATTGGGGAAGTGAAATGCGTATAATATTTAAAAGCCAAACCGAAATGACCGATATTTCTGGTCGAATAAATCGCTTTGGCCATCGAGCGAATAGCGGCAGTTTTGATGAGAGATTCTTGGGTTGTGCCGGTAACTTGCTTGAGTAATTTGCTGATATCGTCAGCGGTGATTTTACTGCCGTGAGGCATATGAAAACCGAGCGCTCGAGCAAATACGGAAAGGTTGGCGAGACGGTCTTGATCAGGCAAATCGTGAATACGATAAATGAAAACAGGATCGTGACCGATTTTTTTGGCGACATGTTTATCGATGAATTCGGCCACTTCGCGGTTGGCCAGCAACATATATTCCTCGACCAGTTTGTGGGTATCTAGTCGTTCTTTTTTAAAAACGCGAAGTGGCTTGCCGTCTTTGTCTAGTTCAAATTTAACTTCCTCTGATTCAAAATCAATAGCACCGGCCGCGAACTTTTTGGTTTGCAAAATTTTGGCGATTTTGTTTAGGGTGGTGAGAGGCGTGGCGAACAATTGCGCAGCCGCCGGCGTATTTCCAACCTGGTCTTTTTTATTATTTCCACTTTTTGGACTACCCTTGTGACCATCCAGAATATCTTGCGCACCCTCATAGCTGAAACGATTATTGGAATTGATAACGGTTTTGCCAAACCAGCGTTTGTGAATTTTTGCGTTTGCATCAATTTCAAAGATGGCGGAGAAGGCGAGTTTGTCTTCGTTGGGATTTAGACTGCAGAGGTCGTTGGAGAGAATTTCCGGCAACATTGGAATAGTGCGGTCAACTAAATAAACGGAAAAGCCGCGATTTTTCGCTTCTTCATCAAGTGCTGTTCCAGGACGCACATAATGTGAGACATCGGCAATGTGCACGCCGATCTCATACATTTTTACGCCGTTTTGTTCACCAAGTTCTTTGAAAGAAATAGCATCATCAAAGTCTTTAGCGTCAGCCGGGTCAATGGTGCAGGTGAGGGTATTACGCAAGTCTTTGCGTTTTGCGATATCGGATTGCGGAATCGGTTTCTCGCGTTTTTCGATTGCGGCCGCTTCCTGCTCAACTTTTTCCGGATATTTTGATTCGAAACCTTTATCCAAAATAATGGATTGCATTTCAGCTTCGTGATCACCTTTTTTTCCGAGCAAGACGAGAATTTTTCCTTCCGGATCTCGGGTTGGATCGGTCCAATTAATGATTTGAACGAGAGCTTTGTTGCCGTCTAGATCCGCTGAAGTTTTGTCAGAGGGGGATTCGGTCACAACAATATTTTTATACATTTTTCGATTGTCCGGAATGAGGATCGGTTTCGGGCCGCTCGCATTCAGAACACCAACGAAAGTGCGCTTGGACTGTTTGAGTATTTTTGTCACCTCGCCCTGCTCGCGGCCCTTAATTTTCCCCGGCAAAATCTTAATTTCCACTTCATCTTTATCCAGTGCCAAATGTAACTTTTCATTCTGTATTTCAATATCTTCCTCGCGACCTGCCACTTCCAAAAAGCCGATACCTTTGGAATTGATGTCAATAATACCTATATAGGCATTTTTCTCGTGTTTTTGGGGTTTTTGAGGCCCTTTTTTGTTATGCATAGTTCACACTATACCAGAAAACTGTCAAATCGCGAATTTTAAATAAAAAAACTGCCGACGATTTCATCGTCGGCAGTGAGGAAAGATGTGCGATACTCCTGAGGTTGTGTTAACGGAGTCACCGTATAGACACAAGGTCAACTTCCAGATCGGTGGTATTCCATTTGTGACTGCCTGTGTTGCCGGAACAACAAGGTCTGCGTCTCCCACTCTATACTGCGAGCAAAGGAAGTTCCTCCAGTGGTTTACGGGACCACTAACTGCTTTGGGAAGCAGAAATGAAGCCAGCTGTAGGGATTCGAACCCCAATCACCAGGTTCTCATATAGATGAGTCCTGAGCTTACCTATCTGTTTTCGCACTTTCCCTCTTTATCCAAATTAACCCTAGCAATTGAGGTAAATTTTGTCAAAAGATTCGCCAGTCATTGGCCACATTGACCAATTTGCCGGTATCTGTTAGTATCTTTCTTATGTTAAAAATTAGATTACAACGAACAGGACGCAACCAAGAAAAGACTTTTCGTCTCGTCTTGACCGAATCAAAAAACTCCACCAAGAGTGGTAAGTTTTTGGAGATACTCGGCAACCATGATTTCCGTGTAAAAGACGGCACCAAGTTCAACAAAGAGCGTATTTTGTACTGGATGTCACAAGGTGTTAAACCAACTCCAACCGTTCACAACCTCTTGATTACTGAAAAAATTATTTCTGGCAAAAAAATCAACGTTCTCCCAAAGAAAACTGTACCTAAGAAAGAGGAAGTTGCAGCCGAAGCTCCTAAGGCCGAAAAAGCTGAAAAAACCGAAGCGAAATCTGAAGAAAAAGAAGCTCCTAAAGCGTAATAACTCTTCTCTCTGTGGATAACCGATTGTGGGATGTTTTCGGTATGATACAATATATGTAGCAGTACCTTCGTAGCACTGCAAGACTTACAAGTTAAGAATTACTCAATATGAATGAGATGGACAATCAGTTTCTAGAGTTTGTAGTGAAGGCTTTGGTGGACAATCCTAATGATGTAAAGATTAAAAGAACGGTCGACGAAATGGGAGTGCTTTTGACTCTCGATGTTAATGCCGCAGATATGGGTAAGGTGATTGGTCGCTCTGGCAATACTGCCAAGGCTATTCGAACATTACTCCGAGTTGTCGGCATGAAGCACAATGCTCGAGTTAACCTCAAGATCAGTGAACCTGAAGGTGGCACTAAGGGACTCGGCGCTGCAGTTGGTCCAAATCCAAGTCCAGCTATGAAAACGGTGGACGAGGCGATGGCAGACCTAAAGTTGTAAAAAACTCAAATAGACAAGATGAAAAAACTGTGTTATCATCAACACAGTTTTTTCAATGATCAATTTTCACATCATAACTTTATTTCCGGAGTCTTTCAGCTCGTATTTAGGTGAGTCGATTTTGGCGCGCGCGCAAAAGCAAAAGAAAATTAATGTGAAATTTTATGACCCGCGCGATTTCGTGAAGCCGACCAAAAAGCAAGCCGGCAAAGACAAACCATATTTGCGAGTGGACGATAGACCGTTTGGAGGTGGTCCAGGTATGGTCATGCAAGCTTTGCCTGTCATTAAAGCGATCGAGAAAGCTGTCGCGAATGCAAAACGAGCAGGCGCTTCTAAAACAAAAACTGGAACAAAATCCGCACCGAAAATTAAAATAGTTTTTCTTTCTCCATCCGGCAAGCAATTCGATACTCAGTACGCCAAAGAAACCGCGCAAAAATATCAGCATCTCGTCATCATTTGCGGACGATACGAAGGAATCGATGCTCGGGTCAAAAAAATATTCAAGACCGAAGATGTCTCGGTCGGTCCTTTCGTTTTGACCGGTGGGGAACTTGCGGCCATGATCATGATCGATTCTATTTCTCGACAGATCGAAGGAGTGCTTGGCGATTTTAATTCTCTTGAAGAGACACGAGTAGCCTCGAGCGATGTTTATACCCGCCCGGAAATTCTGGTTTACAAGAAAAAGAAATACCAAGTGCCAAAAGTCTTGATTTCAGGCAATCATAAAGCCATAGAAGAGTGGCGCAGGGGTCAAAGTAAATAGCGAAGTTATCCACTTGCTTTGATTTTATGGTGTAGTAATATATAGGTCGGATGCGGACTATGGACGGCCCGCAAAATCATGTCTCTTCTCAGAGAAGGTAGAGGTAGAATATGGGAGCGAAATGGGTAAGTTTCCACGTCGAAGGTCCAACTTTGGATCCAGCCGAGCGTGAACTTGAGGAAGTCCTCAGACGGACGAGCTCACCTGAGTACGATAATGCTCAATCGAGCGTGAAGGACAAAAAACCGCGAACGACCAAGAAGGTCAATAAGCGGGAACAGCTCGTTGCGGCGTGAGTTTTCACACCACCACGAACACAAACAAGAATCGCGACGAGTAGAGGACTCGCCGCGTTTTTTTTGTTTAGATAAATTTGCAATTATTAAAATTTGTGTTAATATATAGACAGAGCAGGTCAATGGATGACTTGCCATGTTGGGCTCTTTTAGAACAGGAATGTTGAGGCGTTGATATGGGTCGAGTAATCTTTATGGCGGAAACAGACGCGAGCGCTCCGTTTAATCGGAGGTCTTTGTTAAAAAGACCGCACGATTCGGTCGCAGTATCCTCATCGAGACTTATTAGCGAATGTCCAAGTACGCGCAGGGATGTTGCCAAAAGTCTGACCAGATCGCTGTCCGGCTTTCCACCGCAAACGAACGGGAATGCAAAACCTACTCTTCCAAGGGGAATGAAGCGACGGAAGCGGAGCTGAAACAACGTTGATAGTTTAGAACTACCGTAGTGAGACAAAGGACTCACTGCGGTTTCTTTTTTATAAAATAGCCTAAAAATCCCCATTTTAATGACACTTTAACCTGTGGAAATCCTAATTAATACGCAGTATTACTAGGTGAATCCCTTGTGGATAAGAGGGTGATTGACAAATATTTCGTTTAGGTATACACTACCGCCACGTGTGCAAGATTTAGTTTTGGCTGGATCACACTGTTTTTAGATTGCGGCTAATAGAAAAGCAACCTTGCAAAAGCAGACTCGTTAAAATTATCAGAGAAAAATAGACCATCCCCGCACAGGTGGCCCATTTTTCGCGTTTTAATAAATTATTAATATATGAAGCGCCAGAAAAAATATTTTGCGAAGCATAAACCGGCTCTCACCACGATGCCAAACTTGGTTGAGTCACAAACAACTTCTTTTAATTGGCTTTTGGAAAAAGGTCTCGGCGAAGTTTTCAAAGAATACTCATCTATTAAGGACTACTCGGAAAAAAAGTTCGAGTTGGATTTTGCCGACGTAAAACTCACGATGCCAAAGTACGATGAGTACTATGCCAAGGATAACAAACTTTCATATGAAGCTTCGATCAAGGTCATTGTGCGCTTCAAGAACAAGATCGTAAATTCGGTCAAAGAGCAGGAGATCTTTATGGCGGATCTTCCGATCATGACTCCTCACGGTACGTTCATCATTGCGGGTATTGAACGTGTTATCGTTCCTCAATTGGCGCGATCTTTTGGCGTGTTCTTCACAGCCAATGATATTCGCGGCAAAAACTATTTCGGCGCAAAAATTATTCCAGCTCGCGGGGCTTGGATTGAAATTGAGACGGAAGCGGACGGTGGTGTCTATGTGCGTATTGACCGCAAACGAAAATTCCCGGTTACGATGCTTTTGCGTGTATTAGGTGCGGATACCAACGAAAAGATCATGCATCTTTTTGCAGGAAATGAAGCTGCACGGTCTTACATGGAGAAAACTATTGCCAAAGATCACACCAAGATCGCCGATGAAGCCTTCATCGAAATTCACAAGAAACTCCGCGACGGCGATCTTGCCACCGCAGAAAACGCTCGCGAATTCATCAATACTATTTTTGGAGCTGACCGATATGACCTTTCAAAAGTCGGTCGTTTTCGTTTCAATAAGCGATTTGGCAAGCCGATGACCGACAAGGAGATCGCTCGACATACCATTTCTCTTGATGACGCAATTACGATCATCAATAATATTGTCACTCTTAACACTACACCCGGCGCTGTTGAAGATGATATTGACCACCTCGGTTCTCGACGTGTGCGATACGTTGGAGAATTGCTCCAGCAAAAAATTCGCGTTGGTATGTCACAGATCAAGCGAAATATTCAAGATCGTATGTCGACCGCGGATCCCGATTCTGTTTTGCCGATAAACTTCATTTCACCAAAGCCTCTGCAAGCTCGAATTAAGGAATTCTTCACGACCAACCAGTTGTCACAGTTCATGGCCCAGGAAAACATCTTGACCGAACTTGAACATTTACGAACTCTTTCGGCACTTGGCCCCGGTGGTCTAACACGAGAACGTGCCGGTTACGAAGTTCGTGACGTGCATCCTTCTCACTACGGTCGACTTTGTCCAATCCACACTCCAGAAGGTCCGAACATCGGTCTTATCTTACGTCTTTCAACCTATGCTCGCATCAATGATTTCGGAATGATCGAAACTCCGTATGCCAAAGTTAAAAATGGAAAGGTCACTCCTGAGATCCATTATTTAAATGCTTTAGAAGAAGAAAACTTCGCCATCGCTCACGCCGCAATCGACCGCGATGAGGAAGGAAGAATTAAAGACGACGAAGTCGAAGTGCGTGTTAACGGCGATCCAACAATGGTGCCTCGAGAAAAAGTGGACTACATCGACGTGGCGACTGAGCAAGCCTTTTCTATTGCCACTTCAATGATCCCATTTCTTAATCATGATGACTCGACACGAGCCTTGATGGGTTCGAACATGCAAAAACAAGCTACTCCTTGTATCTTGCCGGAAGCTCCGCTTGTTGCTACAGGCGTTGAAGCAGATGGTGCGCGAGATACCGGACGTATCGTTATCTCTCACGATGACGGCGTGGTTCATCATGTTGATGCTCAAAAAATCACCGTTAAATCTAATAAAGGAAAGGATGTTGAATATAAATTAGTTAACTTCTCTCGAACCAACGGCTTTACCGTTTTCCATCAGCGACCGATCGTCAATGTTGGAGATAAAGTGAAAAGAGGAGATGTTTTGGCTGACACTTCATCTTCAGACAACGGACAGATCGCACTGGGTCAAAATATTTTCGTGGCCTTCATGTCATGGTCAGGAGCCAACTACGAAGACGCCATCATTTTGTCTGAAAGATTAGTGCGCGACAATCGATTCACGTCTATTCATATAGAAGAGTTTATTGTCAACGTGCGTGATACCAAACTTGGACCTGAAGTCACCACTCCTGATATTCCAAACGTCAGTGAAAATAAACTTAAAAACCTCGATGAAGACGGAGTTGTGCGAATTGGAGCAGAAGTACGACCTGGGGATATTTTGGTTGGAAAAATTACACCAAAAGGCGAGACACAACTTACTCCTGAAGAGCGATTACTCCGATCATTGTTTGGTGAGAAGGCTCGCGATGTAAAGGATACTTCAAAACGACTTGAAAACGGAAAACAAGGTCGCATTATTTCTGTAAAAATATTCTCTCGAGAAAAAGGCGACAAACTTGAATCAGGAATCATCAAACGAATTCACATTGAAGTGGCAGAGCTCCGAAACGTACAAGTAGGCGATAAGCTCGCAGGACGTCACGGTAACAAAGGTGTCATTTCAACTATACTTCCTATCGAAGATATGCCACACCTCGCTGACGGTACGGCAGTTGATATGATCCTTACGCCGCTCGGTGTGCCATCTCGTATGAACCTCGGTCAGATTATGGAATTGCACCTCGGTCTCGCTGCTCACACTCTTGGTTATCAAGCAGTCGTGCCTCCATTTGCCGGAGCAACTGACAAGGAAATTAAAAATGAACTTGTCGCTGCCGGATTTCCAGAAAACGGAAAAGTAAAACTTTTTGATGGACGAAACGGCGAAGCTTTCCAACAAGATATCGCTATCGGATATATGTATGTTATGAAGCTTCATCACATGGTGGAAGACAAGATTCACATGCGTTCAATCGGACCTTATTCTCTCATTACACAACAGCCACTTGGCGGTAAGGCTCAGGGAGGTGGACAGCGATTTGGAGAAATGGAAGTCTGGGCACTTCTTGGACACGGTGCAGCTCATAACTTGCGAGAAGTTTTGACGATCAAGTCTGACGATATTGTTGGCCGATCGAGCGCTTTCGATGCAATCGTGAAAGGAAATGAGATTTCGACCCCTTCGATTCCGGCATCATTCAATGTTCTTATTAACAACCTCAAGGGACTAGGACTTGACGTTGACCTCATGAGTGAGAGTCAACCAAAAGCCGATGAGGATGAAGCTAATCAAGAATAAAACTACCATGTACAAAAATAACAAAACATCAAATACAGGCAGTTTCACTTCAATCTCTCTTAAGGTTGCCTCACCTCAGCGTATTAAGGAATGGTCAAAGGGCGAAGTTACCAAGCCGGAAACGATCAACTATCGAACCCAACGTTCTGAAAAGAGTGGTCTATTCGACGAAAAGATATTCGGACCGGACAAGGATTATGAATGTTATTGCGGAAAATACCGTGGCATTCGTTATAAAGGAATTGTTTGCGAAAAATGTGGAGTCGAGATAACTCGTTCAATCGTTCGACGTGAGAGAATGGGTCATATCGAGCTCGCGACACCGGTTTCTCACATCTGGTTCTTGCGTTCAACGCCTTCCCGAATCGGTTTGATTATGGGTATGACGGCTGCAGATCTTGAAAAAGTTATCTATTTTGCCGGATATATTATTACCAACGTGCACGAACAAGAACGCGCACAAGTCCTCCGTGATTTGGATTCTGAATTCAAGACAAAAATAAAAACTGCGCAGGACGAAAAGACCAAAGAAGCTTTGAAAGAACGCCTAGTCAGTACAAAGAAAGAGATCGAAAGCTTGACTCTCGGCCGCGTGGTTGATGAATTGCAATATCATTCATATTCTCTAAAATACGGAACAATTTTTGAGGCGGGAATTGGAGCAGAAGCTATTTACGATATTTTGAAAGATGTTGATCTCAAGAAATTGGAGAAAGAATTGGCAATCGATCTCGAAAAAGCCGGTTCAATTGAATCAGAAAGAATCAACAAGAGACTTTCTATCATTCGATCCATGATCAACTCAGGTATTCGACCTGAATGGATGTTCCTTACGAATATCCCGGTCATTCCTCCAGCTCTCCGACCAATGGTGCCGCTTGATGGTGGACGTTATGCAACTTCGGATGTGAACGACCTCTATCGACGTGTTATCAACCGCAACAATCGTCTCAAGAAACTCAAGGAAATTCATGCGCCTGATGTTATTTTGCGAAACGAGAAACGTATTTTGCAAGAAGCTGTCGACTCTTTGATCGACAACTCTATTCGACATGGTTCAGCAAGTCAGGGAGCTTTGACTCAAGCACAGCGCCGACCTCTCAAGTCTCTTTCCGATAACTTGAAAGGCAAACGCGGTCTTTTCCGCCAGAACTTGCTCGGTAAACGTGTTGACTATTCAGGACGTTCTGTTATCGTCGTCGGTTCATCTTTGAAACTCAGTCAGTGTGGATTGCCAAAATTCATGGCACTCGAACTTTTCCGTCCATTCATTATTTCCAAACTTTTGGAAAAAGAATTGGCCTTCAACATTCGTGGCGCCAACAGACTTATCGAAGACGGTATTCCTGAAGTTTGGGCCATTCTCGAAGACGTTATCAAAGACAAATATGTCTTGCTAAACCGTGCACCTACATTGCACCGACTTGGTATTCAGGCTTTCCAACCAATTCTTATTGAAGGTTCAGCTATTCAAGTACACCCACTCGTTTGTTCCGCTTTCAACGCTGACTTCGACGGTGACCAAATGGCCGTTCACGTACCACTTTCTCATGCCGCTCAAATTGAGGCTCGAGAGATCATGGCATCGGATAAAAACATTTTGAAACCTGGTTCAGGAGATCCAACTATTTCGGCAAAGATGCTCGATATTATTTTGGGATCTTATTGGATGACCACAATGATTGATGGCAAGCCCGGAGAAGGCGAAGCTTTTGCTTCACCTCGAATGGCGATACTTGCCAATGACTTTGGTGCCGTGGATTTTCGCGCCAAAATTAAAGTTATGGCGCCTGCAACTCCAAAATATACCGAATTTGCCGGAAAAATATTTGAGACATCCATTGGTCGCATTGTCTTTAATGATGTGCTACCTGAGGACTATCCTTTCATCAACAGTGAAATGAACCGTAAGCGTATGCAAGCTCTTGTTGACGATATGATCGAACGATACGGTATCGCTAATTTGCCGACAATTATCGACAAGATCAAAAATAACGGATTCTATTATGCGACAGTTTCCGGTGTGACTTGGGGTATTGATGATGTTAAGGTTCCGGTTGAAAAAGATGCGATGATTACTGAGGCTCGCAAAAAGGCCGCTAAAGTTCAATCTCAGTTTGACGACGGTTTGCTTTCAGAAGATGAACGCGGACGAAAAAATATCGAAGTTTGGCATGAAGTCAAGAGCCAAATCGAAAAAATTATTCCGGGAACTTTGGAGAAACATGGTTCAGTTTATGATATGGTCAACTCCGGTGCTCGAGGTTCGATTGGTAACATTACTCAGATGGTTGGTATGAAAGGTCTCATCATCAACACGCAAGGAGAGACAATTCAGTTTCCAATTATTTCAAGCATGAAAGAAGGACTTACACCGATTGAATACTTTATTACGACTCACGGCTCACGTAAAGGTTTGACGGACACCGCGCTCAACACCGCTAAAGCCGGATATTTGACTCGTAAATTGTTCGTGGTCGCTCAAGATACGATTGTTTCCGAAGATGATTGTGGAACCAAGCATGGAGTTACGATCCATAAAGGAACAGCTTCGGGCATCGAAGTCCCTCTTTCTCGAAATATCAAAGGACGTGTGCTTGCCGAAGATGCTGTAACCGCAGACGGAACCGTTGTCTTCAAACGAAATCACTTGTTAACTAAAATTGACGGTCAAAAAATTGAAGATGCCGGTATTACTTCAGTCAAGGTTCGATCACCGCTTACTTGTAACGCTCCGGTAGGTATTTGCGCCTTTTGTTATGGTGCTGATCTTGGTAAAAATAAATTAGTTGAACTCGGTGAAGCTGTCGGAACAGTTGCCGCTCAAGCTATCGGTGAACCGGGAACACAGCTGACGATGCGTACGTTCCACGCCGGTGGTACCGCTTCTGTTGGTGGAGACATCACGCAAGGTTTGCCTCGAGTCGAGGAAGTCTTTGAAAAACGAGCACCTCGTAACCCGGCTATTGTTTGTGAAGTTGACGGTACTGTTTCTGAGATTAAGGAACTTGGTCGCGAAAAAACTTTGGTTATTTTGGCTGATTTACACGACAAGAAAACCAAAAAATCAGGTGAGATAGAATATTCTGTCAGCGCCAATCGAACAATTTTGGTTAATCTTGGCGATAAGGTTGTTAAAGGTCAATTACTAACTGACGGTTCCGCAGTCATTGATGACATCTTCAAGTATGGCGGACGAGAACAAGCTCAAAATTACATTATTGCCGAAGTTTCAAAGTTGTATGAATTGCAAGGTGAAGCTGTTTCTCGAAAACACATTGAAGTTATCGTTCGACAAATGTTCTCACGACGCAAGATCAAGGAAAACGGTTCGACTCCATTTTCTGTCGGTGATATTGTAGAGCATTATCAGTTGGCTTTGGAAAACAAGCATGTTAAAGAGGCTGGCGGTGATGAGGCTAAAGGTGAAGAAGTTGTCATGGGTATTACTGATGTTTCACTTTCTCGAAAGAGTTTCCTTTCAGCTGCTTCCTTCCAACACACCACTCGTGTCCTCATCAACAGCGCCGTTCGCGGTAGCAAAGACAAATTGGTGGGTCTCATGGAAAACGTTATTATCGGACGACTCATTCCTGCCGGAACCGGTTTCAAAGGTAGTCCAAAGCAAAAGATGATCGAAGAGCAGACTCGTGTTGAATCGAGTGACGAAGAAGTGGAATAAAGAACACGTAGCTCGTAGATTTCTCCTTAATTCTAAATGAGCACTGTCGACACAATTAAAGATCGCTTGTCCATAACCGACATTGTTGGCACGTATGTTAAGCTTGAAAAAGCGGGCGCCAATTTGAAAGGTTTGTGTCCTTTCCATCAAGAAAAAACTCCGTCATTTATGGTTTCTCCTGCGCGTGGATCGTATTATTGTTTTGGTTGCGGGGCCAAAGGCGATATCTTTTCTTTTGTTGAACAGTTTGAGGGGCTCGATTTTATGGGAGCTCTGAAAGTGTTGGCTGACAGGGCGGGGGTGGAGATTGAGAAGCAAAATCCAGCCGAGAAAACCGAACGTGAAAGGCTATTCCAGATTATGGATTTTGCGTCACTTTTTTACCACAAAGGTTTGTCGGAAAATGTGGCAGCTATTGAATATTTGAAAAAAAGAGGTGTGGAAGTGGGAACTATTCGCGCATGGCGCCTGGGTTATGCTGTGCCGGAGTGGCGAACACTTTTCAATTATTTGATCTCAAAAAAATTTAGTTCTCAAGAAATGTTAAAAGCAGGATTGGTAAAACCTGCCGATAAAGGTTTTTACGATACTTTCCGTAGTCGCATTATTTTTCCGATTGGTAATAGCGCCGGAAGGGTTGTGGCGTTTTCCGGTCGCATTTTTCCTGTTGATGATACGGCGGCCAAATATCTGAACTCGCCGGAAACTTCGCTTTTCAACAAATCGGCGGTGTTGTATGGATATGATAAAGCGAAGTTTGAAATTCGCAAGAAAAATACGGCGATATTAGTTGAAGGGCAGATGGATCTAATATTGTCGCATCAGGTTGGTATTACTAATACCGTGGCAACTTCCGGAACCGCATTTACCGATCTGCATGCCGGACTCATCAAGCGTTTTGCCGAGAAATTAATAATTTGTTATGACGGTGACAAGGCTGGAGTATCGGCCGCGCTGCGCGCGGCCGTCGTGGCCCTCCGCTCCGGACTCGACGTGCATATTGTGCGTTTGCCTGATGACAAAGATCCGGCCGACATGTGTATAGAAAATAAACAAGCTTACTTGGATTTTTTGTCCGGTGCCGAACATGTCATTGATTTTGCCCTCGGCACGGCACTTCGCGCTTCAACTGACAAGCGTCAGCAAGAAAAAAACATTGTCGCCAGCGTTTTGCCTTATGTAAAAGTATTGGAAAGCGCGGTTGAACAAGGACATTTCATTGCTCGCATTGCACAAGCTAGCCGAATTCGTGAAGATGACTTGCGAGCGGAACTTCGAAAATTACCGATGCCGATTGCTAATGCGTCAATCAGCAGCGTTTCCGGAAAAACGCCAAATACTGTAAATAACGCAACATCAGAGCGGCCTATCCGTGAGCAGGTTGTAGTTCGCCAGCTTTTTGGTATCATGTTTTTGTTGGAACAAAAAGAAGAAAAGAAAAAGGTTGATGAAATAAAAAACGAGCTCGTGCGTATAGAAGGCAAGGAAGGGCTCGAAGTTTTGATGAAGCGCTACAGTAATCAGAAAGAAGAATTGCTTTTTGAAACCGAAAGGGCATATAATTCACCTGATTTTATTGAAACGGACATTAAAGAACTTTTGAAGAGATTGGAGATAGAGAGACTAGAACGGCGATATGCCGAAGCTACCGATACGCTGGCCCAAGCTGAACGTGAACATGATGAAGGGAAGACCGCCGAACTTCTCGAAACATGCAAAGAAATTTCAAAAAGACTTTCAATACTTAAATAAAACATATGAAAAAGAAAAACGGATCAAAGAAAATAAAAAAGACCAAAGCGGCAAAACCGAAAGCGATAAAGCGCATAAAAAAATCTGCACGCACGCACGCTATTTTTCGTAAAGATCCGGCAGCCAAAAAAGCGGCTGGCCCCATCAAGAAATTTACCGTGGCCGAAAAAGCCAAAAACATGGACGATAAGGCTAATCGACTTTTGTTAAAAGGTCGCGATCGCGGTTTTGTGACTTATGATGAAATTTTGAAAGAATTTCCAACTATTGAGGATGATATTGTTTTTCTAGATGATTTGTATCAAAAATTTAATGCCGCCGGAATCGATGTTTTGGAAGGAGGAGGACTTCTTGATGTTTCCGATGAAATTTTGGCTAAAAAATTAGCCAAGGATTCTTCGTATGACTCGATTCAGATGTATTTGAAAGAAATTGGACAATATCCACTTCTAAGTGGTAGCGAGGAAAAAGAATTGGCCAAACGAATCGAATTGGAAGATGAAGATGCCAAGACTTTGCTTATGCGCGCCAACTTACGTCTCGTGGTTTCGATTGCCAAAAAATATGTTGGCCGAAGTCCGGATTTAACATTACTTGATTTGATTCAGGAAGGAAATTTAGGTTTGCATAAAGCGGTAGATAAATTTGATTGGACCAAAGGTTATAAGTTTTCAACTTATGCTACTTGGTGGATTCGCCAAGCTATCACTCGCGCACTAGCCGATCAGTCTCGTACGATTCGAGTGCCGGTACACATGGTTGAAACGATCGCTAAATACAAGCAAGTTTTTCGTCGTTTGTCGCAAGATTTGGGACGAGATCCATTGCCTGAGGAAATTGCCAATGAAATGGGTGTTGATGTTGATAAAATTTATACTATTGAAAAAATCGATCAAAGTACTGTCTCTTTGGAGAGCAAAGTTGGTGATGATGATGATGACAAGGGATCTACTTTGGGTGATTTTGTAGCTGATGACAAGATCCTTTCGCCTGATCAAGAATCATCACGAAGAATTATTGCCGATCAGGTCAAAGAAATTTTAGGTGATTTGTCAGAAAAGGAACGCGAGATTTTGGAACTTCGACACGGACTCACTGATGGCATTCAGCATACACTTGAGGAAGTAGGGAAGAGATTTGGGGTTACGCGTGAACGTATTCGACAGATTGAGGCGAAGGCGCATGAGAAGATAAGACAGCATGATAAGATAAATAGACTGAGGAACTATTAGAGAAAAAGCAAACCAAAAGAGCAGTTTTAAGGGCACAGGTAAATTTCCTGCTGGAAATTTCCTTCCAACTCGCGCCGTCGCGCTCCGTTAGTCCCTTAAAACTGCTCTTTTGGTTTGCTTCATGACTGACAGTTTCAAAAATATTGCAAATTTAGGCCGTTTTTTGGAAAACAAGAATACATAGACCTATCGTAATACCTCGGGATTTCAAGGGATGAATATATTAAAATTATTGATTCGTTTTGATTTTTTTAAAAAAACCACCCGCGAGCGCAAGGTGGTTTTTCCTTGGTTCGAAGGTGGGTTTGAGACGGTTAATTCCCGGTGGCGTGGACAGGCGTCGCAGGTGATGATATTGGTGCACAGCCATTTTGCTCAACCGGCGGTCTCCTGGTTCGAGGCAATGTCTTTGCATTCCTCGATTTGTCCAGATCATCGCGCCAGCGTTGGATCTCATCAAGATCGATCGCCGGTAGAACGAACGTCAGGCCACAATTACGCGCGAAATTGATCGCGTCATGGAATGTTGGCGTTTTTTTCGTCTTCTGGCAATGAACTGCCCATTGGCTTGAAACGATCCAACCTTCTTTTGAGGCATCATCTAATGCCGAGAGTTGAAGGACACTAACTTCCTTGCTACGCGTCACCACGGTATGTGATGAAGTTCCCGGTAGGTCTTTGAGGGGCACAATGGCCCTCCTATTCTCCTCCCGCGCAGGGAGAGTAAATGACTAAGAACACGCTAACAAAAATCTGGTTTCTAGCATAGCATAAGACTTTATAAAAGTCAAGCTAGGGTGTGGATAACTCTTAATATTTATGGTGAATTTGCATGACTGCCGGTGAATTGGCGTGTCGTGATATACTGTTTGAATGACAGTTTCGATTGCGTTTAAGGAGCGCTATGCAAATCTCAATAATGAGCAGAAAAAGGCCGTAGACGCCATTGAGGGGTCTTTAATGGTGGTTGCAGGACCGGGTTCGGGAAAGACCGAGATCTTGAGTTTGCGTGTTGCGAACATTTTGAATAAAACGCAGGTGCGACCAAATAATATTTTGTGTCTAACTTTTACCGATTTGGCTGCTATCAATATGCGTAAGCGTTTGACACCACTTCTTGGCGTTGATGCGTATCGTGTGGCGATTCATACTTTTCACAGTTTTTGCGTTGATATAATCGATCGCTTTCCGGAATATTTTTATCACGGAGCAACATTTGTGGCGGCTGATGAATTGGTGCAAATTCAGATGTTAGAAGAGATCATCAATAGTTTGCCGTACGATAATCCGTTGAAGGCCGCGCACTCGGAAGAAGGTTTTGTTTATCTTAAAGATGCAAAGTTTGCTATCGGAAATTTGAAAAAAGCCGGTTTGACGCCGGAGGAATTTTCAAAAATATTGGATCATAATGAAGAATCTTTCGCTTACATCAATCCGTCGTTGGAAGAAGTTTTTGCGCCGCGTGTTTCCAAAGAAACGATTGTGGCGGTGGAGGGTTTGGTAAAAAAGTTAAAAGAAAAACACGCGGCGCTGATTAAGAAAAATCCGTTTCCGGTACCACACTTGCAATCTTTTTTGCAAAGTTTGATCGATTCACTGGAGTTGCTTATAGAAAGAGCGGAAAACGCCGAGAAACCGACCTCATTATTTTCAGAATGGAAATCGGATCATTTGGAGAAAAGCACTAGCGGAAAGTTGGTTTGCAAGGAAACTAACCGGATAGAAAAATTGCGCGCCTTGGCGGATCTTTATGCCAAATATAAAGAATTAATGTGGAAGCGCGGATACTATGATTTTGACGATATGATTTTGGATGTCATGTTGACGCTCGAGAAAAATGAAACTTTGCGATATCAAATTCAAGAGCAATTCCAGTATATTTTGGTCGACGAATTTCAAGATACCAACGACGGACAGATGAGACTTTTGCGAGCGATTACTGACGCGCCGCAAAATGAAGGACGACCGAACATTATGGTGGTTGGTGATGATGATCAGGCTATTTACAAATTTCAAGGCGCGGAAATTTCCAATATTATAAATTTTAGTCGCTTGTACAAAGATGTGAAAATCGTGACGATGGTTCAGAACTATCGTTCGACTCAAACGATATTGGACTTGGCTCAGCACGTGATCCGCAAAGGTTCGGAGAGGTTGGAAACTATTTTGCCGGACATCGAAAAAACTTTGACTGCGCAGAACAAAAAGTTGACGAAAGGCAGGATTATAAATAAAAATTTGGCATCGCGTGAAGAAGAATATCATTATGTGGCTAATGAGATAAAACGGCTGATTGGAACCGGTATAGAGTCATCGGAAATTGCCGTGATTTCCCGTAAACACGACTTGTTGGAGTCTATTGTGCCTCATTTACACAAAGCCGGTGTACCGGTGAGGTACGAACGTCAGCAGGATGTTTTGCATGAACCTCATATTCATCAGATCATTCAAATTGCGCGTTTTGCCGCTTCCTATGCTCGTAAAGATGTCGAAGAAGCTGATTATTTATTGCCGGAGATTTTGAGTTATCCGTTTTGGAATTTGGATAGATTGGATATTTGGAATGTCTCGATCGCGGCGAAAGAAAGTTCCGACAAAACACTTTGGCTTTCGGCCATGAGAAAGAGCGAGAATAAGCATGTGCGTGAAATCGCTGATTTCTTACTGGATCTTTCAGTGCGCTCATTATCTGAACCACTCGAATATATTGTGGACAGAATTATTGGAGCGCATATTAAAACTTTGAATTCTGATGATGATGCGGATGAGAATGGAAATATTTCCGAGCTCGCAGTAGGGAATCCGTTTGGTCGACTAGAAGGTGATACTAAAACTTTCCGTAGTCCGTTCAAGAGTTTTTATTTCAGTAAGGAGCGATTTGAAAAGCAAAAAGGGAATTATCTGACCTTTCTTTCCAGTTTGCGTGTATTTATGTACGCTTTGCGTGAATATAAAAAAGGCGAAATGCTTTCCATTTCCGACTTGGTTTCGTATGTCGATACTCATGAAAAAAATGGATTGTTGGTAACTGACAATAGTCCATATATTTCGGCTATCTCGGCAGTTTCTTTGCTTTCGGCCCATAAAGCCAAAGGATTGGAATTTAAAGTTGTTTTTGTGCTGGCTTGTCAGGATTCGGTGTGGATGGCCCGCGGGCGCGGCACAAAACTCCCGATGCCAAACAACCTGCCGATCGCGCCCGCGGGCGACACATTCGATGATAAATTGAGATTATTTTTCGTCGCACTGACGAGAGCAAAAGAATATTTGTATATAACTGCTGCAACAAGCGGCGACGATGGCGGCGCGGAACTTCCTTTGCAGTTTATTGCCGATGTTCCAAAGGAAATGTTTGGTCTTGAATCCGGTAGTGAAATTAAAAGTGGCAAAGTTGAAAATGAACTTGCACTTCCAAATATTGCCGACATTTTGGCAGATTCATGGCGCACCTATCATCGACCACCGACCACGATAGACGAATCGGCACTTCTTTCAACTTTGGTGGAAAATTATCAAATGAGTGTTACTCATCTCAATAATTTTTTGGATGTGACTAACGGCGGCCCGCAAAATTTCCTGGAAACCAATCTCTTGCGTTTCCCTCAAGCAAAAACAACTTCAGCTGCTTACGGTACGGCTGTGCATGCGACGATTGAGAGGTTATATTTCGAACTTCGCGGTGAAGCAAAGGTGCCGCCACTTGCAAAAGTTCTTGGATATTTCAAGGATGTCTTGCGTAAAGAACGTTTGAGCCAACGTGAATATTCCGAACAAGAAGAGCGAGGTGTTGAAAGTTTGACGGCTTTTTACAAAGCTAAAAAAGATTCATTTAAAGCCGAACATCGTGTTGAAGTAAATTTCAAAACTCAAGGCGTAGTGATAGACGGTGCACATTTGACAGGCAAGATCGACAAGATCGAACAGGTTGGAGAAGACGAAAAGGGAGAAGTTCGTGGCACCTGGCGCGTACACGATTTTAAAACAGGTTCTCCTGTGCATGAGTGGAAAGGAACGACTGATTACGAAAAGGTAAAATTGTACAAATACAAACAACAAATTATTTTTTATAAATTGCTTGTTGAAAATGCCCGTGATTTTATCGGAAAACAAAAAGTCGAGAGTGGGGTAATCGAATTTGTGGAGCCGGACGATAATGGAAACATTGTCGATCTACCATTAACGATCGAACCATCCGATGTTGAACGCACCAAAAAACTTATTTCAATCGTTTACAAAAAGATTATCGCCTTAGATTTTCCGGATGTAACAAAATACCCTTCAACACTGAAGGGTATCGTGACTTTCGAAGATGACCTTCTCTCTAAGAAACTATAGCTCCGATGATTTGCTGAATAAATTCATAAGGTAGATTGCCGCTGATGACAATTTTACCATCGGTGGTCACATAACCAAGTTTGTCCGGCGTGACTTGATATTGCATGGCCATCGTGGTAAACAGATCTTTGATTTGTTTTGTCTGATTATCACTTAGCTTGTTTTTTGGAATCAAAACTGTGAATGGAGTGCCTTGCGCGCCTGCTCCGGCAGCATCATCAACGCTCGCATTTACGTTTGCGGTGAAAGTTCCGCTATCCAAACAAGTTTGAAAAGCTGTTTTATCCACACCAAAACTTGCTGCTAAGATCGGCAATTGCGCCGCATCTAAATTGTTGTTGCTAGGTGTTACGGTATAAATTTTCTGCAGATATTTCCAGAATACATCGTTACCGGCTAATTTATTCACACACTCAGTAGCCTCAGCTTCCTTCGGAGATTTTGGATGAAGTTGAACGATTGGATATTGTCGATAGACCCAGGCGACGGTACTGTCTTTGCCGTAAGTGTCGATAATTTTGTTTAGTGTTGTATTAAACAATTTACAATACGGGCATTCGGTGTCCGAATATTCAACCATCAGTACCTTGGCGTTAGGATTACCTAAAATATGATCATTAGACGTAATTGGTTTGATGTTGGCCGTTTTTGGGGTATTCACTGATTGATCTACAGGATTTTGCGTTCCGACAGGTTTGTTGGTGTAAATAACAGCTCCGCCAATTAGCAATCCGGCTATGATTATTGAGATTGGTACGGTAAGTTTGTTTTCCATAATTTATGATAATTGATAATTAAAATACAACTCGTATTATACCTTAAAGGACCCTAAAACGGCAAAGTGTAAGTCATGGTTGAATGTTCGATATGTTCCCAATCTTTTGGATCAAGTTTTATTTCTTGGATCGGCCCCTGTCCCTCTTTGTATAAAAGTTTTTTATTTTTCATCGCGTAATCGTAAATGTCTTTGGTGATACGTACGTCTTCGATGCAGTATTTGGCAATCTCGTCGATTTTGCCTTCTTTCCACCAGCGGACGGCCTCCAAACCGTGACTGATTTTGTTTCGACCGAGTGTACCGGCGGCAACATAATCAAGTTTAATACGTCGTCCAAGTGTTGCTCGAATTTCTTTCATAATATCTAGACTTTTTATTCTAGTCAGATCGCCGGGGTAATATTTTGCGAGTAACGGAATATCAAAATGATCAGAATTGTAACCAATCAGCATATCCGCTCTTTCCAAAATCGGCCAAAGTTTTGAAAATTGTTCCTGCGTGAATGATTGATATGCGTCAGTTTCTGAATCGTAAATAGCCACAACTGAAATCTCAAGGTCAGCCGGGTTATTTGAACCAACTTCTTCAAAAATATTTCGCGTTTCAACATCAAAAACAACTTTTCGAATGGACATAGGCAGATATTATAGCAGGGTTTTCAAAGAGTCTGAAATTTCAGTCGCTTTCAAGATTTTTTCGATGCCATCGGCTAAATTTTTGATTCGATAAGCGCCACTTTTTACTTCCTCGGCGCCGACGGCCGTCACAAACGGAATTTTTTGCCGATCGGCAATTTTAATTTGATCGCCAAGTTTCTTTTGTGAAATATCAAGAACGACATCGGTACCATTGCGACGTAAAGTTGCCGCCAACATTTCGGCACTTTCTCGGCAAGTCTCATCTTGAATAGCGATGTAAAGCTGTGCGGAAGGTTTATATGTCGGCAAAAGTCCATGTGTTTCCAAAAAGTCTCGAATTGTTACGTCACCGGCACCGAATCCAACAGCCGGAATTTTATCGCCATCAAAAAGACTGGCTAAATCGTCATATCGTCCGCCACCAAATAGAGCACGACGGTTTTCTGGGTTTGTGTCATAAACTTCAAAAACAATTCCGGTGTAATAATCAAAACCGCGAACAATACTTGGATCAAAAACGATATTTTCAATATTATTTTTCTTGAGTAGGGAGATTACTTTTTCGACGTCATTGCTCGCCACCTGACTCAGCTCAAAATTGTCGCCAGCGATAGCTTTTATTTTTTGTTGGAATTCTTCATGAGGCATTTTGCCTTTTTTGTCGATTATAAGGCGAAGTTCCTTGGCTTTTTCAGGCGTGAGATTGTATTTGGTTGCTTGCTCCTCCAACATTTTTCGACTGTTGATCCTGATCTCAAAATCACCGGCTTTAGCGCCAAAAGAAAGCATTATTTCGTGCGCGACAGCCAAAATTTCAACATCTGCCTGAATATTATCAACACCAAATAAGTCAACGTTTAACTGCCAGTGCTCGCGGGTGCGGCCACGTTGAGGCTTTTCGTATCGGAAAAGGTTAGGAATGGAATACCATCGTAAAGGAAAAACAAGTTCGCGACGTTTTGCGGCGACCATGCGAGCAACAGTTGGAGTCATTTCGGGGCGGAGTGTGACTTCACGATCACCTCGATCAGTAAAAGTGTATGTTTGTTCATTAACGATCTCTTCACCCGATTTTGCGCGATACAGTTCGGCAGGTTCCAAGACCGAAGCGCCATATTCCACATAACCAAACTTTTCAACCGCTTTGCGCATGCGTTCAAAAATATGTTTTTGTATAAACATATCTTCCGGATAAAAATCACGCACACCTTTGTAGCTTTCCGTCGAAAGTTTATTTGTTGCCATAATGCGTTTATTTTAACAGAAATTGAGTAATTCACAATACATGATAATCTTGATTACCAAATTCAAATTGAGTATTTAAGTTATCCACACTTTTTCTTTTTTTGGCTATATATTTGATATAATGTACTCAATAATATGGCAAAAATCCTCGATCTTCGCAAAGATATCAATCCTCGTGTCAAAATCATCTACCGAACAATTACCAAGCGTCAACCTTGGTATGTAGAAATGACGAAAGTCTTAATTACCATAGCAGTAGTCACCACTATCGTTTGGGGAACCTCTCGTGCCGACAATCCAGGTAACACCGAAGTCAAAAACTTCAGTGCTATTGGTCTTGTATCTAATCTCTCCGACAAATCTCTTTCAATTGATCATGCTCGAAGCTCCGACAAAACCAATTCCGATAACTACAAATTCGACATTTCATCGGTGCAAAAGATTGAAACCGACGCCTACCTTGCTATGCTCTTTTCCGATATCAAGGTTGGTGACAAAGTTATCGTGCAAGGTCTACTAGATAATGGTGTTATCACTGCACGCCGCATTGTTGATTTTAGTTTCTCTTCTTCAACCGCGACAACTACTGCCACCACCACGGATGAAACTGCAACTTCAACTGCTACGACAACTGATACAACTATCGACACAGGGACCGACACAACCATAGCAACAACTACTGACACCTTGATCTCAACATCAACCGACAACATAACTTCAATTACAACCGACGACTCGATTGCAACTTCTACTGGCAACGATTCAAATTCAAATGCTACAAGTTCAAACGACACATCAACTACTACTCCTGATCTAAACAACAACGCCGATATTTCTTCTTCAACCGAGGATGTTGTTTTACCTCCTCCGCCAATTCTTCCTGATCAAACCGATTCCACTTCGACGGAAAATAATATTTAAAAAATGAAATTTGGTTCACACACAAAACAATTTCTCTTTGGAATGATACTCATCATTCCTTTGTTGTTTCTTGCTAATCTCGCGCACGCTAAAGTAATCGATCCTGATCCATCAGGTACGACCGTTCTCACCAGTTGTGGCGAGTTGGCATATCCTGGAACATATCTCATCAACAGTGTCTTAACTAACACCGACAACCTTGATCCTTGTATTACCATTACTTCTGATGACGTGATTATTGGTGGTGACGGCAGTGTTGGTTTTAATCAAGATATTTCCGCAACAGGATTATTACCTGGCGACCGAGGTTTAAATTTCACACTTCAGGATATTACTTTCTCCGGTGATGTTTCTTCACAAGGTAATGGAGAAGCCTTTGGTGGAACAATTACGTTTGGTGGAGACGCTGATCTTAGCGGTACAGCGATAGCTTCCTCAACTATATTTAATGGAAATAGTTACAACGAAGGTGACATCACAGCTTCCTCGACTATTTTTAATGGTAGTAGTTACAATGATTCAAATGGTACTGTAAATGGTGATGCGGTTTTAATAATAATGGTAGAATCGATTGGCTTAAAACTTCTGCCCTCCAAGATGACGCTTGGCGTTCGATTGCGATGAGCGCTGATGGTAATCGAATGTTTGGCACTAGTTACAATGGAGGAATTTTTGAATATTCGAGCACCACGGATACATGGAATCAAATGTCAGGTATAAGTGGGCAGCATACTTTATTTTCAATTGTCTCAAATGCTGCCGGAAATAAATTGGCCGCAACTGATTATGGTGGTTCCATTTGGGTATATTCGGATTCTTCGAGAGTTTGGACTGAAGCCACTGGGACAAGTGGACAAAATTGGGATGCGATAACTTCGAACGCCGCCGGAGATCGCTTGTTTGCGACTATTGATGGCAATTCCTCGATTTGGAAGTATTCAGATTCGGTCGGTAGTTGGGCAGAAATGCCTAATACCAGTGATCAGTATGGTTGGTATGGGATTACTTCAAACTCGGCAGGCGATCGACTCTTTGCTTTTGATGCCCATAATAATATTTGGACTTATTCAGATGTTTCAGGCGTTTGGGTTCAGCCGGCAGAAACGGAAGGTCATTATTTTGCTAATAGCATTGCTTCAAATGCCGCCGGGGATAGAGCATATGCAATAGAAGTTAATAACGGAACATCTATATGGACATATTCCAGTGGATCGGGCTGGGCGAAAGCGACATCGACGGATGGGTATGGTTGGCAATCGGTAACATCAAATGCTGCTGGTGACAAAGTGGCAGCAGTCGACGGAAGCAACGGTGCAATTTGGACATCATCTGATTATGGTGATCACTGGACTAAATTAAGTGAAACCGATAACAATAGTTGGTGGCGAATAGTTTCGAATGCTAATGGTGAGAAATTGGCTGCAATAGATCAGGGTCATGGTTTTGTTTGGACCCATAGCGATGGGGTTTTTGGATCTCGTTATCTAACTTACAATGCAGGTGTAATTAATGGTGATGCGACATTTACTGCCGATTCATATTCTTGGAACTCGGGCACTGCTCCCTTTCCTCAATTGGGAGACGTTACCGGAAACATCAAATTTATTCCTTCTTCGGGAACGACGACAATAACGTTTAACATTGGAATTAAGGAAACCAATTATGCTTGCGGTGAGGATATCTGTGTCTTTGGAGACGATACGTCCAATTGGGATTTTGGCGATTTTAATTCCGTATTTAATTTCTATGGTAATAGTCAATTTTATTCGGAAATTAAAGCTAGTACTGTAGTATTCAATGATATTAGTGTCAGTAATTCCAATGAGATCATTGCTTCTACGACAATTTTTAATGATAATTCTGTTAATTTTACAAACAATATTATTGCCTCCCAAGCAATTTTCAATGACGGATGTTCTGGTAGTGGTTCAATAACCGCAAATTCAGTAGTATTTAATGATGAGAGTGTTATTTACGGTAATATTGATGCGGAATCTGTAGTTTATAATGATCAAAGTTTCAACGGAAGTTCGGTTTATGCGTCTACGACGATATTTAATAATGGGAGTAATAATGCAGGTGAGGTCAATGCCGAGATGACAACTTTTAACGATGAAAGTCACAATGATAGTGAAATAAACGGAAACGCCACGTTTAATATATCATGGGTTGATTGGACGAACATCCCTGAAACAAATGAACACAATTGGGATTCAGTTGTCTCAAACTCTGTTGGTGACAGACTGGCTGCGACAGTATACTACGGTTCCATCTGGATGTATTCAACTTCGACTGGTGTGTGGGCAGAAGCACCGGGCACAAGTGGTCAAGGTTGGGGGACTATCGCCTCAAACTCTGTCGGAGATCGTCTGGCTGCTGTTAGTCAAGGAGGTTCCATTTGGTCATACTCAGACTCAACCGGAGTATGGACTGAGTTTCCCGGTACCGACGAGCATAATTGGCAATCCGTTACCTCAAACTCTGTCGGAGATCGTTTAGCTGCAGTAGAGTATAGGGGTTCTATCTGGATGTATTCAGACTCAGACGGTGTTTGGACCGAAGCCACCGGTACCAGCGAGCATTCTTGGTATTCTATTGTTTCAAATGCTGTCGGAGACAGACTAGCTGCTGTTGATAGTAGTGGTTCAATCTGGACATACTCAGACTCAACAGGTGTCTGGGCTGAAATTCCTAATACCAGCGGACCTAGTTGGCAATCCCTCACGTCTAATGCTGAAGGTGACCGATTAGCGGCAGTTGATTACAATAACGATGGTTCTATTTGGACTTCATCTGATTATGGTGATCACTGGAGTGAAGTTCCTAATACAATAGGACAGGGTGGTGGTTGGTATTCTGTTGCTTCAAATGCCGAAGGTGATCGATTGGTCGCCGGCGAGTACTCCGGTGGTTCACTTTGGACTTCTTCTGACTAGGGTGTCACCTGGACAAAAGTACCTTATACCGGTGACGATTCTCATGATTGGTTCGCAGTTTCTTCAAATGCCACCGGTGATAGATTAACTGCAGCAGATGAAGGCAGTGTTGGATCCCTTTGGACTCATACCGACGGTGCCTATGAATTTAAACCACTTAGCTACAATGATGGAACGATAAACGGTGACGCAATATTTACAGCTGACTCATACCCATTTGATATGTGGGATGGAGGACGTTATGAAGGATGGGCCCCTCAATTTGGTAATGTTTCCGAGAAGGTTCGTTTCTTTCCATCATCCGGCACAACAACAGTAACCTTTAATATTGGGACAAAAGGAGTTGATTCTGCTTGCGATGGCGAGACGTGTGTTTTTGGAGACGACACTTCCAATTGGGATTTTGGTGATTTAAATTCCGTATTTAATTTTTATGGAAACAGTAAAAATGATGCGGTTGTTTTCGGAAAAACTTTTGTGTTCAATGACGAAAGTGCTGTCGAAACTGGCATTATTACCGCTTCCTCAACAATTTTTAACGATTCTAGTTACAATAATTCTGAAATATACGGCGATGCTATTTTCAATACTTCCAGAGTTGCTGTTGGTTGGCTACCAAATAACGTAGGAAATGGAGATCAATATTGGGTTTCAATTGCTTCCAATTCCACTGGCGATCGGTTGGTCGCTGTTGATAATAATCATGGTTCAATTTGGACATACTCCGATGCAACAGGCTCATGGACTGAAGCTCCGGGAACCAATGGACATAATTGGTGGTCGGTCACCTCAAACGCCGCCGGTGACCGACTAGCTGCCGTTAACTATGATAATAACATTGGTACAATTTGGACATACTCGGATGCTTCCGGCGTTTGGACTGAAATACCTGGAATAAGCGGACATTCTTGGGAATCAATAACTTCAAACGCCGCCGGTGACCGATTGACTGCTGTTTACGATGATTATGTTGATCATGTTCCTTCCGGCACCATTTGGACATACTCGGATGCATCTGGAGTTTGGGTCGAAGCGTCGGAAGCTAGTGGACATAATTGGTATTCTGTAACTTCAAACGCCGCCGGTGACCGACTAGCTGCAGTTAGTTATGATTATGATATACCTGGCTCAATTTGGACCTACTCAGCCACTTTGGGAGTTTGGACAGAAGCAGAAGGCACAAGCGGACACAATTGGTATGGTATCACATCAAATGCTGCTGGAGATCGACTGGCTGCAGTTGAAATGGGCGGCTCAATTTGGACCTACTCAGACACTTCGGGAGTTTGGACAGAAGCACCCGGTACAAGTGGTAGTAGTTGGCAATCGATCACCTCAAACGCCGCTGGCGACAGATTGGTTGCGTCAGACTATGCTTCTGGAGCAATTTGGACATATTCAGACTCAATAGGTGTTTGGACAGAAGAACCGGGAACAGATGGACATCGATGGAATTCAATAACTTCAAACGCTACCGGCGAACGACTGGCTGCGGTTGATAATGATAATATCTTTACATATACGGATGGTCTTTTTGAGAATAAGTCTTTGAGTTACAATCACGGTGTGATATATGGCGACGCCACTTTCACAGCCGATTCATATTCGTGGAATTCTTGGGGCGGCGGTAATTTGGAGGATTTTGTTCCTCAGGTAGGAGGAGTTTCTGGAAAAGTAAAATTTGTTCCACAATCTGGCACAACCACGATCACATTTAATATTGGGACAAATTCTGCTTGCGATGGCGAGACGTGTGTTTTTGGAGACGACACTTCCAATTGGGATTTTGGTGATTTAAATTCCGTATTTAATTTCTATGGAGATAGTGAAAGTTATCCAAATATTTCAGCAAAAAATGTCGCTTTTTATGACAATAGCGTTAATGGATCTAATTTAATAGTCACAAACTGTGAATTCAATGATAACAGTACTAATAGTAATTACATAACCGGTCACTCAATAATATTTAAAGATAATTCAAGTAATAGTAGCTCGGTTTTTGGTGACAACGTCGATATTTATTTCCCAGTTAACAAACCTTTGGGTGGAACAGTATCGGGTATTGTAACTTACCACGGATATCCGGGATTCTATTTCAACGATCAAGCAGACGGCGCTGCCGGAGACGGGGATTGGAATAACGATCTAAATTGGTGGAGTGACGATGCTTTTACCACTCCTGCCGATGCAATTCCAACCGCAACTGATGATGTTTATATTTACACAGACATCTTGACTGGCAGTGGTTTAGCGCAAACCATTACATTCGAAAATGGTGCTAAAAACAAATCTACCGTGACCTCTGTTAATGGCACCACGTTCACCGCAACTTCGAGCAACGAAGGTACAGTTCATGGCAAAACCACCTTCTATGGTGACAAGACAAATAACACGGGAACTATCTCTAGTCCTAGTTGGAGCAAAGTGGATAATTCTGCAGTTTATTGGCAGTCTGTAGCTTCGAACGCTGCTGGCGATAAGTTATTTGCAGTCGACAGCAACAATAATGGCGCTATTTGGAAATATACAGACGCTTCCGGAAAGTGGGCTGAGGTGAATGGAACAGAATACGAAAGTGGGTGGATGTCTATCGCCTCAAACTCTGTCGGAGATCGTTTGGCCGCAATCGATTATGATGGAAATATTTGGGCATACACAGATACTTCCGGAGTTTGGACCGAGGTACAGGAAAATATTTTTAACGGATGGTACTTTCAAATTACTTCAAACGCCGATGGGGATCGCTTGGCGGCAGTTGATAATAATAAGGGTTCCATTTGGACATACTCAGATTCTTCCGGTGTTTGGGCTGAAGCTACAGGAACAAGTGGACATGATTGGATGAGTATCGCTTCTAACGCCGTCGGAAATCGATTGGCTGCAGTTGATTATGGTGGGGCAATTTGGACATATTCAGATACATCTGGTGTTTGGGTTGAAGCTACAGGAACAAGTGGACATGATTGGGAATCTATAACTTCAAATGCTGTTGGTGATCAACTTGCGGCTGTTAATAAAGATTATAATGAACAAAATGAGTTTACCGGCTCAATCTGGACATATTCAGATGTTTCTGGTGTTTGGACCGAGTCCTCAGGAACTCATGGTCATAATTGGTACTCTATAACATCAAACTCCGTTGGTGATAAGTTATTTGCAGCTAACGGTGATTCAGGTGGTTCAATTTGGATGTACACTGACTCTTCCGGTGAGTGGACTGAAGTGGACGGCACAAGTTATGAAAGTGGTTGGTATTCGATCACTTCAAACGCAGCTGGTAATCGATTGGCGGCACTTAGCGATGATGATACTGATTCAATGTGGCTCTACCCATCCCACGTAAGACCTGCCACCCGCATCTTCACCGAAAACGCCTCAACCACTCGTGACTTTACCACCGAAGGAGGAAGAAGCGATTGGATCTTGGTTGCACAAAACGCGGTTGTTGATCTAACACACGCAATATACTCTCGCTTAACAAATATCTTCAAGACTCTAGTCAACGGTTTGTTCATCACTAACCCTGATATAGACGGAGGTGCAGCAGTCACTCCTGAAATTACAGTCGTTGCTCCGGTTTCCGACACCATCGTCAAATGGATACCATACAACATCTCATCTTGGGGTAACTCATCCACTTGCGAATACAAGATGGATAATGATGATGAATACAAGAGTACCGATTGCTCACAATCCTCTCTAACAGGTCTCGGTTCCACGCGTCCTTCTGCCGGTTCTCACACACTGTGGCTGCGTGGTACCGACACTCTAGGCAACGTCACTGAAAAGACTATCGCTTTCTCATACAACAACACTGCTCCTGTCTACACTAGCTGCGGAAACGATCTACTCGATGAACCAACTCGTGAATACTATTACCTAAACAACAACGTCACCGAAGACTGTCACATCACCTTCAACAACGCCGAACTCCGTGGTGCTCGTTCAACCACGACCATCGCATACAGAGTAACAGGCAACATCATCGCTGACGCTACCACCACTGGTGCTAATGGTTTCAATTTCGCTCTCAAGTACATAGCCGTAACAGGTACCGTCTCTTCCAACGGTGCTCTCGGAGGCTTACATGTAAATGGCGGTAACGGGGGCAACATCACCGTCTCCACCTCCACTACAGGCACCATCTCTTCGAATGGAGGAGATCCTGATCACAACGGAGGCGACGGCGGACTCATCACTATCCACAACTCCATCGCTATTGCAAGCGGCACTCCAGTTCAAGCTAACGGAGGCGACTCCTCAGGTTGCGGCTACGGCGGCTCCGGTGGTGACGTCATTCTTATCAATTCTTCGAGTTACATCATCCAAAACAACAAGGGAGCTGATCACGTCACCGGTTCATGCTCTCCAAGTGGACACGGTGGTCAAAACGGCACAAGTCACATTACCGGTACCTACACTCCACCCGGATATACACCTCCATCTACCCCTCGCGTTCCTTCTTCCAACAACGGCGGTTCATATGCTAGCCCATTCTACTTTGGCTCCTCAACCTCTCTCATCCTTCTTGTCGCCAACGTCAAACCCCTTTATCTGAAAGACCTTCCTATTTTCAACGGCACTGGCATCAATGCCTTCTCATTTGATACCGCTATCAGAAACTTCATCTTCGCTCCAATCTCTTCCACTCTCACCAAATATCTCGGCAAACAACTTTCTACCTACTTCACTAACCTCGGTCTCATCACCACACAGGACCTCTTCAACACTCGTACTAAACCACTGCCTCTCACAATCCCAGAGAAGAAATCTGACATCCCAGACGGTTTACTTATGCTCTCCATCAACGGCACCTCAATCCCTACCACCGCCTCCTACGACAGCGCACACCTTCTAATCGAGAAAGCTTCCGTCCCATTTGGCTCACTCCTTACC
>CAIKZC010000006.1 GCA_903831815.1 uncultured bacterium
TGTTACAATGCCGACAGCCCAATACCAATCGGAAGTTTTTGGCCGATGAGCAAACTCGTACGCTCGCCACGAAATACCTTCAATGTTCATATTGATAATTGTACCACAAGGGCACTTCTATTTCACTAACTCGCTTCGCTCCTAAGTGAAATAAGTCGTACCACATCTAAAAAACTTTGCGGAACGCTATTTGCGGTGTGTATTGGACGAAGTTCGAATGTATTTCGGGCAAAATCCGCAGGATTTTGACGACTAATCGCACGCGCCACGCGCGTAGTGGCTCTAAACCTCTCCGTACGCCCCGATTGCATGGGGAAGCGATACAATGCGCCTCGGACACGCTCGCGGACTCGCGTGTGCAAAACCCAAAAATTTTCCTTACCTTTCTTATTTTCCTCGGCGGGGGGTGTGGGGGGAGCCGACAAAAAATGGAAAGGAAATTTTTGGTTTTGCTTCGCCGTATTCATAAATATAGTATATCCCATTTTGGGATTATACCATAAAAGGATATATCATATGTAAATATATGAGCAAGTCCGTTTATTCAAAAGACTACAAGGAGATCATAGAACGCTTAAAAACAGCGCGTATTGAGGCTGGGCTTGCCCAGCAAGAGATTGCTGACAAACTTGGTAAACCACAGTCGTACATCTCAAAAATTGAGTCAGGCGAAAGACGACTTGATGTTGCAGAGATTAAAAAGTTTGCGGTAATTTACAAAAAAGACATCTCCTTTTTCATAAAATAATATGCAGAAACGAACACTTACACAAATTAAGAAAGATTTGAAGGAACTCTCGGAAAAAGGATGGATTAAATCCAACCGAAAGCATAATACTGGAATTGGAAAAACTCTTGAGGATTATCTTGGAATAACAGAAAATAATATTGCCTTGCCGGATTTTGGAGTAATGGAATTGAAATCACAAAGGGCCGGTACAGCTTCTATGATGACCCTTTTTACTAAGAAGCCGGAAGGTATTACAAATGCGGAGATATTGAAAAGATTTGGATATCCCGATCCTGAATTTCCACAACATAAAATACTTCACCAAACAATTACGAATGGAAAGAAGAACGGTCGTGGTTTCCATTGCAAAGTTGATGAGAAACAAGGCAAATTACTCATACTCAAAAATAGAACAGTGCTTGGATATTATGAACTAGACTTTTTGAGACTAAAAGCGGCCGAGAAAATTGGAAATGGACTTATTCTTGTTTTTGCTAACTGCAAAAAAGAAAAAGGGCACGAATACTTTCATTATACAGAAGCATGGTTGTTGAAAGATATTGATCCAAAGCAATTTCTTGCATTATCAAAATATGATATTCGCCTTGGAGTCTATCGGACTGGAAAGAATGCGGGGAAACCCCATGACCACGGTTCCGCTTTTCGTCTCACTCGTCTTTCCGAAAAAACCTTTCCGCTTATGTTCAAAACACACAAGCGAATTCTCTAGTTTTTTCTCAATACAACAATACTTTCTTTATTCATTGTTTCCTCTAAAGCACCGACAATGTTTGTTGGGGAGTTTTTGATTGGCATTCTCTTGCCGGGGATGTTTCGGACAATTATATCCTCGCAAGTAAAACCTATTTTTTCTGCTAATTCCGCAATAATAAAATCAGTTGGAATTCTGACTTGCTTAACCAATCTATTGCCAACTACAAGGCAAAAATACTTTCCTGGTTTAAGGATTCTATGAGCCTGCTTCAAACATTCATTCAGTCCAATATTAAAGCTCAATACATCTTTTGCCCTTGCCTCGTCTTGCTTCGCTATTTTTTCTAATGATTCCTTGAGATAGTCCGACGAAAGTGTGTGGGTTAAATTTTTAGTAGCTCTACCACCAAGTAGGTCATTATCTACGCCAGAAGCATCATTTGGGTCATCAAATACATCAATCCATTGCGCCGAAAGGCGAGAAAATTGCCCATAAGCAACTGTCGTCCGGCTATCGCCGTATGGCGGAGAAGTAATAATACAATCAATAGAATTTGCTTTAATCCCGTTGTCTTTTGACGAATCGCCATAGATTATCTTTGTCCATGAATCCTTTTTTGCCTCTTTGTAAAAATCAGTCATTCCTGCGATATTTTTCTCTGCGTGTTTACGAAAAATACCGATAACATCTGGATCATGTTTTTCTAGTTTTTCTCCCTTAACTCGGACCAACTTAAACTCCCCAGTCTTTGTATTTGAGGAATAGCGGACTGTCTCACTAAAGGCGACCATTAAAAAATTCTGAATTGTTTCGTCTTTTATTCCTCGGATAGCTTTCTTTAGTTTTGCAAGTTTTACAATTACTTTATCCTTGAACCAAAAATCAATATTCTTAAAATCTGGTCTTTGTATTTCGCTATCTTTGATCTTTTCTACTCTATCAAGCAAGGCGATGTACTCTTTCGTCAATTTTTGAGGATTGATTGGAGTTGTTTTTGCTTTCGCGAGAAAAATAGCCAAAGGATTAAGATCAATGCCATAGGCATTTCTTCCTATCAATCTACTTTCAACTAAAGCTGAACCAGAGCCACAGAAAATATCGCAAATGGTATCGCCCTCTTTGCTATAAGTTTCTAACAATCTTCGTCCGACTTGTGGAATAAACATTGCCGGATAGGTATGTATTCCGTGTGTGTGTGATTTTGTTTTTTCTCCTCTGTAATCCCACGAATAATCTATTTTACGCACATATTTTTCATCTCTTGATTGTCCTTGATCTAGTTGTGATTCAAGATTGCGAATAATCTTAACGACAACACCCCTCACTTCTACCTCATCACGATAAATTGGGAATAATGTCGGGTTTGCCGGTTGTAGTCTAAACTTTCCATTCTCACGATATAATTTTTTGAGTGTCGCTTGATTGTCATCTATGACAGCGACAACAGTCTGACCATTTTCTGCTACCTCCTGTTTCCGTATAACAACAATATCACCATCAAAAATCCCTTCATCAATCATACTGCTACCTTGCACACGCAAAGCGTAGTGCTTGCCTTGCTTTCCAATTTCGTCTCTTGTGATCGTTATTGTCTCGTCGGGAATTTCTATTGCCTCAATCGGTTGTCCGGCGGCAATAGCTCCTAAAATAGGAATCTCAACAGTTTGTTTTGCTTTGACTGTGGAAACGGCACGAGGTTGATTGTGTTCTTTATTCAAAAACCCTGCGTCTTGTAGCTTGCTGATGTAGTAGTGAGCCGTTGATACAGAGGCAAGCTTAAACTTCTTCTTGATCTCCTCAAGAGAGGGGGCATAGCTATGCTTTACCATATATAGTTTTATAAAGTCGAGGACTTGCGTTTGCTTTTTCGTAATCATAATGCTATTATAGAAAATAAATAGAATGTATGCAAGTCTAAGTTATCCCCACTTTTTATAAAATTATGGACGATCAAAATATTTCCACCAATAAAAGACCTCAACCAAGAACATCACCAATAGTCGATAGTTTTACTGGAGACGTGGGTTTTTCTATTGAGGGTATTTCAGACCATCATATGCCCCTTAGGTATGAGGATTTCGAATGCACGATTGATCTATTGAAAATCGATATGGTCAACTTTCAAAATTTAAAGCTTAAGATCATTTTTACTATTAACGGAGATCTTGAAAATCTTCGCAAACTATATGACGAGGAAGGTTGGAAATATCGTCGAACGGATTCTGTGCTTAAAAAATATCCAGAATTTACTGGCCTGTGGAAATCTCCCGCACCTATTTTTGGTCTTATGCTCAATAAGTATCTACAGGTTGTAGGCGCGACTTGCAAAGTGAAGTATCGAAATCCACCTGTGATTTTAGATCAGAGTGCCGATTTAGTAGCGCTTCCAGACAGCTTCCCTCCACTTGTAGATATGCCCGAGGAAGAAACCTATCATTACTACGATAAGAAAACGACTCTATTTTATACAGATTTATACCTTGGAGAGAAATACGAGTTCGACATCGAGCTTGAAGCAAACGCGGCCACTTTTGAATTTGCCCCTCTTTTCCCATTCAAAAAAGTACAGATTAAAAAAATTGAAACCACTCACGGAGAATATTCTTTCGAACCATTAGGAAATATCGTCAAACCAACAAGAAGCAAACAATATTCTGATTGGTATGAGTATGAGTTGCAAAGACACGAAACAATCGGAATGCCCGGGCGAGGAGCGCCAAACTTTAAAGCAGCTTCCACTTTTCGAGGAGAAGTACCATTGTTTGATATTGCTAAAGAGGTACTTAAACGCAAACCTAAATCTCAAGCAGAAATAGAAGCTACTGTTAATGCTATGTTTGTTGACATCGACAATCCTATTACTCTTAACAACTATGAAACTGTACGTTTTGGGTTTATGGTAATGATTCCGGCAGATAAAGATACGGAGGTGATCGTTCGAACGATTCAACGTCCTGTTCCAATTAGAATCTACGAGCAAATGCAGAAGATGCAGAACTATCAAGATGTACTAATCAAGTATGATATTTTCAATTTTTCTCACAAAAAAATGAGAATCCGTGTTGAAACAGAAATTCTTAATTTCACAGAAAAGGCGGTCAAGGTTATTTTTCTGCATGGAATAAATAATAAACAAGATCAAAAAGCCCGAATGATGCTCACCCAATGTCCCAGACTAAAACGTGGACTATTGGAACAACTTACAAAACCGGAAAAAGCGATGATGCATTGCAAAGTAACCGATGAAGATACGAAAGATGTTCTGTACGAAGAAACTGTGAATGTTGACCTCCTTCCAAATGATGAGATCACTTGGGAATTAAAAGATATTAGGAGTAATGCAAAATATGGAATGCACGAGTTTATCTGTTCATGGATCACACCACGAGACAGTGAAGGACTAATCGAAAAAATTCGCACCCAAGCTGCTCTCAAACGGCCAACTCGTAGTTTTGGTGGTGAAGATTTTAATGATTTGTCTGTTATCGAATCTCATGTTCGGGCAGTTTATGAATATTTGTCGGAATACGGACTAGTGTATGTGAGTCAGCCGTTTTCAGCTATGCCATCATCACAAGGACAGAGAATCGTTTTGCCGGAAGTGGTACTAAAAAACAAAGCTGGGAATTGCATCGATCTAACTGTTCTGTTTGCAAGTATTCTCGAGGGGGCAGGATTATATTCTCTTATTTTTCTAACAGAGGACCACGCTTTTATCGGCTGGGGAAACAAAAATAAACCTCAAGAAATGATATTTCTTGAAACAACAGTTATTGGTCAACTTAATTTTGATGAGGCAAAAGAGGCAGGTAAAAAAGTTTTTCAAGATAAATTTACCATGATTGGAGCACCAAATAATTGGATGCCACCTCTTGGTCTGATGGGTATGATTAGAGGTTGTCATTTAATAGATACAGCAGAAATAAGATACTCTGGCAAAGTGTCAGTGCGTATATAAATTAGCCAAGGGAGCAATCCCCGACGTTTTATAATATCTCCTAAAAACGGCGGGGATTTGTGCGCGCATAGGGTGGGCGGGGCAAGCACATACAGATTTGCTTGTGCCTAGCACAATCCGCTTTATGAGTTACCACGACCAGTGACCGAAGCCACGAAGCCCAGAGCTACCGCAGAACGCCGAGAGGAAGCGCCTCGTCTCGCCGCAAGGACGGAGAAATGAACAACATCAAATAACCACAAATGATATAATGAAAATGTTCATTTCATAGTCTGTAGCGGCGAAGCAAAACCAAAAATTTCCTTTCCATTTTTTGTCGGCTCCCCCCACACCCCCCGCCGAGGAAAAGAAGAAAGGTAAGGAAAATTTTTGGTTTTTGCTCCCGCGACCGCAGGGAGCGGACGAGGCGCGCGACATTCGAGCGTACGCATTAGTCCAAAGCTTCCACGCGCTCCGCGCGTGCGAGAAAGGTTCGTGCGAATGTTAAAATAACACCACCGGGCTCATAGTAAAGTGGCATTACGCGTCGTTCGCAATGATGAGTCTCGGGTCCGATTCCCGATGAGTCCACAAAAATAAGGAGTAAGGCGACTATATTTTTGTAGGACTCCGCAAAATATAATCATTTTGTGGAGTATCACAATTTATGACAAAATTCGTCTCACGCGCTGGAGAAAAATTGGAACATGCGATACAAACTTTCGGCGTTGGTGTCGAAAATTTGGTTTGCGCGGATTTCGGCACGAACACCGGCGGTTTTGTCGATTGTCTGATGTCGCACGGAGCCCAAAAAGTTTATGCCGTGGAAACCGGCTACGGCGTGGTTGACTGGAAATTGCGAAACGACGCACGAGTCGTGGTCATGGAGCGGACAAACGCCATGCACGCAAACCTGCCGGAGAAAATGGATCTCATCACCGTCGACACCAGCTGGACGCGGCTCCAAAACATTTTGCCGAACGCTTTGCAAAATTTGAAATCGGACGGAAAAATAATCGCGCTCGTAAAACCGCATTACGAAGCCGAACCAAAAAATATTTACAAAGGCAA
>CAIKZC010000007.1 GCA_903831815.1 uncultured bacterium
GCGGACTCGCGTGTGCAAAAACCAAAAAATTTCCTTGCATTTTTCTCGCGCCTCCTCCCCCCACCCCTCCGCCGCGAAGCGGAAAAAGAAATGGAAAGGAATTTTTTGGTTTTGCTTCGCCGTAGTCATAAATCTAGTTTATCATAATAATCTAAAATGGTATATTCCACTTTCGACTATATTATGTTAATATCTATATGTCGAAGAAATACCAAGCAAAATATCAAAAACTTACCGCAAAACTCCGTTCCGCTCGCCAAGAGGCAGGCTTAACGCAAGTAGGGGCAGGAAAACTATTGAAGAAGCCTCAAGCGTATATTTCCAAGATAGAGCGAAGCGAGCGCGGAGTTGATGCGGTAGAATTAGCGGAGTTTGCGAAGGTTTATGGAAAACCAATGGAGTATTTTCTAAAATAAAATTATGGAAAAAGATAATCAACAAAACCATTTTGAGAACCCAGTTGTGGTCCTTTTGGTAATCGCTGTTTTGGGTTTAGGTGGCTATGTATTATTCTCAAATAAATCGGAAACATCTCCTACCCCAGAAAATAAGACGAGCAATACTGTTATCACAACAGTTTACACAAAAACCACTGCTAATGTTCGTTCTTGTGCTTCCACTGATTGTAAAAGTATTGGAACTTACGAGCCGAACTATGGTTTAGATCTTACAAGCGGGCCATATACGGGTATAACCGACATGTCTCAATTACCAGACTGGTTGCTTCTAAATTTTTCTGATGGCACGAGTGGATATATTAGCAAGACAGTTTTATCAGACCAGAAAACGACACAAAACGCACAAACAGAAACTAATACAAATGTTTCCGCGGGTACGGGTACGAGTGCAAACACAAACACCGCAACAAAAGGTCTTCCGGAAATTGTAAAGGAGTGGAGAAGGGATACTGCATATGTTGTGTGCTTTTGGAATTATTCTAACGGCACACAATATAAAGCACAGTCAGGTTCTGCATTGTCAGCAGTGCTAAATTCTGTACCGACGATTATTACCAATAAGCATGTGGTGTATGACCCAGTTAGCGGATATTATGCCAACGAATGTGATATTAGATTTCCTGATGACAATGGCTACTATTTTTATTCAAAAAATACACCAAATTCTAGCGGGTCAGCTTATTTACCGAGCGTAGGTAATCTCACCATTGATTCTAATGGTAACGACGTGGCGTTTATCACAGGTATCGGTTCATCTTGGACCTCGTTGAGCAGTAATTATCAACAGCCAGCCGATATACCTTTTTCAAGTCATACAAAAAGTAATAGTTATTCGTGTAAAAGTGAGTTAAGTACGGGTGACCCCGTGCTAATACTAGGCTACCCGTCCTATGGAACTCAAATGGGTTCGGTACTTAATTCTCCTGCTGAACCAACAGCAACTGAAGGTATAATTTCTGGCAGAGACGGTAGTTTTTATACTACATCTGCGAAAATCGAGCATGGCAATTCTGGTGGTTTAGCCATTGATAAGAGTAATGATTGCTATTTTGGAATACCAACTTGGAATGAATCAGGAAGTTTTGAATCGCTTGGGCGTATTCTTCCAGTCACTAACTTCTTGCATTATTAAATTGAAATAAATTTATGGAAACCCAACAATCAAAAATTGGACTTGTCGTAATAATCATACTGATAGCTGGTGGTATATATTGGTATAGTCAAAACAGCGGTGTTCACAATCCAACTTTGGATGTGAAGACAGACACAAAAGTTTCGGCAACGACCGTGCAAGTAGGAACATTTTATGACGGGAAAGACGGTTACACCTTGTCAATTCCTAGTGGCAACTCGTCAATTTGTACTTGGAATTATACTGGCGGGAGCGCGGCAATTCCATATATAGAAACAACGCAAGCTAGAAGTGCGACAGAGAAACACACGATTTACAAATACGATTATTACGATTGGAAAGTTTCTTGCGTAGACGATTTTGGGAATCAGTATGTCGGTGTTTTTCCGAAATCGGAATAACTAAGATTTTTTCTCCTCCGAGTCCGTTTGATTTTTTGCTTGCTCTTTCGCGCGCCGTAATATTTCCTCCATTGGATCTGGAAAGTTTATGTATGCTTTCACCATGCCGTCAGGCTGTACATTCGGCCTCAAACCTCCAACGCCGTCAGGTACAACTTCTATTGTCATATTATTTTGCTTCATCATGTCCTCCGGCACATCGTGCTGAATGTGGTGGTCTGGCACTTGTGAGCCTCGTGGCTTGACCACACTCGCTTGGTTCACGCCTTGGTATTCGTCTACTTTGTAGAGAACACTCGTGTTCTGCTCTGTGGGTTCTCTGTAAGCGCGGATATTGACTGAATCACCAACAATGTTCATAAGCACGGTTTTGGCAACTTTAGCAATGCCACCAAATACACTTGCGCCCGCTGGGTCATTCGTGAAAAAGCCCATCTTCACATTGTTGTATGGGAAAGCGATTTTGACGCGCTCGCGTGCCTTTTCAAAAACCTCTGGATTTAGTTTGTTTCTTTTCGGCTTCATTGCTTGCATTATATTACTTTTACTCTCTTCAAGGGAGCCCCCGCCGTTTTATAATATTTCCTAAAAACGGCGGGGATTTGTGCGCGCACAGGGAGGGCGGGGCAAGCACAATAAGATTTGTTTGTGCTTAGCACAATCCGCTTTATGAGTTACCACCGAGCTCGGTCGAAGGCACAGAGTTCCAAGCCACCACCAAACGCGGAGAGGAAGCGCCTCGGTCGCCGTGAGGGTGGAGAAAAGAGCAAACAAAAATGTTAAAATAAGATTGCTCTTTTCGGAGACTGAAACGGCGAAGCAAAACCAAAAAATTCCTTTCCATTTCTTTTTCCGCTTCGCGGCGGAGGGGTGGGGGGAGGAGGCGCGAGAAAAATGCAAGGAAATTTTTTGGTTTTTGCACACGCGAGTCCGCGAGCGTGTCCGAGGCGCGCATCATTGGTCGTCAGGGTTCAATTCAAAATACATTCGAACTTCGTTCAATACACACCGCA
>CAIKZC010000008.1 GCA_903831815.1 uncultured bacterium
AAGAGAGTTCATTCAGGGATCGAGTACTTGACACCGCAGGAGTTTGAGGATATACTTCAGGACGAAGCAAGAAGAAACACCTTAGGACAGGCTACCCTAAATCTTGTGGTCTAAATGTCCGCTCCGAAGGGTGCAGTCCACTAATCCCCGGCTCTAGTCGGTGGTGAAACGTAGTAAGGTACATGAATGACTGGTAGAAGAAGAGAATATCAAGAGGGGGAGTGTAATCTATGGCAAATAATTCCAACACAACAAAAGAACAAGAGCGCTCTGAACTGCACCGCGCTATTTGGCAAATTGCGAATGACCTGCGCGGAAGCGTGGACGGCTGGGATTTTAAGCAATATGTGCTGGGCATACTCTTTTATCGTTTCATTAGCGAAAATTTAACCAACTACATCAATACCGATGAGCGACGTTCCGGTAAAAAAGATTTTGACTACTCCGCACTTTCCAATAAAGAAGCAGAATTCGGTCGAACCGATACCGTAAAAGAAAAAGGTTTTTATATTTTACCAAGCCAGCTTTTTGTAAATGTCCGAAAAAATGCCATAAATGACGCAAACTTCAATGAAACTCTCACCAAAGTATTCCGAAACATTGAAAATTCAGCCAAAGGGTCGGACAGCGAAGATGACATCAAAGGCTTGTTTGATGATCTTGATGTGAACTCAAATAAACTTGGCGCCACTGTAGAAAAAAGAAATCAAAAACTCACAAAGCTTTTTGAATCTATTGGTGATCTTCAGCTTGGTAAATATTCCGATAATACCATAGATGCTTTCGGTGATGCATATGAATTTCTAATGACGATGTATGCAGCAAATGCAGGTAAGTCCGGCGGAGAATTTTTTACCCCCCAAGAAGTCAGCGAACTTCTAGCAGAAATTACAACTGTGGGTAAAAAAGAAGTGAACAAAGTTTATGACCCGGCCTGCGGTTCTGGTTCATTACTCCTTAAGTTTGCTAAAGTCCTTGGTAAAGAAAATGTCCGACAGGGTTTCTTCGGGCAGGAAATAAACCTGACCATCTACAACCTCTGCCGTATTAACATGTTTTTGCACGATATCAACTACAATAATTTTGATGTTGCGCATGGCGATACACTCACAGACCCCAAACACTGGGATGATGAGCCGTTTGACGCCATCGTTTCCAATCCGCCCTATTCCATCAATTGGGAAGGCGATAGCAACCCGCTACTGATCAACGACCCGCGCTTCTCACCGGCGGGAGTATTGGCGCCTAAGAGCAAGGCTGATCTTGCCTTTACCATGCACATGCTCTCCTGGCTTTCCACCAGCGGCACGGCGGCGATCGTTGAATTTCCCGGCGTGCTCTATCGCGGCGGCACCGAGCAGAAGATCCGTAAATATCTGGTTGATAACAATTACATCGATACCGTTATTCAGCTTCCGCCTGATCTTTTCTTTGGCACGACCATAGCGACCTGCATTATCGTGCTCAAAAAAAGCAAGAAGGACAACAAAACACTTTTCATTGATGCTTCTGCCGAGTTTGTAAGGGGCGGTAATAAAAATAAATTAAGCGAAGCAAATCGAACCAAGATTCTAGAAGCATTCACCACTCGTAAAGACGCAAAGTATTTTACCAAGCTAGTGAATAACAAAACCATTGCCGATAACGACTACAATATCGCCGTATCAAGCTATGTGATGGGCGAGGACACCCGTGAGGTGGTAGATATTACAGAGCTAAATGCAAAAATCGCCAAGATTGCTACCAGACAAAATGAACTTCGCGCCGCGGTTGATAAAATTGTCGAGGATATTGAAGGAGGGCAGTAATATGGCAAAGAAAGTAAATGTGATAGAAAAACTGATTGCCGAGCTTTGTCCGAATGGGGTGGAGTTTAAAGAGTTGGGAGAACTCGGCGAATTTTATGGCGGACTGTCCGGGAAGAGCAAGGATGATTTTAGTAATGGTAACGCAAAATTTGTTACATACATGAATATCTTTTCTAATATTGCAGTCAATACCGATATTAATACTTTTGTAAAAGTGAGCAAAGACGAAAACCAGAACAAAATTGAACACGGAGACGTGTTATTTACAGGGTCGTCAGAAACACCGGACGAGTGCGGAATGTCATCTGTTTTAACAAAAAAAGCCGAAGAGTCGTTGTATCTAAATAGTTTCTGTTTTGGTTTTCGCTTTCATGACGCGAATTTGCTTTTACCAGAATTTTCAAAATATTTGTTTAGAGATGAACAGATGAGGAAACAAATCGCAAAAACTGCTAGTGGTGTGACAAGGTTTAATGTTTCAAAAAAGCGCTTTGCAAAAATAAAGATCCCCGTCCCGCCTCTCGCCATACAACAAGAAATAGTAAATATTCTGGACACCATTACTAAGCTGGAGGCAGAGCTGAAGGCAGAGCTGGAGGCGCGAAAGAAGCAGTATGAATATTACCGAGAAAAGCTTTTAACATTCAGAGAAAAAGAATATGCCAAATAATAAAAAGTACAATTTAGTCGCCGAAAATCCGCAAAGCACTGTGGTCGCGGAATATGCGCCAGCGTATGGACGCGAAGCTCGTTATCAAAGCGAGACGGAAATGGAGCGCGCTTTTATTGAGCAATTGAAATCGCAGGCGTATGAGTTTCTGTCCATTACTTCCGAGGCCGATTTGGTGGTCAATCTGCGTAAACAGCTCGAAAAGCTCAATGATTTCACCTTTTCCGATGACGAATGGAAACGGTTTTTTATCGACGAGATTGCCAATCCCAACCAGAGCATTGCCGAAAAAACAGTTACCATTCAGGAAGACCACATAAAAATTCTCAAAAGAGATGATGGTACGGTCAAAAATGTATATCTGCTCCATAAAGACAAGATCCATGACAACAGTTTACAGGTAATCAATCAATACGCCACCGAAGACGGCCAAAGAACCAACCGCTACGATGTCACGGTGCTGGTCAACGGCCTGCCCCTGGTTCATATTGAGCTTAAAAAGCGAGGGGTGGCAATTCGGGAAGCGTTTAATCAGATCAACCGCTACCAGCGCGAGAGTTTTTGGTCAGGCTCGGGGCTTTTTGAGTATGTGCAGATATTTGTCATCTCTAACGGCACACATACCAAATACTACAGCAATACCACCCGCTTTGAACATATCAAGGAAGCAGGCGAAGGCGCTGTCAAAAAAGGGAAACGCTCCAGCAACAGCTTTGAGTTTACCAGCTGGTGGGCGGATGAGGCCAACAGACCTATTACGGATCTTGTGGATTTTGCCAAAACCTTTTTTGCCAAACATGCACTTCTCAATATCCTCACCCGCTACTGTGTGTTTACCACCGATAAACAGCTTTTGTCAATGCGTCCTTATCAGATCGTGGCAACCGAGAAAATACTGAATAAAATCGAAATAAGCACCACTATAAAAACCTCGGTACCGTGGAGGCTGGCGGTTACATCTGGCACACCACCGGCTCGGGTAAAACTCTGACCAGTTTCAAGACCGCCCAACTGGTGAGCAAATTGCCCTATGTGGATAAAGTGCTTTTTGTGGTTGACCGCAAAGACCTTGATTATCAGACCATGCGCGAATACGACAAATTTGAAAAAGGCGCGGCCAACAGCAATACCAGTACGGCAATATTAAAACGCCAATTGGAAAACGCAAACGCGCGCATTATTATCACTACGATTCAAAAACTCGATCGGTTCATCGATCGTAACAAAGGACATACTATATTTGATGGTCATATTGTGCTGATCTTTGATGAATGCCACCGCTCGCAGTTTGGGGAAATGCACGCCGCCATTACCAAGTCGTTTAAAAAATACCATCTCTTTGGCTTCACCGGCACGCCGATTTTTGCCGTGAACGCTTCTTCCGGCGGTCGTCCCGATTTTAAGACCACCGCGCAGGCTTTTGGCGATAAATTGCATACCTACACCATTGTGAACGCCATAGCCGATAAAAACGTTTTACCGTTTAGGGTCGATTATATCTCTACCGTGCGCGAAGATGAAGACATTGAAGACAAGAAAGTCCGCGACATAGACCGTGAAGCAGTGCTTGCCGCACCGGAGCGTTTGGCGAATATAGTGGGGTATATTATTGAGCACTTTAATCAGAAAACGAAACGGAATGACAAGTTTTTCACCCATAGTGTAACCAGAAATATTAAAGAGATTGTAACGGCAAAGGACATGTCAAACGTTGACAGGATTATGGAGAAAATCCGATTGTCCGGCTTTAACTCCATTTTTGCAGTTTCTTCTATTGATGCGGCCAAAAAATACTATACTGAATTCCAAAAACAGCTAACAGAAGCTCCGACTGATAAAAAGCTAAAAATAGCGATTATTTACAGCTTTGGCGTAAACGAGGAAGAACTCGACGGTGTGATAGACGAGAACTCCGAAGATACCAGTGGACTGGATAAAAGCTCAAGGGATTTCCTGGAGAGCGCTATCAAAGACTACAATGCCATGTTTGGGACATCATATGACACTTCTTCCGATAAATTTCAGAATTATTATAAAGATGTCAGCGAACGGGTGAAAAACCGTGAAGTGGATATTCTGCTGGTGGTCAATATGTTTTTGACCGGCTTTGACGCTACGACGCTCAATACCTTGTGGGTAGATAAAAACCTGCGCTTGCATGGACTGTTGCAGGCGTTTTCGCGCACCAACCGCATCTTGAACTCGGTCAAGACATTCGGCAATATTGTTTGCTTCCGCAATCTGGAACAAGCGACCAATGAATCTATTGCCCTTTTTGGCGATAAAGAAGCCAGCGGACTTGTGCTGTTAAAATCGTATGGCGAGTACTACAACGGCTACAAAGACGGCGACAAGGAAATCCGTGGATATAAAAGTCTGATTGAAGAGCTTGTGGCAAAATTCCCGGTTGGCGAGCAAATTATCGGGGAACAAAATCAAAAGGATTTCATCCGGCTCTACGGCGCGATCTTGCGGGTGAGAAACATCCTGGTTACTTTTGACGAATTCAGCGGCAACGAAATTCTAACCGAGAGGGACATTCAGGATTATCATAGCGCCTACATTGACATCTATAACGAGTTTCGAAAGACAGGCGACGGCGAAAAGGAAAATATCAACGACGATATCGTGTTTGAAATGGAGCTTATTAAACAGATTGAAATCAATATTGATTATATTTTAGGGCTTGTTAAACAATACCACGAAGATCACATTAAGAACCGCGAACTGCTTATAGATATTAACAAGGCAATCGACTCAAGTGTTGAATTGCGCAACAAAAAAGACCTTATTAACCAGTTTATTGCGTCTCTTGATATCCATTCGGTGGTGGATGAAGACTGGCAGAAGTATGTTGAAAAGAAGAAAGTCGAGGAACTGGAAGAGATTATTAAGCACGAAAATCTTGATCACGACGAAACCTATAAATTTGTTAGAAACGCGTTTCGTAACGGCAGTGTTGCAACCACAGGTACCGCTCTAGCTAAAGTTTTACCGCCAGTATCACGCTTTTCTCCCGGAGGAGAGCGTTCCAAAAAACGCGAGAGTGTTTTGGACAAATTGATACGCTTCTTTGAACGTTTTTTCGACATTTCTGGTGGAAAGATTTAAGGATGGCTGGTCTTGGCGATCGGTAGAATCTGCGGCAAGCTTGTTAGTTTAGCGTTGTTTTAGAAAAAGGATAGTTATGGATATAGAAGTGACCTGCCCCCAGAATATATACCACTTTTCAGTTGAGATTTAAACAAGCGCTTGCCCTCCCCAACCACGATGTAACAAGTACTGCTTCCGGTGCCGGAGGTTTGCCCCCGAGAGAGCTGTGAGGCCTGATTGTGTTGTA
>CAIKZC010000009.1 GCA_903831815.1 uncultured bacterium
AAATTATTAATTAATAATAAATATCATGTATACTTCTGGTGTTTTAGATAAAACGAAACTTTTCTCTCACTTTCTACTAATCATTCTCCTAGCTGGTAATATTTACCTATCAATTCAATATATTGATAATATTCAGAAGCCGATTATTGAAAACCAAGACAACGTAACTACTCAGATCAAGTCAGCTCGATTCCTTAAGATTTTTATTGATAAAGTATTAAACAATCAAGGTGCCGTTTCCTTTGAAGATCGCGTTCAACTTGAAAATGAAATACTTCAGATCCATGATCCAGTCCTAACTACTTCATGGAACAGCTTTGTAAATAGCAAAACTTCAAAAGATGCTCAATCTAACGCGGTTAAACTAATGGCTCTATTAGTTGATAGAGTATAAAAGTGAATATTAAAATGATAAACAAAAAGGAACTTTTTTTAAAAGTGAGTATTTTAATTTGTTTGATTCTATGTTTTGTTGAAGCGATTAATATTTTTGGCGGCGGAAATTTTTTACAGCTGTTTTCTAAAAATAATACCCTCATCCAAACCCCTTCCATCTCTCAACTTTCGTCAGTCCCCGGTCAACCCATTACTTGGACAGCTAAAATTAGTGCTTCTGTCATTAATAGCGGTCAACATCTTTTAACTTTGCCTCAAACGGTTGGCAAGGTAAGAATTATTCCTGTTTCAGCAACAAATTCAACTAAAGCGACTGTTTCAACTAATACTCTCACCAAAGCTGACCGTCTCAATCTCTCCAAAATTGCAAATCAAAACGTAAATTCACAAGCCTCACTTGCGCTGTCAGCTTCACTAAAGAAACAAGCTGCACAAAAAGCTCAAACTCTCGCCTATAATCAGTCATTCGCTTCCAAATCTATTGCCGGTAAACTCACCGCTTCCGTTTGGAATTCATTTTCCAATATCGCGAGTCTAATGACCGCCGCAGTTGAAGACGCGATCATTCCAACTGACACAACCCCAGCACCGGAAACAACTGTTGTGGATGTTGCGCCTGTTACAGATACTCCGGTAACTGAAACTTCAGCCGACACTGCTTCAACAAATACCACTGATGAACAAATTGCCTCAACATCAACAGATGATTCTGTTACTTCACCAGCAAACAATCCTTCAGTCGACACTACCACTACATCTTCCACTACAAAAGACGGTCTCATCATCCCAACCACAACCACCACCCCTGCCGTCATTCCTGCCCAAATTCGACCACTAAACACCGACGTTTTAGTTGAATACCAAACTCCAACTCCCGTCATTGCTGAAGCTACTACCGACACCGGCAAGATTGTCACGATTACTGATTCTGTTTCGGATGTTTCAGGGATGCCACACACCACCAATGTTCTTGCTTTTACCAACATTCCAGAATTATATAAGGTTGGTCAAGAAAGCAAGATCAAGATCAAATGGTTAAACAACAATGATCAAGACGTTACTTTTCATGCATATGATCTAAATAATAACGGTAAGATAGACTATGTTGAATGGACGGTACCACATCTCTCGACTCAAACTTTTGAAATCATTTTTATTTCCAAAGCTCTTGAACTTGATGAAAATAATGAAGTGGTAGGGGACATTTACGACCAAGTTAAAACTCAGGATGGAGATTGGGCAACTGTTTTGTCTGGCCACACCATTCAAGTCACTTTCGAGAAATTCCTCACCAACCAAAACGACAACACTCTTTATGCTCGTACTTCGGGAACAAGCACCTCTTCCAAAATTGAAGTTTTTCCAGTTTATGATGGTACGGAAAGTTTAACTGCTGTGGCTACTTTTGACACCATCGATACAGCACGTACTTACAAAGTTTTGCTTACCGATTTACCAAAATCCACTAACACTTTTGATCTCAAAATTACGGGAGACGTTGATGTTGACTACATTGTGGATCCGACGCCAGTGACGGTGACTGATACTTTTACTGACACCACAAAAATTGCTTCTGCCGTGAATACCGTTGTAGACACCGTAAATGGACAGGTTTACCTAGCCGCTGTTGCATCATGGACGTGCGGGTTACCAATTCTTGATTTAAGAGATAGTAAAGCATACAACACAGTATTGATTGGTGCCCAATGTTGGATGCAGCAAAACTTGAATGTGGGAACAAAAGTGAATGGAGGAGTCGTACAGGGTGTTAGCACAACGTCGATTAAGAAGTATTGTTATCTTAATGATGAGAATAACTGTACCTCTTACGGTGGTTTATATCAGTGGGATCAAGCTATGGGGGGCGGTTCGACAGAAAGTGTTCAGGGTATTTGTCCAACTAATTGGCATCTGCCGAGCAGTGATGAATTCACAACGTTGGAAAGAGCGGTTTGTACCTCCGGTTCATGTGTTTCAGATTTTCAGTACGGAACGATGTTCGGTGGGTGGAAAGGTACTAACGAAGGAACAACTCTCGCGTCTTCTACAAGATTATTTAAGCTTCTAATGGCCGGAACTTCTAATGGTGCCGGCTCGATGAGTGGACTCGGGACAGTTGCTTCGCTGTGGTTATCGAGTCAGAGTGGAGGTTTAGGTGGGGACCGTTTTTTTGATACATCACATGCGGTAATTTATCGAGGTACCAACGCGAAAACCGATGTCTACTCCATTCGTTGTCTGAAAAATTGATTTAAATTATAAAAGTAATGGATTTAAAAATAATACGCAATTCAATATTTATATTTTTGTTCATTATTTTAATTGTGCCGGTAAAAAGTTTTGCCGCTCCCTATTTTACGTTGGGTGTACTGACTTCCAAGAATCTTCTTCCTATCAGCGGTAGTTCTCTTGTTAATGGTTTAGGTTATAATGTTTCATCCATGCCAAGTGGAACGAGTATGAGTATTCAATTTAGTTTGGATACTAACTCTTGGTACAATTCAACCGGAGTTTTGGATGCATCCACCACGTTATCGAGTGGTGAAAATTTAATTGATTTATCCTCACTTGGTTGGCATACTTTAACATTTTATTACAGACTATATTTTAGTTCCGATAATCAAAATACTCCGGTAATCGATTCAATCTATGTTAATTTTAATTCTTTTGATGGGACTTTATATACATATTCTTCCAACGGTACGTTAACTTCAAACGACCTATTACCAAGTGATGGGGTCTCGTCTATAAATAGTTTTAGTTACACAATTTCATCGATTCCTCCAACGACCGGAATTGTAATTCAATTTAGTCAAAATAATAGTGCTTGGTACAGTGCATCTGGAATATTGAATGCCTCGACAACATTAACGACGGGAACGAATTCAATAAATTTAGTCGGGTTGGGTTGGGTTGGACCCCATTTTTATTACAGAGTGTTGTTTAGCTCAATTGGTTCATATACTCCTACATTAGATTCCATCAGTTTAAATTACACTTCAACTAATTTCTATTGGATTGGAGGTGAGAATGGTAATTGGAGCAATACTGCCAATTGGTCAGGTCAACCTGGAGGATCTGGTGGTCTTGTTTTGCCTGGTTCGGATGACAATGTAATTTTTGATAGTAGCAATACTTATTCAGCCAATGTTGATACGAATGTTAATGTTAAAAGCATACGCATCAACTCTGGTTATACCGGCGCAATTACTCAGGCTTCAACGACAGTTATCACTACCTCCGGAGCGATCACTCAAAATGCCGGTATCTTAACTTTATCCGGAAACAATACAATTACCGCCGGCGTCGCTTTAAATACGGGAATTTTAAATATTAACAGCGCAACAGCGCTCGGAACCAGTACGTTTACCGTTGCAAGTGGAACGACGATAAATAATACATCAGGTCATTCGGTAACCCTCACTACCAACAATCTCAAAAAATTGAACGGCAACTTTACATTTAGCGGAACAAATGACCTCGATCTCGGAACGGGTACGACCACACTTGTGGCATCCAGCACTATCACTGTCAGTTCCGCAACTTCAACACTTACAATAAGTGGTATTCTTGACGGCGTAAATGAACTGACTAAAGCCGGAAACGGTAGTTTGACATTGAGCGGTGCAAATACTTACACCGGCGATACGCAACTAAATCAAGGTGTGCTCAATATCTCAAATTCCTCAGCGCTCGGATCGGGGATACTGCGACAAGATAGCGACTACGGAACTTCAAGCGTTCTGAATATTTTGGGAAATGCCGTTATCAAAAATACTTTCTATCCATTGTTCGGTATTGAAAACTTCAATAACAGTTCGGTCTATGACGGCTCTATGTTAACTGGTGGGGGATTAACGTTGCGTTTTAATGATAATAGTTACAATAAAGGTGTCATATATGGCTCGGCAAAATTCGCTTTTGCTGTCGGTGGTACCGCGACATTAACCGGCAATAAAGTTTGGGGTACGATATCTGGAGATGCTCTTGGTTTAACTGACGATGTCGCAATTAATCATTGGGTTTTCAATGATAGTAGCATTAACAATTCAACTACGGTGTTAGGTTCCGGAAAGAGCATGGATTTCTATGATACAAGCTCAAGTACCGGCGATATTACCGTGAATTCCGGTGGGACTTTGGATTTCTATGAACACGGCAGTAATGATCACGGTACGATCTCGATCACTTCCGGTGGCGTTGTCAATTTTCACGATGATAGCACGAATGTCGGAGGGGTTATTTCTATCGCATCGGGAGGTATTTTGAATTTCAAAGATAGAAGTATAAATACCGGTGATTCAATAACTGCGGAGACGGGAAGCACATTAAGTTTCTATGACGGTAGCAAAAATAACGGTAATGTGACCGGCAACGTGACTTTCTTTGATGACAACTCGGAAGGAAGCGGCACGATCGTTGGGTCTACGACGCGTCAGTATAATTCAAACGCTTCGACGACACGTAATTTTACAACGGAAGAAGGGCATAACGATTGGATCCTTATCGCTCAAGGTGTCGTGGTTGATATTTCCAATGCCGTCTATGATCTTGCAACGAATATTTTCAAGGCATTCAATAACGGATTGTTTATCTTCGGTATGAATATAGGTGGCGGACCGGTCGTTCCTCAAATTTCTGTTGTTTCACCGGTAGATGCAACGACTACGGTAAAATGGTTGCCGGTTATTAACTGGGACAGCTCGGCAAATTGTGAATACAAAATGGATGATGAATCATACGCGAACTTGATTTGTTCAAATAACGGTTCAGACTTGCCACGACCAGGCGCCGGAGAACATACGTTGTATATTCGTGGAACTGATGGTCGCGGAAATGAGAATGAACGATCTATCACCTTTACATACGATAATACGGTACCAATTTATACGCTTTGCGGAAGTGATTTGCTAGATGAAGCAACTCGTCCATATTACTACTTGCAGGGAAATATTACCGGTAATTGTACGATTGCTAACAATAATATCGAGTTGCATGGAACGATGGATATGGCTACGTCGGGATATAGAGTAAGTGGAGATATTACCGGTAGAGGACATAACTTTACCTTGAAAAATATTACGGTCGGTGGAAATGTTTCATCAAATGCGACAACTACTGGCGGTCGTGCCGGCAACATTGTTGTAGAAAATTCCGCCATTGTAGCCAGCACGAGTGCAAACGGCGCCGACGGAAATTCCAATATAAACGGTGGTGCCGGCGGTGATATTTCAATTGCCACCTCAACTACCGGCGCTATTTCAGCCAACGGAGGCGATCCAGACCATAATGGTGGCGATGCCGGCGCCATAACTATTGTGTATTCCTACGCAACAGCTAGCGGCACACCAATCATTGCTAAAGGAGGAGACTCGTCAGGTTGTGGATACGGTGGTTCGGGCGGCGATGTTACCCTAATTAACTCCTCGGGTTACAGTATTTTAAACGGTAAAGGAACAGATAGTTTGAGCGGAGAATCATGTAATCCTTTCGGTTCCGCCGGCCATATTGGTCGTGGTGTAATTACCGGTATTTATACTCCTCCAGCTGTTCCGAAACCACCAACACCTCCTTCCAATCCGAATTCAAATCCATCTCAATCCTCATCCTATGTATTCGGTACAAAAAATTCTACTTTCAACCTGAATCTTGCCGATCTAAAACCGCTTACTCTGAAAAATCTACCTGTTTTTGGCGGTACCGAGGCAAATGCTTTTTCTTTCGAATCAGCCATTAAGCGTTTCTTGTTTGAACCGTTAGCAACGCTTTCAAAAGAAATAACTGCCGTATCAGAGCTAACCAAATACCTTGCCGCCGCTGGAATTCAAACTCAGTTCGATCTCATCAAACTAAAAACAAATACCGTACCGTTGTCTTTACCTAAAAATAGCCTTGATACTCCCGCAGGTCTGTTTATTGTTACTTCAAATAATGTTTCTGTTCCAATTTCCGCCGGTTATGATGAAAAATTATATCTTGTTGAAAAAGTTAACGTTACTGCCAGTTCCTCAGTATCTATTTTATTGAACCCGGCAAAGAGTGCTGTAATGGACGCAAGTTTTGATGGTCAAACCTATTCCTTCAAAAAAATAGTCGGAAATTCAATGGTAACCTTGAATTTACCGACCTCAATCACTCCCGGAGTACATATTCTAATCACTAAAGCTTCGCCAATACCTCTAATTATCAACGTTATTCCCGCAAAATCGGTAACACCGACGATTGAAAAAGTGAAAAATCAAAGTGTTTGGGAATTTCTAAAGTTTTGGTGAAATACAATTTAACACTATCCTAATAATATGGCCTAAAATAAGGCTATATTGATATTTTGCCGTACAGAAAGCTTGACAATAATCTCAAAATTTGCTACTATGTTATCAACTCAGATTATCCCTGAGTTTTCTTTTATGAATTTTATCTCAATATCAATGGTTGTAGCGTCTCTGTTGGCTTCCGCACACTTCAGTACTGTTGATGTGAAATCAACAACGCAAGAAAATCCCGTATATGCTGTGGAAACCGTTGTTTTAGCGGAAAATATTGCAACAAAACCCGTTATCTCTAATATCACTGTTGAGGACGTTGTAAAGGATTATTTCAAGGATATTCCAATCTTAGCTAAAGTTGCTAAGTGCGAATCTCGCTATCGTCAGACTGATGCAAATGGAGAAATTCTTCGTGGCGAGACCAATAAATTTGACGTAGGTGTGATGCAAATTAATGAAAAGTATCACTTAGAGAGAGCTAAAGGAATGGATCTTAACATATATACTCTCGGTGGAAACCTTGAATATGCCCGTAATCTGTATGATGTTAGCGGCACGGCTCCATGGTCAGCTTCTAAAGCTTGTTGGGGAGTGTAAGAGGAAGACCTCAAAATAAAAAGCTTCGCCAAACCGGCGAAGCTTTTTATTTTGAGGTCGCCAATCTCTTTGAAACAAATCAAACCTATGGGTGTATAATACAAAAGTAGGTCTTTATTTATAACTTTAATCACTATGTCATCTAAAAATCAAGGATTTGTTGTTCCTGTTGCAATAGGAGTTTTGGTTCTTGCTTCTCTAGGTTTAATTTTTTATTCATGGTTTAATCAAAAAAATACCATGGGTAATACAATAAAAACCGAGTCGTCGAAGAATGTCAGCCAAAAAACATTAAGCGATGATAAGTCGTTAGATAGTGAAAGCGCCGCTATTGATTCACAGATCAATAATTTGGATAACAATAGTGCCGATATCAATACCAGTCTCAATGATACATCATCAATTTAATATTTAATGATCAACATGAAAAAATATCAAACTTATATAATTGCCAGTTTCGCATTCATCGGAATCGTGACATTAACTGCAAGTCCGGTTCTTGCCGACAATGCCAGTACGACTTCAAATTCAAGCTCGACCGCTAAACACGCTTCGAAATTGGATCAGGTTACGGCTCGTTTACAAACACGTGCAAGCACCGAAATCAATCGCAGAACAACTTCGCTCAACAAACTTCAGGAAAAGATTCAAGGAATGAAGAAAGTTTCCGCTTCGGACAAATCATCTTTCTCTACAACAGTACAAGGTCAGATAAACCTTCTTAACAATCTTAAGGTAAAAATAGACGGAGATACTGATGCATCAACTCTTAAAACTGACGTACAATCAATAACCAAGTCGTATCGTATATATATGCTGGTTATGCCCAAAATAGAAATTATTGCGGCTGCGGATAAAGTATCAACAACAGCCGATCTCCTATCTACTTATTCTGCAAAACTTCAGACAAGGGTAGGCTCAACATCGACTTTAATCGCGGACATGAATGCCAAGATCGCTGACGCAAGGACTCAATCGGCTAACGCTATTGCCGGAGTCACCAATCTTACCCCTGACAATGGTGATAAGACCGTTATGGCAAGTAACACTGCCGCTCTAAAAGCCGCTAGAGATCAAGTTAAAGCTGCGGTTCAGGACCTCAAAGACGCATCAAAAGACGGAAAAATGATCAGACAGAGCCTAGGAGGTACTGCAACAAGCACTGCTTCGACAACTTCTCAGTAATTTAATCATAAAATAGCAACAAAAAACTCCATTTGATATTTTCAGACGGAGTTTTTTGTTATGGAAGTCTCGTTGCTTTGATTGTTGGCGGTAGCAACATGAGACAAAATGTCGCTATCAACAATAATATTTTTATGATCATAGTTAGTTTTATGTTTCTACACTCTCTGAGACGTACTAAGTGGAAAATTATTACAAAACTCCGAGACAATATGATATAATTCCTGTTTCGGAATGCCAAAGTTCGCAATCTAAATATGAAAGCCCTTACTCAAGAACTCAAAAAAGTCGCGAATTCCAATAAAGCTGTCTTTTTAAGTCAGTATTTTAAGACTGGTAAGGGAGAATATGGTGAAGGAGACACTTTTTTGGGTATTACGGTACCAAAACAGCGTGTGATTGCCAAGAAATATTATAAAGAGATCGGTTTGGTTGGGATCGGCAAATTACTGGAAAGCTCGGTGCATGAACATCGTTTTACAGCCCTTGAAATGCTGGTTTTTAAATATGAAGAGTCGACGGATGAGAAAACCAAAAAGGAAATATTCAAGTTTTATATTAAGAATCGCAAGGGCGTGAACAATTGGGACCTAGTAGATACGTCAGCTCCATATATTGTTGGCGATTATTTAGCTTATCGGCCAAGGAGTATTTTATACCGTCTCGCCAAGTCGAAAAATGTTTGGGATAGGCGAATTGCGGTGGTTTCAACCTATCTTTTCATCAAAAGGGGCGATTTTTCCGATATTACAGCTCTAACAGAGATGCTAATGACTGATCAACACCCTTTGATCCATAAAGTTTGCGGTTGGATGTTGCGTGAAATGGGTAAGGTTAGCGAGATTATGCTTCTTGATTTTCTTAATAAATATCATCAGTTGATGCCGAGAATAATGTTGAGTTATGCAATCGAGAGATTACCAAAAAAACTTAAAGTGAATTATACTGGTAAATAGGATGAACGAGAGATTTTTAATAATATTTTAAACAGTTAAAGACACATGAAACCACAAATCGCCATTTTCGGACTTGGTCGTATGGGAAGTCAGATTGCTCGACGTTTACATAAAAATAATTTTACGGTCTTTGCTTGGAATCGTTCGGAAGAATCCGTTAAGGAAATAAAGCAAGCCGGTATTGCCGCATCACAGAATATTGATGATGTCATTAAACATTTTACCGACAAACAGCGAATATTTTGGATAATGTTGCCACATGCGATCGTGGATGAGTTTCTATTTGGCGGACTCTCGGCTCATTTACGCAAAGGCGACATTGTGATAGATGGAGGAAATAGTTTTTATAAAGATACAGTAGAACGATCTAAAAAACTAGCTAAAAAAGGTGTCACGTTTTTTGATTGTGGCACTTCCGGCGGTGTTTGGGGCGAAAGAAATGGTTTCGCTCTCATGGTTGGTGGGCCAAAGGCGCAATGGAAAAAAATCGAGCTGATCATTAAAACTCTTTCATCTGGAGACAATTATGCTTGGCTTGGCGAATCGGGTGCAGGACATTTTGCCAAAATGGTTCACAATGGAATCGAATATGGCATGATGGAAGCGATTGCCGAGGGTTACGGCGTACTTGATGCTAGCAAATATAAATACAATTTAAAAGACGTAACACGGGTCTATCAGAAAGGTTCCGTCGTTCGTTCGTGGCTTATCGACCTCTGTCGCAATATTTTTGAAACAGAAAATTTGAAAAAAGTTAAAGGTAAGATCGATACTACCGGGGAAGGCGAGTGGACGGTTAAAACGGGCAAGGAGTTGCGCGTGGACGTGCGAGTCATCGCCGATGCTTTGAAAGTGCGCAAAGAATCTGCTAGCGCCAAAAATCAAAAGAAATTCTCTAACAAAATGGTCGCACTTATGCGCAAGCAGTTTGGTGGGCATGAGGTGCATAAGAAATAAATAGTAAATGTCGAGATATCTCTCATGATATAATCACTATATGACCCAAAAGGAAGCATTGGATATTCTGAAACTTGGACATAATGTGTATTTGACCGGTTCGGCGGGGAGCGGGAAGACTTATTTACTCAATCAATACATCAAATATCTCAAGGAAAATAAAATTGAAGTGGCGGTGACGGCTTCAACCGGTATTGCGGCAACACATATGAATGGTATTACGATTCATTCATGGTCTGGGCTTGGTATTCGCGACACTTTACCAGAAGATGTGATTTCCGAACTGGAGGAACGAAAATATCTTTTTGATAGGATGCAGAGAACAAAAGTTTTGATTATTGATGAAGTTTCGATGCTGCACCACTTTCGTCTCGATTTGGTGGATACTTTGGTGAGGCGTTTTAAACGTGATAATCGACCTTTTGGTGGCATGCAGGTCGTTCTTTGTGGTGACTTTTTCCAATTGCCGCCGGTCTCCCGCCAAGGTGAGAGGGAAGCTCATTTCATCTATCACTCCGATGCTTGGAAAACCCTTGATCCGACTATTTGTTATCTACACGAACAACATCGTCAGACCGATCAAAATCACACCAATATTTTAAATGAAATTCGTCGCAATGATGTTTCGAAAAGTACGTACGAACATTTGCAAAGTCGTTTTAATAAAGAACCGGATACCAACGCCGAGCCGACTTGTTTGTATACTCATAATATTGATGTTGATACTATAAATTCCAAAGCGCTCGGTGAAATTGATGACGAGTCTAGGATTTTTGAAATGAGCAGTCGGGGTCGGCCGCCGCTCGTTGAGATTTTAAAAAAAAGTTGTCTCGCGCCGGAAAAATTGCATTTGAAACTTGGCGCGCGAGTAATGTTCGTCAAAAATAATTTTGAAGGCGGATACGTGAACGGCACACTCGGAAAAGTTATCGAATTTGAAATGGATGCACCAATTATTTTGACCACGAGAGGGAAGAGAATCAAAGCCTCACCTGTTTCTTGGAGTATTGAGGAGGAAGGAAAAGTAAAAGCTGAGATCACTCAAGTGCCGTTGCGACTAGCCTGGGCTATTACCGTACACAAAAGTCAGGGTATGAGTTTGGATGCAGTTGAAGTCGATCTCTCCAAATCTTTTGAACGAGGTATGGGTTATGTCGCACTTTCCCGCGTGCGCACGCTTGGTGGTTTGAAGTTGCTCGGCATAAATAATTTGTCGCTTCAAGTTCATGAGGAAGTTTCCGAATTCGATCAAAGTTTACAAACTTTTTCCGAGACGGCAGTGGAGGCGTTGCGGGGTATGAAAAGCACCGTAAAAGAGAGGATTCAGCAAGAATTTATTTCCAAAAATACCACCAAAGAAAAACAGGCTGATCAAAAGGTTTCAACGTATGAAGAGACCAGAAAACTGGTGCTAGAGAAGCTTTCTATTAAAGATATGGCTAAAAAACGAGAAATGGTTGTTGGCACAATCATAAGCCACCTAGAAACTTTGTGCGACGAAAGAAAATTAAATCCGGAAAATGATCTAAAATACTTGAAACCTGAAATCAAAAGATTTAAAAAAATGGAATCGGCTTTGGAAAAAGTTTTGGCTAAAACCGGTGCCATGAAACTTTCAGCCACTCGTGACGTTCTAGGTCGCTCATTTAATTTCGAAGAAATTAGGATTGCTCGTTTGTTTGTTAAAAAATAATATGCCGACCTGGATGTTCCGTAGAATTCGCAGGGTCAGGTTGTACCGAAGACGATGCCGTAGAGTCGGTCACGCTATTTTTGTCAGAAATTCGAAGATGGAATATCAAAAACATAAGGAATCAGCCCGTTCCTTGGTTCTTCGAAAAATTGCGGAATTTAATAACTTTTATAACTTTAATTTAGGTCGAATTACCATTAGAAACCAAAGATCGCGGTGGGGTAGTTGTTCCAAAAAAGGAAATATGAATTTTAATTACAGATTGGCACTTATTCCCGACAAATTAGTCGATTATGTTATCGTTCATGAACTTTGTCACATCGGCGAATTCAATCACTCAAATGATTTTTGGAATTTGGTCGCACAAACAATTCCTGATCACTCCCAACTGCGAAAAGATTTACGAAAAATTAAATTTTAAAAAAATTGCGGAAAATATTTTAACAATAATTTTTCGCGCACAAAATTTTGCAAAAAACTATTTACAATACAAACGTGGGTGATATAATTTTAGTAGTGATGTTGTCGACATCTTAGATTTAGTAGCCAACAAAAAATTCTATGGCGAAAAAAGCAAAGAAGACAAAGTCTCGTAAAGTCGCAAGAAAAGTTACTCGCAAGAGTAAAGCAAAGAAGACCTCAAAAAGACGAAGATAACTTTTATCTTCCAACAAAAAACTACCGGTGGGTAGTTTTTTGCTTTCAAATTTGTAAATTGAGAAAAAATGATTAACAACACTTACATCGACGAGTGATCATTTTAAAAATAACGGCAACGATCACGATAATTGGCCAAATTATTTGAGCCGTATCAATGCTGTAAACTTTGAAGGCAACCAACAGAAAATCCAAAGCAATTAGGATCGCCACAATAGAAATGACACGATGGTGTGGACAACAGCACTTTTTGCATCCACCGCAATGGGCACCTTCACAAGTCTTTCCAACTTCACCACCAACTTTTACCTCTTCGTTCATATAATTAAAATTATTAATAATTTCTCCGATCAAAATCATTATATCACGTGTTCACAATTGCACGTTGTAAGAAACTATTGCGGCGGTATAATATATTAGGGTACGATCTTTTGTTTCAACGAATGGAGTACGCGTATGGGTAATTTGCAGAAACGTGATGTTACTTTGTCTGATGTACAAGCTCACGCAAACAATCATCATGGAGGTGAAGTTTGGAATCTTGTACAATCATGTATGCGTCCTGATCCGGGACCGATACGGAGGGCAGTGGCAAGAACTATGGCCGGAGAAATTCCGCCAGAAGTTGCGGAACACGTCGCGGAAAATCGGAGGTAGGCGTTCGTAAAAAATATAACCAAAACAAAATCGGGCGTCACAGAAAGGGTGACGTCCGTGTTTTTTATATAAAATAAGTAAAATGATATAATAATATTATGAATAAACCAGAAATAACGCTTTTTATGTTGATGTCGGTGGATGGGAAGATCTCAACTGGCGATACGGAAGCTATGGATTTTGATAAAGATTTTCCGATTATTATTGGTTTGAAAGAAGGTCTTCATCAATATTACGATTTAGAACAGCAAACTGATTTATTTTCATTAAATACCGGTAAAGTGTTTGCAAAGATCGGTATTAATGAAAAAATTGACGATCCAGTAAAATTAGCAGTGAGTTTAGTAGTAATTGATAATCATCCTCATCTAACAGAAAAAGGGGTTGATTATTTAGCCAAAAAAGCCAAAACACTGATTATTGTCACAACTAACAAATCACACCCTGCATTCGAAATAAAAAATACATTCAAGAACATTGAAATCATTTCTTATGACGACAAAATTGATTTAGTGGATTTGATGTCAAAACTTAAAAACAATTTTGGTGTAGAAAAATTAACTATACAATCCGGCGGAACCATGAATTCTGAATTTATAAGAATCGGCTTGGTTGATAAATTGAAACTAGTTGTGGCACCTGCTTTGATTGGGGGAGCGCAGACCCCGACAATTATGGACGGTGAATCAATTCATTTATCCGAAGAATTATTAAAAATTAAAACTCTTGAATTAGTGAGAGCTGAATCTTTAAAAGATTCTTATTTACTACTGGAATATAAAGTCATCAATTAAGAGTCTGACTTGGTAGGGAGAAGGGCTTTTTGGCTCTAGGGGCAGAATAGGTGCATGTCGCACAATATATCTTTGCGGTAGGTATGGGCTGGTTTAGGTCTTTCGAATAATCAGCCACATTCAAAGCTCTCTTAAAAGGTCTGTTTAATAGACGCTTAACATTCTTTAGATCTTAATCCTTTATTGATTGATTGGAAAATCCAACTGCTTCCTCGGTATGCCAATAGAAATTCCGTAACCGATCGTTTCTCTCCAACTTTCCGGCCGGTTGTGCAATAATTTAAAAATTTTGTCTCGAAAGATGACCGAGACCTCATTACCATGCCAAAAATGCGCGTACCAAGGTCCTTGCTTGATATATGACATCAGATTCTCGATCTCAGATTTTGAGATAAGAATCGTGTGAATTGTCTGATGACTCGTGACCTCAGTATCAAGAATTTGCATCTTGGAGACCAAATTTTGGTCCTCGAGGCTTTCCAATATGATCTTACCCTTATAAATTTTGTTTTTTGCCATATTAGTTAAAACATATCGGCCCACCATTTATACGTTAAATATAAGAAAAAAGTTATCGGCGCATAAATCGGCGCCAATGCATAAAATAAAATTTTTTCGGAAAGATCTCCTTTTTGCAGTTTTTGCCACCAAAGATAAGTTAAATTTGAAAAAAGTCCCAACGGTCCGTAAATTGGCATTAAAACAAAGAAAAATACTCGTTTCCAGAATCTATCCATAAATATTATAATTGTGAAACGCCATAATAAGTAATCCTTGTCAATACCTACTTTAACTGACTCGATGTCCAACCCAATTTGTCGGTAACCCAAATTAAGGCAGTTTGAACCCAAGAGATCGTGGTCAATACTGCATCCTTAAATCGAGCAGAACCGAAGATCGCTTGAATTTCATTCCTGAAATACGCGATGAGGATAAGCGCAGCAATTATCAATATAATATAGCTGATAATCCCCTGCTTCGTGTATTTTTGAGTGTATTTCATATAACTATATTCTACGTTATTAACGGCAAATTTGGAAGTAAAATGCAATACTTAGCCGGTGATCACGACATTATTTATCTCGTAGATATTTTTTACGACATAATGGTCCGTAAAGCTTATGTCTTTACCATCGGAAATATATGGATCGCGCATAAGATAATTTCCGTTGGATCCGCCGGTCAAGACCACAAAATGTGTTCCGCCATATGCGCGTATACCTACAACGACCGGATGACCGCTTCTTAACGTTGAATCAATAACCGCAACTTTTCGCGTGGCAGTCACTCCGCCAACGTAAATCGTCTTCAACAAGTAAGCGGGATAATATGTCGCGAAATTGTCAGGATTGGAATTAATGGTTTGAGGCGTGACACTTTTATATCCATAATGTGTCATGATCATCGCCATCGAGGTGACAAGACATCCATCGCTAGCAAGTCTATATGTCGTGCCATTAAGAGAATTGTTCCCCCATGCGCTGTCTCGTTGATTGTAATAACATCCCCAATTATCACAGACGGTTTGATTTGTGAGAAGCCCCGAGCCTCCGGCATTTTTGGCAAAAGCAGTAAAGCTGGCGAGTTGAGACTTGGCGGAAGCAAGCAAGGCTTGATATTTGGATTCTTGGGCCTTTGTCTCGGCCAACAACTGGTCTTTGGCCTTTTTTGTCGCCAATAGCGAAGATTGTTGTTCGGCAAGCGATTGTTTTTGAGAGGTCAAAACGTTTTGTTTCTGTTTTGTGGCGTTTTGCGAATCAGCCAATTTGGTTTTCTCCGTCTTTAAGGAATCCACGTTATTTTTGATCGAATTTTGAACCTGGATCAGTGCGCCGATATCGTTCCATGCATCATCGACTGTTTCGGATGAAAGAAAATACTCTAAAAACGATTCGTTGTCGGTTTTTTGGAGATTGCGAAAGTAATTTGCCAGCGTCGATTTATTTTCGTCGATGGTTTTTTGAGTCGAGACGATATCGGAACCGAGTTGCTGAATTTGTAAACCTGTCGTATTGATCTGTTTTTGTATAACCGAGATCTGGGTTTCGATCTTGGTTCTTTTTAAGGTTAGATCATCGATTGCGGCCTGTAAGGTCTTTTTATCGGCTCCTGCTTTGGTCAGCGCAGCTTGGTATTCGGCGATCTTTTTATTTAGATCCGAAATTTGTTGATTATTTGCATCTATCTGACTTTGTAAAACTGCGTTTGATGAAGATGTCGCAGCGAAAGTTTTGGGAGTACCAAACACGGTCATGGTCAGAAAAACCAAAGTAATGACAAATAATATATAAATGTTTGACCTTTTTATAGACATCTATAGGAAAAGTTTTTTTATCGCAGCGTCGATCCTTTCCGAAGCGATAGTTGTCCCAAGAATGGAGATCAACACAAACGGATCCGGAGATTTATCTTTTCCGGAAAGAGCAAATCGAAGCGGCCACAAAACCTGACCTCGACCTTTTTCTGAAGCATACTCCCACAGAGCGGCTTTAGTTTGTTCTGGAGTTGGAAATTCCGGGATATTTTTGATGGTTTTCAAAATAAATTGAAGATGTCCGGCAGTTAAAGCCTTGTCCGACTCCCCTTTCCACATTAATTTCTCTTTTGCAAAATTTCCCGCTTTTGAAATAAAATCAGTAGTCAAATAATCAAACTCGCCATTTTTTACAAGCAAATCGATGTCACCGAAAACAGATATGTGATCAATAATGGATGGAAGCGCCCGTTCCAGTAATTCTCTTGGATAATCAGGCATTTTTTGATAAACTATTTCCAAAATTTCATTTGCCGACAATTTTTTGATGTATTCGCGATTGAGCCATTTCAATTTTTCCACATTAAATATCGCTCCGCCTTTTTGCACTTTTTCGATGGTGAATTTTTTAACGAAATCATCCAGACTGAGCAACTCCTCGTCGTTTCCGGGATTCCAGCCGAGCATGCCGATAAAGTTGATGAGAGATTCCTTCAAATAGCCCTGTTCGCGGTAAAATTTCAAAGAAACGGCCTCACCATGTTTCCTTTTGGACAATTTTGACCGATCTTCGGCTAAAATAAGGGGTAAATGGGCGTAAATTGGCCGTGGTGCGCCGATTGTCTCCTGAATCAGTATTTGTCTCGGAGTGTTGGAAATATGGTCCTCGCCGCGGATAACGTGAGTAATTCCGGCCTCAAAATCGTCTACTACGACGGCAAAATGGAAGATTGGTTCATCAATGCTTTTAGCGATCACGAAATCGCCGAGTTCAGTCGTGTCGAACTCAACGTGACCACGAATTAAGTCGTCAAAAGCGACTTTTTTGTTGGGATTTTTAAAACGAATTACTTCTTCCCTATCCCCTTCTTTCCCAACTTTTTCTTTAGAAATATATGCGGCACCACTATCAATTATTTTTTGCAAATATTTTTTGTGAATATCGGCTCGTTCGGATTGTCGGAAAAATTCATCGTGGTTCAAACCGAGCCATTCTAGACCGTCCATAATATCTTTTTCGTATTCAGGTGTACTTCGTGCCTTATCTGTGTCTTCAATACGCAAAACAAATTTGCCGTCATTTTGTTTAGCATATAAATAAGAAAAAAGTGCAGTTCTAACACTGCCGATATGCAAAAAACCGGTCGGAGAAGGTGCAAAACGCGTGACAACTTTTGAATTGGTTGTATCAGTCATAACACAACCATTATAACATATAAAATAAAGAGTTTAGTCTTCGTGCTGTAATGCCAAGTTTACGATCTCTTGAGCAATTTTGTCGGCGGCGTCTGTCTTGGCAAAAGATTTTGCGCCGTCAGACATTTTCTGCCAAACTTCCGGATTGTCGACAATGCGATTGATTTCGGAAATAAGTAAATGGGATGCCAAATTGTTCTCTTCAATAACTTCGGCGCCGCCACTGCGCGCGTAGGCAAAAGCGTTGGAAGTTTGATCGTGACTCACAGCTTCACTGATCGGAATGATGATTGAAGGTTTTCCCCAAGCAGCAATCTCAAAGATTGTAGAACCGGCACGCGAGATGATCAATTTAGCTACGCCTGCCGCCATACGCATTTCAAGAGCGTTCAAATATTGCATAGGTCGATAATTGGCAGCGTTAGGGTTTCCGCCAAGCACAACATTCACGGTCGTTATCACTTCATCATAATTGGCTTTACCTGTCTGATGAATGATTTGAAATTTTTCAACCAAAGTCGGCAAAGATTCAATTATTGTTTCGTTAATAATCTTTGAACCAAGAGACCCGCCGACGATAAAAACGCAAGGAATTTCCGGTTTCAATTTTAAATAATCATGAGCTCCGACTGTAAGCGGTTCCGAAACTTCCTTGCGAATCGGGTTACCGGTAAACGCAACTTTGTCAGCAGGAAAATATTGAGCTGCCGTTGGATATGAAATGGCGATGCGACGAGCGAATTTTGCAGCCCATGCATTGACGCGACCGGGTTTACTGTCGGATTCGTGAATTATCACGGGTATTCGTAAAATTTTAGCGGCAAAAAGCACCGGGAAACTGGCATATCCACCCTTCCCGAAAATTACATCGGGATATAGTTTATAAACCATGTATGTCGATCTGACGACTCCCCAAGCGGTCTTGAAAAGATCAAAAAAGTTTAAGATCGAAAAATAACGTCTAATTTTTCCGGCAGAAATTTGTTGGAATTTAATGTTATTTTCAAAAAGGACTCTGGCGTCAAACGGAGTTGGCGCCATGTAGTATAATTCCGGCGTTAATAAATGTTGCTCTTTGACAACTTTGTTTATAGATTGAGCGACACCGATTATGGGATTAAAATGTCCACCTGTTCCTCCTCCAGTAAAAAGTATTTTCATAAATTTATTATCTTATTCTAAACTGACCTTCTCTTTTTGTCGAACCGAGTTTTTGGAAATGTTTAATATTATGCCGGCTTCGGCCAGGGTGAACATAAGAGCGGTACCGCCATGACTGACAAAAGAAAGCGGAATACCCGTTAGCGGCATTACACCGATGATTGCGCCAATGTTTATCAAGGCTTGCGCGGTAATAAGAGTAATAATCCCGACAGCCAATAAGCGACCAAAAACGTCATTACTGTGAGCGGCGATCTTAAAGCCGCGTAAAGCAAAGAAAACAAAAATTATTATTATACTGAAACTGCCGATTAAACCGAATTCTTCAGCGGCAACAGCAAAGATCGAGTCACCGATCGGTTCCGGTAAAAAATTAAATTTTTGAATACTTTGACCAAAACCTCGACCTGTAATACCTCCGGATCCAACGGCGATGAGTGCCTGCTGAACTTGATAACCGGCACCTTGAGAGTCTGAGGTTGGGTGCAAAAATGTTGTAAATCGCGCCGCTACATATGGACGAAAAAAAGCTAAACCGGCTATAGCTAGAACACAACAAAAAGTGATAATGACGATGTGCGAAAATCTCGCCCCGGCGGCGATGTAAATTGCAAGTAGTGCTAGAAAAATAACCATAAAAGTGCCATTGTCCGGCTGTTTCAACAACAAAGCTGCAACACTTAAGGTAATCAGAGAGAAAGGAATTAGACTTTTTGCGGAAAGAGCAAGTCTGTCTTTATGTTTAGAAAACAATGCAGCTAGCAAAATTACGGAAGCAATTTTTAAAAGCTCTGCAGGTTGAAATGTGTATGAACCAAAAGTGATCCAACGCGCCGCTCCGCCGTGAGCAAACCCGATGTGCGGTACGAAAACCAACGCGGTCAATCCGAGCGAAAAAATAAAGATGAGCGGCGCGAACGTTCTGTATTTCCTGAAATTAATATTTGAAGTGCCAATCATTATGATTGTTCCGATAACCGCAATCCCCGCTTGCTTTAATGCAACAGTTGCAAAGTTAGCTCCTTCTCTAGCCACTAAGCCCAAAGACGCCGACATAAACACAAAAAATCCGGACACAATCAAAAGAATTGTTGCCAGCAAAAATAATCTATCTGATTTTACTTTAGTTGTCATGGATAAAATTCACCAAAAATATTTTACAAAATAGGCGGTTGAACCAAAAATGCAATCGTCACACCAATAATGGCGAAAATAATCGTCAAAATCCAATATCGCATCGTCACTTTATATGATGGCCACCCTTTGGCTTCAAAATGATGATGCAAAGGAGCCACAAGAAATACTTTTTTGCCGTTCCTGAATTTTTTGGAAAGCATTTGAATTACAACGGAAGCAGTTGTGACAATTAGTGGCAAAGCGACGATCGGTAAAACAAAAATACCGTATCCGTTACTGTGGGTACCGGTCATAAACACAACCACAGAAAGGGTGATGGTGAGTGCCATACTTCCAGTCTCAGACATATAAAAACGAGCTGGCGGAATATTAAACCAAAGAAAAGCCAAAATCGCTCCGGTAAGAGCAAAACAAAAAGTGGCCAAATTTATCTGTTGTTGGTGAATCGCAATGACGCCGTAGGCCGAAAAAATAATTGAAAACACTCCGCCGGCCAAACCGTCGATTCCGTCGATCACCCCTCCGGAATAAAGTAACATTGAGAGTAAAATGAAGAACGGCACAATTAGCCATCCCAAATATAATTCTCCCCACGGTGTGCCGATACCGACAACGCCAAGTCGAACATAAAACCAAACTCCGCAAAACAAAGAAACAAGACCGACTGCGATCAATCTTTTTTTAAGGGAAAGTCCACCGACAAAATTTCCGGAAATTTCAAAAAAATCGTCAACCAATCCAACCAAAGCTCCTATCATCATGGTGACAAACGGAATCCATGTTTGATTTCGACTCAAAAAATCAAGTTTACTGATTATTGGATTTGGAAAGAATTTGGCCAATAACCACATGCCAACGATCGTAATAGAAGCGGACATCCATATAATTACGCCACCCATGCGTGGAGTTCCAACTTCCTTATCTTTGTGAAGTTCATTAAAAATCGGCGCACCTTTGCCGTCCAAGCCGACTTTACCGCATTTTTTCTTCCACATTTTATGTGAATAGAGATAATTTGAGACAAAAGGAGTGATAGCAATGCCAATAAAGAATGACAGAGTCGCCGCTATGAAAATTTTAACACCATCGATAATAATCATGAATTTTGCCCTTTATTATAACACATTTAAAGTTTGATTTGTCGCCTTAATCAATGACAACACATCCGTAAAACGATCGTTGTAAGTCGAACCGAGAACAACGACAATAATCGGATAATTTACCCCCGCATCGTAAATAATGGCTAAATTTCCTCCAGCAAGATCGCTGTAACCAGTTTTTGAACCAATAATTCCCGGGATATTATTTATCTCCTCGTCTGTATTTGTGGCAGTGTGTTTGAAATTATCAAGCGACGAAGTTGTAAATGTTGCGTAACGAGTTGCCTCAAAAATTTCCGGATGATTTTGTAAAGTGTATGAAAAAAGTTTGGCGACGTCAGCGGCTGAACCGTAGGCACCACTTCGTGTTATTGATTCATCGAGACCCGTTGGATTGAAAAATTGCATCGATGATAATCCCAGTAATTGCGCTTTCTCGTTCATTTTTTCAACAAAGTTTGAACTTGCAGTATTGGCGATCGCAGATGCGCCATCGTTTGAAGATATCGATAAAGTAAAATTCAATAATTTTTTAAAAGTCCATCTTTCATTGAGGAAAAGTCCTGTATCGCCGTCTTGTGCCAGATCTCCCACTTCGATTGAAATCGTGGATGTTGGAGAAAGTAATTCTGAAGCCACATCGGCCGTCATGATCTTTGTGATAGAGGCTAAAGGCAAAACGTCATTTGCGTTTTTTGCGAATAAAACTTTTTGATTTTTTATATCCCAAACAAAGGCCGATTTGGCTTTTAGTGATGTTGCGAAAAACGGATCGATGTTTGCGATCGTTGAAGTTGAATTAATAGCGACAAGCGAATTGGTTTGAGTTTTACTTGGATTGTGTCTGCCAATACCTGATAAGTATGCGACTATGGAGCAAATTAGCATTACAAAAATTATCGCAGCAATTTGTCCGCCGTGACTTTTATCGTTTGTATGTACACTCGGTTCCACGATAGGCTGCGTTTCCGGTATTTTGTTAAATTCCTGTTCCATTTTCTGAAATTGTTTCCGTATTCGTCTCCTTTTTGATTAATGCGGCAAGTTCCTCTTGCACCTTTTCGTATTCCGGGAGTTCAGATATATTTGAAATTGAAAGCATTTGTAAAAGTTCGAAAGTTGGACGATATAAAAAGCGTCGCTCGCCTTTTTCATCAACGATTTTTTCGACTAACCCGCGGACGAGCAGATTTCGCAAAATAAATTGCGAATTAACTCCACGAATGTAATCGATCTCTCTTCGGGCAATGGGCCCTTTGTAAAGTACGATGGATAAAGTTTCAAGACCGGCTTTGCCGAGGTCGCGATTGATTTCCTCTTTGACCAAGCCCTCGATTAGCGGCGCGACCTCGGCCCGGGTCGCCAGCATTATCTCATCATCTTTAGTCACAATAGTTAAAGCGCCGGCCTCCAAGCGTTTTTTCAACATTTCTATCCCCTGCTCGATTTCGGCCGGCGTTTTTTCCAAAATTTTAGCAATATTTTTGATTGAAACGTTTTCTCCGCGAAAAAATAAAATTGCCTCGATTTGTTGGTCTAAATTCATAAGGGTTAGTATAACAATAAATTAATATTTCGGCACACCGATTTCGTTGTTCGTTTCCATCTTGATGTCATCAAATTTTTGTTCTTGCATGACGCTGATAACGCCTTGCTTTACGAGCTCAAGCATCGCCAGAAAACTAATAATCACGTTCACTTTTTCATCTTTGTGCACATTGGCAAATTCACGAAAACTCATTTTCAAACTCGAAGTAATTCGTTGTGTCAATCGGCCAATCATATCTTCAAGACTTATAACCTTGCGCACAATCGCTTTCGGCAAAATCTCTTTTCTCGGAAAATTTTTAATAACTTCAAACATGGCGGAAACCAAATTAGGTAAAGTCATTTTTGCGTGAGGTGAAAAAACTTTAACTTCGATTTTATTATTTTCCTTGGCAAAAAGCATTTGTTTTCCGAATCTTTCTTTCACATGCACGGACAACTCCTTCATTCGCGCATAAATCTTGAGCCGAGCCTCCAAGTCCTCGATACTCGCCTGTTCTTCTTCGGTCAAATCAAGCGTCGGTAAAAGTGATTTTGATTTGATGAGCAAAAGCGTCGAAGCGATCAAAATAAAATCGGCGCTATCGGCGATGGGAAAACTTTCAAAATTCTTTACATACGCGATAAAATCGTCGGTTACTTTTGCTAAAGCGATGTCGTTGATGAAAAGCTTTCGTTTTTCAATAAGATTGAGCAGTAACTCCAAAGGTCCTTCAAAAACCGAGGTTTTTATCTTAAATCCCTGATCCATATTTTCACATTTTACCACAAAATCTCGAAATAATCCCGGTTTTTATCAACTTTACACATTTTTATATAAATGTTTCAATTACGTTGGAAGTGTTTGCTCTTTTTATCGATATCGAGGAGGCCTTTATGCTTATTGGAATGCACGAGGAAGATACTGCCGCTAGCCTGTTAACTCCAAGTTTGGTCTTGGAGAAGGTTAAGTTCAGTTTGGCGTCGGAATCTCGTTCTGTCGGTCAGATTGATGCCCAATCTCTTTTGATAGATGTGTTGGGTCTCAACTCTATCTACGAAATCGATTGGGGCAAACTAATTTCCCGTTTGGAGAAGGAGTTTGAGATCAAATTCAAGAAAAAGCACAGGAACGGATTGGTACCCGGTGCTTTCGCGGATTGGATCAATATCCCGATGCATTTGATGAACCATCGCGGAATGTTTACGATTCTGGCCAGAGAAAAAGTCGTAGACTACTTTGATGGTTTCGGTAACCTTACGGCCTTTAAGGAGGAACCGACGTTCGAGTGTTTTTGCAAATTGTATACGGTTCAGCTCATCGTGGATTATGTAAGTCTGAGGCTAAGGACAAAGGCGAAGAAAAGCGTACTCTGAAAAAAGGGGCTGGGAAAGACGAACATCGAAAACCGAGCCGGTTGCATCCATTGCGACCCGCCCGGTTTTTCTTTTGACAATAGAGTCTCATTATGCCATAATCGTCATCGGAAAATAAGGGTCAGGGAGTGTTTCCTGACCCCATACAGCACATTAGTTTTGCAGAGAGGAATTCGTATGTCTTCGATTATGGTCTTCGGCGCCAACTGCTTAGTTGGTATCGAATCGTACAAGGTTCTGACTTTGAAACACAAGGTCACACCTTGTGTCGATACAGTGGAGAGTAAGGAGCGATTCTTGGGACTCATCGGAAAAGAGACCGATCATGACGTCAGAACATCGGTCGCTGTCGCAGACGTGAAAGCATCTCAGCGGTGTCGGAAAGCAATCGCGCTTGCCGCCCCGGACGTGGTGATATATTGCATTGGTTCGTATCCGTATCCGGACCATCCTCAGGATCCAAAGTTCTGGACGGAATTGATATCGGATGGATTTGAAAGCCTCAGCACCACAGTTGATCTGTTGCCGGCGAGACCGAGGCCGACCTTTATCGTAATCGGTTCAACCACATCTGACCTACTGGCCGACAATTCGGGAAAGATTCGTCCTCCGTTTTGGTCGATGATCGAGTCTTTCGCAAATGCTCACCATCACCTACAAAAAAGGATTGGTGAGTTACGATGTAAATCAAAGGATCCAAATGAGCGAAGGATTATCCATCACCTGAGGATTCCCGCCCTGCTCGTCGGCTCCTCATTCTACAAGCACATCTCCGCCGGAGTGCGATCCGGGAGCAAATGCACAACGGTGAAAGCTATCCTGGCTGAGCTAACACTTATCTGCAATCACTATCAATCTCTGACGGAGAGCGAAGACATTGATGTCGCAGACAGGAACTGCAAAGACACTACCATAAATTCTGCGGAAGTTGCCGTTCTTGCTTAATTCATGAAGAATCACCTAGCGTGAAAACTCGAGTTGGTTGCACTTATCGCGACTGACTCGATTTTTTTATTTCTTAACGTTTATTTTAATACCGAGTTCCGTGAGTTGTTCCGGATCAGCTTCGGCCGGTGATTCCATCATCAAGTCTCGGCCTTCGCCAGTTTTTGGAAAGGCAATCGTTTCGCGAATGTTTGGTTCGTTTTCAAGCAACATCATCAAGCGGTCAAAGCCCCAAGCAATGCCACCGTGCGGAGGCGTACCCCAAGCAAAAGCCTGCAAGATGTGACCAAAGTTTTTCTCAATTCGCTCGTCGGTGTAGCCCATAATTTTGAAGACTTTTTTCAAAGCCTCCGGTTGATGATTTCTGATACTACCACCACCGATTTCAAAACCGTTGAGCGCTACGTCATATTGTGTGGTCAAAATTTCCGGAATCTTTTCTTCTTTCATCAACCATTCCATATGTTCAGGTTTTGGTGCAGAGAAAGGATTGTGGGTAAAAGTCCAACCACCTTTATCGCTTTTCTCAAAGAAAGGAAAATCAATGACCCAGCAGAATGCCAATAAGTTTGGATTGTTTTTGTCTTTTCGAATATCCGGCTTGTCGCTGTTATATTTCTCCATCGCTTCAGCATAGGTGAGACGAGGAAATGGAATTTCTTGAATTTCTTTTTCTGGGTACAGAGTTTTAACTAGTTTGATTAGTAGATCTTCGTTGACAGCCATGACATCTTCACGTTTTACAAAACTCATCTCCATGTCGAGTTGAGTAAATTCCGGCTGACGATCACCACGCGTGTCTTCATCGCGCATGCAACGAGCGACTTGGAAATATTTTTCCATGCCGGCCGTCATGAGCAACTGTTTGTATTGCTGAGGTGACTGTGGAAGTGCGTAAAATTTACCTTGCTCGATGCGAGAAGGCACGATGTAGTCACGAGATCCTTCGGGGGTTGATTTGGTTAGGAGCGGAGTTTCGATTTCGGTAAAACCAATAGCTGAAAGTTCGTTACGGACCAATTGTGTGACCTTGAAGCGATTTCTAATATTTTTCTGCAAACGATCACGGCGCAAGTCCATGTATCGATATTTGAGTCGTGATTCCTCGCCGATTTCTTTGCCGTCGGTCGAAAGATCGAAAGGCGGAGTTTCAGATTCATTAAGAACAGTAATCGACAAAATTTCCAGTTCAATATCGCCATTTTGCTTTTCTTTCTGAATATTTTTTTCGGGACGTGCATTTACTTTTCCTCGTACCTCGACAACCCATTCAGGTCGAAGTTTTGAACCAACTTCATGAGCTTCTTTAGCGTTTGGTAAAATTACGCCCTGAATTTTGCCGGTCATATCACGAAAATCCAAGAAGATCATTTTGCCTTGGTCGCGACGAATGTGCACCCAGCCTTTTATGGTAGCCTCACTTCCCTTCTTAGTTTGCAAATCTTTGATATAAGTTCGTTCCATTTTTTTGTTGTTGGCGCCCTCATGGCGCAAATTTAAATTAAATAAAAAGCTAATAAAAAAATCATCCTTACAAAATTACCTATAAATAGATAACCTTGTAAGGACGATCTTGTATCGTGGTGCCACCTTACTTTGCTCTTGGAATTTTGCGTTCTACGTGAGAACTTCCTCCGCGAGCCTCGTTTATTTTTCTCAATTACCTCCCCGTTGTTAGTGGATCATAGGTGCTTATACGATACCATAGTATTGCCAGATTTCAAATACTTGACGCTATTCAGTAAACAGCGTACAGTCAATATGTCTTTTCCTATGTTGGAGAAGAGGCTTATGAGTAGTAAGCCCAGAATATTGTTCTTTTTCAAGGAGAAAGCCATGAGTAGTGGCGATATCAACGCGCAGATTGCGCGTTTGTGGAAAATTCAGGCTTCACTGAATGATCTTGTGCTTGAAGGGAAAAGAGATCCTAAGGAAGTCGCGGACGTTCTGCAAGGAATCGTTTTTTACAATTTCAGGCTCGTTCACACGTTTCATGTTTCAGTCCCTTCTGACTACGAACAGAAGTTATATTTGTGTCGATTCATCCAAGGTCACCTTCAAGAGGTTCAGGTGAATGATTCGATGTTTTGGTCAGAAGATCCAGGGTTCATTCGAGGACAGAACTTTGAAGTGAGGATATATTCGATACCAGGGCATGCACCGTTGACCTTGTGCGCCAGATTCATGGAACAGCAAAACGCCAAGTTCCTCGGTGCTCACGGAGTAGTGTTGGCTGCTAGCAGACACCGACAACTACCTGAAGGTTTGTCGATGTCACTGTGGACTGCAGCACCAAATAAAGATGAGTACTTTAGAGCATCGACGATAGATGGAACTTCAGGCACGGCGAACAATAGAGAGAGATATGTTTTGGGTAGTTCTCGAAAAGAAGCCCAGGCGCAACACCTCCTTTGTTTTGTGGAAACGAAGTCCGAAAAGCCGACTGCGTAAATCTGTCAACAGCCGCGACCCCTTCTGGAGTCGCGGCTGGTTTTTTATTAAAAATAATTATTTGAAATTAATACAACTTCACCCCAACCTTCTCTCGGACTTCGTTCATTTTGGCTTCGGCGACTTCGCGGGCGCGGCGACCACCTTCTTGAAGGATTTCCAAAATACTTTCTTGATCGAGCGCAATGCGTTCCCTCTTTTCTCGCAACGGTTTTATAAACGCCGAAATATTTTTAATCAAAATTTCTTTGGATTCTTTGTAGCCAATACCGTCTGCCCCGCCTTTAGTATATCTTTCGGAAAGTGCAGCCAACTCTTCCGGACTAGCAAAAAGCGCATGCAAAGCAAAAATTTTGTCTGTGGCAGGATCTTTTGGCTCATCAATGCCTTTGGAGTCAGTCGGAATACTCATCACGGCTTTTTTAATCTCTTCGTCTGTGGCAAAAAGAGGAATAGTATTTTTGTAACTCTTGCTCATTTTTTGACCGTCGGTGCCAGGCACAACTTTTACGTTTTCCACAATATATTCTTTCGGTAATTTGAAAGTTTCGCCATAGACACGATTAAATTTCTCGGCCGTATCACGAGCAATTTCAACGTGTTGTTTTTGATCTTGCCCAACCGGCACAACATCCGGACTATAGAGCAAAATATCAGCAGCCATCAAAATCGGATAGTCAAACAAACCGACATTCACTTCTTTGTTTTTGGCTTCAGCATCTTTAAAAGCGTGAGCGCGCATCAAATACGGCATGGTTGTCAGACAATTAAAAATCCAAGCCAATTCGGTATGAGCAGCAATATCAGATTGTTTGAAAAAAGTAATTTTTTTAGGATCGAGACCAATAGCCAGGTAATCGATAACTACATCAATGATGTTTTGTTTCAATTCTTCTTTATTTTGCAAAGAAGTGATGGCGTGTAGGTCGGCCACGAAAACGTAACCACTGAAAGTGTTTTGCAACTCCACAAACTGGCGCATCGCACCAAAATAATTGCCGATATGTGGCCGACCGGTCGGCTTGACGCCAGAGAGCATGATTTTTTTACCTGAATTCATATCAATAATATACTATCTTTTGCTCATATATGCCAGCCAAAAGTTGCGCTTGTAACTGCGACCATTAAATCGCGAATAGTTAGTCTTTTTCTCCAGTTTTTCGATCACAAAAAAATGAGAGTAGTAAGCGATGAAATCTTCTTTACTCCAAACACGTTCGGTCAGACCGATTTCGGGCATGACGTAAGTGTCAGTTTCGGGACCAGGCGAAAGTTTGATCAAATTCTTGGCGTTGTGATCGCCATCTTTGCAAAGCGTCTTTACAAAAAAGTTTCCGCCGGATTTTAAGACGCGATGAGCTTCTTGAATATATATTTCGCGCTCATTTTCGGATAGAGAGTTGGACGACGTAACGTCTATTATCAAATCAAATTCGCCATTTTCAAACTCCAGCAACGCCCCGATATTGCCCTTAATATAGTCAATATTGCTCTCGATTCCCGCCCCTATCAGGTTGAGCTCTTTGGCTCGAGTTGCGGCAAGGAGCAGCGCAGTGCTGGATATCTCAATACCGGTCACCGTAGCCCCTTCCAGAGCCAAATAATTGGTATTTCGGCCAGTTCCACAGCCCAAATCAAGGACTCTTTGACCAGACAAAGTCACACCTTTTTGACGCTTCAAATATTTGAAAAAATCCAAAGTATCATTTTGAGGCCGGTCATCTTTGGTGACCAATTTTGAATTTTGATATTCGCGCTCCCAGACCTGTTCTTGTGCCATTTGAAAATGATGAATATTTAAATAAATAAAAACTTCAAAAAATCGCGCGGTTTCTTTTCTTATTTAGCCGTGTCTCTTACCACTGTGCCTTCCAAGCCTGTATTAAATTGTGAAAAAGCGAGGCCACAGTCATCGGTCCAACACCACCCGGCACAGGAGAAATTGCCGAAACAATATCTTTGACTGCTTCAAAATCCGCGTCGCCGACCATATGTTTCTTTGGAATTTCATTTTCCGGTTTTAAGGCGAGGCGAACTGTTTTATCCACAAAATTTATGCCCACATCCACCACTACCTGACTTTCTCGCACATGATTTTTAGTAATTAGATGCGGAGAACCGGCGGCCACGATCAAAATATCGGCTTGTTTAGTTGCTTCCGCCAAATTTTCCGTGTGACGATGACAAATTGTGACTGTTGCATTTTCGTTAAGAAGCGCTGCAGCTAAAGGTTTGCCCACCAGCATTGAACGACCGACAATTGTAATTTTTTTGCCGTCAATCGGAATTTCATAATGTTTAAGTAAAGACAAAACTCCAAAAACTGTACCGGGGATTACCGCTTGTTCATCACCAGCCAATAATCGTTTTACATTTTTAGCCGTCAAACCATCAACGTCTTTAATTGGATCAATCGTGTCAATAATTCTTTGTTTGTTGAGTCCCTCAGGAATCGGCAATTGCACAATAATGCCGTGAACTTGATCGTTGCGATTCATTTTGACAATTTCGGCAATCAAATCCTCTTCGGAAATTTTGGTCGGATAGACTTCATGAATGACCGATGCGCCGATTTTTTCAGCAAAAAGTTTCTTCTGATTGATATATGAATTTGATTCGGCCAAATCCCCCACCTGCAAAATCGCCAGTTGTGGTTTAGAAATCGCGCTTTCGGCCATAGCCGTAACCACCTCGTTTTTCAAACGATCCGCTGTCAAATCCCGTAGTTTTTTGCCGTCGAGTAATATCATGTTTGTTTTAATTACATTAGCACAAAAACCGCTATTTGTCAGCGGTTTTTGAAAAATTAAATTTTAGCTCACATGCGCCACAGGCAACTCGACGTAGAAAGTGGAACCCTTGCCGGCGCCGGGAGATTCAGCCCAAATGCGGCCGCTCTGCCCTTCGATCATCAGTTTGGCGACATAGAGACCGAGGCCGGTACCGATGATGTTGACTTCGTTGGCATTTTTTGCGCGAGAGAATTTCTGGAACAATTTTGGCATAACTTCAGGCGCGATGCCGATGCCAGTGTCACTAATCGCAAACAAAACTTTTTGAGTTTTCTCGTTGGTGGACAGAGAGACTTTGATACTGCCTTTCGGCGTGTATTTCATCGAGTTGTCAATCAAGTTGCCGATAACTTGTTTAACTTTGCCGGCGTCGGCGTAAACTTCGTGATGACCTTCGGGAATTTCAGTTTTAAGTTCAAGACCGGCGCGATCGAGGTTTGGCTTCAACTCTTTTATCGTTTCCTCGACAAGGTTTTTCATGTCGAGCGGCGCCAACTCATATTTCATCTTGCCCTGCTCAATGCGCGAAATGTTGAGGAAGTCGCCAACAATGTGCACCAAGTTTTCGGTCGATTGGAAAACAATTTGCAAAGGTTTCTCAAGTTCTTTATTAATTGGCCCAAAGTCACCCTCAAAAACTTCGGAGAGATAGCCCTTTATAGCGGAAAGTGGCGCGCGAATCTGGTGCGTCGCCAGCGACACGAATTCTGACTTAAGTTGATCCAACTCCTTGAGTTTGTCGTTGGCATCAGCGAGGCGCGAGTTGGCTTTTTCCAGCCCCGCATTTGATTTTTCGAGTTTTGTGGCCAAGTCCTCGATTTTCTCGCGCTGAGTAATCTCCTTTTTGACGCTGCGCATCAAGTTGATGCCAATAAAGCCGGTGATAACGAGAGTGATAGCGGTCAGAATCCTGTTTGTATTTGTGGTTATAAAGAAAAATTCGGAACCAATAAGTGCAATAAGAGCAAAAATAAGCGCTTGAGCGCCGAACATTTTAACGTTGAATGATTTAAATTTTACAATAATGTAAGAAAGGAAAGCGATAAATATAACCATCCCAAATAAACCATAAGGTGCTATGTCATAATTTGTTATGTATCCATTATCAACTAAATAACTCGCTAAAAAATCTGTAGAAAGAAACATAAATAGAAAACATTCCATACCTATCACAAATAGAATGTTTTTTTTATCTAAAACACTTGATCTATATTTTTTAATAAAGATAATGAGTACTCCTATAAAGGCCGCTACTCCAAAGAAATAGTAGTAATAATTAAAATAACTATTTTCAGTAGGAATACACCACACTCCGTCAAATGTTGGCAAGTTGTATTTTGTTGGGGAAATTACAAGAATTGGGAGTAAGAGAATTAGCCATATTATTTTGGTCAATAAATGAACATCACGATTGTTTATAAAAACAAAAGTAAAGTACAAACATAGTATTGATATAAGGGCAATTAATATACCAAAAAACGACCAAAAAAACATGTAGCTAATGGAGTTGTAGCTGGTCCAAGTAATAAGGCTGAAAACAGACCACAAAGAAAAGGTTGCGGTCAGCGCAAGAAATATTTTTGACATCAAATTCTTGCTTTTAACAAAAATCGCTACTCCTAATACTAATGAAATTACTGCTACTGGAATATGAGAATAGTAAATCAAAGAAACATTAACAGTATCTCTAACCAAATCAAAACATGTTTGTAAATCAGTTAAAAAATTGAATGTCATTTATTTTTTAAATTATCAATTTTATCTTGTAAATACATCGAAAAATGCCCTCGGTATTTCTCTTGAACAACCGCCTTCTTCCAATCTTCATCCGTAATATTACCCCTACAGTCCTTATCGCCGCATAAACACTTGAGTTTGTATGGCTTCACACCTTCTGGATGAAAAAGCACTGTCCCAAAATCTAATGTAATTTGTTCGTTTAACAAAATATCTTTAATTGCAACAAGTAAAATTTGCCCTTTTATACCAGCATTAGCATTACAACTATGATTAAACATGGAAGCATCTTCTATTTCACTTTTTAGTTTAGCTCCTATAACTAAATTATCATCAATTTGTATAGCATTATCATATATGTCAGGTGGTGTATTTTCCTCCTCCTTTCTAGTCATAACATAACCACCAAACATGGCGATTTTTTCACCTTTTTTTATTTCTTTTTTAGCATAAATACCCATTCCATACTTTTCAGTATTTTTTACAATAACTTTGTCACTCATCCAACAAAACATCTTTGTGCTTTTATAATTTGATTCAGTTTTTATCATTTAATTATTATAATAACATATTTTTAACATTTTTTTGTACATCATCATCATAAGAAAACCAGAGATTGTTTTTTTCGTTTTCTTGAGGCAACAAAGGCACAATGAGCGGTTTAACTCCAAAAATTTCGGCGACCTTTTTAAAACTCGGTAGAAATTTTTCCAAGGTAAATTTAGACTCTTCTTTTTCGCTAAATAAGAAATTTTCAAACAAAACATGATCTCTAATGAAAAGTGATAGATAATACACGTAATAATGATCTAATTCTCTGGTCTTGTTAAACCATTCTGATATATCTTTTGTATTAAAATTTTCTTCGGGAAAACGTTTACTGAGTATTTCGTGGTGAAAATCAACCATTTTTCTACCGCAAATAGTCTCGACTTCGTGTATTTTCTTACCTTCCTCCTTATTAAAATTTACAATATTTAAAGGTTCTATTTTACATCCATTTTTCTTGCCGGGACCATGGTAAAAAAACATTTTACCTAAGTGTCTTTTTTCTTGATTCTTTCCAACAAATTTACCGTGATGATATTCAAATAAACATTTATCTAGACCAATATCTTTTGAGATATCCAGAAAATACCTAAATTCTAGGTTAGGAGTTATTAATGGTTTTGATAATACCGATCTAGGTCTGTCATCACAAAGAAAGTCTGGTTTATTTTCTCCCCAAAACTTTTCCAGTTTCTTTTTTAGTTTTACGTCTTTATGTCTTCGCTTTATCTCATTTTTAGCATCTTCAAGCGAAGTATAAATATCTTCTTTTTTCATTTTTAGTCTATTTAGTTTTTATCCTGAACACGATTCGCCTTCAATTAGATTATTTGGATCACAAAAAGTGTATGAGCAAGACTTTTCATTTTCAATACAACTTAACTCACCATCGCAACCAAGTTTTTCAACAGTAGCTTCACAAATTGCTATATTAGCTGCCTTTTTACTTACCATCTTGTAGTAAGAGGTTCGTTCTGATTCTACGACCGAACAAGAACTATCGCTAGCTGGGTCACAAACATAAACAAAACATTTTTCAATCTGAGGGTCACAAGAAGTTTCTGCTATAACTTGGTAGTCTTTTAATATGACAATTTTAACAAAAGTTACGCCTACCGAACCAAGAATTAGTAAAGTTAGAACTATGTAAAAAATCCTATTGCCCGCACTTGATTTTTTATCTTTATTTTCCATGAGAATATAATACCACATTTTTTCATGTTTGCCACAAACGAAAAGGCGCGTACCTGTAAGAGTACGCGCCTAGGATTACATGAAATGGTGCCAAACGAATTTGATGATATCGATAAGCACCACGTTACGGACAATCCAATACCCGTTACTAAAGACCAGGGATCCACAAAAGATCAGCCAATCTTTCTTCGTTAGACCACCGAAACGACCATGTCGCAGAAAGACTGTGGTGACAAATGGGTCCACGTACACATTAAGTACAATGAACGCCAAGACATCATTCTTCTTGATTGCCCAGAGGACAAGCAAAAATAATCTTGCGGGTATGTACAGGACGATACGCAACGGCAACAACCAGAAGCTTTTCTTCGCCCAGTTGTCCAGTCTGCTTATCCAACCGACACTTTTTTTCTTGATGTCTTCTACAACATTAACACCAAGCCAATCTTCACCCATCCACTCGTACCACAAGATCCACGCGAAACAGATGGTGGAAGCAGTGACTGCCATAGACCCACCACCGACTAGCGCCCCCCACTTAAAGATTGCATATGGGTACGCTATGTCATCGAACAGGAAATTGAAGATCGTCAGGAAGCCCCATGCTCCGACGATTTGCGCGAAACGAGCCGCGTAAGTTCGCCACATAGCGACCTCCTTTTAAAAGTGACTTCTCAATCAATCTTTGCCAACATGACAAAGAACTAGTATGTTACTATACTAGCATATTTGAGCTTATTTGTCAACTTTTTTCGCTCTAAATTCAACATTGAAATGCAACACTTCTTTAACACAAAAAATGGGAAGTTTTAGCTTCCCATCGATCTGATTCATATTTTCCTTTCTCGAAAACGCCTTTCCAACGAGCGAATTCGATCCAGCGAGTCTCGATAAGCCGCAAAGCGCACAACATCATATCTTTCTCCTCCAAAGAAACGATGCCCTTTGAAAACTCCTTCCTCCTTCAGTCCGGCCGTCCTGATCATTGAAAGCGACGGGTTGTTATACCCAAAAGCTTCAAAATAGATCTTATGCAACGGAAAGAAGTCGAAGAGATAACAAACTAAAATGATACTGGCTTCTGGTCCATATCCCCTACTCCTGAACCGTTCGTCGATAAACGTATTAACGAACACGTGCCCGTCCACCAAATTGAGTTCGAAGGAGTAAATGGTTCCCACAGCCACCGGCGGACTTGCACACGTTTCTACAACAAACTGAAGGTGTCTACCGGTTTCAAAAGCTTTCTTTTGCTCAAGAACGAACTTTTCAAAACCAACGACGGCCCGTTTTGGCGAAACCATTTTCAAATAATCAAGATCGTTGCGCCAACAATGCAACTGAGGATTATCCGCTTCGACGATAGGTCGAAGCCTCAAACGCGCAGACACAAGAGCTTCCATAACATCTCCTTTGCTTTATATATGAGAACATGATACTGTTTAGAGAATACTATCATTCTAACACACTGTCAACTAATGAATGACAATCTCAATCAATTTGGTGTCACATTTTCTAAGTTGAAGCTGGCTAGCAACATACCAACTTACTTATTTCAACGTGCGGGCATGCCTATTTGTATGCGAGCAGTCTTTTTTGCCGGTTCTCGTTTTGATGAAATACCTGGGACAGCACATTTTCTGGAACACATATTGGTGTCGGGCAGCAAAAAATTCCCCACAAAAAACCAATTGACCGCTTTTGTTGAAGAAATGGGAGGCTTTATTGGCGCGTCAACTGATAATTACTCTCTTAGGTTGGAAGTTATTATTCCCAAAAAAGACGATTTTAAAATAGGTTTAGAAGCTTTAGAAGAAGCTCTTTTTAATTCATTATTTGATCCGGCTACAATAGAATTGGAGCGTAAAGTAATTTTAACTGAAATAGCAAAAAGAAGAAATAATCCACAAACACGTCTTTTTGATATGTATCAACAATTATTTTTTCAAGACACAAAATTAGCTCAACCAGTTATTGGAGATGAATCGTCTATATTAAAAATAACTAGAAAAGATCTCTTAGATTTTAAAAATAAATTCGTCGTGCCGGAAAGAATGTGCCTGATTTTGAGCGGTGATATTAATTCTAATGAAGCTGAATCTTATCTAAACGAATACTTTCTAAACAAAAATTTAAATATTGTTGAAAGTGAAATTGAAACACCTCCGTTGTTACCGTTTATACAAAATACGAAAACTCTAATAGAGAAATTAAATAACGAGAAACAAGGCCATATTACTTTAGGCTTCAGAACTTGCCCTTTTCATGATAAAGATACGGCTATTTTAGAAGTAATAACGTCAATTCTTGGGGGTGGCAAATCTTCGAGATTAATAAATGAGTTAAGGTATAAAAACGGACTTGTTTATAATGTTTCGGCTATGAATAGCCATCTTCCAGATGTAGGAACTTTTACAGTATCAACTTCTTGCTCTGAAAGTTCTGTCGAAAAAGTTATAAAAATAATTGTTGATGAATTTGAAAAAATAAAAACTAAATCTCTAGGTCTAGACGAACTCAAGTCGGTAAAATCCAGATTAATTAAATCTCAATTTATAAAAATGCAAACAAGCCAATCTTGGGTGCAACTTCACGAAAAAGAATTACTTTTCAATGGAAATCATCCGAAATTAATTACTGATTATCTAAAAGAAATTGATTCCGTTAATATTACGGATATTGAAGAGGTCGCAAAAAAATATTTTGATAGAGATAAAATTTTTACAGTATTATATGGTACCGGTTCTGTCGAACAAGTCGACAATACAAAAACCTCGCTCAACAAATTTTAATTTCTTTGAGAGCGAGGGTTTATCCGATGATACCAACGGTTCGGATTCAGCCTTTACTCAGAGGCTCCACCATCACCATCGCTATCACCACCACCATCACTGTCCGGACCAGAGCTGTCGTGACTCGAATCGCCACAGCTCCCATCGTCGCAGTCGGAGCAGTCAGAATCGCCGCCCCCACCACCGCCGTCATAGTAATATACACCATGTCGCATGGTTACTCCTTTCTAGGTAAAAACTACCTGCCAAAAATGTACTCTCCTTGAAAATAGAAGTCAATGGGTTATTCTTTTTCAATCTTAATACCCAAGACACCAAATTTTATCTGCTCTTCTTTAGAATACAACTGTTCAATTTCAATCAAAAGCAATTCTTTGGATTCACCACCAAAATATGTCGGAAGAAAATCAGAAAAAAGCTCAGGAAATGTTGCATATCTGTAAAGCGCTTTAACTTTCATGTTAACTTTTTTCGATGAGTCATCGCTTTGAGTAAATTCAATACGATCACCAACATTTATGAGTTTTCTTTTGTCATCAAAAAGTCGTGATTCAATAACTTTGCTACCATTGGCAATTTTTTCGAAAGGCACCTTTGATAATTTCATTTGATGGATTGAAGATGACATAACTCTGTTTTGTTGGAGATAGTTTTATTTTATACTCTTTTTCACTTCTTATTTTATCTTCAAAAACTTATTGTATTGCTTGTCGTCTTCCTTCATGTTTTTGAGGATGAGGTCGCGGATATATTCGGATTTATTGATCTTTTGAGTGAAACTGACCCAATCCAAGTACCCTTCTATTTCTTTAGTTAAAACAATATTAAATTTAATGAGCGGATTGCCGCCGTTGTAATTTAGAAAATCATTTAAAATTTCTACCAGATTTGAATCGTCATATTCAACAACTTTCAAAAAAGGCGAAATGATACCGCCGAGGAAAGCATGTTTTGCATCTTTAGCTTTTTTATTTTTGCTCTTTTTAATCAAACACAAAGTCGGCTTGTTTTTGGCGAGACCAAGCGTCATTTGGTGACCGACACTAAAACTAGCTACCGTACCTTCAACAATCAAAACATCGGCGGCAAAAATTGCTGCCACAACTTTATTGTAAACTTCCTCTCGATTAAAAGAGTTCATCTTGTTCTTTTCATCCAAATCGATAGCGGCCTCCAACCAATCACGGGTAATAGTATGGCCCATTTCCTTGATTAAAGCGCAAATCTTGCGATAGTCGCTCTTATGTGACTTTAGCTCCATTGTTGTGCAGGCAAAGTGTACTTTCATAGTCGCTAAAATATAACACATCTTTGTTTATTATGCAATGTTGCAATTTGGTGTAAGTGTGTATAGTCTATACACACTAATACAAAGAGATACATATTCCGGAGACACATCGACTGCGTAATATCAACTCCAAAAAATGAAAACTGACTATCAGACGGCTCAAAAAACGGATTCATCCGCGAAAAGTTACAAAAGTAGATTTTTCATTATTTCGGGATGGTGCGATACGACAGGACGGGCGCCATATAGATATCTCGCGGAAATTGCCGGCAACAAAGGTTACAAAGTCGTTAAAGTAAATCCGGAATGGGACGAAGCACTGTCCGGTCAAGTCTTCCCTACCACTCGTCACGACATTGTTTTCGGATTTTCGATGGGCGCGATATTGGCTTGCATGGTCTGTAAAAGATTTCCTTATCGGAAGCTGATTTTGGCGTCAATGACGCCGGTTTTGGACCTCTCGAAGCGAACTTTAAAAATGCTCGGCCGTGAAATCGCCGAAGATTGCAAGAAATTTCGATACGGTGGCGTAAAAGCCACCTATTTTTATGGCGAAAAAGAGATTGATGAATCGTTGAGAAAGATTAGAAAGCTATGTCGCATAAAGATCATTCCGAATACTTGCCATCAACTAAACTTTGAATACCTGCAAAGGATTTCCGAGGAGTTGTAGAGGATAGAGGTTATAAAGACAAAGAGTTGTAAGGGTTAAAAAAGCGACTGCGAAGCAACTATAAAGCAACCATAAACGGTCTAAAATTTCAATAAAATCCGCCGTAAAAGCTTTATAAATATTTTATCTTGCCCTTGTATAATTTTTTCATTATTAATATAATTAAGTGATGGTAATTGCTATGAATAAAAATATGACCATAGAGGACTTGGCTATTATGCTCCAAGAGGAGTTCAAGAATATCTATAAACGATTAGATTGTATCGAGGAACGATTAGATCGTATTGAAGTGAGACTAGAGCGTATTGAGTTCAATCAAACCACACAAGAACGCCGAATATCGAATCTGGAAGATAAAGTTCGCATTATAAGCACCAAACTTGGACTTGCTTAGTACGCGTAAAATGTAAATCTTCTATTTCTACCCCACGAAACCGCCGGCTTGGAGGCGCCAGAGACGACCGTAGAGGCTGCTTTCGTTTTTGAGCAAATCCTCGTGTGTATCGTCTTCAATAATCGAGCCGGCGTCCATCACAATAATACGATCCATTTTGCGAATAGTTGAAAGGCGGTGGGCAATAACCAAAACGGTCTTACCTTTCATCAGCACATCAAGCGCGTCTTGGATCAAGGCCTCGGACTCCGAATCAAGACTCGAAGTTGCTTCATCCAAAATCAAAATCGGCGCATTTTTCAAGATAGCTCGAGCAATAGCAATACGCTGACGCTCGCCACCAGAGAGCTTGATGCCGCGTTCACCGACATAAGTATCGTATTTGAGCGGTAAACTGGTCACAAACTCATCACAGTGCGCCAAGCGGGCCGCTTCATAGACATCGTCATCAGTCGCTTCCTTGCGACCATAACGAATATTTTCCATCAAACTGCGATGAAAGAGAACGGGATCTTGCGGTACAAGACTAATATGCGCACGAAGACTCTCTTGGGTCACAGTATGAATATCCGTACCATCAACCAAAATCTTGCCTCCGGCCAAATCATATAATCGCAAAATTAGTCTGATGAAAGTCGACTTACCTGCCCCGCTTGGTCCGATCAAAGCAATTTTTTGTCCGCCCGGAATCATCACGGAAATTTTTGAAAGAACTTCGCGCGTAGAATTAAAACCAAAAGTTACTTCACGAAATTCGATTTGTCCGGCCGTGACGGAAAGAGCACCGGCATTCGGAATATTTTTAACTTCATGAGGCAAGAGCATGATGTCAATCATTTCCTTGGCATCAGCAAAAGCTTCATAAAAATCACGCACGATACGACTAAAATCCCATAAACGACCGCCAAGGTTAATGAAATAAACCTGGATTAAGACAAAAGTACCGATCGTAATCATTCCCGATCGCCAATATTTAATAGAAACATAGAAAAGTAGAAATTCGACGACAAATATCAAAGAGGCCTGCACGGCATCCACAACACTAGATAAATTCCAAGAAAGTCGCGTGATTCGAGCTTGCTCGTTCGTTTCTTTTTCATATGAATGAGATTCGTATCCAACACTGGTGAAAAGTTGGATCACATTATGATTGGTGATGTTGTCAGAAAGCAAGCCGGTCGTTTTGGAATCGGATTCGGCGACGGCAATATCGTATTTTAATTTGTAACGCGAAAAGAAAAAGTTAAACGACATGAATGAACCCATCCAAATCAGGATGGCAAAAGTAAATATCGGCTGAATAGTCCAAACAATCACGCAAGTACCAATAATAAGAATACTGAGCGGAATGATACTAAAAACCAAACGATCCATGATCTTTTCGAAAGCACGGCTCAAACGATTGACACGTTGAACAAGTGAGCCGGTAAAATTATTACTGAAAAAAGAATACGAGTGATTGATCATGTGATCAAAAGCTTGCTGCTTGAGCCGAGCCATGATTTTGGACTCCAAATGATTGACCGAAAACATAGCTGCTCGATAGATCAACCAAACAATCGCATTGACACCAAGAATCAAAAATATGATGTGAGTCAAAGCCCCGACGACGCTTGATTTATCAGCGAGCGCCGCGCTGTTGGTCAAAGTATCGAAAAAACTTTTATAAAGAAGCGGATTTATGAGCTGCAAAACGGCAGCTGTGGAAAAAGCGACCACCACGAAAACGAGCAACCAAAAATGAGGTTTCGACGCCTTCCAGAAAACGCGGATGACATCACCCACGCTAGATGTTGGTTTAGGTTTGGCCATATTATTATCGCAGACGGTTAAATTATCAATTTATTACAGAACCAATCATAGCATATAAAAACAGCGTCGCGCGGATACACGATGCTGTTTATTGCTTGCCTTTCTTCAAGCGTTTATGCGACATGAGACTCAGACGACCAATTTCCGTTCACGTTTGGTCAAAAACAATGTGCCGGCCGGAAATCCAATCGATGGATCCGTAAAATGCACCATAGGTTTGTCCTGACCCTTGATGCGCCCGAGCGAAAATATCCCAGGACTCACATTTGGTGACTGCACTCGGCACTGAACACCAGGCGCGTGGATCTGGCGATTGTTTAGCGGTACACTTCCGTCCAACGCATATAGCAGGGATTCTTCAGCACAGACCGAGCTGACATCCCGACTTTCCATTTCGTCCCAAACTTGCCAGGCTTTCATCTGGCAATAAATTTGAATCAAAATGTACTCGACAATGTTACCTTCCCTGGCATCCAAACATTGGGTCTGCAAAACCTCGTTGGTCCTGGATACATTACAAAGATTCATGATCAGTTGTGTCCAGCTTGCATCCAGATCGCCGGCGAGATGTTTTTTTCTCCGAATCCGTTCTATCAAAACCCCACGATCGTCGTCTTTCTGAAATTGCAAGGTCACCGGTTCGCCGGCCAAGTTCCGGTTTTGTACCTTCATCGCGTCGGCCACAGCCTTAGCATAAACAGGATCTTTGGCCAGACGTTCCCACTGAAGATCAGTGACACCAAAATGCTGCAACCTCTGAAGAGGTTCTACAATCGGAGTCAGATAACGCGAAACGAGGTTTCCTTTATCTTTCATCAGGGGCCACCCGTCCTTTCTATTTTTTGGCTTGCCCTAAGGCCCGCCGGTCCGAAAATGTCGGACAACAGTGCTCATTACAAGGAGCATCTAGCAGGAAACTAACATTAATATCTTTCTTTGTCAACAAAATGAAACTGAATTAAATTATTACAACCCTTCGTTTTTGAGGTCTTCGATGAGATTGCGAGCGGTTTTGGAAAGTTTATTTGGAAGTTTGATCGAGATATGAATCAAAATATCGCCACGACGACCACCCCTATCGCTTGGTACACCTTTGCCTTTAACTCGGAGAATTTCGCCATGAGCAATTTCGGCCGGAATTACAACCGTTATCTTGCCATCAAGAGTTTCCAAAACATGTTCTCCACCAAGAAGTGCTGTTGAAAGTTTGATCGATAAATCAGTGACCAAATTGTGACCCTCTTTGCGGAAAACTGGATCCGGTTTGACGTGCACCTTTATGTAGAGGTCGCCGGAAGTGCCACCGCGCACAGCTTCACCGCTCCCCGTCATACGCACCATCTCTCCATCCTCAATACCGGACGGAATTTGTAAATTAATTTCCTCTTGTTTGTTGGTCGTGCCAGATCCTCGACAAGTCTCGCATTTTTCTTTTGGAATTTTGCCCGCGCCAAAACAAGTCGGGCAATTAGACGTGACCGAGACAGAACCAAACATAGAACGTTTAGTTTCGTGAATTTTACCCTTACCGTTACATGTCGAGCATGTTGTGTAATCCGTACCGGGTTTCGCGCCGTTACCTCCGCAAGTAGCACAAACGGAAGTTTTAGTAAGTAAAACTTTACGATTGGCACCAAATATCGATTCGGCAAAAGTTAATTCAATATCAATGGAAATATCGCGACCGCGTTGCGTTCGTGTTCGCCCACCTTCTCTGCCATTGAAAAATTGACTAAAGATATCACCTAGATCAAAATCCTGACCATTGAAATCAAAACCGCCAAAATCATCAGAATTAAATCCACCATAACTTCCACCGGCACCGGCCGTTTGTTGACTGGCCGTGCGTCCGTAACGATCATAGTCGGCTCGCTTTTTGTCGTCACCCAAGACCGAATACGCCTCACTCGCCTCCTTAAACTTGGCCGCATCACCACCCTGTTTATCCGGATGATACTTGTGCGCCAATTTACGAAAGGCCTTTTTTACCTCGTCCTGTGAAGCTTTTTTGTCGACTCCTAAAATTTCATAATAATCTTTGGCCATATTTTTATGTTGTAGTGTTTTACATTTTACCCTACTTTTTGCGAATTGACAAGTCGTGTATATATGCTACAATCTGCCTCGGAAAGTTGAACATTTTATTGGTCGTAAGACCTGCAAGGAGGATGAATGAGTCTGACTGCTCAAGTTTTGGTTGTTGTTGCGGTCTGCTTCATGTTTGCCGCGGGTATAGTCTGGACTGTTAGTTATTGCTTTGCGCATGCCAGCATCAAGTACCTGTTCGAGCAATATTCCAAATGGAGAAAAGACAGGGACAAGATGGAGCTCGAACGTGATTCGCAAGGCCAGTCTGGAGACTACGTTTGGTGCACCCTAACATTACTGTCCGTGGGTCTCGTAGCAATCATGGCCTCTCTAGTAGTTGGAGGTCTGTACGCATTGCACTGGTGGAGATATGGAAATCCCCGTCGGGAGAATTTGTAAACCTTTGTGAGCCTAACGGCTAAAAGGGTTTAGTCTTTACCAGCGTCTAGCTCAGTATTACAAATGAAAAGAGAGACGTGGTCACTAACCACGGGGCCGGGGCTTGTTGCACCGGCCTTTTCCTTTGCAAATTTTTCGTTTACTTAGTTTCCGCGTCGCGAACATTACCTTCCGGGCCTTTTTCGTCTTTTTTATCGCCTGATGCTTGAGAACCGCCCGCTCCCTGTGCACCCGCACTTGCTTGTTGTGCTTTGTTCATTGCTTCGCCGATTTTTTGCATTTCAGATGACAATTCTTCGGTCGCTTTTTTGATAGCCGCGAGATCTTGTCCGTCTTTTACTCCACGAAGTGCGGTAACTTTTCCTTCAACGCTAGATTTTACTTCAGTCGTAATTTTATCTCCCGCATCCTTGATTGATTTCTCAGCAGTATAGATAAGTTGCTCAGCCAAGTTTTTAGCTTCCACAACTTCCCTCTTCACTTTATCCTCGGCTTCGTGCGCCGCCGCTTCTTTTTGCATCTTTGCAATATCATCTTTTGAAAGTCCTGAGCTTCCCTGAATTGTGATCGATTGTTCCTTGCCGGACGCTTTTTCTTTGGCTTTCACGTTCAAGATTCCGTTAGCATCAACGTCAAAAGTTACTTCAACTTGTGGCATACCACGAGGTGCTGGTGGAATACCATCCAAAATAAATTTACCGAGTGACTTGTTGTCAGCCGCCATAGCACGCTCTCCTTGAGTCACATGCACTTCAACACTAGTCTGATTGTCGGCCGCGGTTGAGAAAATTTGTGAACGCGAAGTCGGAACAGTCGTATTTTTGTCGATCAACTTTGTGGCTACACCTCCCATCGTTTCAATACCGAGTGAAAGTGGAATAACATCGAGCAATAGAATATCTTTGACATCACCTGAAATAACTCCACCTTGAATGGCGGCACCAATTGCCACAACTTCGTCCGGATTCACGCTGACGTTTGGCTCTTTGCCGAAAAACTTTTTGACTGCTTCAATAATCGCCGGCATACGAGTCTGTCCACCAACCAAAACAACCTCTTGAATTTCCGCCAACTTGAAAGGTGAAGCTTCCATCGCTCGCTTAGTAATTTCCATCGAACGAGTGATAAATTCCTGACACAATTCTTCGAGTTTGGCGCGAGTCATGGTGAGTAGTAAGTGTTGAGGACCGGCCGAAGTAGAGGTGATGAAAGGAATATTGACTTCCGTTTGCATGGCTGTTGAAAGTTCAATCTTGGCTTTTTCGGCCGCCTCGTCCAGTCGTTGTAACGCTAATGCATCGGAACGAACATCTACGCCGGAACTTTTCTTAAATTCATCCGCAAGCCATCCGATAACCTTCTGATCAATATCGCGACCACCAAGGTGTGAGTCACCATCAGTTGATTTCACTTCCACGACATCATCTCCAACTTCCAAAACGGAAATATCAAAAGTTCCGCCTCCAAAGTCGTAGACAACTATTTTTTCATTTTTATTTTTATTAAATCCGTATGCGAGAGCGGCCGCAGTTGGTTCATTAATGATACGTTTTACATCCAAGCCCGCAATTTTGCCAGCATCTTTTGTGGCTTGTCGTTGAGCGTCGTTGAAATAGGCCGGAACAGTAATAACCGCTTCAGTCACCTTCTCTCCAAGACGGGCCTCAGCATCATTTTTCAACTTCGTCAAAATCATAGCCGAAATTTCCTCCGGTCGCATCCAAGTGCCAGCCAAATTTACTTCAATACCACCGTTTGTTGATTTGCGAGTTTCATAAGCCAAAGTTTTGATATCTTTTTGAGCTGCTGGATCATCAAAATTGTGTCCAATAAATCGCTTGATCTGATAAATAGTATTTTTTGGATTAGTAACCGCTTGTCGTTTAGCGAGCTGACCCACCATTCTGTCTCCAGTTTTTGATTGAGCCACAATAGACGGCGTGGTGCGTGCTCCCTCAGCATTTTCAATAATACGAGGATTGCCACTTTCCATGACCGCTACGGCCGAATTTGTTGTTCCTAAGTCTATACCAATGATTTTTCCCATATTTTTTAAAATTATTTAATTATTTAATTTGTAGAATCTCATTATAATCAACCCACCAAAAAATTCAATGTCTACAATTTTAGTCAATTTAGGCTTTTAATTCACCAACTTTAACCTTTGGAGCACGCACAACTTTACCGTTAAGTTCATAACCTTTCTGAACAACTTCCACAATCATGCCATCTTGAGCCTTATCAGTCACCGCCACACCTTCAATTGAAATGTGATGATTCGGATCAAATTTTTGACCAACCGGATTTAACGCCTTGAGATCAAATTTATCCAAAACAGAAACAAGTTGTGAGTAAATATACTCAACACCAATGCGCCAATTTTTATCGACTTTTTCCCACACCTCTTTATTGACGAAGGCCATTTCAAAACTATCGAGCACCACCAAAATTTCGCCGATCAAATCCTGATTAGCGTATTTTATAAATTCTTTTTTGTCTTCGTTGTCACGTTTGCGGGCATTAATGAGGTCCGCTTTAGCCCTCTGCCAACCCGCCAAATATTCCATCCGCTCCGCTTCCGCCTTTTTCAATTTCTCGCGTAATTGTTTAAGTTTAGCAACCGGATTGGTCACATTTCCTTCTCCATCCTCGTCTTCAAAAGTGACGTCATCTGTCGCAGCATCTACAGACACATCAACCGGTTCGGTCGCATCAATAGGCATATTGTTTTCGGAATCTGATTGTAAATCGGCATTATTTTCCCCGTCTTTTTTATTTATTTCATCTGTCATATGCTCCTATTTTAACGATTTTTATGGATAACGCAAGATTTTGACAATAAAAAAAGAGCATGGTTCGCATGCTCTAAGATTTGGCTGTAGCCAAACAACGAAGGACTATTGCCCCTCGACCCAAGACAACACCGAGAGTGCTTCGTGGATTCTCCCGTCTTTATACGCTTTCATCAGACCTTCGACAAACTCCTCTTCCGCATCACTTCCCTTCACAGCGGTGGTCATCATACCAAGAGGTATTTTGTACCTGTCGGTAAGCGCGATAAAAACGAAAACGGCAACCTGCTTGATGTTAGACTTGGTGAAGTCCGAAGCCTTAGCACCAAAATCCACAAAGGCTTTCTTCGCATCAGGAAGAACTCGTTCGATCTCCCGTCGAAGCCTTTCTGCTGACAGAGTACCCATGTGTTCCAACCTTTCTGGTTAGGCGCCAAGTTGGTTCACAAAGTTCAAGCCCTGCACCAACGCAACGAACGCTGGCGCATATAGATTTCCCGGGCTTGCTTTTCCTGTTCCGAATTGCCTGGATAAAGACTCTTGGCCAGGGAACTAAACCAATCAGGATGTTCACCGGTCCAGATCGAAGTCCGGAATCGAGCGTAAAGCGGAAGCATGACTCGTTCACACATGCGTTCGACAAGACGATTCCTTTCCTCCCTACCGATACAATCGAAATTGAGGCTTCTTTGAATTGTCTCAATCCATGCGCCGAGGACGGGTCCGAGGCTAGTACAATCCTTCCAAAGATTTTGCTCCGGTATCGATTTTGACCGTTCAACTTCTAGTGCCAAACCATCTATACCGAATCTGACGATGGCGACGAAGGCCAAACTGATTGCACTGCCGACACAACTCGTTCCGATGAACTGAGTAATAAAGTTGAGGGCAGCCATCCAATCTCGGTACGAGAGGATCTCCTCTTGATGGACTTCTGAGGCCGAAGACGGAGACTCCACCTGGGACTTATCGTTTGTCTGTGACATAGGACACTCCTTGTTTGTATTCGCCTTCACAAAACACTGTCAAAACTGCCAGAAACAAGCGTTTCTGTCGCAGTTACATCCAAAAAAATACTACAACTTTTTAGTAAGTTTAGCAAATATAAACACTTGACTCTAAAATTTCATTTGTTAGCATATAGGTACAAATGCCTTCGGGCCGTCCCTCAACGAAAGTTGAGGAGAACAAAGAAAAGCCGTCAGATTAAGTTTCTGAGGGCTTTTCTTATCTCCTTAAATTTCTTTTGATCAAGAATAGCAAGTCTGTCATGTAAACGTTTTGTGTCTATTAATCTAATCTGAGACAAGATAGCGAAAGCTTCCCTGTTATCAATAACGCCTACACTAACGTGATATGGATTTTCTTTTTTGGAAGTTGTTAAAGGTACGATTAAACAAACATTAAGACTAAATCCTTTGATAACAAGCACCGGACGTCGATACTTTTCACTTGTTCCATCTTCTTCAAATCCAATGTTAATGCCGAGAGAACACCAACGAATATCTCGAGCGCGATAAAAATTTGGCTGTTTCGTGTTTAGTTCTTTTTTCTTTATATTCCATGAATCAAAGTCTTTTTGCATCATTCAAACATAGCAAAACGGAGATAAAATATTTCTAAAAAAGTTCTAAAGAAATTATGAAGAAATTCTAAAATTTTTTATTGCAACAAACCTTTGTTTTCGGCTAGATATTTTTGCATATTCTGTATGACGCCTAAACTTTTAGTTTTGTGTTTATAGGGTAATTTCATGCAACAATTTAGTAAGACAGAAGCATGAAGAACTTTTTTGTCATGAGGAGTATCGCCAAAATAACCTTTGATAAGCCTGGGCAGTGCTTCATCAAGACCACCGGCAGATATATGATTCATTAAACTACGACCAAGATCTATATACCCATTATTAAATCTTGGATTTGGATCAAAAACAGTCATCGGATGAGTGGCGAAAATATTTGAGCCACCAAAATCATCGTGACAGTAGCTACTTTTTCCATCATCACCAACAAAGTCAACAAGAATTTTAATCGCTTCATCTATCGAACCGTGCTTATCATCATTTAGAAGATTGTTTTCTTTAACGTATTTAATTCTGGTTTGCATATCAGAACTAAATATCCAATCTCGAAATTTTGAATATTCAGCCTTGCTTTCAATAACTCTACCGTAACCTTTTGCCGGAGCAGCATGCATAGTATGTAAAGTTTGCCCCATTTCTTCATAAATATTCTTTTCAAGGCGTTCATCGTGACTGTAAGCATCAGCCAACACCGGAGCGTCCACATATCCCATTAAAGTGTAAGATCGCTCACCTAGAACACCGGCTTCAAATACATGAGGTACTTTTACACCGGCCTGCTCCCAAACTCCCAAAAATTGTGCCTCACCCTCGGCAAAACCATTACTTAAAGGTATTTTCAAGACCATTTTTTCTGCAGGAGTTTCTATAATCGCAATTAACGACGAAACACCTTTTTCCGCAAAAGTAACACCGACTTCTCTACCTTTAAATCTATCGTTTGCAGAAATAAAATCTCTAATTAATGGGACCAGAGCCAGTCGCCTTTCATTAAAATTTCTATCCACTTCATGTTCAGAAAGTTTTGGCTCATTATGAAAAGTAATATTTGTTATGACTGTTTCTGGTGACTTCATACATAAAGTATACCAGACATTGTTTTTTATTTTTATACGCGAATGAACATACTTTTGAGCTGCCTTGCGCAGCGCGGCTGGCGCGAGCGGAGCGGACGGCCAGTAGGCCGGAACGCGTGCATGCCAAAAGTATGTTCAGTAGCGTATACACACAAACAAAAACCACCGAGTGGTGGTTTTTGTTTGTGTGTAAACTATCGTTTTGACCACTGTGGAGCCTTGCGGGCTTTCTTCAAACCGAACTTTCGTCTTTCTTTTGCTCGTGGATCACGTTTCAAAAATCCAACTTTCTTTAAAACCCCTCGAAGTAACACATCATCAATTATCAACGCTCGTGAAATACCGAGTCGTACAGCTTCAGCTTGTCCGTTGATTCCACCACCATTGACTTTCACTGTAATTTTAAATTTGCCAGGAGTTTTGGAAACGGCGAGAGCCTCAACTGCAATTTTTCGTAAATTATCCGTTTTAAAATATTCGTTTACATCTTTGTCATTAACAGTAATAGAATTTTTAGGTGCTTCAGAAATACGTACGCGAGCGCTACTTGTCTTGCGGCGTCCAACTGTTTCGATATATTCTTTTTTGACTGTTTTTTGTTCCATAATGCTTTCTGTGACGAATTATTCTGATACTTTTAAATTCTTGATCATGATCGAACGCAACTTGTTGCGTGGGAGCATACCATAAACAGCTTGCCAAAAAATTTCGCTGTAACCTTTCTTTTCGATCACACGCTTCATGGTTTGTTCTGACAAACCATCAGCAAAACCAGAAAAGTTCTTGTATTTATATTCCTCTTTCTTGGCATCAGAAATATCAGCCTTGCTAGCATTCAAAATTTCAACAATATTATCACCCGCTACGTTTCTTTCGTAGGTAGCTGATTCTTTGCCCATAAGTAATTGAGCCGCTTCGCTAGCAACTCGTCCCAATTTTTTTCCTTTTGCGTCGATTGTGTATTTCATGGTGTTTATACAAATTCAATAGTAGCCATCGCACTTCCGTCACCTCCGCGGGCTGGTAATTTGGTAATTCTGGTATATCCGCCAGCGCGAGTCTTGTATTTTGGCGCAATCACTTCAACAAGCTTCTTGACTGACTTTGGATTGCCGATTCGCGAGGTCAAAAGTCTTCGAGCGGTAACTGTGCCAGGCTTTGCAGTCGTAATTAATTTTTCAACATAAGGTCGAATTTCCTTGGCCTTTGGTTCGGTCGTGGTAATTTTACCGGCATTGATAAGGTTAGACGCCAAAGAACGCATCAACGCTCGTCGCTGATTACTTTTTAGTCCAAATTTTCGGTTTGCGTTATGGTGTCTCATGGTATGTTCCTAATATAATTACTTCAAACTAATGCCGTATCCGCCCAATAATTTCTTGATTTCTTGAACTCCTTTTCCGCCCAAACCATCAATATCAAGAAGATCTTCTTCTTTCTTGCGAGCGAGACCTCCGATAGTTCGGATGTTAGCGGCAGAGAGAGCGTTCAAAGTACGAGGTGATAGATCAGCGTCTTCGATACGAGTCTTCAAGAGTTCAGTGTTAGCTTCTTTCTTTTCTTTAACATCTTCGGATTTTTCGGTCTCTTCAGCTGACTTTTTGGTTTCTACAATAACTTCCTCCTTAAAACCAACAACAGCTTTTAGTTGAGCAATCATAATCATGATGGCTTTCTCAAGAGCTTCTTTTGGAGTGATGGTTCCATCAGTTTCAATAATCAATCGAAGTTTATTGAAGTCCGTACGATCGCCGACTCGCATGTTTTCAACTTCGTAACTGGCTTTTCGAATTGGAGTGAAAGTGGCATCGAGAGAAATAGCTCCGATATCTACGCGGTTTTTATGCAACATTTCGCGAGAAAGATATCCAAGACCTTTTTCAACGCGAATTTCAACATTGAGACTAGCTGACTTGTCGGTAATGGAAGCAATGTGTTGATCTTTGTTAAGAACATTAACTTGTCCGCCGGTTTTGATGTCTTCAGCAGTAATATCCTTGATTCCTTTAACATTAAATGACATTACTTGTGGTTCCTCTGAAAGCAATTGGAAACGAACTTTCTTCAAATTAAGGAGGATTGTTATAACATCTTCTTTGACACCTTCGATGGTGGTAAACTCATGACTAACACCATTGATTTTCACTGAGGTAATAGCTGCACCCGGGAGTGACGACAGAATGATGCGGCGTAGACTTGATCCAAGGGTGTGGCCATATCCGGGATAGAGCGCGTCTATCTCAAATACACCGCGAACTTCACTTTCGCTAACGATACGTGGCTTTGAAGGCAAAATTACATTTAGATCAGACATACGTTTTTTATAAAAATTAAATTATCTACTATAAAATTCGAGCACTGCTTTTGGGTCAAAAAGCAAATCGCCCGCTGTGACTTTTGGTACACCTTGTACTTTGGCCGACCTTTTTTCTAGATCAAAACTCAACCACGCTGGTGTGGTATAGGTTTTATGTCTCTCTTCTAACGTTTCAAAAAGTTTTGATTTTAAACTATTTACTCGCACACCGATGACATCTCCAACGCTGGCTTGCATTGAAGGCACGGTAACTCGGCGACCGTTTACGGTAATATGACCATGGGAAACCATTTGTCGAGCAAAGCGGCGTGTGACGGCTAGACCGGTTCGGAAGACAATATTATCTAATCGGTTCTCAAGCGTTTCGATCAATTTTTCAGATTGATTGACGCCTTTGGTTGCCAGGATGTGTTTTACATATTTGCTGAATTGTCGGTCATTGATACCGTAGGTGTAACGAGCTTTTTGTTTTTCATCGAGCTGACGACCGAAGTTAGTCTTGGCTTTTGGACGACCCTTGTCGGCTTTTGATTTTCGAGTAAGAGAAAGAACGTACTTTGGGGTTTGAGTTTTCTCAAATACCGGAGCATTGAGACGTCGAGCAATTTTGTATTTTGGTCCTATTATCATATATATGTATAGAAATTATCTTAAGATAGTGTACCCTACACTCGGCGAGGCTTTTTGGCCTGCGGTCCATTAAATGGTACTGGGGTCATGTCGGTAATAGAAGTAATGTTGATGCCTTTTGAGATAAAACCACGAATCGCTGATTCTCGGCCTGATCCCACTCCGCAAACAACAACGGCAACTTCTTTAACACCCAATTCCTGTGCTTTTGCACCAAGCGTTTCACCTACCTTAGCAGCCGCAAAAGGAGTACCTTTCTTAGCGCCTCGAAATCCTAGAGCGCCACTTGAAGACGACATCAAAACATTGCCGGCTCGGTCGCTAACGGAAACCAAAGTGTTATTGTAAGTCGATTGAACATACAATTTACCTGAATCAACACGCTTTTTAGAAGATTTAATAGGCACCTTAACAGCCTCGGCGGTACCCGCGGTCTTTGCTTCAGCTTCTCCTTTTGTAATGATTCGTTTCTTTCCCATATATTATTTCTTTTCTTCTTTCTTACGTCCGGAACCCATAGTCTTCTTCGGTCCTTTAAGTGTTCTCGCATTCGTCTTGGTTCTTTGTCCGCGAGCCGGAAGTCTCTTGGTGTGTCGACTGCCTCGGTATGATTTGATGTCTTTGAGACGCTTGATGTTGTTGGCTACTTCTCGTTTCAAATCTCCTTCAATTTTATATGACTCGATGATGCTGCGAATCTTGTTTTCTTGATCGGGAGTCAAAGTCTTGGCTTTAATGCCGAAATCAACGCCGGCTTTTTTCAAAATTTCCTGTGAGCGAGCGCGACCAATACCGTAAAGTACCGTGAGGGCCATCTCTAGTCGTTTTTCATCTGGAATGTTTATACCTAAAATTCTCATACAGTAATATTAAAAATAAAAACTAACCCTGACGCTGCTTGTGACGAGGGTTGGCTTTGCAAATAACATATACGTAGCCTTTTCTTCGGACTACCTTACACTTTGCGCAGATTTTCTTGATTGATGTTTTAACTCTCATACAAACGAGCACTATAGCATAAGCAGGGTTTCCTGTCTATGTTTTGTCATAGTTTATTATAATCTCCTAGTAATTCTGCCTCGTCCACCGTAGGGATCGAGTTCTACTTCCACTTTATCACCTATCAAAACCCGGATTCGATGCATTCGCATTTTACCGGCCAAATACGCAAGCATTTCCTCTTCTTTTCCATCAAATTTCACTTTAAAAAGTGTGTTTGGTAACGCCTCGGTGACGACACCAACGGCGGAAGAGCTTTTTTGTTTATTCTCAGTATTCTGTTCTGACATTGCTAATTAAATGTGCGTAGGGAGTATTGTAACAAACTCCGCCTTTTTTGTAAAGGGAAATAAAGGCTTTTTGTAAATATCCGGCAATTCGGTTAATTCGCTACTTCAATTTTGATTTTTGATGCTTCTAACGGAAGAGATGTTTTCCAGAAAGGTTTTAATGATACTTTAACATTATCGATAGTTGGAAAATTGACCACGACGTTTTGCAGGTCCGATTTTGAAATACCTTTGATATCCTGAGCGAATTTATTTGTATCAACCACACCAACCAAATCGATCGGTCCGGACAAAGTAAATGTGATCGTTTTTGTCGGCCATGTTGAAGTTGACGAAGCAGTGGAAATAAAATGCAAACTTTCCAAACCGCGAATTTCCGCACTGTTGCCCGCCCTCGCACCAACCAGATCCAACGAATTGCCGGCTAAAATTTTACTGACCGCTTTTTTGTCAAAAACTACGGATGAAATTGTCCCCTGTTCATTTAGAACAACGTGTTGTGCATCCGATCCGGCGCTATCAGCCAAATGTGTGAATGAAATCTTGCTTGCCGAATCAAATATTACCGAGTTCACGGTTTTCTGAGCTTGAACTTGTCGCAATAATTGTTGCTTTAAACGTGCTTCCATTTTATCTTGAGCAATTTGTCGATCTGAAGGAGAGACTCCAAAACTGTTTTCGTCGGCGCCACCAATCATTGCCGTTTTAGAACGCGCAAATATTTTTGCGAAACGATTGGCATCATTGGCAAAACCGGGAATGGTAAAGTCGACGAGATCGATATTGTATTTCGAACCGGTTTGATCGGCAAAAACGGTAACAGACAAACTACCCGGCACGGATTTACCGTTGACGACATGAGTTCCAGGGACGTTAATCGTATTTTGAATGCGATAGATCAAACCGTCCGGTGTTTGGAATCGCGTATTTTTGACCAGGGTTTGTGACGCACTCGAATAATTGTTGAAGATCGTGATCTGACCGGAAGCTTTAGTCGGTTTAGATGCAACCGTACCTGTGGAAGTGGAGATTTCACTTTCTTTCGCACTCAAAGTGATGATCTGATAGGTCAAAGCATCTGGTGTGGTCGTCGCGTCAAACAAAGCCGTGAGCTTGGAATCGATTTGTAGGATCGTTTTTTTGGGAGTCACCGTGACCGAAGCACTTACCAAAAATTGCATAACGAGAAACAAGACGGCAATAAGCAAGATCGGTATGCAGAACCAGATCCATTTTTTCCCAAGATTAAAATTCTTTTTATGATGCTTTTTTAACTTGGCCGGAGAATCCGCAATAGATGCGGTATTATGTTTGCGACTTAATCTTTCTATCAGAAAATCTCTTTCGCGACGAGTCGGTTCGTCACTCTTACTCGAATTTTTAGACACAACGTCTTGTGTAGAAATCTTTCTAATCATAAATAACTTATATCATTGTAACAAAAATAGATTCAAGAGCAAGGAATTGGTCGGTCGGCACCGAATTTTTATCCAGAAAATTTTTCACGTTTAGATTTTTTAACAAATGAACGGTCTGATTTTGATTTAACTCCGCGAACATTTTATCGAAAAATACTTCGACATCGAGGTCCGAGATCAAAAATATCGTTTCAGGCACGCTCGGTCTACCATAAATTTCAAGGATGGCATTATTGAAACTATCGATCCATATTTTTTTGAATTTTTCGGCCGACTCCATTACTTTATCCTGCGTCGTCGGAAGAACCTTGTCCTCAAATGTGGCGCTGACCAAAAATAGCGAAGCCGGCAGTGAATTTCCCGACCCATCCGAGACCGCTTTTATCAAAGCCGTCTTGCCCGGAGAAAATGAGAGATTTTTAGTCAGCGCGCCATCAACGACGGAAGATAGATCAGTCACCTCGCCGCGAACGTCAACGATCAAAAAATTATGCTCATTCGGCATGATCCCCGACATAGCGCCAAATACAGCCAACGAAAAAGACGACATTTCATTGCGTCTGACATGAAAATGTTTTTCAACAACTCTGCGCACTGATTCCAGAATGTCTTTTTGAACGATGCTGGCAAAAAATGCCACCTCCACCGTTTTTGCTTTTTTATTATACGGATTTGGCGTGTCATATCCGTTCAATCTGATACGAATTATTTTATGCTCGATGATCTCGCTCACGACACTCGAACCTTTCAAATATTCTTCTTCTGCTTGTTGGGTCAACTTTTCGATATCATGTTTCGCGACCTGAAACAGCGCGTCTTTCTCGACTTTCAAAAATTTCGTTTCAGAAGTGCACCAAGGCGATGAAAAAATAATGTGTGATTTATCAAAAGGTGTATGTTGTTTGATAACGGCTTCCATGGTCAGCTCGAGCGCCTGCACCGTGCTGGCAACCGAGTGACTCCTTTCCGCTTCACTTAGTAACGCTATAGGCGAACGAGTACAAAAAACTATTTTGGGCGATTCGTTTTCGGTAACGGAAACGAGGGCCGCGCCGACGCTACTACTACCTATATCTATAGTGAGAATCGTTTGTCCCTTTTTTTGTTTTGAAAAAAACATATTTTTTGAGCGATCAATTGATTAATTCAGTATATCATGAACATAAGCCCGGATCGTATGTGGACAACCTAATCTAAATGATCGTCTAATTTAGGCCGTGGCAGTTTAACGAGGGTTTGTATCCGGATTTTTCGGCAGCGCTTCGAGTTGCAAACCAAACCTTATTTTTATCCTTGATTCTTTCGGCAATTCCGCACCATGGAAAATAATATGAACCTCCGTTCTTTGAAGCGACGTAACTTCCCTCTTTTCCACTTAAGTTCGTGGAAAAAGCCTCCTCTGCAATGCTTACATTGAACATTCTTTGAACATTAAATAGATTTACTAACCGCACAGAACCGATAAGCAAAATCGTGAGCATAAATAAGCTAACGACAACGAAAATCGGCCATTTTTGAAGGCTTTCCATCAAAGACTTGCTTTTTTCCAGTTTTTCTTTTATACTCGGCATTACACTATTTATTATATCAGACCTATATGGCACATAAAAAAGCTGGTGGATCAACAAAAAACCTACGTGACTCAAACCCAAAGTTTTTGGGTGTGAAGCTCAATGATGGCGCAACCGCACAAGCGGGCTCCGTTATCATTCGTCAGCGTGGCACAAAATTCATGGCCGGCAAGAATGTTGGCATGGGCCGAGATCATACTCTCTTTTCTCTTGGCGCAGGTAAAGTTGAAATCAAAAACAAAAGAAAAAATAACTTCGACGGTTCAATAAGTACTCAAAAAATCGTCCACGTTGTAGAAGTGAAGTAAACAAAATAAAAAAACATCTTCGAACGAAGATGTTTTTTTATTTTGTTTAATAATTATTAAGAATGTACTTCCTCGTAATCGGTCCGAAGTAACCACTGGCCGGTGTGATGCCGTGTGCTTTCTGAAATTTGATGAGGGCCGTATGGGTAGCGGAACCGAAGTAATTGGTCTCGTGGTGAGGAGAACCGGCACCGGTTTTGGCAACGATGAAACCATAAGAGTTTAGGAACTGTTGGAGAGCCAGAATAGAAGTGTCAGTTTGACCGAATTTTAAATCGTGACTATTTATTAGAATTGGAGTAAATGAGGAGGATGAAGTTACAGGAGGAGTGGTGGAAGGAGTAACAGGGGCGGAAACAGTAGGAATGATTGGTAAATTAGTGATATTTGGAGTTTGGATTGTCGCTAGATACGCGGCACGAGCGGCGGGACTAAATCCACCGGAGGAGTGAACGGGGGTAGGAGGTGTTGATGTAGGTGTCGGTGTTGGAGTTTCTGCAACAGGTTCATTTAATGTGACACTAGAGATGATTGGGGTAACGTTGGTGTCTGGTGTGGTGAGATTTAAACGGGTTTGAAACCAAGCGGAGTTGCTAGGAACAGTGAATGGACAATGTGAAGAGGAACAAGCGTCACTCCAACTTCCCCAGGCACTGTCAGGGAAAGTGATAATAAAGTTTCTAATGTCCAGACTGTCGCTAGAAAGAGCTTCGCTGGGATAATCAACTTCAAAACCCATATTAGTAATAGGCTTATCAATGGCAAAGGTCATAGTTTTCCATTCATTATCAGAAAGAGCAGTAACGCCATAATCGTTATCATAATCACCGGTATAAAGCCAGAAAGCACTGGCTGTACCATGGGATCGGACCTGTATAGAAATCGTGGAACCCGCAGGAACCGGTGATTCCTCGGTGTAACCAGTGTCAATCCATATATAATTAGCAACATCTATCGTTGGATCAGCTAAAGTTAGAATACCACCACTTTCTGTTATGGCGTTATATGGAGCTCCATAATCAAATAAGTCAACAATTTTTGAATTGGCTACCAAATCGGCGAAATCAGCGTGCCATACAGCGTTAGAGTCCCCCGTTCTTGATTGAACACTTACCTCCCCACTACCAGTATTGTTAATTGAGATGTTGGAAAAAGGAGTGGAAGAAGAAATGGAAATTGGAAGTGTATTGAAACTGCCGGAAGGAAAATATTGAGTTGTGCCGGCAGCTTCTGTTTTTGCGTCAATAACAATAACACCGGCCCATCCAGTATTGACATACAAAAGGCTAGAGGAAGCATCAAGGAAGGAAGAATGAACATAGCTATCACCGATACTCAGAGAAGAGGTGTTGGTGTAATTTTTTACCAAGGTATTTGTTTCTGTGTTAATAACATTAAGACCACCGAGCACCGTACTCACATATAAAAGACTGGAGGAGGAGGCGAAAAAGGATGATAAAACATTGTTGTCCGCAATCGCCGGAGTGGAAGTGGTTGTATAATTCTTTACCAATGTATTCGTTTTGGTATTAATAACGGATAGACCACCACCCCACGTACTCACATATAAATAACCTGAAGAGGTGTCGAGGAAGGAGGATTTTACCTCATTGTTTACAATCGCCGGAGTGGTAGCGGTGGTATAAGTTTTTACTAATGTATTGGTATTTGTGTTAATAACAGAAACACCACCTTGAGTGCTCACATATAAAAGGCTAGAAGAGGCGTCGAGGAAAGAATTATTTACGTATCTGTTTATTATGGCAGGGTTAGTAGCAGAGGTGTACGTTTTTGCCAATGTATCCGTCTTTGTATTAATAACAGAAAGACCATTCCATGTATTTACATACAAGAGGCTGGAAGAGGCGTCGAGGAAGGAGGATTGTACATTATTATTTACAATCGCCGGAGTGGTGGCGGTGGTATAGTTTTTAACTAATGTATCTGTCTTTGTATTAATGACTGAAAGACCATCTTGCGTACTTACATACAAGAGACTAGAAGAGGCGTCGAAAAAGGAGGACATAATATAGTTGGATATAATCGCCGGAGATGACGTTTTTGAATAATTTTTTACCAGCGTATTCGTCTTTGTATTAATAACAGAAAGACCATCACTATAAGTACTCACATACAGAAAACTGGAGGAAGCGTCGAGGAAGGACGAAAAAATTGAATTATCTGCAATTGCGGGGACGGAAGTTTTAGTATAAGTTTTGACATATTTTAAGAGTGTTACATCTTGTGACGATCCATCGTATCTTGCTGTACTAGGACTGCCAACAGAATATCCTGTGCTTAAATTTAAATCAGTTGACGTACTTGCCAAAACGGTAGGAGTTATAATAATTACACCGACTAATCCAAAAAAAGATAGAAGAAACTTTTTTTTCATGCCATTTATTATAGCAAAAAAACACATATAATTAAACACAGAATTCTGTGGATAACTTTAAAGGTTTTATATATCTAACTTATTCAGCGATAACTTTTAGAGTAAAGATTGCTGACTCCTTTCCGACTTTGATAGTAATTTCGTGATCGCCGGCTTCTTTGATTGGTTTTTCAACGTGTAAATAGCTGGCCGGAAGTTCTACGTTAGTTTTAGATTTAATGAGTGAACTAACTTGATCGAGGTGGATAGCGGCAAACAAATGACCTTTTTCGTTAACTTTTTGAATCATTTCAAAAACTTTGCCATGGATTGCTTTGAGGTTTTTAACAATCACTTCTTCTAAGCGTTTCATTGAGGCTTCAACTGCGGCTTTTTTGGATTCCAAAGACTTAAGAGATGCGGGTGTGGCAATTTCTACCAACCCTTTTGGAATAAGCATATTCAAAGCGTGTCCGTCGGACACATCTTTTACTTCATATTTCTTACCTAATTTTGCCACATCGGCGTTTAATATCACTTTCATAGTACGGTCGATTATACACGAATATATAGATTTGTCTAGAAATATTTTCGCATATCCACCAAAACTTGACATATTTGTATAAAGGAAGTATAGTATCTGAGGAAATAAGTACTTTCACATAGATCATAAGCTGTGTTGGCTTTATGGGAAATGCGGGGAAAAACAACAGGAGTTCTATTTATGTCAGAACAAAACCAAGCGCCAACTGCGCAAGGTCCCGTAACAACGGGAATTATCGTTCAGAATCGAACCGAGATCATCCATCAGATGATCCACGGTGCGATGACTGAGCATCTCTCAGCAGGCACCCCTCGTTTAGGGGTCAAGCTCTCTTACATGATCAAGCTTGTGGTAACCCACCGCTTGACCAAAGACGAGGTAGACCAGATCATCTACACTCGGAGCAAGGGTTACGCCAAAGTGGCGACTTTCCGCAGATACCTGCTGAAAGATTGCTCCGTTCAGGAGATCTACACCGCTATCGAAGCGCGTGAAGAGATCCAGACGGCAACTGGATGCTCGGTCTCGATCGGGAAAGTCATCAGGTTCATTAGGCAGTTCGAATCTCTCCTCTCAGCCGATGACGGAGAGAGTGTCGCCGACGCCGTTCTCAAATGCTGCGAAGCATTTGGTGAAGCGGTCGGAAGATACCTCTACCCGGACCAAGTGATCTCCGCCGTTTGCAAGACGGCTAGGGACCACCAGATCGTATCCTATGAAGAAGTGCTCGATCTCATGCAAAAGGGATAGACTGGTGATTGGGTAATCGGGCGTTGGCATCTGATGCCAACGCCCTTCTCTTTTCAAGGAGACAGAAATGCGAACCGAAAAAAACCCGTTTGAAACGATAGGGTTGAGCAGTCAAGTGTTAAAGGGACTTAGCACCGAAGAGATCATCGTCCTCGCCAAGCAACTCTATCGCGGCTGGATGATGATACGTCACCAAGACCGAGGTGGAAGCCAGCAGGAAAATGCCGCGCTGAATGACGCGATCGCCGAGATCGAAAAACCCGAGTCCGTGATGTTCTGGGTTGAGGATGCGAAAAAACCCCAACAGAAAAAGCTGCGAGAAACTGCTGACAAGGCAATTGCGTATGCAAATGTCATGGAGCAGAGACTCGTTGAATACCTTTCCAAAATGGCCAGTTTGCCACAGGCTGTAATTATCGGAGAAGGCAGCATTCTTGTTCATGATGTGATGAGAACGAAAATGCTATCGGACATGATCAAAAAGTCCGACAGTCGAACGGTGACAAACTTTTCCTATGTGCCGGAAACGTTCTTTGAACTAGAAATCAATCCGGATGGCACACTCCAATGTCACACCCTGGTTGAAGTCAGGATTCAAGGATCGACGGAAGAGTGCTGGCACGTGGGAACAGCGAAAAAGAGGCTTAGGTTGAAGAGAAGCGGCACCACCAAATCACCTGACTACAGACTGGTGGGAACAATCTCCAATCTCGACCTCAACATAAGTCGGGACAAAACCCAGGGTTTTCAATCCCTGTTACCAAGCAGTCAGTACATGGCCAGCGAGAAGATCACTGACCCGACACGCGGATACTCTCTCGACGAGTTCAGACCTTATCTTGAGAAGCTCTGCCCGAGATTTTCGGACCAGTACGATATTCTCATTGGAATGGAACCGTTCAGCCAAAAGTTTTTCGTTGTCGGCAGACGAACGATCGGCGAATTCATGTAGTCCAAAAAGTTCATGTCGACAAGGCCGCGGAGTAAAATCCGCGGCTTTTTTTATTTAGAAAATTATTTTACGGAAGTTTATTGAGTTCCGAAACCGCCCTATCCATTTGATTGTCGGCTTTTGGATTTTTTGGATCGGCGATAAATGGCACTACAATATTAGGAGTCAAACCTTTTTCGGATATCCAAGTGCCGTTCGGCGTGAGCCAGCGTGCCACGGTAACTTTCAAAGAGGTATCCGGAGTGATCGGCAACAATTCTTGTACTGAACCCTTACCGAATGTTTGTTCGCCAATCAATTTAGCCACACCATATTGTTGAAGCGCGCCGGCAAGAATTTCCGAGGCAGAAGCCGAACCGCCGTTAACCAAAATTTCAAATTGCAAATTTTTGTTAAAAATATTGTATCCCTGACTCTGATATACATTTTGAGGAGTTGAACTTCCAAAGTCCTCCGTCACAATGGTCTTGCCCATAGGCACAAACCAGCTGGCCATATCAACCGCCGATTCCAAGTATCCTCCGGGATTATCTCGCAAGTCCAAAATCAATTTATGCGATCCGGACAAAACAAATTCTCTCAATGCCCCCCTAAAAAGATCGGATGAATTTTGCGAAAAATTATAAAGATGAATGACAAAAATATTTCCCGGCAACGTTTCCGTGTCGAGAGTCGGAATCTCAATCGTGTCACGTACCATAGAAAATTCGATCGGATTCTTTACACCTTTGCGCAAGACGGTGACGACGACGGTCGAACCTTTCGGTCCACGAATCATATTGACCGCTTCATCGACGGACATACCCACGGTTGAAGTTCCGTTTATTTTTAAAATCTGATCTCCCGATTTGATGCCGGCATTGTATGCCGGATTATTTTTGAGCGGAGCAACAACGGTCATAACATTATTTTGTATGCCGATCTCCATGCCAACGCCGTCAAAATTTCCCTGTATCTGTTCGTTAAAATTTTTGGATTCTTCCGGTGGGAAAAATACCGTGTAAGGATCTCCGTAGGAAGCGGCCAATCCTTGAATAGCGCCCCAAACTTTATCTTGATCGGTCACGACCGCATGAGCATGCGTCGCCACGAATTTATCTTGAAGAATCTGCCAAGCTTTCCAAAAAGGTCCGAAGTTTGCAGTTGTAGTTGCGTTGATATCTCCGTCTATAATGTCTTGCACCACTATCTTCTGACTTTCATATCTTCCACCAAAATAGAAACCTCCGAAAAAAATAATAAAACCTGCTAGGATAGCACCACCGACAATTTTTAATTTGGTGTTTTTGTTCATATATAAATGTTAAGCCGATTCATTATCTCAAAATTGACAATATAAATCAATTTTAATTTAAAAATTAAAATGATATACTATTCTGCATGATTACAACACAAAAGATGGGTGACATTACGTGGGTTGATGCGCTCTCGCCAACCAACGAAGAAATATTGCAACTACAAAAAATTTACAAGCTCAACGAAGATGTTACGCGTGATTTAATGGTACCGACACTTGTTCCGCGTATCGACGAATGTGATGAACACTTATATACCGTTCTTCACTTCCCCGCCAACAAGCACAGTCACCGCGAAAACGCCCAAGAGATTGACATAATCGTCGGTAAAAATTACCTGATAACCGTTCGTTATGATACGATCGATTCAATTTATTATCTTTTTAAATCTTTTGAAGTTGGCAGCATTTTGGCCAACAAAGATCGTTTCAGACACGCCCATGAACTTTTCTTTATCATCATGCGCAAAATGTATGAATCGGTGCTGGATGAACTTTCCGCCATCGAAGAACAATTTGATGTCATCGAGTCGGCGATATTTGACGGACGAGAAAAAGAAATGGTCGCTTCCATTTCGAGCGCAGGGCGAACATTGCTCGATTTCAAACGAACACTAATTCCACATGAAGATGTCCTAAGCACTTTGCAGGAAGCCGGTATCAGACAACTTGGCAAGGAATTCGGAAAAGACGTTTCTATCGTTTTACGTGAATATCATCGCGTGCGCAGTCGCATTCACGACGATATCGAAGCTTTGATCGAAATTCGTGAGACCAACAACACTTTGCTTTCGACCAAACAGAACGAGATCATCAAAATTTTCACGATTTTGGCATTTATTACTTTCCCTTTAACACTGGTGATTGACATGATTCAAGCCGATCGAAATATTATGTGGCTTCTCGTGATCCTAGTGTGTATCTCCGTCGGTACGATGTTCGCTTTCTTTAAACACAAGAAGTGGTTGTAAAATTTCAAATTCAAATTTCATGTTGCAATTTCAAAACACGCTGACAGGAAAAAAAGAAGAATTTAAGCCAATTAAGACCGGTGCTGTCGGAATGTACCACTGTGGTCCGACCGTTTACGATTATGCGCATATCGGCAATTTACGTGCCTATGTTTTTGCCGATATTCTGCGACGTGTTTGCGAATTAGCCGATCTTAAAGTCACACAAGTAATAAACATTACCGATTTTGGACATCTTTCCGATGATGCCGATGCCGGTGAAGATAAGATGACCAAAGGATTGAAGCGTGAAGGCAAACCACTGACGTTGGAGGCAATGCGCGAGCTGGCCGACAAATATACCAAAGCATACGTCGAAAACCTCAAACAGATGAATATAAAATTGCCGACCGTGATGCCGCTCGCCAGCGAGCATATTAAAGAAGATGTTGAACTTATAAAAACTTTGGAAGAAAAAGGTTTTGTTTACAAGACCAGTGATGGTTTGTATTTTGATACGTCGAAGGACGCCAACTATGGTGCGCTTTCCAAAAAAATGGTGACCGCACGGGAAGCTGAAGGTGCTCAAACACGCATAGGCGCCAATTTGGAAAAAAGAAATCAGCGAGACTTTGCTGTTTGGAAATTTAATCAGAATATCGGTTTTCAAAGTCCATGGGGTCAAGGTTTCCCAGGTTGGCATATAGAATGCTCCGCCATGTCCATGAAATACCTCGGTAATACTTTTGACATCCATACGGGTGGGATAGACCATATTCCAGTCCATCACAACAACGAAATCGCCCAATCCGAATGTGCCACCGGCCAACCACTCGCGCATTATTGGATACATTCCGCACATATAATTATCAACAGCGAAAAAATGTCGAAGTCTTTAGGTAATATATTCACACTTCAAACATTGATAGATCAAGGTATCGAACCTCTCGCCTATCGTTATTGGTTGCTCGGCGCACATTACAGCACTCAAATGAATCTGACTATTGATTCTCTAAAAGCTGCGCAGACGGGTTACAAAAAATTACTGAATATTTTTGCCGAACTCGGAGAAAATCCTAAAGGTGGCGAAAACATAAAGGATGAAAATAAGCCAGACGAAAAATATTTGAATAAATTTAAAGAATTTGTTTTTGACGATCTTGATACACCGAAAGGACTAGCTTTAATTTGGGATCTAACCAAAGACACAACAGTTGACGACGCAACCAAAAGAACGACAATGTTAGCTTTTGATTCTGTTCTCGGACTTGATTTTGAAAACTTTACCAAAACAAAACAAAATCAGCAAGAAATTCCGCGAAATATTATTGACCTAATGAACTTGCGTGAAATTGCCAGAAAAAATAAAGATTGGAGGAGATCGGACGAACTTCGTGATGAAATATTTAAACTTGGATATCAAATAAAAGACACCGAGCAAGGACCTTCAGTCAAGAAAATCTAATTAAATAGATATATTAAATAAAAAAAAGGAGGTGAGAGCCAAACACGCTTTGGTCTCCCACCTCCACGCATCGGGTGTATCGTTCGCCCTTCAAACCACGACTACTTCATCTCTCGGTCTACGTACATGGAATTGCGTCGACGCGTCGCAATCCCGGTCAGCAATAGACCGAAAACGAGACAGATGAACGCGAGAAAACCGAAAGTTTTCACCTTACTCATCCGATACCTCCATTGGTTGCTTTGAATTCTCGCGATACTTCCGATACACATGCCCAATCACTATCATGATAAGACACGTGATCATCACGTACCAAAAAAACTCAATACTCGAAGCCATCGAATCAGGATTGTTAGTGGGGTACATGCATCAGCTCCTTGTAAAGATAGACGCATATCGCGATCGTTGCAAGAATACAGCAAACGATGAAGGCGTTATCCAAAAGAACAGACGCTACCCGCGAAAAGAACGTATCGTAACGTGAATCCGACATAGCCCAAGACTCCTTTCTTGTTTGTCTTAGTCGACGCCAAAACTCGACTCTGACGGTATTATACCACATATCACATATTATGCAAGCAATTTTGACAATCCACTTTTTAAGCACAGGTTATACGCTGTTTGGCAATATTGTAAATTTTAAAGCTGTGTTAAAATCATTCTCATGACTACAATAATTGCGAAGCCTCAACTAACCAGATCGACTGCCCTACGTGTGCCTCCTCAAAGTATTGATAGTGAAATGGCTTTTCTCGGATCAATCATGTTGCGGCCGGAAGCGATTCACGATGTCCTTGATATCTTAACTGTCGAATCTTTTTACGCCGAAAAACATCGCAGCATTTTCCAAGCGATGCTCGACCTTTTATCCAAAGGCAATCCAATTGATTTGCTTTCTCTTTCTAGTCGTTTAAAAGATGTTGGTAAATTAGATCAATCTGGTGGCTCAAGCTATCTCGCTGAACTCGTTCAAGTTGTACCTTCATCGGCCAACATAAAATTTTACGCCGAAACAGTTCAGAAAAAACATATGATGCGACAACTCATCCAGTGTTCGGATGAAATCTGCAATATGGGATTTGATGAGTCGGGTGATTTGGAAGAAATTTTAGATCGCGCCGAGAAAAGAGTTTTTGAGGTTACCAATTTCTCCATGACCCACAAATTCATTGAGCTGAAGCACGCCCTCGGTGAAGCTTATGAACGATACGAAAGATTACACAACACCAAAGATGGTTTGCGTGGAGTGCCGACCGGATTCAAAGAGCTTGATAATATTTTGTCTGGCTTCCAAAAATCCGACCTTATCATTCTCGCTGCCCGTCCTTCCGTCGGTAAAACTTCCCTCGCCCTCGAGATCGCTCGTAAAGCTGCGGTCAATCACGGGGTGCCTGTAGCGATCTTCTCACTTGAAATGTCCTCACAACAATTAGTTGACCGTATGCTCTCGGCACAATCCGAAGTTGACGCTTGGAAATTGCGAACTGGCCGAAACTTTCATGAGGATGATTTTACCAAGATCCGCGACTCTCTAGATGTTCTTTCTCGTGCACCTATTTTTATTGATGATCAAGCAGCGACAAATATTATTCGCATGCGTTCGGTGGCACGTCGTCTAAAGAGCGAACACAACCTCGGTCTCATTATTGTCGACTACCTTCAGCTTATGGCGCCGACTCAATCGCGTAATTCCGACAACATGGTGCAACAAATTACCGAAATTTCTCGATCACTCAAACACTTGGCTCGTGAACTTGATGTGCCAGTTATTGCTCTTTCACAGCTCTCTCGTGCCGTTGAGCAACGTGGTGGCAAGCCTCGCCTCTCCGACTTGCGCGATTCCGGTTCTATCGAGCAGGATGCCGATGTGGTTATGTTCATTCACCGTGAGGATAAATATAAAGATGAAGCCGAACGCACTAACGTCGCCGAGATTTTGATCGAAAAACATCGAAACGGTCCGGTTGGTCGCGTACAATTATATTTTAATGACAAAACTTCTTCGTTCCGCAGTATTGATAACAGTAATTATGGTGGCGCCGATCAAGAGTTTGCTAAAATGTAACAAAGGGTACAAAATATCTATACACAAGATCCACGCGACACCTATCTGCACAAAATGGACCCTATCAACAAATTAATCGAACTTTTTTCTGAATTTCCTGGCATTGGCCCACGACAAGCCAAGCGTTTTGTGTACTACCTCTTGCGACACAATAACGGATATCTCAATGAAATTTCCGAAAATATTTCCAATTTGAAAAAGGAGATCGGCACTTGTTCGATTTGTTTTCAATATTTTCAAAGGAAGAATACTAACCAGAAACTTTGCTCGATTTGTTCTGATAGCCACCGCGACGAATCACAGCTAATGATCGTGAGTCATGATGTAGATTTGGAACACATCGAAAAAAGCGGTGTTTATAAAGGCACGTATTTTGTGCTAGGTGGTGTGGTGCCAATTCTTGCGCCGAAACCGGAAGAAAGAATTCGCAGTCGTGAACTACTCGCTCTCATCAAAAATCGTACCGAGAAAAATATTCTGAAAGAAATTATTTTGGCCATGAACGTCACACCCGAAGGTGAAAACACCGAACAATATTTGACCCAAAACCTCACGCCGATTGCCACGCAAAATTCAGTGAAAATTTCTCATCTTGGTCGTGGTATTTCGACCGGCACGGAAATAGAATATTCCGACAAAGAAACTCTTAAGAATGCTTTGCAAAATAGGAAGTAAGGAAGTCTAAATAAAAAATCCCCAAATGGGGATTTTTTATTAAACTGATTTGATTTCAACCTTAGAGAATGGTTGTCGATGACCGTTTTTCTTGAAATATCGACTCTTTTGTTTGTATTTGATAACGATAACTTTCTTGGCTCGGCCGATCTCTTTGAGTTCTGCCTCTACCTTTGCGCCGGAAATTGTTGGTTTGCCGATTTTGGTTGTAGAACCGTCATCAACCAAGAGAACTTGGTCAAAAACGACCTTATCGCCCACCTTTAAAGTGTCGGAAATCTTCTCAACATTAAGGACGTCGCCTTCTGCGACTTTGTATTGCTTGCCACCTGTGCTGATTACTGCAAATTTCATAGTTTCCCTATTCTATATTAAATGGTAAAAAATGCAAGCTGAATGGCAATTTAGACAATATAAGCAAGGTTGACATTTTATATAAATTTGTGTTATATATCAGATTAGAGTGAAGTTGCGACAGGGACGTTAGTTCCGACAACTTGTGTAAGTAAACCTAAAAGGAGACAAATCATGGCAACTGATGGTCCTACCCCCGCACCCTGCAACGATGAAGTTTTCAATAAAGGCACGGGTGTCTGCGTCGTTGACGGCAGTTCCAATGCTGTAGAGCGTTGGGTGCGGTCCGTCGCTAAGAAAGCGAATTCTCAGGTCGACTGGCATTACAGCGGTGGACGAGCGAACGTTCTCCATCTTGGCGACAATGCAAGTCGTCAACGTGTTCTCGATGCTATACGTGAGCTGGAAAAAGAACTCGACGGACGAATTCTCAGCATTGATGGACCCACTCTGTATCGAGCCGGTGACAAAGTGTCCAAAGGAACAATCGCTGTAGATCCAGACCTCGGGTCACTCATCGCCAATTCTCGCAGATAATCTGCGGACTCGTACCAAAACCCCACGAGCTAAAATAACGGGGTTTTTTGTTGCTTATAACTTTACTCCTCTAAATCGGGTTTTTCGATGGCTAAGAGGGTGATGTCGGCTGAGGTGCCGGTAATGCGTGTGATGTCTTTATCAACTTTTTTAAATTCTTTGCTGGAGGCGTTGAAATGATTGACGACGGTTTCGAGTGAGTTACCCATTTTACCGTGATACATTTCATATTTTTTTAAATGTTCACCGAGCTCGCCGACTCGTTTTATGATGTCTTTGGCAGTCTCTTCGATCTGCATCGCCTTTAAACCCTGGAGTACCGTTTGCAAATAGGCCAAAAACGATGTCGGCGAGACGATGATAACTTTATGCTTGCCAGCCGCACGCTGGATCAAATTTTCGTTATCTTCACTCACCGCGCCAATTTTATTTATCAAGAGATCATAATAAATTGCTTCATGTGGAATGAACATAAAAGCGAAATCCATCGTTCCCTCCGCCGGTCGGATATATTTCGAAGTTTCGGTAATGCGAATTTTCAAGTCGTTCACAAAATTTTTCTCCAAACGTTCTTTCTCAACTGGATCTTTAGTTTCAATCAAACGATTATAATTTTCCAGAGAAAACTTGGAATCAATCGGAATGATTTTATCTTTCACAAAAACTACCGCATCCACAATTTCGCCGTTATTAAAAGCGTATTGCATCTGATACTGCGCCGGCGCCAAAACATTTTTAAGTAAAGTTTCCAAATAATATTCACCGAGAATCCCCCGCTGTTTTGGATTTTTCAAAATATCCTGCAACGATTGCAATTGATCAGCAAAAGACACCACTTGTTTGTTGGTTTCGTCGAGCTTAGTCAAACCTTGCGTCACATCTTTGATCAACTTGGCGGATTCACTAAACTGATTTCGTAAAGAATCGTTCATCGTGCGCGCCGTCTCACCCATCTTAGAATCCATTGTCTTGGTCATCTCGCGCAAATTGAGATCCATCCGGCGATTTTGTTCGTTAACCTGCTCAAGCAATAATTTTAGAGCACTGTCATCCTGTTTGATCGATTCTTGCGGCTTGCGACGGTTAATAAAAAAGATCGTAGTCACATTTACACCGACAATTATAATAAAACCTAAAATGACCACAATTAATATATTCATAATTGACATTATACTACAGTTTTTTCATAAATACTTGTAAGTGTTGACCTTACGAGGTCCTTGTGGTATACTGGAAAAAGAATAGTGAGAACCTGAACTAAACAGGGAGGTTTGTATGGACGTCAAACGACATCCTTATTATAAGTATCCGGTGGTTGTTTATCGAGATAACCCACCGGCAACCGGCATCGATGGTAGATTGGCTCGATACAGGATCGAAGTCCTCGAAGGTGACAGTTTCTTTGTTCCAAACTTCCGTCAGGTCATGAAGTTCCTGCAGTACCATGGGTGCTATGGCGTGCGGGAGGATGAAATGACGGAATTCCGTCGAACAGCGAACGGAAAAGGAAAAACCTCAACCGCAGAATAGTGCCGACGGTGGATAAAAGCCCTGGGAACCAACGGTTCCCAGGGCTTGAATTATGTTATACTTTTTAGTAGATATTTTAATAATAATTTTCAATCTAAACATCATGTTACAAAAACAAATTAAAGAAAGTATTAAGGAGGCAATGTTGGCCCGTGACAGCGCCAAACTCATTACTTTGCGAGGATTGGTCAATGCCATCACCAACGAGCTCATGACGCAAAAACGTCCACTATCCGACGAACTTTCCGATGAAGATGTTTTAAAAGTCCTTCAACGATTAGCGAAACAGCGTCGCGAAGCAATCGAACAATTTGCCAAGGGTAATCGTCCAGAACTAGTTGCGAGCGAAACAGCCGAACTCAAAATCATCGAGGCTTATTTGCCACAAATGATGAGCAAAGATGAAATTCGTAAAATCGCGGAAGCCAAAAAAGTAGAACTTGGAGTTACAGATAAAGCCGGTGTTGGAAAATTCATGGCCGCGCTAATGAAAGATTTAAAAGGCAAAGCCAGTGGCACCGACGTCAAAGAAGTCGTCGAAAGTCTACTTTAATTTTCCCCATTTAATTCTTTTTCGGCGCGCTCAGCCAGATCCATCAGAATCGCAATTTCATCCACGCTAAAAATTCGTGGTTTAGTATCTTTAACGCAAAAAACTCCAATCAGGTAATTTGTCTTGTGATCAACGAGAGCGATACCGGCATAAAATCTGATGAACGGATGTCCCACAACCATCGGATTATCGGCAAATCTAGAATCTTTTAAAGTATCTTCAACAACAAAAATATTCTCGGCAAGCAATGCATGTCCACAAAAAGAAATGGCTCGCTCACCTTCCTTTTCATTCAAACCCACCGCTGATTTAAACCATTCTCTATTTTCATCTATGATGGTCACGGTCGATATCGGAACATGTAATTTTTCCACAGCTTCGCGAGTCAGCTCATCAAAACGCTTTTCCGGTTTGGTATCCAGAATCGCTAATCTATGAACCGCATCTAACCTCTCCTTTTCATTTTCAGGAATTGGTGCCTTTTTCATCGTTTAATTTTACCACATCAAAAACTTTTTGTAACAACTGGAAGATCCAAGAAATAAATCCCCAAGCAACACATGTTGATGACAACGTACATCAACAAGTTCAATCGATCCTAAGGATAACCCCAGTAAAGGTACCAGAACATCCTCGGAACAAATCGACAGGCAACAAAACCTGATTTGCTTAGGGGTTTATGCCTTTAATTAAGCATGAGCCTTTGCTTCAAACATTGCCATCATTTCATCATCTGTCTTGCCTTTAACTTCATCGGGATGTTGCAATTTCACGTGTGTCATCATTTTTTTCGCAACTTCAGCAGCCGTATTACCGCGGGCTTCAAAACTGCAATTTATTGCCGGATTTAACTCTTTGCATGCTAATTTCATCATAATTTTATTCGCTAATTAAATTAACGCCTAATAATATGAAGTTCGACACTTCGGTTTATCTGCCGAATTAAGATAAGTTTTATTACAAAATTATCAAATTACGTTTATTGCACTATACAAAAAATTGTGGTGTGATAGCATTAATGCGGAAAGAAAGGAGGCTGTCATGGATGGCGGTTGCCGAAAGCGTCTGCCATGTGCCTTGTGGCCGTGGTGTCGTTGGTCCTGTGTACAGAGGACTGTCAATGAGTTTCGTACCACTTCAGGCAAGAAGCCTTTAGGGGGACGAGAGCTGATGATGGAGTATCGCCAATTAACGAAATTGGATCTCCCCACCAGTAAACCGGCGCATTTTTGGACTATGGATGGTACAACCCTTAAATGGGATTTTGTTGAGGATATACCAATCCACCCAGACCTATGGGTCCGCACTGCTTGGTGCGAAGCCATGTTGGCAACCCTAGATGCAGCCTGTACAAGAAGTTGCTGCTAGCAATCTCCTGCAACGCATCGATAAGTGGTTGGAGACATGAAAATCCTCACATGTCTCCTTTTTTACTCCGCTCAAATGTGACCCTACAGAGAATCGAACTCTGATTACTGCCTTGAGAAGGCAATGTCCTAACCGTTAGACGATAGGGCCGTGCGAAAAATATAACATGAAAATGTAATAAGTGAAAGAGAAGCGGAAGTGCCTTTCGAATCTCTTTTATCTTGTTGTCCACTCCTCCTCTTGTCTCACCAACAGTTCACCCGCCTTATCTGGATTTAACATAATTTCTTTCACCGCCATCTCCATACGCATTGATTGAGAACCTTTTACGAGCACCACATCCCCTTCCGCGATCATATTTTGAATAAACGCGCCGGCTTCTTGCGAAGAATCGAATTGCAAAATATTTTTCTCGCTCATACCGGCGTCCTGTGCCGCTTCCGCCATGCGACGAGAGCGTACGCCAACCGTAACAAAAATATCGCAACTTTTGGCGGCAAGTGTACCAATATCTTTATGTGCTTCCGAAGAATGTGCTCCAAGCTCCATCATGTCTCCGAGCACCGCAATCCTGCGTTTAACTTTTGCCAAAGTTCCCAAAGTCTGAAGGGCTTCGGTTGTTGCCACCGGTGAAGCATTGTATGTATCATCAATAATCAAACTTCCTTTAATACCGTCGATCAAATGCATGCGTCCGCTTGGCGGAATATTATTTTTAAGTGCCAACTTCATTTGCTCAGGATGAATTCCTTGCGCATATCCGACTGCCATGGCGGCCAGAGCCGGATAGACATGATGCTTGCCGAGAGATCCAAACAATTCTATATCAAGCGGTGTGCCAGCGTAGTCAACATTAAAACCAATACCTGTGGGAAAATTGCCTTTACCGTTTTTTTCGGTCAACACTTTGTAATGACTGGCTTTTATAATTCCCCCATCAAAGCCATAAAATATTTTTTTACTTTCCGTGTAATCACCAAAAGCGCGCACATCTTCATCGTCATAATTTAAGATCGCGATACCGGCGGGTCCAAGAGCTCGCACCAAATAAGCTTTTTCCTGAATCAGATCTTCGCGATTTTTGAAATACTCAACATGCACGGGAGTTTTACCGAAACGAGTTACAACAGAAATATCGGGCTTGAGCCACGTGGTCAATGACCGAATATCGCTGGGTCGATCGGCACCAACTTCTAAAACAAGCCATTCCGGATATTCATGCTCGGAAGCTATGAGGGAGAGTCCGTGGAACACGTTAGACAGCCAAGCAAAAGGATTATTCCAACCGTTGTCACAACCCAAGATCGTAAGCGGCACACCAATTTCGCTATTAAAACTTTTTTCACTTTTGCGAATATGTTGACTTGATGACAAAACGGAGAAAATCGCGTCTTTGGTTGAAGTTTTACCTACACTTCCGGTGACCGTGATTATTTTAGGATGATATTTTTTAATGACTTGCCGCGCCTCTTTTTGTAATACAAAAACAATAATTTCTTTAACAAATTTTTTCATGTTTAAATTGTAGCATTTTTATCTTAAAATAGTGTAGCCCTATCGATCCGGCGGAATTTGGTAATAATTGATCAAGAATTTGACCGCATCAATGAATGGTTGAGTAAGAGAATGCGATGCGTATTCGACGTCTTTTGGATATACAGTGTAAAGGAAGACAAGAAAACGAGGGTTATATGCTGGGAAATAACCAAAGAATGAATGTAAATATCTATCAGTGTAATATCCACCTTGCGGATTGGCAATTTGAGCCGTACCTGTTTTTGCCGCAATGCTATAATTGGTTTGTTTTATCGCACCTTCAAGCAACGCTTGATCCACAACATTGACGAGCATTTGAGTGATCGTATCGGCAGTCGATTTTTTGATGACTTGCCTACCTTGCACGATCGGAGTTGTTTTTACCAAACCATTTAGATAATCGATCTCTTTCGTGACATGAGGAGTGACTAAAACGCCTCCGTTAGCCAAAGCCGAAAGCGCGCGTGTAATAACGATCGGTGACATGGCGATTCCCTGACCATATGAAGCGGTAGCATGTTCAATGTCACGTGTGTTCTTTAAGTTATTGATCAAACCATGAGCTTCATTCGGCAAATCAATACCGGATTTTTCTCCTAAACCGAAATTTTCCAAGTATTGACTGGAAAGCGTATTCCCAAGTTTACCGGCCACGTAAGCCGCGCCCATATTAAGTGATTGATTTAAAACTTGTTGCATCGGCACTACACCTCGCGCAACTCCGTCGTAGTTGCAGAACTTTTTATTATTCAAAGTTTCGCAACCTTTGTCGTTGTAAGTTGAATTTACGGTCACTACTCCGGCATCAAGTCCGGAGGCCATGGTCAAAGCTTTTACGATCGATCCCATTTCATAAACATTTTCAACGAGAGGATTATTAAATACTGTCGGGTCTTTTACGGTTTGAAAAGTATTTGGATCATAGGTCGGGTAACTTCCGAGGGCATATATTTCTCCCGTCTTCGGGTCAATAATGATCCCGCCAGTCATGACGGAATTAAATTTTTTATTCGTTTCGGTCAACTGTTCATCTAGAAAAGATTGAACCGTCGGTTCGATCGTCGTCACAACATCACCCTCTTGATTATCCGATGAAGCTATTGAACCAATATCAGTAAACATTTGAGCAAATGAATTGACCTGCATATTTTGAGTTGAACGTTCCAAAATAGAATCATCCGAACTTTCCAAACCGGTACGTCCAACAAGATCGTTGCCTTTAAAACCAACAAAACCTATGCTTTGTGCCGCTAGCGTAGCGCCTGGATAAAACCGCCATTGTTCTTTATATAGACCGACTCCGGGAATTTTTTGTGCGGTGATTTTATCAGCCTGCTCCGAACTCAAACGATGTGATATTTCTTCATAAGAATCGTTTGTTTTGCCTGCTTTTTGAATAAACGAAGCATGGTCGATAGTAATGACGGTTGATAATTTTTTATAAACATCTTCGGCGTTAATAATTAGTCTTGGATTTACAGTAAGAAAAAAACCAGGCTTATCGGTTGCCGCAAAAGTTCGCAAACCGCCTTTGTCGACAAAATATATATTACCTCGATCAAATATTGTTTGACTCGAACTAATATATTGATGATCGGCTTGTAATTTAAAGGATTGACTGTAAACAACCTGTAAAAAATACAAACGAATAATGAGAACTGCGGCACAGCAAATAATCAGGGTGGAAAATAATCGTATTCTTGTGGCAAAATTATAGCGCATTTAAAGACAGAGTGCTGTTTACTGGTTTTTGAACGATAAAAATTTGTTGTTTAGAAGCATCTAGGAAACCTTGAGAATAAGCAAAATCGAGCGTAATCTTGTTCTTTAGACTAACATATTGTGATTCGAGATCACCAATAGAAGCGGAGCTGTTGGCAAGGGTTTTTTCGGCATTTGTGGCCGCCACAACGTTAAAAACCGTTCGATTTACGGCATAGATATAACCGCCGGCTAACATAATATTTAGGGAAAGCAGCATCCAGACGATCGGTATTTTAAAATTTTGAATTTTGTTAAATAGGTTTTTCATATTTAAATTTTTTCTATGATTCTTAATTTCGCGCTTCGTGATCTTGGGTTCTCTGCAACTTCCTGCGGGCTCGGGGTAATCGGTTTCTTATTAATCAGCTTCCCCTCGCCCGCCACCGCCTTCTCCTTAAAAAATCTTTTGACAATTCTATCTTCCAAACTATGAAAAGAAATTAGCGCCATTCGTCCGCCGGGTTTTAATTTCGCAAAAGCTTTCGGTAGTGCTTCTTTAATAGCCCCGAGCTCATCGTTGACCGCAATGCGGATTGCCTGAAATGTTTTGGTAGCCGGATTTATTTTTTTGAAACCAAATTTTGGAACGGCGCTTGCAATAATTTCCGCGAGCTGCTCGGTTGTTTCAATCGCCCGGATTTCCCGCGCCGTCACAATAGCTTTGGCAATACGTCGAGCAAATCGGTCTTCACCATAAGCGTAGATGATATCGGCTAGCGTTTGTTCGGCCCAGGTATTTACAATTTCGTAAGCGGTGATATCGGTCGACAACAAATCTTTCTTCATGGTCATGAGCAGCGGTTCACTCGTTTTGAAACTAAAACCTCGTCCGGATCCTTCAATCTGATCTGAACTAAGTCCGAGGTCAAAAAGAATTCCATCGACTTGCTCCACTCCGGCTTGATCCAAAACTTTATCTAAATTACGAAAATTTTCTTGAAAGAAGCTGGCGTTAAGCGATTTGATATTTTGTTTTGCCCGAGTGATCGCATCTGCGTCAACATCGATACCGATTACGCGAACATCTCCATTAAGTTTTTCCAAAACCAACTGACTGTGTCCGCCGGCATTGAGTGTCGCATCAACAAAAACGGATCCCGGTTTGAGATTTAGTCCATCTACTGATTCATGTAAAAGAACAGTTGTGTGTGCCATAAATTAGATCATGCCAATTTCCCCCAGTTTTTCGGCCAAATTATCGGCTTCGATCTCGACTTTTCCTTTGTAAGCCGCCCAACGAGTTTCATCCCAAATTTCCACTCGATTGTGCATGCCGGCAAAGACGACCCTCTCTCCCAATCCGGCGAACTTTTTTAAAAAATCCGGAATGAGAATACGACCGACACTGTCCACTTCAACTTCAGCGGCGCCGGCGAGCATAAAACGATTAAGCCCGCGACTGCCCGACTGACCAACACTGAGACTCGCCAATTTCTCCGAAAACTTTTCCCATTCTTTTAAGGGATAAAGGAAAAGACATGTATCGAGACCGCGAGTCACCACAATATGCTTGCCAACTTGATTGCGAAATCGCACCGGCAGTGAGATTCGGTTTTTTTCGTCGACTGTATGGATATATTCACCGATAAGCATATTTTTTGATTTACCACTTCATCCCACTTACTTACCATTTTATCCCACTTTGCAACAAAAGTACAACAAAAGTTATCCACAGTTTTGTGAATTTTTCCGGCGCAACAAAAAAGCCTGCAACTACAGGCTTTTTTGTACATTTTTAGCAGTTTTTCTTATGCCGTATCCACTATAGTATAAGGGATTATCCCCTTTGGACTCTTGAAGTCAAAAGTCTGTCCTTTTTTCTTGCCCATTAGCTCTGCGCCTAATGGAGAAGTATAAGAAAGTTTTCCGGAACTTAAGTCGGCCTCTTCGCTACTCACGATTGTATATTCAGAATCTTCTTTTGTGTTTTCTTTTCGTAAAACTATTTTCGAACCGATAGTTACGACATCAACGGTATGACCGGAAACAATGAGTGCATTCTTGAGGATGGACTCGATCTTATTGATACGATCTTCAATATTGGATTGCGCTTCGCGAGCTTCTTGATATTCCGCATTTTCGGAAAGATCACCCAAAGATTTTGCATATTCGAGATCTTGCGCAATTTCTTTACGTCTAACGGTCTTCAAATTTTCGAGCTCGGAACTTAGAGCGCTAAATTTCTCTTTAGTTAAATATGTATTTTCCTGATTCATACAAATACTTAGTTAATTTGTGTAGGGGTCATTGTAACAGACGACAATATATTGTCAACCAATTTTTATTTTAAATATTGCGGAGTGTTTTGAGACATCCAATCCAGCAAGCCCCGCATAACGAAAATCGATCCCGTTAAATTGTCGCGCGATCCTTTTTCCATAATCACGGCGTAAGCAAAACGCGGATTTTCATAAGGAAAGAATCCTGTAGCCCAGGAGTTGACTAGAGCTTTACTAACACCAAGTTCAGCCGTACCGGTCTTGTTAGCAACGTCGACATACGGAACATTTAGCGCCACGGAAATTCCATCAGTCACACCTAGCCTCATTCCCTGCTGAACCACATCAAAGTTTTTTTGATCGATTGGTACGGCAGTTTTTTGAACCGGCTGACCGACGAAAATCGTAGGCTCAAGAAGCGAACCTTTATTAGCAACTGCGGCAACAGCTCGCACCACTTGAATTGGTGTCACCTGAAAACCGTACTGACCGATGGCGGTATGATATGTGTCACCTAACCTCCACGCCTCGCCGTCAAAGTTTGCCGCTTTCCACTGTGGGGTCGGAATCGTTCCTACTTTATCATTAAAAAATCCATTTCCGACATCCCCGCCAAAACCAAAAAGTTTCAGGTACGAATCGATGGCATTTATCCCCAAACCTTTTTGATCACCAAATCCCCCGCCGACCGTGTAAAAATAAATGTCTGAAGACATGGCCAACGCATGTCGCATATCCATGAGCCCGAGCGGTTTCCAATCTCGAAAAACGGAACTCAATTCCGGATAATATGGATTTGGAATAGTGATCGAACCGGTGCTCATTATTTGTTTGGCTGGATCAATTATTTTTTCTTGCAAAGCCGCGAGCGCCATATAGGGTTTTACGATCGAACCGGGAGTGTAAAGTCCGGAAACCACTTTATCCAAAAAAGGATGGTTGGTATCTTTATTATACGCATTGATTGCTTTACTATTATCGCCATCCGTCATGATCTGAGAACTAAACTCTGGATAACTGGTCATGGCTAAAATTTCTCCGGTATGAACATCCATAATAACGCCGGCACCTCCGGTAAAACCGACTTTGGCGGCCAGATCGCCTATTTGTCTATACAATTCGTTTTGCAAAGAAGCGTCTATGGAAAGGGTCAGATTTTTACCGTTGACAGGCAGATCAATTATGCTACTTGATTGAATATTTCCGGCGGCATTGGTCTCAACGATTCGTAAACCGTTCGTTCCGGCCAGATCGGAGTCATAAAAACCTTCCACCCCATCCACGCCTCCGAGCTGTTCTCGATAATAAAAACCCGATGAATCTTTGGTCGGATATTTCACGTATCCGAGAATATGCGAGAGTCCCAATAGATCGACATATTTTCTTAAAGAAAAATTATTATCCTCTTCATTCGGAACATTCCAAGCGAGCAATGTGTGATTGCGGTCGTAAATCAGTCCACGTTCGGCAAAAACCGGAGTTTGACGCAAACGGTTGTTTTCAGCCTTTTGATTATTTGTGTCACCGTGCACTATCTGCAAATAACAAAGTCTCGTGACGAAAGAAATCAAAACTATCAAAAAGAATGTTCCGATAAAAATAATCGAACGAAGCTGAATAGGTTTTTCCAACCGACCTTCAAATTGATTGCGATCAAATTCGGGCAAATTGCTCGAGTCCAGAAAAATTTCGTCCGGCTCAATGGTGGAATTGTTTAAAAGCTTTTTTGCCATAGATCTTTACGAACTTTTGATTTCAAAAATATTAAAATCGCGAAAATGACCAATGCGATCAATGAATAAAATAATTCCAAACCGAATATTCTTTCGCGAGGTGCGGCGTAAACCACATCGAAAGCAAAAGCGGCCAACGGAAATTCGACAAATCTTTTGAAATACCAAACGCAAAAAATACCCGCAAGAAAAACGAGCCACCATGCGCCAAGTAAGGCGGACACAAATAAAATAATATCTAAAATTATCCTGAGAAGTAATATATTTTTCATTTAAATATTTCTATCGATCTGAACAAAATGCAATTGACTTATGTTTACCGGCAAAGTAAATCGCAAATAAATAAACGGTTCGTTTTCATTGGAAGAAATGTTTTCAACGTGACCGAAGATTTCAGCCCCGATGCTCGGCGCGGAGATCGGATCACCCTCGGCCACAAGTGAGCCTTTCGGCAATTTGATCAAAAAATTTCCATTACCTCGCGCTTCGGCCACAGTTTGAATATTTTTACCAAGATTGACGTTTATTTTTTGTCCGGAAGAAGAATAGAATTCCACGACGGAAGAATGTACATTAACCGAACTTACCACTCCGATCGGCACGTACCCGAGAGCCAAAACCGTATCTCCGACCGCCACTTTATCACTCGAGCCGACATCAACGATCGCCGTGTCGTAAAGCGACATGGGTGGTTTTGACAATACGGTCGCCAAGACCGTCGAATTATTGCTGTGTCGCCCTAATAAATCTTTTAGATCTGAATTTTCTTGGACCAAAAGTTTATCCCGATCGATCGCGACCTGCACTTCGGCCAATTGATCTTTAAGTTGTTGATTTTCGGAAACTATTGAATTTTTACTTGTTAACGAGCCAAAAGTCGCTGCACCAATATCGCTGACATAAGTGCCGACTTTAATAAGCGGAATCGAAACAAACAATCCGCCGAACTGTATTATGACTGCCACGACCAAAACACCAATCACTGTCCACGAGTAAATCCAAACTTTATTTCTAGATTTGGGGCGGCGTATCGTCTTCATTAACTAACAGTATATCATTATATTTTTCAATGTCCTCTAAAATGACACCGGTGCCGCGAGCTACGGCAGTAAGAGGATCTTCGGCAATGTGAACAGGTAAGCCTAAATGATCATGCAAAATGGTATCCAAACCGACTATAAGAGCGCCTCCTCCAGTCAAATAAACACCACGTTGCATGACGTCAGAGACAACTTCAGGCGGAGTAGTTTCCAAAACTTCTTTGGCGGCATCGAGCAATGTCGCGATAGACTGTCCGATTGCTTCACGGATGTCGGTTTCGGTAATGACTACCTCGCGCGGCAAACCGGTAATGAGATCGCGTCCTTTGACCACCGCCTCTTTAGGGGTGTGGTTTGGCAAAACCGAACCGATGGATATTTTAATTTGCTCGGCAGTTTTTTCGCCGATTAAAATTTTAAATTCACTGCGAATGTAAGCAATGATGTCGCTATTTAATCTGTCGCCGGCAATGCGCAGATTTTTTGAACGCACCACACCACCGAGTGAAATGATGGCGATGTCGGAAGTGCCGCCGCCGATATCGATGATCATAGTGCCAACCGGTTCGTGAACGGGTAAATGTATTCCGATGGCGGCGGCCATTGGTTCTTCGACGATATGGACTTGACGCGCGCCGGCGTTGCGCGTTGCGTCACGCACGGCGCGCGTCTCCACGTTTGTGATACCGGAAGGAACACCAACCACTACGCGCGGTCCCAACATTTTCTTGGAAATTTTTTGCGCTTTATTAATTAAATAAGTGATCATTTCTTCCGTCACTTCAAAATCGGAAATAACTCCATCAACGAGTGGTCGAACGGCTTTTATATGTCCGGGTGTGCGGCCGATCATATCTTTAGCTTGAGCGCCAACAGCCACCACTTGCCCAGTTTTTTGATTGACTGCGACTACCGAAGGCTCATTAATGACAATTCCATGTCCGCGCAAATATACCAAGGTGTTGGCTGTACCAAGGTCAATACCTATATCGTTGGAGAACATTTTGTAGAATCGGTCTAAGGGATTTTTCATTACGGTTTTTTAAGAAGTTTTCTGAATTTTCTGAAACAGTGTCGCTTCATCAACAAGTGTCGCTTCATCCTCCGTGCGTAACTTTAACTCAAACTTATTTTCCTTCATTGTCTTTTCACTAATCACGATTCGATATGGAATACCAATCAAATCCGCATCGGCAAATTTCTCTCCCGCGCGAGTGTCTCTATCATCCCACAATACAGTAATTCCCTTTTTATTCAAATCTCGATAAAGTTTTTCCGCCGCCGCCGAAACCGCTTCACTGCCCTTCATTTCAATAAGATGTGCTTCGAATGGGGCGACTTCTCGAGGCCAAACAATACCTTTTGCATCTGACAAAACTTCAACTATAGTGCCCATCACGCGTCCTGGACCAATGCCGTAGCAACCCATTATCACATCGTGTTTTTCACCTTTATCATCAACGTAAAAAAGTTCTAGTGGTTTAGAAAACTTATTACCAAGATTAAAAATATTTCCGACTTCAACACCTTTCTTTTCAACCAAAGTTTTTTTATTCAAACCAAGGTCGGCCAAAACTTCCGGAGTTAAAGTTTCCTTATTAACCGCCACCAGCTTTGTTTCATCAACATAAATTATATCTTCACCGGCATCGCAAATCGTTTGAAATTCTTCGGAATATTTGCTGAAAGTGCCACCAAGCGCAAAAGTCGGATATGTGACCGAACCCAAACCGACTCGATCAAAAATGCGAACGTAAGCCGCTTTGGCCAGTTGATAAAATTCATCATGCTCTTTTTGATCTCTTGAAAACGAATACAAATCTTTCATTAGAAATTCGCGTCCGCGGATGATACCACTCTTGGCTCGCATTTCATTTCGAAATTTCGTTTGAAATTGATAGACGGCTTTTGGCAAGTCGCGATATGACGCCACGAAATTTTTCATAATGGTCGTCAGCGGTTCTTCGTGTGTCGGCGCAAGTCCAAGTTCAGAATCATTTTTTAATTTTGTCTTGAACCAAACATCCATTTTGTCATCGTCCCATCGATCAGTTTTCTGCCAAAGATTTTTATCCTGCAAAGCAGTCATCGAAATTTCTTGTCCGCCAATTTCGTTCATCTCTTCGCGAATGATTCCGACAATATTATTGAGCACTCGCAAACCGAGAGGTAAAAACGAATAAACACCGGCCATTTCTTTGTGAATAAATCCGGCGCGGATGAGCAACTCGGCATTTTTGGAAACTTCATCTTTCGGGGCCTCTTTTCGTGTTTTGGTGAATAGTTGTGATTGACGCATGTTGGTGTGTTTAATAGCCCAATAATACAGCAAAATATTAAAAATCACAAAGAGTAACAATCGGATACTTGACGGCAAACCGGGGACGTGACTATACTACAGAAAGATAAAGTGGCTAATGATTTAGTCACCGAAACGTCAATGGATTTACAAGGAGAGGAAATCATGGCACATCCCATCGTTGAGAAGATAAGGGCATCGGCTCATGCAAAAGCCTTTGACAAGCAACTGGAGAAGGAATACCCGACCATATTTGAAACCGATGAACTGAAAGTCTTCACTAATCCCCCAACCAAAGACATCTTCATCAGAGACAAGGTGTCGGGCGTGAGCATTCTGATCCGTTCGCTCGAAGGAGGAGGAATCATCATCGTATCCGACGATGATTTGATCAAGCGCACCGGTGTCGAAGATGCAAGCTGTTTCATCGTCCTGCCTAGACAATCCAGGCGTCGGAGAATACATATGAACAAACTTCGAGAGGTCTCACCGGTTCCTTCCTTCCGTCAGATACAGACTGAGTTGTCAGCTTGGGTAAACAGCGTGGCCGCGCGTCGGCCGCGCCGTCAGCGCCGCAGACAATGTAAGTGACACGATTTTATCCAAGTCACTCACAAACTAAAACCGCCTACCACTTCGTGGAGGCGGTTCGTTTTTTTATTTTTATTTTTTCTGACCTTTTTCGCCTACCCTACCAAAACATTTTGAAGACGTCGTGGAAAGTGATGACGAGCATGAGCAAGATGAGCAGAGCGAAACCAATCGTGTTAAGAGTGTTAGCGACTTTTGGTTTTATTGGCGAACGTTTTATAGCTTCTATAATAATGAACAAAATTCGTCCACCATCGAGCGCCGGAAACGGCAATAGGTTTATAACCGCCAAGTTGATGGAAATAAAGGCCGTGAACGAAAGCAAATAAATAAAGCCTAGATGCGCCGCGTCACCAACGAGACCAATAATGCCAACTGGACCGGTCACTTGTTTCAGATCAGCTCGGCCAATAAAAATGTTTTTGAAAAATGAGACCAAACCGATTGCTGTTGTTTTTGTCAGGTCGTAGGTTAAAATCGCGCCTTGATAAAAAGCTTGATGAATTGGTAATCGAAGTGCACCAATAGTATCAAGACCAATACCGAGAGCGGCTTTGCCCTCGACAACACCAATAATCGGAGTGACAACAATTTCTTTTGTTGTCTGTCCTTCCGAGATTTTGATTGTGATTGGTTGATTATCACTTTGAGCAATGAAATCTTGAACATCGGAAGCCTTAAAAGTATTTGAACCGAAAACTGAATCGCGCACATCGCATGTGGTCTGGACGTCGCCAAGATTACATAATTTTGACATCGATACAATAGCATCACCTGTTTTCAAATTAGCCTTGGCGGCCGGAGAACCAGGTAGAACACTTGTAATGACAACTTTTGCATCGTTAAAATGAGCGGTCGGATACGAGTTAACTGATGCAGGAAGACCTGACATAAAACCAAGAGAGATGAGGAGCCAGGCAAATAAAATATTGAAAGAAACGCCGGCAATCAAAACTAGAGTTTGAATCCATTTTGGTTTGTTGACTAGACTGCGAGAGGAATCTGAACCAGTTAGCGACTCCGCGTCGGGGTCTTCGCCAAAAATTTTCACGAAGCCGCCAAAGGGAATCCAGTTCAGCGAATAAACGGTTTCACCGTATTTCTTGCTGAAAATTTTTGGCGGAAATCCCAAACCAAATTCATCAACTCTAACACCAAATAATTTGGCAATAGAAAAATGCCCAAGCTCATGGACAAAAATCAAAACAATGAGCACTACTACGAATATAATTATGGACATAGAAATGAGATAAATTTATGATTAGAACTAGCCGGTGATTTCTTCTTCTTTCTTTTTGCACATCGCTTCGAGAGTTTTGACAGTATCTTGAATAATTTTTTCCATTTCGGTTTTGAAGCGGAATTTTTCATCTTCACTCATGCCACCTTCTTTTTCTTTGGCTTGAATCGCTTCCCAAGTTTCATCACGATGTTTTCGCAAAGAGATTTTAGCTTGTTCTAATTTGGTTTTAGCTAATTTAATAAATTCATCACGACGCTCCGTGGTCAACGGCGGAAATGAAACACGAATTCCTCGATCATCAACCGCGACAGAAACACCTAGGTTGGAAGCAACGAGAACTTTTTCAATTTCTTTTATCTGACTGCTATCCCAAGGTGAAATGCGAATTGTGCGAGGATCTTCGGTCGACATGTTTCCGACCTGATTCAGAGGCACGAGCGAACCGTATGAATCAACTCGAATAAAATCCAGAAGGCCAATGCTGGCACGACCAGTACGAATTTGAGCATTTTCTTTCTTTAGCCATTCTTCGACATCTTTAACACTTGTTTTTAACGGGGTGAAATTGTATATCATCTATTTATTGTAACAGACAAACACAAATGTTCAAGTAAAAGTTTGATTGACGGCGCGCGATCGTGTAAATATTTTTTGACCATTAAAATTTCCGTGAGCGCGCCGGCGTTTTCTGCCAGCTCGCCTTTACCTTGAGAATGTAGCGCCGGCGCGAGGGCCTCTTCAAGTGCCGCCACAAAATCGATCGCTTTACCTTTATCTTTTTCTTCAATAATACTTTTGACCAAAGTCAATCGCTCCGCCACACTCGCAGTCAAAAATTTCTTGACCAAGCTTTTTATTTCTAAACCGCTTTTTTCATTTTTTGAAACATCTCCTCCGTGCAAAACCTCTTCACCAGACATATCCACAACCACCAGCCGCGAACGCAATGTCGGTATCAAAACTTGTGTATTAGGCATCACTAGAAAAAAGTGCGCACCTTCTGACGGTTCTTCAAAAATCTTGAGTAAGGCATTTTGCGCTTCGCTCGTTATAAATCGAGTGGAAATAATAAATATTTTTTTGCCGGCTAGTGCTCGTCTATTGTGCCGCTCTTGCAAATCCCGTCCATCATCAATCGTAAAAGTTTCAAATTCCTGATATGAAAAATCCGGATTATTTTTTATCGCCACACCAAAATCTTTTTCCAAAAATTTAAACAACTCCGGCACGACTGTCATTTTCTCACCCTGAAAAGCATAGGCGTGATGTATCGTCCCAGTATTCTTATAAATGTCTCGCAACAATTTCATCTCTTTATAATAATGCGTATTACCGACAGCGTAAAGCTTTTCATATTTCAGATAAATTTTTTACATAAAAAAGAACGCGCGGACCGTTGAATGGGTCTCGCGCGCGTCAGATTGTCGGCCCCCGTGGACCATTTGCTTGGCAAATCAGGTGTTACCCTGTTTCCAAACAATCATCTATTCCGAACCATAATGCCTCCTGCATTCGCCAGTCATATTTTGTCGCGCAGATTGAGTTCCAAAGTTAGAACCCCGATCCGATCAACACTTAGTGTGTATAGCATATCCACAGAATTTGTCAAGCATTTAGCAAAAACGCCTGTATTTACGCGCCTAAATACAGGTGTTTTTCGCTTTTATACCACTAATTTTTGTTTAATTTAAAATTCCGGCAACAAGTGCATGAGACTTCGGGCAAGGGCGGAATAATAGGCAGGTTTTTGAAACCAATCACCTTGCTCGGAATCCAATATCCTACCAACAACATCTTCCGCTGTTAGAGTACTTAAAAGCTGATTGTAATTTCGTTCAGCGTGCCTTGAAGTTTGAGAAGAAACCGCTTTAATTATCTCGGCCCCCTTTTGAAAAGCTCGCGTCGAGCGTTCAAGATCTACACCTTCCGGCAATTTATGTAAAACTATTTTTGCTTTTACTGCTTCGACTATTGGATCTACTTCTAAACCGTCTTCCGGTTTTTGTTCCAACTCTCCTATTTTCGGTTTTTCCTCTTTATCATGATTAAACCATTCTCCTCCGAATTTCATTGGCATAGTATTTTCATTATATCAAACATATATAAAAATATTAAAAATTTAGACCGCGAGACCTCTTTATTGACAAGTTTTAAAAATAATGTAATTTAAAGATAGACTCGGGAATGTCCCGTGGCACAAACAAGAAACGGAGGCTCAAAATGACGAGCATTTTTGTAACGAGAGACCCTAAGGTGATAACTGATGAGGTTTTGTGTCTCATCCACAAAACTTTGGTGGAAATAGTTGTTCGGCACTTAAACGGGCTGTATGGCAAATTCATTTCCCCAGACAACCTGGAGGCTCGATTTACGGATTATGGTCCCCTCGACATCAAGAAGTACGATCTGTCGATTGTGGTCTGGATGAAAGGCGATCCTAACCACACCAGCTGTATTTACCAACGCACCGCGCTTGTCGCCCGAGAAATTGCGAAATTCACACCGCTCGGACAGAAAAGTCTTTACATTAGCGTTCGCTTTTATTCTGGCGATGAGTACAGTACCAGATAACTGACGAACCCGCCGCCTCCACACAGGAGCGCAACCGACACTAAAAAAGCTCGCACCCCTATGCGAGCTTTTCTTTACCTCTTCGCAATAATACTTCTCTTATATGTATCAAGATGTTCGAGAGCGATACCAGTCCCCTTTGCAACACAATATAAAGCATCTTCAGCAAGCATTGCTTTGACACCAGTACGTCGAAAAACCAATTCTGGAAAATTGCGTAGCATTGAAGTGCCGCCAGTCATCATAATACCGTTATCAATAATATCTGAAGCCAGTTCCGGTGGAGTCTCCTGCAAAACATCTTTAATCGCCTTGATCATTTCACGCAACTCCTTGCTGATCGCTTTCACCACTTCATTAGTTTTTATTTCCACTGAACGAGGCAAGCCGGTCAGAAAATCTCGGCCTTTGATAATCATAGCCATTTCTTCCTCCACTGGAATCGCCGATCCAATATTTACTTTTATGTCCTCTGCTGTCTTGTCGCCAATACCGAGGTTATAAGTTTTTTTAATATAATCAACGATTGCATAATCAACTTTGTTGCCAGCACATTTCACGGAAGTTGAAAAAACAATTCCACCAAGCGAAATTACAGCCACGTCAGTCGTGCCTCCGCCAATATCGCAAATCATTCGTCCACTTGGCTCATGAATCGGAATACCCGCACCAATCGCGGCGAGAATCGGTTCCTTCACAACATACGCGCGTTTGGCTCCCGCTCGAATCGTCGCATCAATCACCGCACGTCTTTCCGTCGATGTAACACCGGCCGGCACTGAGACCATCACTTCCGGTTTCCAAATACTCCAACTGCCCAAAGCTTTACTCATATAATAGCGAAGCATGACTTCGGTTACGCGAGCATCAGCAATCACGCCGTCTTTCATCGGGCGATACGCGATCACACTTTCAGGTGTACGACCGATCATAAGTTTAGCTTCATTTCCAACAGCGAGCACTCGATTGTCTTGTTCAGAAACAGCCACAACTGAAGGCTCGTTTAGCACGACACCCTTGCCAGGCACAAAAACCAAGGTGTTGGCCGTGCCTAAATCAATGCCGATTTTTTTGGAAAAAAATGCCATAAAGTCCCCTTATCATAGTGCCTTTCGGCTTATTTTACAAACCCTAATATAAAAAGAAAGGCCAACGCGCATGCGCGTTGGCCTTCACCATTTCTGACTCCGTCACGATCACTGCTTCGACACCTCAGGTGTCAGCGGCTTCAACGTCGTCCCCCAATCCGGTTTTGTCCCGGGAGATGTGGTTACTATGAAATCTTCGCCACACACAAAGGTGCCTGTGTTAATCGGATAGTAGCTCCGATATAAGCGAGCAGGGCCTCCGATCCTGTCTTGTGCGATAAACAGCCACGCGCTGTCCGAATCGTGACCGACACGAGTCACAGCAGTGACGTCATAGACAACTCCCTGACGCATCTTGATCATGCCTACAGGAGAACCGAGCGCAAAATAGTATGCCAGAACAATCAACACGAGACTGCAACAGGCCGAGAGGATCAACCCGAACAAAATCCTGTTTGCGGTAGCATCCCCTCTTCCTTCCCGAGTCCTAAAAATCACAAGCCAGGCGATAAGCAAAGTGACAGCAAACACAATACTCAAAAGAATGCTAGAATCCATTTGCGACCTCCTCTTTCTTTGACAAAACAACCGTCAAAATTGCCAGAAACAAAAGTTTCTGTAGCACGTTTCTGCCGAGACTATACAATAATTTCACTTAAACTGCAAGCGTGCTGAAAGACGCTTGTTTACACTTTATATCACATATGATATGATGGTTTTATGACCGAAAAAAGCAATCTAAAAGAAATCGGTAGTTTGATCGAATCTTTGCGCGAACAAAGCGGAATGACTCAAGCAGAGTTGGCTGACAAGCTAAATACCAGTCAAAGCGCCGTGGCGCGTATGGAAAAAGGTGAGCAAAATTTTACCACCGAAATTTTAGCTAAAGTTAGCAACGTCTTACACCACAATATCCTCACTCTTTCCAAAGGCACGATAAATTTTCAAATCGAAGGTGGCCGAAAACTTTCCGGCGAAGTTAATACTAAAACTTCTAAAAACGCGGCTGTGGCACTACTGTGTGCTTCCCTCTTAAACCGCAACACAACTATTCTCAAAAACATGCCTCGCATCGAGGAAGTTAGTCGCATTATTGAAGTTATTTCCAGTATCGGCGTCGATGTGCGCTGGGTTGAAAATGATATTCATATCACTCCGCCAAAAACTTTGGACATGAGTAAACTTGATATTGAAGCGGCAGTCAAAACGCGCAGTATCATTATGCTCATCGGTCCACTCATTCACCTGATGAAAGAATTTAAATTGCCACAAGTCGGCGGTTGCAAACTTGGCAGTCGTTCGGTGCGTCCACATTTTTATGCACTCCAAGAACTTGGCGTTAAAATCGAAACTAAATCCGACCACTATAATATTTCAACCAAAAAATTGAAACCGGGATATATCGTAATGTATGAATCCGGCGACACTGTGACCGAAAATGTTTTGATGGCCGCCGCACTCATCCCAGGCAAAACTGTCATCAAATTTGCTTCGGCCAATTACATGGTGCAAGACATGTGTTTCTTCCTCGAATCACTCGGCGTCAAAATTGAAGGTATCGGCACAACTACACTCACCGTGCAAGGAGTCGAGTCGATCGACTTACCTATCACATATTTCCCGAGCGAAGATCCAACCGAATCAATGTTTTTCCTCGCTGTCGCCGCTACGACAAATTCATCAATTCAAATCAACCGATGCCCGATTGATTTTCTCGAACTTGAACTTCTTAAAATGTCCAAGATGGGATTTAAGTACAAAATTTTGCGCGAGTACAAAGCCAACAATGCCAAAACTAATTTGGTGGACATTAAAACGTTGCCTTCAAAATTAAAAGCGCTTGAGGAAAAAATCCATCCTTCAACATATCCAGGACTCAATATCGATAACTTACCTTTCTTCGCCGTTATCGCCACACAAGCCAAAGGTCAAACATTAATCCACGATTGGATCTATGAAAAACGTGCAATTTATTATACCGAATTGGATAAATTAGGAGCCGATACGATTCTAGCCGACCAACATCGTCTGTTTGTGAACGGCCCAACACCACTTCGTGCGGCGCAAATCGTTTGCCCACCAGCACTCCGCCCTGCCACAATTATTTTGATCGGCATGCTCGCCGCCAAAGGTACTTCCATGCTTCGCAATGTTTACAGCATCAACCGCGGTTACGAAGATCTCGCAAATCGTCTCAATCTACTTGGCGCCAAAATAAAAACTTTTCAGGAGTTTTAAAAAACATTATTTAACCGTCTGCCTTTCAAAACCAAAATTTTTGCGGTCGATTAATTCAATTTTGGTCGGAGTTAATTTATACCAACAATAACCTTCTTTTAAAATATTTACGACCATACTTGGCGCAGGTTTGCCTTTTTTTAATAAAAACTTGGTCGATACGACAAGCTGTGGTCCGGATAATTTTTCGGCCACACCTTCGAGCTGAACCGCAAAATCCAATTCACTTCGATTTTGACTCACTGTAATTGTGCCGGCCACTTTCGGATTTTGGGCAATCGCTTTTGAATGTCTGAAATCAGGACTCGACATCCAATAAATATTAAATTTTTCGTCGCTGACATAAATAACATCGGCCACCCACACGCCAGCACCATCAATCGTGCCGAGACTCAAGAGATATCCTTGTTCCAAAACTTCTTTAACTCGCGATTTCAAATCAATCATATATATAGACTAGCACTTTAAAATAAGTTATCCACTAAAGGGATACGCTTAGCGATATTTCATATCGCTTAAGTTATCCACTTCCCATCGTTTAACGTTGCAAATTCAAAGCCTCACAATATAAACCAGAAGGAGACACAGCGGGTGCCTTCGAACTGTTTTTTTACAAGGGTGTTGTGTATGGATATACAAACAGGGCTTGTCCGAACTAGTGACACTTCTGTACTGACAATGCGTGGAGCGCAGCCAGATGTGCCGCCGGTAACAGACGGCGTTAGTTGGGAAGAAATGTGCCAGAGAGAAGGTCATCAACTGGAGATTGATGTCTTTGGCTTTAGCCCAACCTATGATCCAGACAAGATTAGTGCTTTGCGAGCACAGAAACCGACGTTTTACAGATCAGTGGTGGAGATCTCAAACCGACAGGCGGAACTCGACTGGTCGGCCAAGCATCCTAGCACTGATTTGGCGGATAACCTTTTCCAGGCAGTGAGCAGAGGATTGCCAAGAAGACTCAAGAGTCAGTTGATGTTTTGCTGTGCACTTGGGACTGTGGTGGATTACTTCTTTGGAGCCGATGGGTTTCTCGTTCTCGAAACAGCCAGAAGATGTCCTGTGACAATCGACTTGGTGCGAGCCAGAAACTACTGGCAGATACAGAAGAAAAAGTCCGATTGGCTCATGACCAGGGAAGATCTCGAGGATTACAAGAAAATCCAGAAGTATGGGCTGCGCATGGCACAACGCCTGATCGAGGTAGACGAAGCGAGAACGGCCAGATTGACAGGAAGAAGGTGGAGAGAAAGGCCTGTCAAAATGATGTTCTGGCATTGAACGATGCATCGAAAGAAGCGCAATATCACCGGCACGTGTCCATTACGTGCCGGCTTTTTTCTATTTTGTTTTCTATAGCAATTTCTTGTAATTTGTCCGTTTTTCTGCCAAGATGAAGGTATGAAAATCATCGAGGTGATTCCTATTTCTCGTGGCATCGGCAAAGAAACTCTTTCCTATTTTACCGGCGAAGACGTCCAAGCTGGCGCAATCGTTTCCGTGCCCTTGCGCAGTAAAAGCGTTTCCGGACTGGTGGTCGGTGTTGAGGATGTGGTTGAAAATAAATCATCAATTAAAGCTGCGCCGTACGCCATCAAAAAAATTGAGAAACTTTCTCATCACGATTTTCTCTCGCCAGAATTTATTGAAAGCGTGGTGGAGACGGCGCGACGATCGGCGTCGACCACTGGCAGTATTTTGAACACCTTAATTCCAAAAATAATTCTGGAGCAAGCTAAAAAGAAAATCGTCGCGCCGACCACCCCCAACTTCCACCGCATCCACGAAGAATTTGTTTTGCAAGCCGGTTTTGAAGAGCGAGCCGGTCAATATAAATCTCTGATTCGAGAATCTTTTGCCCGCAAGCAATCTATTTTTGTTTGCACACCTTCGATCCAAGACGCCCGCCGAATATATGACGCTTTGGCCAAAGGTATTGAAAATTATACCGTCCTATTACACACCGGTCTCAGCGAAAAAGTTTTACTTAAAGCTTGGTACGATGCTATCGAAAACGAACACCCTATCCTCATTATCGGCACCGGAAAATTTCTCTGCTTGCCTCGCAAAGACATAAGCCTACTTATCATCGAAAAAGAAAACGGCAAAGGTTACAAATCCATGCACCGCCCGTTTTTGGACATCAGAACTTTTGCCGAAATTTTTGCTCGCAAAAGTAAAATGAAAATCGTTTACGGCGACATACTCCTCCGAGTCGAAACACTGTGGCGACACGATTCCGGCGAGTGCCAGGAAATAATTTCGCCGAGTTACAGACTGCGTATGCAAAACACCAACGAACAACTCGTTGATATGAAGCCGTACAGTCCATCGCATGGTCGTGAATTTCAAATTCTGAGCGATGAACTCATCGAAACAATTAAAAAAACGATTGAGAAAAAAGAACGCATCGCCATATTTACCGTGCGTCGCGGACTGGCACCGCTCACCCTTTGCGGCGATTGTGGCACGATAGTCGAATGCAAAACTTGCCATGCACCGACTTCCCTTCACTCACATATCGTTGACGGCGAAAAACAATTTTTCTTTTTGTGTCATCGCTGTGGCGAAAAAAGAAGCGCTGAGGAACATTGTAAAAATTGCGATAGTTGGAAACTGGTCATGCTCGGCGTCGGTATTCAGGGTTTGGAAAAAGAATTGCAAGAAAAATTTCCCAATGCCCCACTTTTCAAAATAGACAGCGACACCACGCCAACCGACAAAAAAATCCAAGCAGTCATGAAAAAGTTTATGGCCGAGCCAGGCGCGATACTTATCGGCACGGAAATGATGGTGCCATATCTCGAACCTATCGAGCATACGGCGATTGTTTCTATCGACGCGCTGTTTTCATTGCCGGATTTTCGTATTCACGAACGTTTGATGTACACACTCCTCCAGTTGCGTAACGTCGCGCAAAAATCTTTCATCTTGCAAACACGCGCGGTCGCCGAGCGCATTTTTGATCATGCTCTGCGCTCGAATATTTTGGATTTTTATCGCGACGAGATTCAAGAACGACAGTCTTTTAATTACCCGCCATTTTCAATTTTGATAAAAATTAGTTTACACGGTCGCAAAGACGCAGTCCAAAAAGAAATGGAAGACATCAAAGAATACTTGAATCCGCAGGAGTTGTCGCTCTTTCCGGCTTTCATAAAAAACGCGGACGGACAATTCTCCATGCACGGCGTCATAAAAGTACAGCGCAAAAAATGGATCGACGAGGAATTACTGTCCAAACTGCGCGCCCTACCACCACAATTTACTATTGCAGTTGACCCAGAGAGTCTATTATAGAACAGTTTGACAAACGTTCACAAAATTTGTAGTTTAAGAGAAGAGTTTTTGTCATTTCCACCAACAATCATGTTCTCTGAAAGGAGACTCGTATGTCGGAATCAGCTAGATTGGACGCACTCGAGAAACAGATTGAAACGAGAAAAGCATTTCTGGCAAAAGTGCTGCCTTTTGTGCTTGAAATCGTTCAGGTCTTTGGGGCGGTCAAAACAAGAGATGTAAGAAGTAATAACACTCACGTCGTAACCGAACTGTGTTACGGTGGATTCCTTTTCAAAACCGATATCGGGCAATCAATGATGGGCGGCAACTCCATCGTGGTAACTTACTCAGGAACAATTGTACTCTGGGTTGACAACAACGCCGACGAAAACTTTGGTGTTAATGAGTGTCGAATCAGGGCCTTCAGTGATCCTGGCGACGGTTGCCATCGAACACTTCTACATATGGCAGAGGAGAAGGTCGAAACAATGGTCATTATTGCCGATGCCATCAAAAAGCAAAATGAGAAAAAGACCGAGAAGGAAGAGCAGGAGCTCGCTCAGGTGAGGAGAAAGCGACAGCTTTTGATCGACGCCGAGCGTCTCGGATTGTCAGTCTAACGTCCGAATTGAAATTCAAACACATGGAGTGTATTTTCACGAACTGTCCGACCACGCCGGACAGTTTTTTATTGTTTTGTATTTTTGCGTAAATTTTGACGAAAGGCGTATCCCCTGTTATGATTTGGGTATGGTTAAGATACTTCAGAAAGAGGACAAACTTTTGCGCAAAACCGCCGAAACGGTGGATTTGGCGTTCATTGGCACTCCAGAATTCAAGAAAATCACTTCTGACATGCATGACGCCATTATGAGCCAAGATGATGCCGTAGCTGTGGCTGCTCCGCAGATTGGAGTTTTGAAAAGAATCTTTGCCATTTCCGGTCGCGTTTTTGATAATTTTGAAATAAAGGAAAACCCGCATCCGGATCTCATTTTCGTTAATCCAGAGATCATTAAACTTTCCAAAGACAAGAAAATTATGACCGAAGGATGTTTATCGGTACGATACTTGTATGGAAAAATTCGTCGAGCTTCGCGCGCGACGATTCGGGCGTATGATGAACACGGCGAAAAAATAGAACGGGGTGCATCGGGACTTGTAGCGCAAATCTTCCAACATGAAGTTGATCACTTGAACGGCGTGCTCTTTATTGACACCGCCAAAGACTTGCAAGATATTCCTCCGGAGAAATTACATATTCACAAAAAAGTTGAACCAAAAACCGGACACAAGCCGGAACACAAACATACCCATGAATAATTCCGACGCTCAAAAAATCGCATTTTTTGGCACGCCGCAATTTGCCGTGACAATTTTGGAAGAATTGAAAACCGCCGGTCTCATGCCGGCGCTTATTATCACCGCGCCGGACAAACCCCAAGGTCGTGGCATGATTATGACACCCCCACCAGTTAAAGTTTGGGCCGAGATTAACAAGATAAAAGTCATTCAACCGACGACTCTCAAAGAAAACGCCGATGAGAAAAATTCGCCGATGTCGCAACTCGCCGAACTCACTAACCAACCTTGGGATCTTTTTATTGTCGCCGCTTACGGCAAAATTATTCCGGAAAACATTTTGGGAATTCCGAAACACAAAACACTTAACGTTCATCCTTCCCTACTACCTAAATTGCGCGGGCCTTCGCCTATTGAAACAACAATTTTAAATGATGATCGAGATGTCGGCGTTACCATAATGCGTTTGGATAAAGAAATGGATCACGGGCCGATTGTGGCACAGGAGAAATTGCCACCCGAAAAAAACACAGAAGGAAACGAGGTGTGGCCTATTAACGCGACGATTCTCGAAAACGCCGCCGCGATAGCTGGCGGCGCACTTCTCGCCCAAACTATTCCGAATTGGATTGCCGGAAAAATCGTCGAAAAAGAACAAGATCACACCAAAGCCACTTATTGCAAAAAAATCACAAAAGCAGACGGTCTCATCGACCTTTTCACCGACCCTTACCAAAATTATCTCAAGATTTGCGCTTACTCAGGTTGGCCCGGCACACACTTCTTTCAAAAGAGCGTCGGAAAAAACATTCGAGTCACCATCAAAAAAGCCCACTACAAAGACGGCCAATTAACTATTGAAACTGTAGTGCCAGAAGGCAAATCTGAAATGCCTTATCAAGATTTTTTGCGAGGGATAAAATAAGAACCGACTTGCTGAAAAAGACGTTTAGTTCGAGCGGCACTGCGTCTGATAATATCTTTTCTTTTGGTATTTTGCTTTTTTAATTCACTCAAAATTTCATCTTTCACTTCATCAATAGCTGCGTACAAGTCATCATGATCAGCGGAGGCAAACAAACGTTTGTTTGGCAATAAAATAATAATTTCAGCCCTGAACCCTTGTCCTTTTCGTTGTCTATGGTCTCTCCTAATATCAACTTCGATAAGAGTTTCTGGCGGAACGTTTTGCAATAAGTGTTCAATAGTGACAAGTTTCTTTTCGATATAAGACGAGATTGAATCCGTTAACTCTATACCATGCGTGTTTGTTCGAATATTCATACTAAACAATTATTAATTTAATAATGTCGTACTACAACCGCGCTTCTCTATACTCTATTATACCGAACTTGCCATCACTTTGTTACACTTTTTTCTACATCAACACTTAAAAGTTTGCTTGGCGAGTGGTGACCGCTAATTATTCGCACCTGCGCTGGTTTTATTTTGTATTCCCTAGCCACAATTTCTAAGATTCGTTTATTGGCCAAATTTTGTTTGGCTTTTTCGCGCACAAAAATTTTGAAGTAATTAGGCTTCTCTAAAACCACTTCCTCTTTTTTAGCACCGGCCACTACCCTGACTTTAATATACATATATTGATAGTACCATAAATATATAACCCCGCTGGCAAGACAACGCCTGTATTGCAAACTTGCGTTTTTTAGCTATACTATTCCTTGTAGCCCAAATCCCGCAAATCCTTTTGCCCGAATCAAGCTACTTGTTTTTTAACAAACAAATATTCCGCGATAGCTCAATGGTAGAGCAATCGACTGTGGTTACGCAGCTTCCTAAAGAAATTTAGGAATGTAAACAAGGTGAATTGCTGGAAATCCTTTCAAGGACAATCAGCAGCCAAGCGAGACAATCTGTCTAGAAGGTTCAGAGACTATCCCTTCGGGGAGTAGTTCCGTCAGATTCTAAAAGACGGCACGAAGCGCCTTGCACCTACAACGACAATCCGTCGTCATGGTGATGATATAGTCCATCCCTAGAAGTAATTTTAGGACAAATGTAATCGATTGGTTCCTGGTTCGAGTCCAGGTCGCGGAGCCTGTATACAAATTAACAATGTGACAATTTTAGGTGTTGCACCTCAGACTAGAATTCGACGGGCAAATTTGACATATCACGTATTGTCTGCTATATTTTTTAAAGTGTTAAGCATGGTCTTTCACTTCACAAACAATAGGAGCTACGCGATGTCCAAACTTAACGGTCCCGTCTGCCTCGTCACTGTTCCATTCAACCAGTTGGCAAATATGGCCGTCTTTGCCAAAGCCCATCGGCTTCAGACCGTGTTCTACGGTTCGTTCCAGGGAACTTCTGAGTGGCTAGTGTATTGTCAAATCGGCGAATGGCCGCATGAGTATCCCATGTATCTTGAGGGTACCGGCATTACCATCGAAGACTTTACGGACGATGTCGTTTTGGCAAGACTCCTGCCACGCACCGAGTGGGAAATCGGTCTCTGATTGATCGCAAACCACCAACCCAACACGGGAAGGAACTGGGGTGCCGCTCATTACCTATAAGAGTGACGAGAATGGAAAGAAACTGGCGACAGACTTAGGTCTCAGCCAAGTTGCAACTGTCCGCTTGGCCATCGATTTGTTGGCCAAGCTGTCGACAGAACTTTCACAAGGAGCGAGATTGCTCATCCGAGGAACAGATGGTAAAGAAAAGGAAATCATCGTTCCACAGTTGAAGACGAAGCGACACAAATGATAGTATCCCTATCGGTTAAAAGTGAACCTTAAACTTTAGAGCTCCACCAGGGGCTTTTTATTTTACTTCCCTTTCACACAGGTTCGAACATTTTCCAAGATGCGGAGCATTATTGACACACATCATTAAATAATGTACTTTACATCTTGGAAGTTTGCTCTTGGAGTGTTTTCAAGGCAATTAAGGGTAATTAGCAAAGGAGTCACCATGCCACTCGTACGTCTTGTCCATAAGGGAGTCAGATTCCCAACGCCCACTCGATTAGAGAAGATCAAGGGGATAATCAAGGAAATCGTCGCTGGAGCGCTGACTTGTCCTGACTCCGGCGGTGAACTGGTTCCGAAGGAAGTGGAAGTTGAAGTGAAGGTTAGCGAACTCGGCGACTCCCTTCACGAACGTTATGCTGTCATGTTCTATATCGACGCCAACGACTTCCCATCCCGCAAGGAGAATCTGCAGTCGAGGAGTAACGCTATTGCCGTGAAGATCAGCACGATCCCGGAGTTCCATGGTATGAGCGGGTTCGTCTGGGTCAGACTTTTCCCTGCGGCATTCACCGATTTTGCTCAGACCGCGCAATACGCCAAGTTGCTCGAGCAATTCGAACAGCGCCGCACCAAGAACCGCAAAATCAAGAGGAAGGACAACACCTCGCTCCGAGCCGGGTCGCCGATGTATTTCTACTGCGTTGGGTGCGGCGCCGAAATGACCGTACCGGAGAATTACACGGCACGAGCATCAAGCCACTGCGATGCATGCGGTGAACTGAAAAAATTGGGTTTGCTGAAATAGCAGAACCCATGCATAAACTCGCAAGGCCGCCCGACCACCTAGGTCTGGCGGCCTCTTTTTTATACAAAAAAGTTACTTCCCTTTCACACATGTTCGAAAGTTTTGTGTAATAAATCATCTAGTGATACGGCATGGCGTCGGGTTGTTCCGTGTAGCTAGTTCTTTTTGGAGATTAGAGATACAAACACAAGAGGAGGCGCGCAATGGAGTGTAGCGATCGAAATTGTGACGGGCAGATCTGTATGAACAAAGGAGTTGATTTAAGTATAGGAGCTAGGGCGGTCATGTTCGTGTTTCCGTGTAGCAAATGCGGGAAGATGCATTATGCCAATGGATCGGAAGCCAAGGTGAGCAATCAAGAAGGAAGGAATATTATTTCGGAGGGAAGCAAAAGCGAGTCGCAATCATTAAGATCAAACTGAGGATGTTCGCGTCGATCTGCAGGTGACGATATCTCGAGCCTTGCACGTTTCGTGCAAGGCATTTTTATTGCGTCGCAGTCCGGTAAATAATCTCGTATTTACACGGCATCATATAAGAAATCTGTTCTCAAAAAATTAAGGAGTTTATATGGACATCGGCATACAAAGCCCGGAGATTGTTGAGGCATTACTAGCCAAACGTCATATTCTACTTCAAGGACCTGTTGAGGGCTTGCTTCAGGCGAGAATCACCCGTCTAATACTTTACCTAAACGCTCTTGATGACAGACCGATTACACTTCTCATCGACAGCGGTGGAGGAGAAACCGAAACAAGTCTCTTGATTTGTGATGCAATTGAGCAATCACACGCAGTAGTATCGGGACTGGTAGTCGCAGACGTATTCTCGGCCGCATTTAGAATCCTTCAATCATGCCACCGAAGATTGGCTTACCCTAGAGCTCGTCTCCAGTTCCATGCACCGGCAACCAACGGCAAAAGAGTTGATGAAGACAATTGGAATAAGTACATCATTAGGATTCATGAACTTCACGAGGAGCAACTCCACGTTTACGCCAAGAGGAGCAAACAGTCGATAAGATCGTTGCGAAAATGGGCGAAGGAACAAAAGTTCTTCACGGCAGCCGAAGCACTCAAGCTCGGTTTCCTTGATGAATTGGTCCAGCCACCCAAGAAGTAAAGCCACTCAATCTTTTTGGATCACCCAACCTGCTAGGTGGTCCTTTTTTATTCACTTTTTTTATTATCATTATACTTCTTCACTATCGAGTTTTGCAGCCGCTTCACGTGTAGAAACCGATTTGCCCATCATAAATAATGTAAATAAAGCGCGTAAAACCGGCGGCAGGATTGGCATCCAAACGCACCAAGTGCAATCTTTTCTAATTTATAATATAATTTAGTACAACAAATAATATGCAACCAGAAAACTTTAAACCGGAGGAATCTAAATTAGCCCAACTTTTTTTAAACAGAGCAGATGGAGGTTGGCGCTACGCCGGACCTGAAGAACTCACTGAAAGTAAGTTTTCCACTCAAAGTTGTAAAATCGAAGAAGTGCCTAAGCAAACCGCGGATCAGATCAAAGAAAAATATATTCAGATTGCAAAAGGACTGCAACCTGATGACGACTTTGAAGTTGAACTTGAACCTGACAAAGAAAAATGTTTAGTTTTTATTCGTAAAATTTCAAAATAGCTTTATGAAAGATGCTTTGGGTTGGGGTTTTATTCTTTGGTTCATTGGTTACGTACTTGGAATCGTGCTTTTTGCGTTTGTGTCCCCTGCCGTGCTTGGGTGGATAATTATGCCAATCGGTATAATTATTACGCTCTGGGTTTTATTTAAAAAAATAAAAAGCGATTCGTTTCAACACTACGTTATCATTGCAATTGCCTGGACCCTGATTGCAATCGTTTTTGATTATTTATTTTTGGTTTTAATTTTCAAACCGACTGACTACTATAAATTGGATGTTTACCTTTACTATGGATTAACTTTCGTTCTGCCAATCATTGCCGGGTTGAAAAAGAAATCCCTGGCCGATAAATCTCGTCTTAATCAAGCTATTTAACATACCCACAATAAGGTATGTTCACTCTTTTCCTTTTGGTTTCTCCAGGCAACCAATTTTCCCGCAATTTTCGCCAAGCTTCATTTCCTCTGTTCCCTTCGTGATCACCATCTAAAATCGCAAAATCCGTCGCACCAAGATGGACGGCATGCTTGCCAAATCGGCGATTTATTTCATCAACCACGGAATACAGATCTTTTTGTTTTACTTCCCGCACACAATTGCCAAAAATATCCAACTGCATCGGATCTTTGGTCAGATCATGCATATTAAATTGCGTCAGACGATAAAAATGTTTCGGATTAAATATCCGATCAAACTCCGGTTTAATGTAATTTATAAATGTCACCGGGTCTGCTATCGGTCGATCGATCTTTATCTCACAACCGTCGTGAATAAAATTGTGAGTCATGATACTGAACGAAAAATGTTTGCTCACCAGCTCAAACCGTCTGGCTTTGATGCAAGCATTTTCGATCACTTTGCACAAACGAGAAAAAACCTCTTTCGGATCATTGGACGGCGGTGTAAAAGTTTTTCTCTTGCTGATGTTTCGATACTCATCAACGGGTTCGGTTTGCAAAGCTTTCACCGCTTCACCTCGTAGCTCGTACCATGTTTCTATTTGAGGTTTATAAAGATTCTCTTCTACCCACTCAAGTCTCTTGTAGGCAAAATCCAACGCCGTTTTCACTCCTTTGCCTTGTAAATAATGAGTCGTCTTTTCGCCAATACCCCAAATTTTCCCGACCGGCAGATCTTTCAAAAAATATTGCGCCAGCTTTCCGGGAATGATAGTGAGTCCTGACGGCTTCTTCCATTTGGAAGCGACTTTGGCCAAAGTTTTGGTTGGCGCGAGCCCGACAGAACACGTCGTGCCGATCATTGTATCGATATCGTGTTTTATGGCTTCGGCAATTTCCTGATAGGTCATATTGAGAGAGCGTCTCATTCCGGTAATGTCAGCAAAACATTCATCAACAGAATATTCCTCAACGTCATCCGAATATCGCTTCACAATCTCGAACATGCGTAACGAATACAAGCCAAAAGTTTCATAATCGGAAGGCAAAATAATACATTCCGGACAAACTTTTTTAATATCATGTATGCCCATGCCGCGCGTCACTCCAGCCCTTTTGGCCTCGATACTCATTGAAGTGGCGATACCTCTTTCCAAGCCGATACACACGGGCTTGCCGCGCAACTTCACATCCCTTTGCTGTTCGCAAGAAGCAAAAAACGAATCCATATCCACGTGGATAATAGCTCTTTTAAAACTTCTGATGCAGAGGCATGGCAGTTCTTTTTGTTCATATTTTTTATCCATATCGCCTAATCACGCTTTTGACCACCGCTTTAACTTTCAAATATTCCTGCGGATACATATCATGAACGCTCGGATTGGCCGCCTGCAAAAATAATTTGCCGTCGCTGCGCTTGCGAATATATTTAACCGTTTCTTCACCATCGATCTCGGCAATGACGATATCATCAAATTTCCATTTATCGGTACTCTCAACCAACAAAATGTCTTCGTTCAAGATGCCAGCCTCCATCATCGAATCACCTCGAACGCGAAAAAGTTTTGCGGCGTACATATCGACTTGCAAAAGGTCGGCCAAGTCGATAGTTTCGGAAGTTTCTTCTTCCGAAGGATTGGGAAAGCCAACCGTTTTACCGGCGTGCATACTGCCGACAAAAGGCAAAATAAAATTTGTATTTAAAGTTAGTCGCATCAGTGTCTATTTTAGTGAACAATCGTTCACCAGTCAATCTAGACACTTCGAGTAAAATATTTTGTGTAACAAACACTGTTGCCAAACGGTTGTATTTGCATGAAAAACTATTCAGCCAAAAACGTCAACGAATATATTTCCGGCGCTCCGAAAGAAGCGCGGGCTAAACTTAAAGAAGTCAGAGCGGCAATACGAGCAATCATACCGAAAGCGGAAGAAAGTATCAGTTGGGGTGTACCATTTTATAAATATTACGGTGTTCTGGCCGGATTTGTCGCACTCAACGGGTATGTCAGTTTTGGTCTAGCCTTCCGACTTGAAAATAAAGATCGTAAAATTCTTGAAGAAAAATGTTACAAAACCGGAAAAAAGACATTTCAAATTAAATTCAATCAAAAAGTGCCCATCTCAATAATTAGAAAAATGTTAAAGGTAGAAGCAAAAAAGAATAAAGACAAAAAAGTTTTAAATGAAAAAATATAAAGAAAAAGCCAGACACAAAGTGCTGGCGAATGTAGGGAGAGATGGGAAAGAAGGAACGGTGGAAGGGTTGAAAAGAGTGATTGGTGAATATATCGGGTGGGGTGGCTGAGAGGACTTGGGTTGGAGGAAGGTCATGTAAAGCCGATATAAACACGCGAATCAACTGATTTCAAGCTTCTGATCTGATTATATTTTAGCATTTTCGAGCGTCCAGTCAAGACTTTTTTCATATGCAACATCAATTTGACAAAACATTAAACAGGTGCTAATCTCACAAAAGCTGTCAGGGACTCTCGTTCTGTCCCCCTTCACACCAAATAAGGAGAAGCAACATGGAACTCTTGGAAAAACTGCCTGAAAGATCGCTCGATCGTATCGAGTGGTTCAGGAAGAAGTATCCGCCGTGCCTAGTTGAAGCCATGGCGGCCAACTCGGTTCTGAAAGAACTCGGTTATAAACTGGATGAAGTACAAGTATCCACCGAATTCTGGACTACCGGCGTTGTCGTGCGCCTCAATGTTGATGGGAAGAAAGCCTATATCCTCGCCGGTGAACCCGTCCTGGATTTCGATGAGCTTCAGGCCCTCTCTGTGGAACTCGGGAAAGAGTGGGCCGACGGCTCAATTACGAACAGGGAGAAAAGCCAGTTGTATGCTTCATCGAGCGTCAAGCGTCGCTTCGACGAGATCGTCACCAACCTGAAGAACGCGGGATTCTCACCGCAGTAGCAGCTCAAACGCTTTGATTCCTCTTCCGCGTCACCGAAACCCACATGGCCGGCCAGTATTCTCTGGCCGGCCCTTTTTTTGTAATTTTTATGTCTCCAAACGGCATACTTAAAGTCAAATTTATCAATTAACCCATAAATATTATATACATGATTAGAGAAACTTTTACCGCGATTCCCGGGCACGCCCACGAATTAGCGGACATGATGAAAAGCGACATGTCCAGTTGGCCGGATTTTAAAGGCCATGTCTTGCTTGATATGGTTACCGATTACAACCAAATCGTGATCGAGTATGAAATTAATAGTTTAAAGGAATTTGAAGACATGATGACGGACATGAAAAATCAGCAATCAAAAACCAAAAAAAGCAGCAGACCGCCAAAATACACCGAGTTATATCAAACCGGCAAAAGAGAGATTTTCAAGATCGTCGAGTAAATGATATAATCGGCTCATGACAAAAAATCCATTCATCAATTCATTGGTGGCGTCTTTGTATATCTCTTTGATCGCTTCGTTATTGTTTTATGGTCCCAAAAAAGTCGGACTTGAAAGCAGTATAATCATGCCGATTATAATGATTTCTCTTTTTACCTTATCCGCTGCCGTCATGGGATATCTTTTTCTTTACCAACCAATTCAGCTTTATTTTGATGGTCAAAAAAAGCAAGCTATTAATTTTTTCCTCAAAACTGTCGCCTTTTTCGCGGCTGTAACTTTTATTATCGCTGTTTTATCCTTCTGGATGTATTAAAATCAGAAATTGACTTTTTGTGTATTTGTTGTTATAAATAATGCGGAATTTTGCTCGTTGTAATGACAAGGAAATCAGCGCTGGAAGCCTTTGATGTTAGAAGGTTTTCGGTGCGCACACAATTAACGCCCCAAGTTTGGGGCAAAAGGAGTGGTTATGAGGATCGCGAGACTACTGGCAGCTATTGCAACTGTTGAGCCGTTGGAGTCACGCACACTTTTGAGTGCGTTGCCTTGGACAGCGCCGGATGGTACGGACACGTTGTTCGACGCCGAGTTCAATACCGGCAAGGTGGTTGATGCGAGTCTAATGCACCAACCGACTTGGCGCGGCAACGGTGATGGAACTTTTTTGGGTCAGACCCAACTGACGGTTACCCAGGATGGGATGCCCATCAAACAAAGTGGTGGCATGGCCAGGATGACACTGAATAAGTGGACTCCGAGCATGCTACCAGGACAGCCGGCTTTTCACGGAACGCAACTCACCACGAACGATACGTTCCAACTTGGCGCCGATGGCAGTACCCTCACGTTTACGTGGCGGGCCAAGCTGAACACGACCACCAAAGGAATGGTTGTGGGGTTGTTCGTTTACTACTTCAATCCGGATGGCACGCATGACGAGATCGATTTCGAACTCGTTACTAACTGGAACGGCACAAGGTCCGTTCCGGGCGTGAACACCAACGTCTATTCGGACGAGGCACTCGGGGTAGGTATCCCCCAGTTTGTCAGTATTCCCAAAATGGGAAAACCGACTGGGTTTCATACCTACAGCATTCAGGTTTCGCCGACAAGCGTTATCTGGATGATCGATGGAAGCATCGTCAGGACTGAGACCGACAAAGTGCCCAGTGGTCCCGTACAGGGATACATCAACATGTGGGTGCCGGGCAGAGAATGGCCTGATGCTTACAACGTGAAATTGAAGCCGGTCAGTAGCAAACGCGCCGATCAGCAGTTCAGCGCTTCGGTTGACTACTTCAGAGTCACTTCGGTGACTCCGGAGATTCCGTTTACGGTCACAGACGCCTCGGTTCAAAGTGCAACGACCGAAGTAGATCAAGGAAACCCGATTACTGCGAACGGAACCGTACTTGGAACCGGCAACGGCACGGTGAACTACGCTTGGATGGTTCAAGGCGATAACGACGCCAATCCACAGCAAATCAGTGGTCTGCTTTCGGCGAACATGATGAATGGCAGCGCCAACATTCCCGACTTTACCGGTCTGCCGGTAAATGTTTCCGGACCGTATCAGGCCTGGATCGATATCACCGATCCTGATGGTGAGATGCTTTCAAGCGACTCGTTCTCGTATTCCGTCAACTATGTTGCCCCGGGCATTTCTTTCACTTACGTTCCGCCTCTTGGGAACGGAAGCAATGTGACGGGGATAGTGACTGGCGGAAACCTGAGCGAGTATGCCGGCGTGGCGCTATACTTGCACGTACCCGGATACAGTCTGGATCCGAGCGTTACAAGTGGCTGGTGGACGAAGCCATACTTCACTTCACCTCTCACTTCGATCAATGCGAATGGTACATGGAGTGCCGACGTTGTTACCGGTGGCATCGATCTCAACTACGGCGTCGAAATCATTGCCTATTTGATTCCGGTTGGATTCGATGTTCCTACGACAGGTGGAGGAACTTTGCCTGCCTCGCTGTCGGAACTGCTGTTCGTGAAAGTTTCCCGTTGATGGTGTGTCTTATTTTTAGCCATTTTATAAGGAGATTCTTTGCCCCCTGCGCGCTGCGCGCCGGGGGCTTTCTATTTCAAATTAATCTTAGATTTAACTTCATAGGTTATTCTTTTTCTCGTTGAACTCTAACTTACAGTCATAACTGTAAAATTAGAGCGAAATAACAAATTATTAGGTTTTAATCAACAAAACAATGAGAAAGACAATATCACAATCTACAAATTATTTTTACGAGCACATCATTAATATATTGTCTGGCGGTAACCGCACGGCAATCCCTAAGGACGTTTTGGAAAAAGAAGGCTTAGATTTGGCAAAATTAAACCGATATTTTTTCACCAAGCAAGGACCTTACGGCCTAATCCACTTTATTGGAATTAAAAAGTCTATTGTATGAACGTACTACTTACTCACATATACTCAATTTATGGCATGGTCGCTGCCCTAGCAGCATCAATTATTGCCAGCACCAGTGTTCACATTCAATAATTATATTCTTTTAGGAGATTTTTAATTTATAACCTACGCCACGCACGGTTTCCAAGAGACCGTGTTTTCGGCCTTTGTCGATTTTTTCACGAAGCCGAAAAATGTAAACCTCTAAAGCATTGGTGAAATTGTCGTAATTGATATCCCAAACATTATCGGTTAAATTAACTCGCTCAATTACAGTGTTGGGCCGACGCATAAAATATTCGAGAAGTCGGAACTCCTTCAAAGTTAGTTCGATCTCCTTTCCATCTCTAAAAAGTTTTTTAGTATTTAAATCAAGAAGCAGATCGGCAACTTTTAATTCCGATTTGAGCAATTCCGCCGGACGTCTAGTCAAAGCCATGATCCTAGCGAACAATTCCGAAAAATGAAAAGGCTTGATCATATAATCGTCCGCGCCACTATTTAGCAAAAGCACTTTACTTTCCGTTTCGCCTCTGGCCGTAAGTATCAAAACCGGCGTCTTGATGCCAGCTTCACGAATATTTCGACAAACTTCATAACCCGGTTTTTTAGGCAACATCAGATCCAGAATAATAAGATCATAGTCGGCATGATTAAGTTCAATCTTGTTTTGACCCACTTCACCGTCAGCGGCATGATCAACAATATATCCTTCACCTTTCAATCCCCTTCTTAGAAGATCGGCCAATTTCTGCTCGTCTTCGACAATGAGTATTCTCATGTTCTAAATCTAACAGTTATGAGTAAGTAGTCAAGAAGCAACTAAGAAACAACTCTTTTGTTGGAAATTTACATAAAAAAAGGCGGCCGAACTAGTCGTACCGCCATTTCTGCTTTTCGGAACTACTCCTTTTGCTATTGATAACTACAACTCTGCTCAAAGTCGCCTATTGTCTGACCACAACCATCGTTAATATTGCCGTATATTCTCCTGAGCCTGATTTCGTTCTGAACACCAGCCTCACGCAACATCCGGCAAAAATTCCTTGCTTCCGCCGTCGTAACATCATTGTCGGCGAGATCTAGATCCCCTTTCTTTCTCTTAGACACTTTGTACCTGAGCATCGCAAATCTTCTATACCGACGTGCGAAGGCAATCGCGTCTTCACGGGTGGCATTGAACTTCGAAAGGGTGATGGATATAGTGATACCTGGTCTGCCTGGCGACTCATGCCAAATCGCTCGATACCTCGCCAAAATCTCGTCCAAGTCATCGTCTTTAGATCCTGGCTGGAGAATTTTCCTCTTCCAAGGTATCGCAGAATCCACGCTCCAGTGGTGAGAAGTTCTGGGTAACTTTGCATACCCCTGTCGAAGGAAATATGCAAGTTTCTCAGAATCACCGATCGACGTGATAACGAAGTAAAACTGCGGGATCTCGATCTCCGCTAACCGCTTGATGGCCTCGGCACAATTGTCGAAGTTGTCCGAGGGTTCTCCTTCACCAGAGAAGTAGAGAACAACCCTTTTGGTGACCACCTTTGTATCCAACATCTCTCGAAGCAGGGTACTGTGATTCATTGCCAAATAAGGCTGAACAATGATCTCGTTGGCGGTAAAGGACCGAACGAAAGCGACACCTTTTCCAGACGCATCGATGTGATGTTTATGTGCCCGACACTTTGGGCACATATGCCGACAACCAAGTGCGCATTGCACCGCGATCGACACTGCATGGGGGTCATCCTCCTTGGGATAGACATACGTATTCAAACAAAAATAGGCCCCATCCACTTGCACCTGGGAGGTGATTTTCTCCCCATCATCTCGACCTTTGTCGCTTGGCCTGGTCGTAATACGATTTACACCGCAAATTATCGCACTACCCATAGGTATCGACATCCTCCATCGATTCACCTGAAGGTTCCATGAGTAAATGTTCTTGCGTCTCGGCTGCAACAGACCGTTCACCACTTCGATCAAGTATTTAGGATGATTTATGAATCTCCCCAGATCCTTGAGCATGATTTCGTCCGGCACAAATGTAAGCAGCCCGACTCTAACATGCTCGGCACTGATGATGAGAACATTCATTCGCGGAATGATATCCATTACACGCCGAACTAAACCTTCACCAATCTCTGTTCCAACATTGAGATCGAAAATCCCCAAGTTAAATGGCTTATGAGCCTTCAGGGAGTCCAGAGTGGCTTGGTTCGCCATTGCGATACTCAAAACGCAGACTATCTTCTTGCCAAGCTTTTTCAAAGCGTGAGTTAGAACCCAAAGAGTATTTGGATCGTCATCAACGATCAGGATGCTGCCATCCTCACTAGACTCGTTGATAGTGACCAAACCATCTGATTCCCGAAGGTTGGCAAGAAACTTGAGCCTTCCGGCTTGATGCTCCCTGCGCTCAGTATTTGACGTAATCATATTCTACCCCTTGTGCTTTTTGGCACATTGAAGTTGTAAGTTGTCGAAGAACATACTTCCAAAATTCCAAAGCAATATCGCCGTGGAAACTAATCTAAACCCATACTACGACTAGTTTAGGCCTTGTCAACCATCTGGTCATCAGGATCAAAATCGTAAGGCAAAAAGACGGTGAAGGTGCTACCTTCCCCCACTTTACTTGACACAGAAATTTTTCCGTGGTGCGTTTCAACGATGTTTTTGCAGATGGCCAAACCCAATCCGGAATCCCCCAAATTTCTGGTTCTAGCTTTATCGATTCGATAAAAACGTTCGAAAATATTCGCAAATTCCTTCTTAGGAATTCCTATACCGCTATCCTGAACATGGAATATGACGCCTTCTTTGGTTTTTTCAGTCCAGACTTTGATCCAACCATTATTTTTATTATAACTTATGGCGTTTCTAACCAAATTTAAAATCAATGTTTTCAATTCATCTTCATTCCCAAGTATTTTAACCTTAGACTTATTTACTATATGCTCAATTTTTATTTTTCTATTTTCGGACACAGCTTTTAGTCCCTTACAAACACTTGCGATTAATTCATCGAAATCAATTTTTTTAAAAACCGAATGAGTTACTGGAACATCATTCGAGGTGAGAAAGGTTAAATCTGTTAACATTGTAATCATTCTGTGGATCTCAGAGTCAATGTTTTTGGATAATTCAAAATCAACCTTTTCCGACCTATTCATTAAATCCAGACTGCCGTGCATGATTGCAAGCGATGTTCTAAATTCATGAGAAACATCTTCAATAAAAACGGATTTCAGTTTTGAAATTCTGATCAATTCCTTATTGGCGTTATCAAGCTCCTTGGTCCTCTCTCGAATATCAGCTTCCATACTTTCGTTTAATTCGGCAAGCTTGTTCCTAAAAGTGATCGCTTTCGTGTTATCGGAAGCCATTGAAATGACACCTTCAATCTTTCCTTTAGTATTTCTAAACGGAACAGCCAAAATGTCGAGATAAATCTCTTCGCCTTTATTGTTAATATCATGACAATTGTCCTTGCGAAAAACTCCGCCATTCTTCAATATTTTTTTGTATTCCTTAACTAGATTTTCGTTTTTAAAAAATTCACCTTTAAAGACATTGTGCTTTTTATAGTCCCTGATTCTAGAGATTTTTTTATAGTAATTATTGGCAGAGGTAATAAAACCTTTTTTATCGATCGTTATGACACTGATCGGTATGTTGTCCAAAATTATTTTATCAATTTTGTCCATAATTAATTAGATTAAATCTTTACGGCTTTGATCCAAAGAGCTTTGGGAATCGTAAGTCTATTTTTTAATTCGGGGTATCGGCGAACTAGATTTAGTGAAGGTCTGGGTTCGGTGATCTTTGAGATCAAAAAACCGGCTTTAGTTATAGAACCGACAATATCGCTTAGGGTCCAATGAAAATCCTTGTATTTGGTTTCCTCCCCATCTATGCGTGTCGAGACAACTTCGATAAGGGTACCGCTAGAAAAATAATTAAAATTATTATTGACCCTAAAATTTTTTGTTCCCAATAAAGCCGCCAAAGGATGCAGATCGCTTATGATAATTATTCCGGATTTCTTTAATAATTTATATGATGCAGACATTATGGAATCGATCTTCTTTAAGGAAGGAATTTCCAACAGAACATGCTCAATTAGAATAACATCATAGTAGGATTTCTTTAATCCGGACCTTTCAAGTTTGGTGATGTCTCCTTTTATGTAAGTAATTTTTGGATTATTTTTATCAGCCAATTTCAATTGTTCCTCCGAGATCTCAATGCCGGTACAGATCGCGCCGCGTTTCGCCAATAGCTCCAGCCAGTAACCATTTCCCGAACCAAGTTCCAGTATCTTTTTGCCGCTAATATTACCACCGAGCATTCTTTGCAATTCCGCCTCGCCAACGTACTTTTTACCAAAATTCGGTATTTGTGCGCTTTCAGCCTGTGTCTTGTTCCAATTATGGTTGTTGTTCATATGCCTTTAAAGGGCTTAATATTTTATGTTATCAATTCACAACACATAGTCAAGGTTATTGGCAAGATTGACTATTTGTATTAAATATTGAATATTTTCACAAAAATGTGTTATAGTTTATATATTATTAATAACTAGATATTTTTATGAACAATATCATCGTCAACCACGACAATATTATGGGAACGATCTGGCTAATCGGATGGCTATTTTCCATCGGTTACCTTAAGCTTTCGTTTTGGAGAGGGGTTTTGGCTATCATAATTTGGCCATATTACATCGGTGCCAAATATCACAAATCAAATTAATATCTTAATTACGAAATAAATTCACATGGCAAAACGAGGAACAACACTTGGCGCGTACAAAAAATCCAAGCGTTCACACAAGACGGCAAAACGACTAGCAGCCAAGAAATTGATGCTCGAGAAAAAAGCCGCACGACGAAAAACCAAAGGAAAATAAGACAATTAGATATTAAAACGAAAAACGCCGGCTATCCGGCGTTTTTAGTTTTAGCTTTAATTTTACTCAAAAATCCTTCGCAATATCTCCGTCCTGCCCTCTTCCGTTTTGGCCGAACAAATCACAACTTCCAAACCCGACATCTTTGCTGCGATATTTTTCATTTGCGCACTTCTCTCTTTTTGATTCAAAACGTCGGCTTTGTTGGCCACCACCAAAATATCTTGATCATTTTCCTGCAAAATCCGCAACATTTCCAAATCTAGGTCCGTCGGCCCAACTTTCATATCTATAACTAAAACGGCTTTGCGTTTAAAAACTTTTTCAAAGAAATACCACTGAATCATTTTGGCCATCTGTTCCCTTTTATCCAAATCCATTTTGGCAAAACCATATCCCGGCAAATCTACAAAATAGACATTCTTATTGACCAAGAAAAAATTTATCTCACGTGTTTTGCCAGGTTTCTTGCCGGACTTCACCAAATCGCGACTGTGAAGTAAACAATTTATGAGACTGGATTTCCCTACATTTGAGCGACCGACAAAAGCGATCTGGGGCACAGCCTCATATAAAATGTCGTCAGTCCCTCTTATTCCCTTCTTAAATTCAGCACTTTTTATTTCCATATTCATTAATGCTATCCGAAATCGGCGCTTTTGTCATTTTTTGCTGAGTTTGATAGACATGATAGACTATATACTATGAAAAAATATGTATCAAAATATCTAAACGACGAGCAAATTAGCAATATTATCAGCGTCCTGGCCTTGGTCCTTATATGCGCAATCGGTTATTTTATAATCACCTTTTATCTCGACATAAAATTCATAAAAAGCGATATGGCCTCGACGACAGCGCAATTGGAAAATAAATTAGCTATTTTACAAAACACTATCGCCGGCACCAGCAACGACTTAGCCCAAAAACTGGCTGATCAGCAAAATCAAAACAACGATATCGGCGAAACCTTAAACGGCATCGCAAGCACAGTCGGCACTTTGCAAAAACTTTCTCAAACCGACAAAGAGCTTTTGCAAAAATATTCAAAAGTCTATTTCCTTAATGAAAATTACATCCCGCTGAAACTGGCAACCATCGATCCAAAATACTTGTACGATGAGAACAAAACAATGCAATTTCATGCCACGGCTTTGCCTTATTTGACTCAGATGTTGGATGAATTGCAATATGACAATTTACCTACCGTCGTCGCCTCCGCTTATAGATCATTCGGTACGCAAGGTTCACTCAAATCCAGCTACACTGTGACCTACGGCTCCGGCGCCAACAGTTTCTCAGCCGATCAAGGATATTCCGAGCATCAACTTGGTACCGCTATCGATTTCGCCGCTCCCAAGACCGGAACCTTGCTGGATGCCAGTTTCGAGAAGACCGGAACATTCACTTGGTTGATCAATAATGCATATAAATACGGTTTTATCTTGTCCTATCCAAAAAATAACAAATATTATCAGTACGAGCCATGGCACTGGAGATTTGTTGGAGTACAATTGGCCACTTATTTACACAATCACAAAGAAAATTTCTACGATCTCGATCAGCGTGAGTTAGACACTTACCTTGTCAATATTTTCGATCCTATAGAATAATTTCCAACTGAAATTTTTAGCCGAACTAAACGGCATGAAACGCGTATTCGAAAGCGTCAGTTTTTTGGTCTTTATTATTAGATAATTAATTAATTTTTAAAAAAATATATGGCAAATAGAGTGATTCATTTTGAAGTGCAGGCGGACGATGTTGACCGCGCAAAAGCCTTTTATGAAAATGCTTTTGATTGGAAAGTCGAGCAAATGATGACAAAAGAAACCGGAGGAATGGATTATTGGGGCTTAACTACGGGGCCGGATGGCACACCTGGTATTAACGGAGGCATGTATAAACGTGATCCCAATAAAAAGTTGACCACATATGATTGCACGATTCTGGTACAAGATATAGATAAAGCTATCGTCGATGTTAAAAAGAATGGTGGAACAATCCAAAGAGATAAGAATGAACTTCCCGGAGTCGGCTGGTTTGCGGCCGGAACCGATACGGAAGGAAATACTTTCGGCTTGATGCAAGCCACAGACTGGAAAGTTCATTAATCACTTCCTGTAACATTTAAAAGTGCTTGGTGTATTATATAGTGAAGGCTTAAAAGAAGCCCATTATTATAATATTGAACGTATTTCTATGAATAAATTTAGATTAGGAGCAATAATATTGGCAATGTTCGGCGTTATGACAATAGCTTTTCCGGCTCTTGCCGACACAAAACCTAAAAGTATGCCAACAAGACCAAATGCTTCATCTTCACTGATGCACCGGTCTGATAGTCGACCCGATAATAGCAACAGTTCGGATAGAATTATGATGAGAAACAACTTTATTGGCACCGTTTCAAACGTAAGCGGCAATACTTTGACCATTGTAAGTCGTCCAGGCTTCGGTAAACCCGGCTTAGATAATAAAGGACCCGGAACGACAACTTTTACTGTCGACGCAGCTAATGCCAAGATCACTAAACGAAACGCGACGAGCTCCATTTCAAACGTTGCGGTCGGTGATATCGTTATCGTCCAAGGAACCCTAAACGGAACAAACATCACTGCCACAATAATTCGCGATAATATTGGTTTGGAAAGGAATGCGACCTCAACTCCCCCTTTCACCAGTGACGGACAGCCTATCACTGCCGGCAGGATCTCAGCCATCGACGGTCAAACCATAACAATTGCCAACAGGAGCAATGTTTCTTACACGATAGACGCAAGCAGTTCTAAAATATTGCAAGGTAGAAACGAATCCGACATTTCAACATTGAAGACCGGCGACACAGTTATCGTTCAAGGAGCGGTAAACGGCACGTCAATTTCCGCTTCAACGATCTTAGACCAGACAAAACCAATTAATTCAAACAACTCACGACCAGGTTTCTTCGGTAGGATCGGACAATTCTTTATGCACGTTTTAGGCTTCTAAGTGTTAAAAAATTGATATACAAAAAACCGCTTTGTTAAGCGGTTTTTTGTTGTTTGAAATCAAAGATTATCTCTGAAATCCTCCAGTGCGAGGTGCCATTGGGCGGGCCTCGTTGACCGTGAGCGGTCGTCCGTCAACTTCCTTTCCATTGAGAGAACCAACTGCAGCATCTGCGTCAGCATCTTCCATCTCAACAAAACCAAAGCCTCGTGACTTGCCGGTCATCTTGTCCATAATAACGTTTGCTGAGATCACATTACCAACTTCTTGAAAAGCGGCTTTGAGAGAATCATCAGTCGTTTTATATGACAAGTTACCTACGAATAACTTTTTTGCCATTTAACGTAAACTTCTAAAACTAATCGTGAGAAGCGACCTTCAGTTGGAGCGTGGCTGAAAGCCGCAAACTTACCGACTGAGACATCTACGACTCTAATAGTCTAAAACTATTCGAAATAAAAAGCAAATATTTTTTAAAACAGAAATCAACCACCCCCCTACCAAAACTTCATAACACTCCAGACGGTTTGCTTCATGACGTTTTCAAGAGTCGCAGTTTTAGGTTGTGCAGGTACGGTTGTGAAAGTCAGTGAAAGAGGTGAACCATTAGTAGTGAAGGTAAAGGTGCCGGTTGT
>CAIKZC010000010.1 GCA_903831815.1 uncultured bacterium
ACAACCGGCACCTTTACCTTCACTACTAATGGTTCACCTCTTTCACTGACTTTCACAACCGTACCTGCACAACCTAAAACTGCGACTCTTGAAAACGTCATGAAGCAAACCGTCTGGAGTGTTATGAAGTTTTGGTAGGGGATATTGAAATAATTTTTGGCGAGATAATTCAATCTCTTTACTTTTGTCTATTTTTGTATTATTCTTTTGATTCTATGGCATTTATCGATGAAATTACATTAAGAATGAAAGCCGGCGACGGCGGAAACGGCGTTGTGGCTTGGCTCCACGAAAAAGGTCGTGATCATGCGGGACCTGGCGGTGGCAATGGTGGAGCCGGCGGAAACGTTTATATTCGAGCTGTCCGAAATATTGGGTTACTTCATCGATATCGCTCGGAAAAAGAATTCGTAGCTGAACGTGGCTGTGATGGTATGAATTGGAGCAAGCAAGGCAAAGGCGGAAAAGATATCACTATTGATTTGCCTCTTGGTTGTATTTTGACTAACACTACCACCGGGCAAACCACCGAACTCATTCATGATAATGAAACTGTCCTGCTTCTCAAAGGTGGTCATGGTGGATTGGGAAATGAATTTTTTAAAGGTTCTATTAACCGTTCACCAAAACAATTCACGCCGGGAAAAGTTGGTGAAGAAGCGAACTTTTTTATTGAACTTCAACTCGTGGCCGACGCCGGACTTATCGGTTTGCCAAATGCCGGGAAATCAAGTTTATTGAATGAAATTACAAATGCTTCGGCTAAAGTTGGTGATTATCAATTCACGACACTTGAGCCAAATCTCGGTGATTTTTACGGATATATTTTAGCGGATATTCCGGGACTAATTGAAGGTGCCTCGATTGGTAAAGGTCTAGGTGTAAAATTTCTGCGACACATTCGCCGCACCAAAATTCTTTTGCATTGTATTTCCTGCGAAAACGAAGATTTTAATGAAGTTTATAAAATTATTCGCAAAGAACTTTCCGAATACGATAAAATGCTGACCGAAAAGCAAGAAATTATTGTCGTCACCAAAACCGACTTGCTTGAACCGGAAGTTTTGGCCAAAAGGATTAAAAAACTCAAGACAAAAAGCCCTATTTTGACCGTTTCGACGATTGATACAAATTCTCTGAACGATTTCAAAAAGAAATTGAGCGCCCTGCTTAAGGATTCGGTTGATAACTAGTTAAAAAATCAGTTTGGAATAAAGTTTCGATGCGGTATACTAGAGATATATGCGTCGACGTTTTGATGCGGTATTTTTGATCATATTTCTTTCGTTGATTTTGTGGGTTTCTCCTCAAAACAGAGTTTTTGCTTCCAAAACCGATGGTACGATAGACTTGGTTAATAAAATTGCTGAAGGATTATTGCCAGAAATTGGACGAATAAATTTTGGAACGCTCATGGGCCATGTTCATGTGACGGATAGCAAATTGACCGGCTACGCATGGGGTGAAAATATTGGTTGGATAAATCTTGCACCGTCTCACGAAGGTGTTTTAAATGATGCTGAAGGACATCTTTCGGGATATGCTTGGGGCGAGCGAGTTGGTTGGATAAATTTCAAACCTACTTATGCTGGAGTTGTTCCGGTGACAATTGATTCCAACGGTATTTTTTCGGGGTTTGCTTGGGGACAAAACATCGGCTGGATAAGTTTCAATTGCAGTAATGACAATTCTTGCGGAACCAATGATTTCAAAGTCGCGACCGATTGGCGGCCGGCCAGCACACGTACAACTGTGCCAACTTGTGTTCCTCCTCAAGTCTTAAATATTGTAACAAATACTTGTGTGACACCTCCATCGTCCGGTGGTTGTATCAGAAATTGTAATCCTCCAGTAAATCCACCGATTATTCCTCCTGTTACACCTCCCGGAATTCCTCCTGTTGTGCCACCGATCAATCCTCCTTATGTTCCACCCGGAATTCCTCCGGTCGTTCCTCCGACCCCACCTGGTGGTGATGGCGGGGGTGGATGCGTAAGTGTTTTCGGTATCATTGGCTGTGGTTGGAAAGATGATATTCATAAAACGGGAAATATAATCAGTTCGACTACCGCAAGTGTTCAGAATATTCTCAAATCTCCAGGCGGAAATTTCGGAACAAAAGCCATAAGTACGGTCGGCGTTATCGCGGCAGGAACGGCGGTTTTGACTACCGGTGTTTTGTTCGCTGATCCGCTTTCATTCGGCGAATTCTTTCTCATCCCATTTCGTTTGTGGGCTCTTCTCATGTCTCTGCTCGGACTCAAAAAAAGGTATCGTCCATGGGGAACTGTATATGACAGTGTGACCAAGCAACCACTTGATCCTGCGTATGTTGTTTTGAAAAATGAACAAGGTAAAGAAATTGCCAATTCCATTACCGACCTTGATGGACGTTATGGTTTCTTTGTTCAAAAAGGCATCTATTATTTGGAAGCTACAAAAACACATTACCTATTTCCTTCCAAAAAGATGTTTGGAAAAAATCACGACGATCTATATACGGATTTATATTTAGGCGAGAAAATCGAAGTCCTTGAAGATGGTGCAGTGATTTACAAAAATATTCCTATGGATAATGAGATGTTTGATTGGAACGAATTTGAGAAAAAACGCATCGGCGTTATGCGATTTAATGCTCGTAACGAACGTTTGTTCAAGCATATTAGCAACTGGGTATTTAGAATCGGATTTGCCGTGGCTTTAATCGCGCTTTTGGTCGCACCTGAACCTTATAACTATTTGATTGGCGGTTTGTATTTATTTATTTTAATTATGAGATGGTTGGGCATTCGACCAAAGATTAACGGATCGATTGTTGATCGCATGAGCGGATATCCGTTGTCGTTTGCCATCGTTAGCATTTATTCAGTTGCGCTTGATCGAGAACTTTTCAAAAAAGTCGCTGATCAATACGGACGATATTATGCGCTTGTTCCGAAAGGAGAATACATGGTTAAAATTTCCAGAAAAAATTCAGATGAATCTTACACTGATGTGTATAGAGGCACATATAACGCAAAACAGGGTGTTATAAACTATCAGATAAAAGTTTAGAAGGAGAAATTAACCGCGAGTCATTGTCTCAACTTTGAGTTGTTTCGCAACCTCTTCGACAATCTCGTCAACGGAGAGGGTAGCTTTAATCAAGAAACTGGCCACGCCATATTTTTTGGCTTTTTCAATTTGCACTTTCTCCGAAAGATTGGACAGCATGATGACCGGAATATTTTTGGTTTCAGGATCGGATTTTATTTGTTGTAATACTTGAAATCCATCTGCACCCGGGAGCATAATGTCGAGTACAACGATATTTGGCATTTCTTTTTTGATGCTTGCAGCCGAAGTTTCTCCGGAACCGCTGGTAAGTACGATAGCACCAATGCTTTCAAATTTTTTAACAAGTAGACTGCTGATAAAAGTATCGTCTTCTACGATAAATACTTTGGTGTTAGCCGGGATCTTTGATGATTCGTTCATAAATAATTGTAGTTAATTACCTATATTCTATACTGCTTGCGTCTATAGGGCAACTGTAGAGAAACTTATCCACAGTTTTTGTTAAATTATCCGTGCATCGCGTGATATAATATTTCATATAAGCCTTATTCTGCCTCCAAACATCAAGGCTTGTTGTCCAATGAGTATTTTTCATATTTTAAATTCAAAAAAAGCGCTCAACTTCATAGCTGGGGGAATTTCGATTTGTTCGATTGTGGTTTTTTTGGGATTTTTTGTGATTCCGGCTTTTGCAACTTCACCGGCATACATACCAGGCCAAACTCTTGATCCTGAATGTTTGCCGACCGATCCGAATTGTACTGTTGACACGAACGTGCGTAATTTTATTTCCTCGTCAGCCACCGGCCTGTCATACGCAACTTCAACCGGAATTTTTACATTAACTTCTAACTATGTTATTCCACTAACATCTTCAACAACCGAGTGGGCGAATAAAGTTTCAAGTCAGTGGACGACGTCCAGCTCCGATATTTTTTATAACTCCGGAAAAGTGGGAATTGGATCCACGACGCCGGCTGCGCTTCTTGGTGTTAATGGTAGTGCTTATTTTGCTGGCGATGTTACGGCGACAGGCACATTGAGAGCCACTGATATTACGGCAACGGGAGGCATCACTCTTGGTGGAGTTTATCGCATGACTTGGCCTGTTGCTTCTGGTGGAGGTGGAGGCGGAAGTTTTTGGGCGACTTCAACTGATGAACTAGTTGGTTATCCGTCGTTAGCTGGAAATTATGCGATTGTTGTCGGTGCAGCGGCGACTTCGAGCAATGTTCGTTTTGAAGTTAATGGTGCGAGCAAACTTGGTGGAAATACCACGGTTACTGGTTTGTTGTCTGCGTCGAATTTTTCGGGATCTTCATCTGGTACGAATTCCGGTGATTTGACTCTTGGCACAGGAAATGGATTACAACTTGTTGGACAGGCATTGTCTCTCAATTTAGCTTCAAGCACTGCAGCGGGAGCTTTATCATCTGCAAATTGGAATACTTTTTATGGCAAGCAAAATGCCATTACGACAGGAACGACTGATCAATATCTACGAGGTGATCTTTCACTGGCAACATTTCCGACAAGCTTGTCGTCATTTTCAAACAGCAGTACGAATTTCATAACACTTGCGTCGTTATCGAGTACCGCGACCGGACTTACTTATACTTCTGGAACGGGAGTGTTTTCATTGACGCCAAATTATGTCATCCCTCTTACAGCCTCAACGACCGAGTGGGCGAATAAAGTTTCAACGCAATGGACGACAGCCGGTTCCGATATTAATTATATGAGTGGGAAAGTCGGAATTGGCACGACAACACCTGGAGCCAAATTAGCTATTCATGACAAATCGGGACTTTCTTCTGCGAACATGCTTTTTATGATCGCGTCATCGACGTCTTCAAACACCGCAACAACAACATTGTTTAGTGTTAATGGCGCAGGTAATACTTCTGTAGCCGGAACTCTCAATGTGACTGGCACGACAACTTTAGGTGCTACAATTCTTGGAAATATTATCGGCGGTACAAAATGTTTGCATGTTGATACTAATGGTGTAATTTCCGGTACTGCTGGAGATTGCGGTAGCTCATCAAGTCAGTGGACTACCGCCGGTTCTGATATTTATTACAACACGGGCATGGTCGGAGTTGGTACAACTTCACCAATCGCCCAACTTTCTATACTTGGAAACACGGCAACTTCATCATACTCATTATATGTTGAGGGAAGTGTGGCGTTGGCAAATAAAATTGGTAGTTCAATTGTTTTAAATACTGGAACAGGATATTCATCAAGTACCGGTGCAACGACTGCTGGCGGATCATTTGTTGTTATGGGAGGCCAGGGTGGAAATGGCACAGACAGTCAATCTGGTTCTGCTGGTGGTGCTATTTCACTTACAGCAGGAAACGGAGGAACAGATGCGAATGGTGGTTCAACTGGTCTTGGCGGCGCAGTTTTGATTACTTCTGGTGCGGGTGGAATGGGAATACCGCCTGGAAACGGAGGGGCGAATGGCGGAGTTTTTACCCTTACTTCCGGTGCCGGTGGCACGGCTAGTACGACCGGTACTGGCGGACGTGGAGGTGCATTATCAATTATTGGCGGAAATGGCGGCAATTCCGGTTTAGCTGGGATAAGCAGAACTTCCGGTGCCGGTGCAACTATTTCTATAATAGCAGGTAACGGAGGTTCGATCCCCGGTCCTTCTTTCAGTTCGAACGGCGGTGCCGGAGGTTCGATTAATCTCACTGCAGGAAATGCTCTTGATGTTACCGGAAACGGTAGTATAGCCGGTGCGGCCGGTGTTATAAACATAACGGCTGGCAGTGGTGCAACTGCCACATCAAGCACAAATGGCGGTGATGTAACAATAAACGGCGGCGCAAAAGGCACAAGTATGGCTGACGGAAATGTCTTGCTGGCAACCTTGCGTGGCAAAGTCGGAATTGGCACAACGACTCCTGGTCAAGCTCTAACTGTTATCGGTAGTGCACAGTTTACAGGAATTAGTTCTGCTGCAGTTTCGGCAAACGATTTGCGTGTTACTGCAGATGGAACACTTACCACTAACACATCCGATGCTCGACTAAAAGAGAATGTCGAGACTTTAAGTACTTCCACTTTGGATAAAGTCATGCAATTAAATCCAGTTTCTTTCACCTGGAAAGGTGATGCTTCCGGAACACACGATCTTGGCTTCATCGCGCAGGACGTGCAATCTCTTTTCCCTGAAACGGTCTTTCAGAATCCGACAGATGGATATTATGGAATCAACTATTCACGATTTACACCAATTTTAGCTAAAGCGATCCAAGAATTGAATGCGAAAGTTGATGCAATTAGCACTTCCAGTATTTCTGCTTCAGCACTTGGCGTAAATCAATCTCCACTTTCTTCAATCACGGAATGGATGGGACAAAAGATCACTGCTGTTCTGGGAATTTTTGATATCGTACAAGTCAACAAGGCAATTGAAATTAAAGATACTAATGGCACAGGTGACGTGTATTGCGTGACGATCCAGAACGGAGAATGGAATAAATTTAAAAAAGTTAATGATACTTGCGACAGTGCGATATTAACAACATCAGCGACGACTACAGCAGCCACAACAGATGATACGGCTACCACGACTCCAACACTCGAAATTATACCGGTTGTAACACCTCCGCCAGAAATAATTCCAGCAGATTCAGTTCCGACTACAACAACGGAAGATACTCCAATCCCTTCGCCTTCGATTCCGAATTCGACCGACACTTCGACACAATAAATATAAAGAGATTGAACATAGAAAAGGCGAGCGAGCTGTGCTAGTATGTTCTGTATGGATAAATATAAAGTGACCATCGGTCTTGAGATTCACGCCGAACTAAAAACGCGGACTAAAATGTTCTGCGATTCCAAAAATGATCCTGATGAAAAGCGTCCAAACGTCAATATTTGTCCTATTTGTATGGGGCATCCGGGGACATTACCGGCCATAAACAAAGAGGCGGTAAAAAAAGTTTTGGAAATTGGCGTGGCGGTCGGCGGTACCGTTGCCGATTTTACGGAATTCGATCGTAAAAATTATTTCTATCCCGATATTCCGAAAGGTTATCAGATCAGTCAATATAAATATCCATTGATTTTAGGTGGCTCGATTAATGGTGTGCGGCTCACGCGAATTCATCTCGAGGAGGATACGGCTCGGTCCAGTCACGAAGATGGCGACTATAGTTTGGTTGATTTTAACCGAGCGGGAGTGCCGCTTATGGAGCTCGTGACCGAGCCGGTCATCCACAGCGCCGATGAAGCGGTAAATTTTGCCAAAGAATTGCAATTGTTGCTTCAATATACAGGCGTTTCCGACGCCAATATGGAAAAAGGCGAGATGCGTGTTGAAGCAAATATTTCAGTCAGCGATACGGATAAATTTGGCACAAAAGTCGAGGTGAAAAATTTGAATTCGTTCAGGGCCGCCGAGCGAGCCATTGGATATGAGGTTGCGCGTCACACCGAGACCATCGAGCGAGGCGAAAAGATCACACAGGAGACGCGGGGTTGGGATGAAGGTAAACAAAAAACTTTCTCACAACGTTCAAAAGAAAACGCTCACGACTATAGATATTTTCCCGATCCTGATCTGCCAAAACTTCAGCTCAGTGAAATTCCGGAATTTTCCGTCGAAAGTCTTAAAAAATTACTTCCCGAATTACCTTGGGAGAAACGCGAACGATATGAAAAAAGTTTCGGTTTAAGTGTAAAATACACAGAATTTTTGGTTGGTAATCCGATTTATGCTCATTATTTTGAATCAGCCATAAAAGGAATTGAAAAAGACAAAAAATCCGTTGAGCTTATCGCCAACTATTTAATATCTGATGTTGTTGGTATCACCAATAAACAGCAAAATGACGCGATTCAGCCTATGGAAATTTCTGAAACCATGATAGGCAAACTAACTCCGCAAAATTTGGCCGCTGTCATCAAAATGATCGGAGCCGGTGAACTTTCTTCGCGTGGCGCCAAAGACCTTATTGCCGAAGCTTTGGTTTCCGGAAAAGAGGCAAGCGTCATCGCCAAAGAAAAAAACTTAATTCAGAAAAGTGATGCTGGAGAGCTTACAAAAATTATCGCTGGAATTATTGAGCAAAATAAAAAAGTGGTGGATGAATACAAAGCTGGCAAACAGGCCTCATTGCAGTTTTTGATTGGGCAGGGTATGAAAGCGACCAAAGGCTCAGCCAACCCGGAGATGCTCAAAACCATCTTCCTCGAACAGTTGTCAAAATAGACTAGTAGTGGTATAATATTAACTCCTTGAACTGAGTAGTTGCTCCTGTGTTTTCGAATGCAGGGGAGGAAAGTCCGAACACTCACACACGCAAGTGTGTAGCAGGGTAGCGGGTAACGCCCGTCCGGAGCAATCCGCGAGGTGCGAGCAGAGACGCTCTTAGCTTGAAAAGGCGGAGCATCCTTTACGGGATGAGCTTTTCTATAATCTACGCAAGTAGTGAAATGAAAAGGTGAAACGGCTAAATCCTTACTTGGGTGCAAGGCCGTGCCAATCGCAAGATTGGAGTGCCGCTCGATCCATTTGGTAACAAATGGACCAGATAAATGACTATTCATCGCAAGAAGACAGAATTCGGCTTATAGGTTCAAGGTAAATGAAAACCGCGTCAGAAATGACGCGGTTTTCTCATTGCTTTGGCATCCATTTGAGATATAATACTATTCATATAAACTAAATTTTTATTATGCAAGAATCTTTAGGAACCAACGGAGCGCCGATTAGCATTCGAAAACATCGTTTTACCCTCGAAGATTCACTGTTTTGGATACTTTCCGGTTTGGTATTTCTTTTGGTAGTGCTCTTTATTCCAAATCTCAGCGTACCTTTGCTTTTCGTCAAATACGGATTGTTGGTAGTAGCCATCTTCGCGGCTGTAGCGATCTGGATCTTGCTTAGACTTAAGGATGGAGTTTGTCTTTTGCCTGTCAACATGTTGAATCTTGCCGGACTCGTTGTTCTGCTCGTTTTATTAATTTCCTCTCTTTTTTCCGGATCTGTCTGGAATTCACTAACCGGACAATTGTCCCAAACCGACACTTTTATTTTCTACGTTTATGTTTTCTTCATTATGTTTATGGTGCCGAGCGTATTTAATTCCGCAAAACGTATTTATGATCTCTATAAAATATTCTTCGTTTCGGTATGTTTATTGGCGCTTTTCCACATAATTCGAATCATGTTGGGTGCAGGTTGGCTCAGTTTCGGATATTTTACGAATATTACGGATAACGTATTGGGAAAATGGAATGACCTCGGGATATTCTTTGGACTTGGAGCGGTACTTTCGCTTGTTTCATTGGAACTATTAACTTTAAGCAAGTGTTTAAAGATCGTTTTGTATGCAATTTTAGTTGCATCAATTCTTTTGCTTGCGGTCATCGATTTTGCTTCGATCTGGTATATCCTCGGCATATTGGCCTTGGTATTTTTCGTCTACTCCATCGTTATTGCTCGTGCGGGAAGCATTAAAAAAACTACCCAAGTGTCCTTGCCTGTGACATCTTTCGTTGTATTTCTGATATCGGTCGCTTTCATTATCGGTGGTTCTCGAGTCAGTGATGCCATAACTTCACGTCTAAATATCTCTCAACTGGAAGTTATTCCAACCTGGCAATCAACTGCCGGAATTGCTAAAAATGTTATTTTGCAAGGTTCACCGATACGTTTTGCCTTTGGTGCCGGTCCAAACAGATTTTTGAATGAGTGGTTTTTGTTTAAACCAGTCGATGTTAACAATAGTGTGTTTTGGAATACCGATTTCAATTATGGATCGGGCATAATTCCAAGTGCATTGGTTACAACCGGCGTGCTCGGACTTCTTTCGTGGCTCGCGTTTTTAGGTATTCTGGTTTATATGGGTTTTCGTTCCATACTTTCTCGCATTAGCGATCCTTCACAAAGATATTTAGTCACTTCCACTTTCCTGGCATCACTCTATCTGTGGTTATTTAATGTCATTTATGTTCCAGGCTTGGTGATCATCGTTTTAACTTTCTTCTTTACCGGTTTGTTCGTTGCTGCTTTGCAGGAAGCAAAAATTTTGAAAGCCACCTCGTTCGAATATTTTAAAAATCCTAAAATCGGTTTCGTTTCGGTCCTGACTTTAGTCATTATTTTGATCTGTGGAATAGGATTGGTGTATTCAACCGCTTCAAAATTTGTCGCCGCGATAGATTTCAACGAAGGCGTGGTTGAGATCAATAACAACAATCTTGATGTCGGTGAAGTAAAAATTAAAAATGCTTTCGGTCTTGATGACAACGATCTTTACGCTCGATCAATTGCGCAATTATATTTGGTCCGTTTAAGTAAACTTTTGGCTAATCAATCCTCAGTTTCGCCGGACGTTCTAAAAACTCAGTTTTCAAATATTTCCAATACCGCCTTGTCGGTATCTCAGCACGCCGTATCGATTGATGAGACCAATTATCAAAATTGGCTGACGATGGGGGATGTTTGGAGCGCTTTGGTGCCATATAAGATCAATAAATCATATGAGGGCGCGCTCGATGCATATCAGAATGCATTCAAGTATAATCCTCAAAATCCATACATATACCTGCAACTTGCAAAACTGGATACCGCTCAAAATAATGCCGATCAGGCCAAAGGGGATCTGGCAAAAGCTCTTTCTTTAAAAAGGAATTATACCGACGCTTATTTGTACCTAGCTCAATTGCAAGTTTCTCAAGGTGATACGAAGTCGGCTATCGATTCGGTGACTGCGGCAACTATTTCCTCCCCGAACAATGCCGGTCTATTCTTCCAGCTTGGCATATTGCGATATAACAACAAGGATTACACGGATGCGATCGGAGCTTTTGAACAAGCTGTGACTTTGAACAAGCAATATTCAAACGCAAAATATTTCCTTGGACTCAGCTATTATCAGGTTGATCGAAATGCTGACGCTATCCAACAATTCGTGGATCTACAACAATTAAATCCGGACAATCAGGAAGTTACAAATATTTTGAACAATCTAAAAAACAACAAATCTCCGTTTACTTCTACCTCTTCTCCAGATTCAAAAGACACCGGAACTACTACAAAACAGAAAAAATCAGCGCAATAAAAAATGGTAAATAAGTTTTTACGAATTCTTCATACGGAAATACGCGGCCTGCATCAGGCCGCGTATTTGCTCGCCGGATTTGCTTTTCTATCGCAAGTTTTAGCTCTTATTCGCGATCGTCTATTGGCTGCCGCTTTTGGTGCCGGCAGTACTTTGGATGTGTATTATGCCGCTTTTCGAATTCCCGATTTTATCTTCATTACGGTTGGATCAATGGTCTCGATCTCGGTTTTGATCCCGTTTTTGATGGACAAGATCAAAGCAGGGCAAGAAGATGGCAAAAAATTCATCAGCAATATCTTTTCCTTTTTCTTTTTACTCATCGTTGTTTCCGCCATAATTGGATTTTTCCTGACTCCGTTTTTGAGCCGATTACTGTTTCCCGGATTTACTGCGGACAAAATGAATCAGGTTATTAGTTTGACGCGTATTCTTTTATTGTCGCCGATCTTTCTAGGTCTTTCGAACATTTTTGGAACGCTAACTCAAGCTTATCGACGATTTTTCCTATATGCTCTTAGTCCTATCTTGTACAACCTGGGAATTATAGCCGGTGTACTTTTCTTGTACCCGATGTTCGGTCTAACCGGGCTTGCCTACGGCGTGATCATTGGCGCGGCAATGCACTTTGCCATTCAGATTCCTTTTGTTGTTGAATCAAAGCTCTTTCCGCAATTGCAATTTAAATTTGACTTCAAGGAAATTCGTCGAGTTTTGTTTATTTCGATCCCGCGAACTTTTACCCTCGGGTCAGACAGTATTTCTATCATTTTCCTTCTTTCTTTCGCTTCGTTTATGACGGCCGGTTCCATTGCTGTATTCAACTTCTCTTATAACCTGCAATCGGTGCCGCTTTCTATTATCGGTGTTAGTTATTCTTTGGCGGCATTTCCGGCGCTCATAAAATACTTTTCGAGTGGAGAAAAAGACAAATTTGCAGAACAGGCAATAGCTTCAGCTCAGCATATTATTTTTTGGTCCGTGCCGGTCGTTGTGTTATTTGTGGTTTTGCGAGCGCAGATAGTGCGAACAATACTTGGCTCGGGACAATTCAATTGGTCCGATACTCGACTCACTGCTGCAGCGCTCGCATGTTTTGCCATCTCTTTGGTTTTTCAAAATTTGACTATGCTTTTTGTGCGAGCTTATTATGCTGTCGGTAAAACCAAGAAACCTTTTATCGCTAAATTTATCAACGCTACCACCACGGTCTTATTCGGTTATCTTTTTATGTTGGCTTTTTTACGATATCCGGCTTTTAAAAATTTGCTGGAATACTTATTTAAAGTACAGGGGATTCCTGGTAGCATCATTTTAACTTTGCCTCTAGGTTGGTCTATTGGGGAGGTTATAAACAGCGTCGGTTTGTGGTTTGTTTTTGAAAAAGATTTTAAAGGTTTTTCGCGACCGGTTTTTCGAACTCTCGCACAAGTTTTGGCCTCGTCACTCATCATGGGTTATGTCGCTTATATTTGTCTCAATATTTTTGACGATTTACTCAATATCAACACGACCATTGGTGTTTTCATGCAGGGATTCCTCTCCGGTATCATAGGTATCGGCTTTGGCATTTTAGTTTTGATGGTTTTTAGAAATCAAGAGCTGAGCGATATTTGGCAGTCTTTTAAAGGTAAGGTGTGGAAGCAACCGACGGTGGTTCCGGATCCGCATGTTATTTAGCTTCCAACTTTCGCGGTTTTCGTATAGTATGTTCTCATGAACTTAAAGGGTATTAGAAACTTCAGTATTATAGCCCATATTGACCATGGTAAGTCCACCTTGGCTGATAGAATGCTGGAGATTACGCATACTATAGAAACACGTAAAATGCAGGATCAGGTGCTGGATAGTATGGAGTTGGAGCGTGAGAGGGGTATCACCATCAAGATGCAACCGGTGCGTATGCGATATCAACATGACGGGACGGATTATGTTTTAAACCTTATCGATACTCCGGGGCATATCGACTTTTCATATGAAGTTTCTCGCGCTCTCAAAGCCGTTGAAGGTTCTATTTTGCTGGTTGATGCAACTCAAGGCGTGCAAGCGCAAACTTTGACGACACTAAACATGGCGCGTGAAATTGGGCTCACGATTATTCCGGTCATCAGCAAAATCGATTCGCCGCTGGCACAAGTCGAAGAAGTTAAAAAAGAAATTGCCAAACTGCTTGAATGCAATCCGGCGACTATTTTAAGTTGTTCCGGCAAAACCGGTGAAGGAGTAGAGAAGTTGTTACAGGAAATTATTAAACGTATTCCACCAGCAAAAAATGAATTTCATAATGATGATGTATTTCGTTCGTTGGTTTTCGATTTTAAATATTCCAACCACAAAGGCGTGATCGTTTACGTGCGTGTGGTCAATGGCAGTGTGGAGAAAAATATGTCGTTGCAGTTTAAAGTGGCCGGCGAAAAGTTCATCGCGCTGGAAGTCGGCACCTTTTCGCCGGCCGAAACCCCCCGCGAAAGTTTAAGTAGCGGCGAAATCGGTTACATCGTAACCGGTATCAAACAGCCTGGTATTGCTTCCGTTGGAGATACTATTTCTGGCGCTAAAGATACTCATGAGCCGCTTCACGGCTATATGACTCCATCGCCTGTTGTCTGGGCTTCAGTCTATCCGGAAAGTCAGGACGATTTTGACCTCTTGCGACAAGCTCTTGGACGCCTCCGACTTTCCGACTCATCTTTTTCATATGAAGAAGAATCTTCCGGCACGCTAGGTCGCGGTTTTCGTTGTGGCTTCCTCGGTATGCTTCACCTTGAAATCATTACCGAGCGTTTGCGCCGCGAGTTCAATTTGGAATTGGTTGTGACTGTGCCAAGTATTACTTACTACGTTGAATTAAAAAACGGCAAAAAAGTTACCGTCTATTCCGCGCCATTTTTTCCGGATGATCACGAGATTTCCAAAGTCTTTGAACCATGGGCCAAAGTTGTGATCATTACGCCTTCGAGATACCTTGGTGATATTTTGCAAATTCTTTTTACTCACGAAGCGGAAGTGGGCGAGTCGGAAACTTTCGGTGAAGATCGCGTCTCTTTATCTGTGTCTATGCCGCTTCGTGAACTTATGCGTAACTTTTTTGACGAACTAAAAAGTATTTCGGCCGGTTACGCTTCTATTTCGTATACAATCGGTGACTTACGCGAAGCCGACGTGGTTCGCCTCGATATCTTAGTCGCCGATGAACCGGTTTCGGCTTTCGCTAAAGTTGTTTCTCGCCGACGCGTTCAAGAAGAAGCCGAAACCTCTGTCGATCGACTTTTTGCAGTCTTACCTAACCAACTTTTCACCACCAAAATTCAAGGTTTTGCCACTGGCCGAATTCTTTCTTCCAAAACTCTCACAGCTATGCAAAAAAACGTCACTCAACATATGTATGGTGGTGACCGAACACGTAAAATGAAACTTTGGAAGAAACAGAAAGAAGGCAAAAAGCGTATGAAAGAGCGCGGCAAAGTAAACATCCCACAGGACGTCTTTATCAAAATGATGAAGAAAGACTAAACTAACGCCAAAGAGAAGGGACGTAGAGAATAATCATGCTAATGACTATCAAGACAGCTAAAACAGCATAGGCTCTTTGTATTATTTTTTGATTTTTTTTATCAAACATGGTGGTTATTTACTAATTGATTTAGTACAATACTATCATAAATGACTGAAAATAGGGAGCGAAAAAGATTTTGGAATATTTTTTATTCACCTTTAGCTCTTATTGTGCTTTTGGTGATATTCTTGCTTTTGGCCAGATCAGCTTGGCGAGTTTATGGTCATGAAAAAACAAGCGCTGCGGATCGAATGCGTGTCGAGAATGAATTGGCTTTGGCTAATCAGCGTGCAATGCTTTTGAAAACTCAAGTTGATAATTTAAAAACAAAACAAGGAGTGGATGATGAGATACGTTCGAAATTTAACGTAGTTAAAGAAAATGAAGGAGTTGCGGTTATTGTGACTGGCACAAGTGGTGTCAGCACGTCAACAATTCCGGCTGAGGAAAGATCGTGGTGGCAAAAGATGTTTGACATATTTTAGCGGGATTAGTTTAGTGGTAGAACTTGTGCTTCCCAAGCATAGGGCGCCAGTTCGATTCTGGCATCCCGCACCACAAGAAGTTTTTTTATGTTCTATTTTTGAAAATTTTGGAGGATATGTTACGGGTATGTTATAATCGGAAAATATCATTAATATTTGAAATATATCATGAAAAACATAACGATTTATTCAACGCCGACGTGTCACTTCTGTAATTTAGCCAAGGATTTCTTCATTGAGCACAATATCGCATACACGGAATATGATGTGGCGGCCGATGTTAAAAAACGTCAAGAAATGGTTGATAAGACCGGCCAAATGGGCGTGCCTGTCATTGATATTGATGGAGAGATCATGGTCGGATTTAACGAAGAAGCCATGGCAAAAGCCCTTGGTATATAGTCCAAAAACAGCTTAAAAGTGCCCTAAAAGCCTCATAGCGAGGCTTTTTTGTTGCTCTGGTCTATGTTATAGTTTCCGTGCCTGCCCTCGTAGTTCAACGGATAGAACGATTCCGTCCTAAGGAATAAATGTAGGTTCAATTCCTGCCGGGGGCACAAATCTTCAGTCTTTGTTTTTCGGCATATCTGTGTTATCCTAGAAAAACCGATGGATGAACAAGAGCGAAAAATGCTTGAAGAAGTGGTAGCACTTTCTCGAGAAAATAACGTTGCGATTCGCAAGTTGATGGCTTCTCATCGACGAACTGTGATTTGGCGTTCTATCTATTGGACAATCATAATCGGAAGTACTATTGCGGCTTATTATTCGATCCAGCCGTACATGACTTCGCTCATCAGTTTGTATAGCGGTCAAGATATTAGTAAAGTTCTTGATACCTTCAACGCTTCGACGAGTCATTAAATGCTGAGGTAGCTCAGTTGGTAGAGCATTTCCCTGAAGAGGAAGGGGTCGCCGGTTCGATCCCGGCCCTCAGCACCATAACAAAAAACCGCCTATTACTTTGGCGGTTTTTTGTTTAAACAGATTTAACGCGGAGTTTGGCTTGTCTTCGTTTATCTATTTTTGGCAGACGGATTGTAAGCAAACCATGTTTTTGTGTCGCCTCAGCTTCTTCAACCTCGATCTCTTGCGGTAATGCAATCGTTCTTGAGAATGAACCCCAATACAATTCGCGGCAGAAATAATCATCGTCGGTGACTTCGCGAACACCTTCTCGCTTGCCTTTGATCGTAACGGTATCTCGTCCGATGGAAATATCCAATTCATTTGGGTCCATGCCGGAAACCATGGCTTTGATAATGATATCATCAGGAGTTTGGTAAACATCAACGGTCAATTCGCCTTCAGGTTCTTCTTCACCCCATTCACTTTTTATCGGCAAATGAGAAACGGGTTTTTTAGTTTCTTCCTCCTCTTCAACTTCCGGCTCCAATTCGTCGTCAATCTTGACGGTGCCGGTTAGTCTTTCAAAAAAAGATCTTTTTTCTTTCATGTTTATAAATTATTTTTTAATAAAATCTGAGTTACCGGCGCTCTCATTCTTTTGATCTCTTCAAAAACGAGGGCGAAACCTATCATTGTTATCCAGACTATCGAGAATATTAGGAAAATGCTGCCGCTACTTCCATCTATTATAAATAAATTAAAGATTGTATGCAATACGATGGCCACAAATATGCCGCCGACAGCCCAAAATATTTTTTTAGCCTTGGATTTGTAAAAGCTCCAAGCCATGGCGATACCGATCGTTGATGAAGCGACAACGTGCAACAAATTGGCGCCGATAAAGCGCAAATTGGTCAGGAAAATAGTGCTATATATACTTGTATTGATTATTGCAGGCGTTCCTGAAACCGAGCTATTTAGAATAAATAACGTGTTTTCAAGGGCGGCAAAACCAAGAGCGGCGCACATCATATAAATAACAGCATCAAGCGGTTCGTCGAATTGTTTGGTGTGAAGGGCGGCGATGTAAGCGGCCGAAAACTTCAAAATTTCTTCAACGGCGGCCCAAGCGGTAAAACGCCAAAATGGAGTAGGTGAATTCTGATAAAAAAATGCTTCAAGAGGAATTGCCAGAAAAATCATGGACATACCGGTCGTAAAAGTGAAAGCTAAAGTTGAACGCGGCTCGGGATGTTCTTTGTCTTCGTGAAGCCAAAACCACAACCAAACAAGTGCCGGCAAGAGGCCGGCAAAAAAGGCATAAACGATCGTTTCAAAAATATTCATTACTATATTATAGGCCAATTTTCCACAATCAGCATCTTATCTGAGTTGGGGATAATTAATGACCAGAGTTCTTCGGTCACAAATGGCATAAATGGATGAAGAACTTTAAGAGAAGTCGTTAAAATCGTAAGCAAAGTTTTCTGACGGGAATTTTTGGCGGCGATATCGGCGCCAGCGAGGATCGGTTTACTTTGTTCGATTATAACATCGGCAAATTCACTCCAGATATAATGGTAAATTTTTTCGGCAGCCATGTAGAAACGATATTCTTCGATATCTTTAGTGACGTCGACAACTTGAGCGTTGAGGGCGTCGATGAGCGCTTGATCGGCTGGCAAAATCGTAATTTTTGTGGAAGCATTTTCCTCCGGCATATCCGTCGTGCTGGTCAAAACGAAACGAGCGATGTTCCAAATCTTGTTGGCGAAATGTTTATAACCTTTGATTTTGTCTTCGGAAAGTTTGCTGTCAGTGCCGGCACTTCCTGACATGATAAGAGCCATGCGACCAGCGTCGGCACCGTATTTGTCAGCTACATCTATCGGATCGATACCGTTGCCGAGTGACTTGGACATTTTTTGACCCTTGGCATCGCGAACTGTGCCGTGTAAATAAACGGTATGAAAGGGAATTGTGCCGATATGATATCCGGTCATAAGGATCATGCGAGCCACCCAGAAGAAAAGGATTTCGTAACCGGTTTCTAGGACGTCGGTTGGGTGATAAATTTCCATGTCTTGTGTTTTTTCCGGCCAACCCAAAGTTGAAAACGTCCAAAGACCGGAAGAAAACCAAGTGTCAAGGGTGTCCTCGTCTTGTGTCCAACCTTCTTCTTTCGGTGCTTCTATTCCGCAATAAATTTCTTTACCTTTATACCATACAGGAATGCGATGACCGTACCAGATCTGACGGCTGATGCACCAATCACGCAAATTTTCGATCCAATGAAAATAAGTTTTGTCAAAATATTCAGGGATAATTTGAATTTGTTTTGAACTAACAGTTTTGGACATTATTTCTTTGAGGGTGGTTTCTGAACCGCTCGCAATGCCTTCAATGTTGGAATTTTTGATCGTAAATTTTTTATTTACAGCCACGAACCACTGATTCATGATTTGTGGTTCGATCATGCCGCCAGTGCGTTCTGCTGTGGCGGTATTGTGAGTATAATCCTCTTCTTTTTCCACCAAGCCTTTAGATCGAAGTTTTTCAACTATTTTTGCTCGTGCATCGGTTATTTTCATTCCGGAAAATTCACCAGTAATAGGCAAAAGTTTTCCATATTTATCAATAATCTGCTCTTTGTCCAAATTGTGTCGCTCGGCTATTTCAAAGTCCACAACAGAGTGCCAAGGAGTAATGGTCATAACGCCAGTTCCGAATTCCATATCGATGGCCGTATCTTTGATAACGGTGGCAGTGATTGGTCCGTTAATCCATTCCAAATCGATTTTTTGGCCGTCTTTGTATTCAGCATAGCGTTTGTCATCAGGATGCATGACGACGTATTTGTCACCAAACTTTGTCTCGGGACGCGAAGTACCAATAACGAAAGGTCCATATTTAAAATAATAGAATTTGGTTTTTTCTTCTTTGTAAACAATCTCGTCGTCGGAAATCGTGGTCTGACCTTTTGGATCCCAGTTAACAATACGTTTGCCTTGGTAGATTAAGCCGTCATCGAACATGTTTTTGAAGGCTGTACGAACAGCCAAACTTCTTTTTTCATCTAGAGTAAAAGCTTCACGAGTCCAATCGACGGAAGCACCGGTGCGTTTAACTTGTTCGACGATTGTGTCGTGGCTTTCTTGGGCAAATTTTTCGATGCGTTTCAGCAATTCTTCGCGACCGAGGTCGTGACGATTTTTACCTTCTTTTTTGGCAATATCTTTTTCAACTTTTGATTGAGTGGCGATAGCGGCGTGATCGGTTCCAGGAAGCCAAAGTGTGCGACGGCCGTTCATTCGATAATATCGAATCATGAGATCCTCGATGGCGATCATCAAAGCGTGTCCCATGTGCAAAATACCAGTGACGTTTGGCGGAGGTAAAATAATAGTGTACGGCTTGGCGTCAGCTTTTGTGTAGCCTTTTTTGATGCAAGTTTCGGGATTAAAAAAACCGCTTGCTTCCCAAGTTTTGTAAATGCGTTGTTCTGTCTCTTTCGGATCGTACGGTTTTAAAAGTTTTTCCGGGATTTGGTTCATTTTAATTAACTGTAAATTGATTGTGAAAATTGCTTGCGCGGTTTAATCTGGTTTATATTTCATTATTAACATTGCCCCGATAGTCAAGCAGAGCCAGAAAACAATAAAAGCCCAAAGATAGGTTTGAAAATAATAAACAATTGCCACGCTCGCAGCTATTCCGGCAAATAAGATTAAGTATCCCAAAGCTCCTTTCATGGTTGTATCTTAGCAAAAAGTTGCTATATATTCAATTTATCAACAAACCTAGAGGCTCAGGTTGCCGACGGCTTTAAAATCGGTGCGCGAATGACGACCAAGAAGGAAATTGAAATAGCCGGCGACAGCGATCATGACAGCATTGTCGGTGGAAATAATGGTTGGCGGAATAATGAGATGGATGTGAGGCGATTGCAAGATCATTTTTTCAAAGGCGGTGCGAATGTGAGTGTTGGCTGTGACGCCGCCACCGAGGATCAGATTTTTCACGCCAAATTCATCAAAAGCTTTTTCGGTTTTGTAAACCAAGACGTCGGTGACGGCGTTTTGAAACTCTTCAGCGATGACGGATTTGAGTTCGGGGGATAGATTTGTCGCGAGGTCCGGATTGGCATCTTTGATCTTTTTAATGAAATAAAGAACGGAAGTTTTTAGGCCGGAAAAAGAAAAATCAAAATCTTTGGAGTCAATCATTGGGCGAGGGAATACGACGTTGTATTTTTCTTTGATTTCTCGACGCTTTTGTTCGTTGAATTGCTCGGCGAGTTTACTGATCTCCGGACCGCCTGGATATGGTAGGTCCAGCATGCGGGCCACTTTGTCAAAAGCTTCACCAACGGCATCGTCTTTGGTTTGTCCGATGACTTGATAGTCAAGCCAATCTTTTATGACGACAAGTTCCGTATGACCGCCGCTAATGATGAGTGAAAGAGCGGGGAAAGCGATTTTTTGTAATTGATGCGCTTCAATGAGAGGCGAGAGCACGTGACCTTCGAGGTGATTGACCGGATAGACCGGCATGTTCCAAGCAATCGCTAGTGCTTTGGAAAAGTTGACTCCAACCCAAAGCGCTGGCTCGAGTCCCGGACCCATAGTCACCGAAATCATATCGATGGCAGGTCGATCGTATGTGTTAATGAATTGCCAAAAATCTTCAAAAAGCCCTATCTCACGCTCGAGCAACGTTTGCAGCTGACTTTTTTTGGCCGCTAAAGTTTGCAAAAATTCCGTCGATTTGTTTGGCGATTTTTCTGAGTTTTTTTCCGAATCATTTGTCCGTTCAGATTGAATCGGCAACAGAACGTCAGCCTCCTTCAAAGCCTGTCCCAAAAGTGGCACCAGATTTTTAGCATGCTCGCGTTTAGCTAGAGCAGGAAAAACCCCGCCATATTCCTTGTGAATCGCGATTTGTGAATATAATGCATTACCAAGCACTTTAAATTGTGCGGTCGAAACATCACCTTGCGCTTCAAGGAGACAAACCGCCGTTTCGTCGCAACTTGTTTCAATTCCTAAAATTTTCATATAATTTAGTATACAGAAAGGCTCTCGATATTGCTATCGAGAGCCGGGCGGTTGTTATATAACTCATTGACACTTAAGGACTAGAGATGGGTCTGCAATCAGTACACCCTTAACGCTGATGCCATCAATCGCAAAGTCGAAGTTCATGCCCAAGACACGTTTCTTGTCTCTTCGATAAAACACGCACGAAGCAGACATAGATCCGGTCGTTGTGAATTGAACGTTCACTACAAGCCGCGTTGAGATTTCATAGGCGATAGCCCAATACTGGCTCCATTCTTGAGGCGCATCAAGCCCCAAAAATTTTTTGCAAGATGGGCCGATGAAACTGATGGATTCATCAAATCGTTCCCTTTGCATGGAAAGGCGACTCATTGCATGGCGTACGTCCTGAGAGACTGAGATAGAGATATTCTTAATCACCGTGATTCTCCTTTTGGAAATGGCTCACTGCGGCCAGTTGAACATCGGTGGCACAATACCACCTCTCTAATCCAAATAATATAAGACAATTATAAAAAGTCAATGGTCGGGGCACTGGGATTTGAACCCAGAGTCTTACGTACCCGAAACGTAAATGTTACCGTTACACTATGCCCCGAATAAAATATTACTTAAATGTGGGCGGTGAGGAATTCGAATCCACGACCCTCGTCACGTCAAGACGATGCTCTAACCAGCTGAGCTAACCGCCCATCAACTTAATGGTCTTTTCACAGAACCTCCTACTAAGATAGACTAATTTTCTCTGTATGGCAACAGTGCAGCAATTAACTACGCAAACACCTTTATAATTTGGGTATGTTGGTTTGCCTACAGTTCTTTGATCTATTGATACTTGAGTAAATCTTTCAATTGTGGCATTTAGTTCTTTTGACCAATATTTCTTCATCTCTTGTGGATTTTGGTCGGCACGTAAGTGTAATGCGTATCGTATTTTTGTTGAATCGATATTATATATTTTCTTCATTCCAATTAAGAAGAATTTTAAAATTAATGGGTCAGAATTTCCGAGACACGTTTTGTTCTTTTTTGATCCTTCACCTAGATATAACATAGCTAGCGCGAGTTCAAATGTTTCTTTTGAAGAGAGGTCGATTTTATTTAAAACACTCAATGCTTGTTGTTCGGCAAATTCTAACCGATGTTTTTTCTGTGTATTGTGCCAAACAACAGCGTTTTTTCTTGCGTTATTTAATGCGATTTCTGAATTATGTTTTAGTTTAGCTATTTGTTTTTTGTTTAAGGTAATATTTTTAAACCAACCGCTAAGTGTCGATCTGGGGATTTTTAATCTTTTTTCTATAACAACAATCGATTCACCTTGTTTTCTTAGATGTAGAGCTTTTGATTTTAATTTGATCCACTTTGATTTCATTTATCAAGGCTAACATTTCGGAGATAAACTTTTCTAAAGTTATCAACTTACAAAAATATGCTAGAATACACCCCATGAATTACAAAAAAGAATCACTAAAGAGACATCTGAAATTTCAGGGCAAAATCGAAATTAAAAATAAATTCCCAGCGATAAAAACAAAAGATGATTTAAGTGTGGCATATACTCCCGGTGTGGCCGAGGTGTCGTCATTTCTCGCTAAAAATCCGGATCAAGCGCGAAAGTACTCAATTAAAGGCAACACTATCGCCGTGGTCTCCGACGGCTCGGCGGTTTTGGGTCTTGGCAATATTGGTCCGTACGGCGCGCTGCCCGTGATGGAAGGGAAGTCTTTGCTTTTTAAGGAATTTGGCAACGTGGACGCATATCCGATCGTTTTGGCGACGCAGGATACGGAGGAGATCATCAAGATCGTCAAAGCTATTGCGCCGACTTTTGGCGGCATAAATTTGGAAGATATTTCTTCGCCTCGCTGTTTTGAGGTAGAAGAAAGGTTAATTAAGGAATTGGACATTCCGGTCTTTCATGATGATCAGCATGGAACGGCGATCGTGATTTTGGCGGCGCTTATCAATAGTTTGAAGTTGGTGAAAAAGCAAAAAGAAAATATAAAAATGGTGATCTGTGGTGCGGGTGCAGCAGGCATGGCCACCACTAAATTGTTAGTGAAATTTGGAATTAAAAATATTGTTTTGGTTGATTCAAAAGGAATCGTTTCCAAGGATCGAAAGGACCTCAATGGTGTGAAAATAGAAATGCTCAAGCTGACCAATTCGCAGAACCTTTCTGGAAGTTTAGCTGATGCATTAAAAGGTACCGATGTTTTTGTGGGCGTGAGTACTGCCAATATTTTGAAACCGGAATTTATTAAACTTATGGCTGACAAACCAATTATTTTCGCCATGGCCAATCCATGCCCGGAAATTATGCCCGACCTCGCCAAGAAAGCCGGAGCTTATATCGTCGGTACCGGCCGAAGTGATTTCCCTAATCAGATAAATAATGTACTAGTTTTTCCCGGTTTGTTTCGTGGTGTTTTAGATAACGGCATCAGGCTCATCACGGATGAAATAAAAATTGCGGTGGCTCAAACGCTTGCCGATTCGCTCGCCAAAAAAGATCTCAGCGTCGACAAAATCTTGCCGAGCACTTTGGATAAAAGTATCGCGCAGCTCATCTCCAAAAAATTGAAAAAATTCAAAGGAAAATAAAATCCATTTGAAATGTTTTTATTTCTGGCGGAGAGGGGGAGATTCGAACTCCCGAAGAACTTTCGCCCTTGCTGGTTTTCGAAACCAGTGCTTTCGACCACTCAGCCACCTCTCCGTGCCTCTAAACCTAACACTTTTTTGCTTTTTTATCAAAAAATGTTATATTCAAGCCTACCGGCTCTATCGTCTAACGGTTAGGACACGGCCTTTTCAAGGCTGGAATCGGGGTTCGATTCCCCGTAGAGTCACCAGTTAACTTTTTACGTCTCAAAAGGGCTTCAAAACCGTCTTTTCCCTTGAAATCTACTAGCTTTTTGTTGTTAAAGGTAAGTTCGGTAAACATCATTGCTGCAATATCCCTTTTTTCATTATCAAGAGCGAATTTATAGTACAGGCTCGCACGTTTGATGAGTTCGGAAAAAGTTGTTACGTATTTGAGCATTTCTTGTGCGGCTTCGCCGTATGCTCCGGCTTTCTGTCTGATCTCATTTAGTTGTCCCATCAGCCTGTTCTCCTCGGTTTTGGCATCTTCAATGCTCATTGAGTTCGTCCTTAGAAGGGTAATACGATTTTTAGTTAGATAATCCAGATCCGCATAGACTCGCTTCTCTTGATTGTGAAGATCGTCGAGCTCTTTGTTGCGTTTTATGGTAATCGCATCTATACCTGAGCGTGCTTTGACCTCAAGTTCTCGCAATTCTTCATCATCGAAATGCATGCGGTCCATTAGCGACTGTATACTCGCGTGGATATCGCTCTCTTTTAGATTTCTATCTGGGTTATTGCACGTTGCAGCACATCGCAGTCGATAGTAGCCGATACCCTTTCTTATATAATGACAATATGCACGGCCGCAAGTGCATCGAATCAGTTTTCTGTAAGTTGCGAACTTTTTATTGACGTAATATACCGATACACAACGCGCCTTCAGAACCTCTTGAACCTTATTAAAGAGACTAGTATCTATGAGTGGTTGATGCGCGGTTGAGATTATGAAGCCCTCTTTTGTTCTGTTCTGGCCTATATAAAATGGGTTAGTTAATATGTGCTCGATCGTTTTGTGTGTCACAGGTCTTGAAATCTTAGGCATCGTTTCGAGTTCTATATTGGATAAAATCTGGTCCTCTGTTCTTTTGCCGCGAGAAGGTTTTGTCGTCAGCCCTTGTTCGTTGGCCCATTTACTCAACTCGAGTACACTCCAATCGCCTGTGGCGTACAATTCAAATATACGCTTTACAATAGGTGCTCGTACTGGGTCTATTGGTTTGTCACCTGATCCATTATCGAGATAGCCGGTAGGAGAGCAGTTAATGAACTTGCCCTCGGCTCGTAATTTTCTGTTTGTGTTTCTTACTTTTTCACTGATAACTCTAGAGTAGTGGGTAGAGAACATGCCATCGATGTCCATGTGTAAGTCACCGGAGCTACTTTTTTCGTAAGTTGTTTCGGAAAATCTAATGTCGCAACCCAGCTTAAGTAACTTTTTGATGATTACGTCATCTTGCCCGTTGCGACTCGCTCGGTCCCAACATAGGAATATGGCCCCTTTTATTTCTTTATTCTTGAGCATTCCAACAAGTCGCAGAAACTTTGGTCTTTCGATTTTATATTGGACAGTGCCGTTCGGCATAATTTCAAAACATTCATCTTCCTTGAAACCGGAATGTCTTTCATTGATAATCCCAGCATTGCAGAAGTTTGGTATTGTCAGATCGGCTATATTTAATTTTTCTCTTTTTGCGAATCGTAAGTTTGCACCCCTCTGATATTCCAAAGAATTTTTTTGGTTGTCGGCGTCATCTGTACTCTTACGGTCGTACACGATGTGCATGTCCCTGAAAGGACTTGATGTTTGTTTTATCTGGTTCTGATTTTTCATGAATTAGTCGCTATTTACATATTACCGCATCTCTGGTTTGTTTGTAAGCGCGGTGGCTCGATAATTTGATCATCCTTAATTATGTAGCCTTCTCTCACTAAGCGCATGTGAATTCTCTTTAGTGCGACGCCAAGAGCAGTAAGAGCATTGATCTCCATCTCATTGAATTTTTGGTTTTCAGAATTGGGTGTTGATTGTTCCTTCACCCTGTTATCCTATACCCGACATTTTTATAGAAATGACTATTTTATATGGTCGAATCTGTCATCAATAAACCAGTGAGCAGGCTAAGGAGAGATTGGCCGGAAGTTCACCTTTTTCTAGTGAGTATTACTCTTTGTTGAGCTTTCATACACCTCATACACTATTGTAATTTAGTCCTTTTTTTAAGGGTATTTTGAGTGTATGTTCAAGTGTATGAGAATTTGTTGTGTATGATGGACATACAGAGGAGATGCTCATACACACTAAGCATTCACCCAAATTAAGCCATAATCGCAGGGTCTTTTTTATCAGTGAAGGTTGGTGTAGGCACGATCTCAGTTTTGTTATCAAAGTATCCGCGGTAAACTTTTTCAACCTGTTCTTTTTTGAAAAGATACCGTTCGCCTTTGTTGTCTCTAGGCAATTTTTCAGATGATAGATTGAATTTGTGAATAATTTTTCCGACCTGTGCGGATTGTTGCTTTGCCGATTCGGTGTTATCGAAATACATTTCATTTATGCCGCTTGCAATTTCCTTTGGCCTTAGGACCATGGAATCGATGTTAGTCAGGTTTTCCATCACTTTTTCTATGATCATTCGTTCTAAATCAGATACTTGGTATTCGGCAAAATTGTATTGTGATAGGAATTGCTGCTTAGCATTTTGTTGTTCTGTTTCAGGGATATTGAGAACGGAAAACATGACCTCAAAGGGTATCCATAACTCAAGTTGTCGGCCTACGAGTTCCGGTTTTTCTTGGTGTTTGTAAGCAGTTTTTGTTTGGTCATATTTAATTTGGGCAAAATTGAAATTGGAGATGAGTAATTTATATATGTCATTTCGTACGCCTTTCCAAATAGCATTTTCTTCGTCGAGTGGTTTATATATTTTGCTGCTTCTGATGAGTGAAATAATGAGACACCGGTCGCGTAGGTCTTCAGGCAGTTGGTTGATCGAGGCAAAGGCTTTTGGCGTATATGCCTGAAATTCTTGTAGGTTCCAGTTCTTACCTTTATCAGCCACCATCTTGCGTATATCGCCGCCGCCGCGTTTGTATGAGTCGGTTAAAATATCCAGAAGGTCATCCATGTTTGGTCTGTGTAAGGCATCAGCTTGATCCATAAGATACGTGCCTCTCAACGCGTCGACGGTATCTCGCAATGCCGGTAGACTTGCACGAGCCTTGGTGGCGTTAAAACATATCTGGTTTAGGAAACCTAGACACTGAGATTTCCCTGAACCTTTAGGGGCTTTTATATGTAGATATGGATACGCGGAGAATATAGGGAAAAAGTATGTACCAATGGCCCATGTGCACATTAACGTTGCGTCCGCATCTTCTATGTCCATGTGCTGTTTCAATGCATCTTTAATGTCGGTGTACAGGTGTTGGGAGTTTATTTTATGCGCTGGCGATAGCCAATTTTCGCGAAAGTCATCCAGATTTTTTCTGTCTAGCCTCTGAGAGAATTTTGCCAGTTTCCTTTTTTTGACGTCTATGTAATAGGTTTTGCCACTGATCACGAATGACGGCTCTTTGGTAATTTGGAATTGACCCTCCGTAGTAGCAACTATGAATATCTCACTTTCTTTATCAATTTTAGGTTTTACTCTAAATCCAAGCACCAAGACGCCGTTTTTAATATCGAGAGATGGATGGAATGCTGGCTCATCAAAATAGTCTATATCCTGCGTTTTATTTTTGTCCATTTTAATCTGTATTTAGTTGATAATTTTTTAATCTTTCAGCCTGTCTAGTAATTCACGTCTGGCTTGCTCGTAAACGTGAACGTTTACTAACATATCCGGGTTAGCTCGGTCTCCGAATTTATAAATATCAACTAGGCGCTTCAGTTGGCTATTGTTCACAAACAAAAACTCCTTTTTATTTGGGTTCTCGGTTGCGTCGATTCCTGTGATCGGTTGGCCTTTGGCTACTAAGAAGCAGGCGAGCGTGAAAGAGCTCTGCCTATATGTTTTATTTGTGTTGTGCATGTCTATTTTTATATAAGAAAATAAGACTATTAATAGCCTTATAATATCTGCACTCTCCATATGAAAATGACAGTTTTATAGTGGGGGATTTGTCATCTTGTATTTTTCTCTAAACCTCTTTCTTATTGTTCGTAATTCGTTCACTCTTTTTCTGTCTCTCGCTTCATCATCATTCGTTGCACTTTCCCAGATTTGACCAACTCGATCTAGATCGATAGCGCTATCATCTTGTATTTTACCGTCTTCTCCGCGAGTATCATATACTATTCCTTTTGTTGCCCGTATCTCTATGTCTTTCAACGCGATAGATAGGTTATTCATCGAAGCCTTTGAAAAATTCTGCCTCTTGAAATTCGGCCATAACTTTTTTTGCTGTTTTTTTATCCAGAACCAGGCTTCCGCTATATCATCAACAGAGGTGTCTGGATTCAAGGTTAATACAAGCCTCCGTTTCTCCTTTTTGTTTTTCTCGGCTTTTATATATAAATTGTAAATTGGCGGACTGAACCACCAGCTGATTATGAAATCTGTTATAGTATTGAACCACTCCTGTCCCAAATCATTTTTATCTAAAAACTCATCAATATCGTTACTTAGTGCGATGGCTTTTTGAGCACTCAGTGAATTTATAAATGCTGTCCTTTTTGAATAAGCGATCGCATTTTTTCTTTTTACCTCATCATAACTATCACTATCAAAAAACCATCCCATGGGCTTTTTGAGGTGTTCAGATTTCCACTTGTCTACCAAACCAGTGATTGAGTCACTGAATTTTTTATTGGTATACAATGAGTCCAAGAAAATGAATGAATTCTTGAACAGATTTCTGTATGTATCTGATTTTTTCATTTTAATCTTTATCTCAATTTACCAATACTACCTCTACCTTAAGATTTTGTTAAGACAAAGATGGTGATTGCCTGAACACCCCGCGACAAAGCCTCAAAAATGCCCAACGGCGCCTCGTTTTGCTCATTTAGCCATTAGTGCCTTACTGTGCCCAAAATGGGACTGAAAGATTGAAAAAGATGAGAAATTGATTTGTTGAGTAAACTTGATAACTTGAAAAACAATTAACTAGTCAGTTCATCGATATTACTAGGTAACGTAGTCGTGCCGCAATTCTTGTCATTAAGAATGTTAGCTAAAAAACCAGAGGCTACATCGTCATTTGGGGCTCTCAGAAGTACATGGTAAAAAGCCGCACCTGCGTCAGCACAATTACCAAGACTATAAAGTGCGAATCCTCTGTGATTCCAAAAGTCTATATCGTTCCAAATTAAATCTTTGTGATTTTTGATACCATAGTCTGTCGCATTAACGACAAATTGATAATCTTTATTTTGATTTCCCATAAATAAAAAACTATCACGGTCTGCGGATGATAGTGCGTACAAGTCCGGAGTAGTTGATGTGCTTTCTTGGGTTATGCTTACGGTTGTACTCGTAGAAGTAGCGCTTGAACTGGATTCCGTTCTTTGTGCTGGTTTTGAATGATAGAAAAGTACAACTAAAACAACAACGAGTCCTAATGCTATGATGCCGATAATTATTTTATTGTTGTTTTTCACTTTATTTTATTTTCCTTAACAGTATCTCGCTTAATGAGGAAATAGTCTATTGAGTATTCGTAATGATATTTTCAATTAATCTTACAATGCGACTATTCATAGAGGCTATTGTGTCCAATCATCTTTCATCACTTTACTAATATAGATCATTGCAGAATCGTAGTTAGATATAGAGGGGTTATACATAGGCCAAGTGTCATTTTTGTCGACTGGACCATCTATATTTATCCACCCCGTGTTGCCTTTATCTTTATCTTCAAATGCATAAGCTAATTCATCTTTTGTTTGGCCGTCATATAGAAATCTTGAGTAACTTCCTTTTGCCTCTAACGACCCCATATCACTAAACTCTACATAACAGCGGTTCGTTGCTGGGTTATAATGCGAACTTTGGAGTCGAGAGTATCGGTAGTTGCCGCTTGGTTTGCTATCTGAGATTTTTTGACCAAGAGTAGCACATTCTGATCGTAAATTGAATACCTCCGTAGCTGTGGGTAAATTATATACTTTTGTTTGCAAATCTAGATTTTGTTTGTTTACTTTACCTGATTCATTTTGAGTTTTGATAACGACAATAAGCAGAGCTAGGATGATAATGCCTAGCACCGACTCAAACCAATGTTCTTTGATTAATTTTTTCATGCCATTTAATTATTACAACCCCCAGATAACGATAAGCGGTCGTAAAAACTAACCTGATTACAGTTAGGCCGCATCTGTTGAAGTTGTTGTTGAAATAGTTGTTGCTGTCGCTGTGCTTCTTGTTGTTGTTTCATTTGATCTAATGAACTCTGTACTTGCTGGAGCTGTTGCTGCTGTTGTTGCTGGAGAAGAATTGTTGCGTTTTGAGAAGATTGCTCAGCGTAGTTTGTGGTGTTATATGTTGGGAGAAAGATAGGAGCTGATTGTTGTCCAGTGTTCTGGCAAGATGTCCTAGTGCTGTTCCACATGTAGCCACTTTTACAGAAACAAACAGGGCCACCACTTTCGTTTTTATTGCCAGAATCTACACTATTTTGGCCATACGAATCTTCGCATATTTGTTGATTTGTTTTTGGCACTGCTTGTGGCGGAGTCGGTTCGATAATTACGGTCGTCCCGTTTGGAAAAGTTGCGCAGTTACTTTCCAGTGTCGCTCCATTTGGACAGAGTGGAACTGAGGCTGGTGCAGGTGTCGAAACTGGAACGGAAGTAAGATCAGGAGTAATTACTGTGTTAGAAACTTGTTTTTTAATAGCAGGTTTATTTTTTATTGTTGAAGTAGCAGTAGATGTTGCTGTATGCGTTTGTATAGTTACAGTTGTAGTACTTACAGAAGTGGTGGTTGTGGAAATATCTATCGGAGTAAATACGGTTTGAGGTTTAACTACGTTTGACCCAAACCATGTGAATGGATTCCACCAGGAGGCCATGGCTACGGAGGGAGTAACTACTGCTAGTACAATAATCGCAATAAATACTTTGTTTAATTTCTGCATATTATTAGGCTAATGATGACTATGTGTACCACTGTACCACATATTTTGTGATACTCATAGTCCGTCGCCTTAAAGTCATCACACGCATACGCTTAGAGTGTAATGATGCCTAAAAATAATGCTATATTAAAGAGCTTCGGTAATCGTGTTAGAGATCTCAGAATTGAGAAGGGTATTAACTCACAAATTGCTTTGGCTAACAAAGCTGGGCTGGACCGCACATACATTGGCGGTGTAGAGCGTGGAGAGAGAAATGTGGGTCTTAAGAATATCGAAAAAATTGCCAAAGTTCTCGGCGTAAGTCTCGGTGAACTTTTTAGATTTTGATTATCCGTAGTTTATTTCAAAATACTTATACACCGTTGACGTAAGCGTGAATAAATGCTATTTTGAATGCGATCGACTCGGGAAGCGTTTTCCTGAGCATAACTGTTCCTTGAAAGGAGATTCAGATGAAGATGATTATAGCGGTATTAGTTGTGATGTTTGTTTGTGCTGGCAACGTAATGGCTGGGGCATGGACCACCATTAACATACCTGGCGGCGGCACAAACTTGTTTGGGGTCAGTGGAAATAACATGGTTGGTAGTTCCTCTCGAGGTGGTTCATTCTACGATGGAACAAGCTGGGCTACCATTAACTATCCTGGGGCATCGAGTGCGGTCCCGTACGCGATCAGTGGCAACACTATCGTGGGTGAATACCGCGGAGGTACCCACAGTGGTCCTGGTAAGCAGGGCTATGGTTTCATCTATGACGGAACAAATTGGACCACCGTGGATGCCCCTGGACCAAACTACACAATTTTGTGCGGTATTTCTGGGAACAACATTGTTGGTCAGTACACCGATGCCTCTGACAACAATCACGGTTATTTCTACAATGGAACAAGTTGGGCGACCCTGGACTATCCTGGGGCAGGCGCAACATACCTACAAGGCATTTCCGGCACAAACATCGTTGGTTGGGAAGAAGGTGCTCCTGATGGTGACAACGCCTTTCTGTATGATGGAACGACGTGGAAAACTCTTGATATGCCCGGGGTGAATAGCTGGAGCATAGTTCCACGTGGCATTGACGGCAGCAACATCGTTGGTTACTACAGCGCTCCAGACGCCACGCATGGTTTTCTCTACGACGGGACGACCTGGACCACACTTGATTACCCTGGGGCATTGGATACGATGGTGTATGGCATATCCGGTGGCGACATCGTTGGTGAGTATACTGACAACTCGGGGAACTATGGGTTTCTCTATACTGTTCCCGAACCAGCAACACTTGGGCTGCTCAGTTTCGGTTTTCTGGCTCTGGTGCGCAGGCGACGGCGCTGATCTCGTGTCTTTGTTGGGAACAAAACAAGGCTGGTGGATTCATTTCCATCGGCCTTTTCTTTTATTTGGGTAATACCTAAGTTAGCCACCCGCTCTGAACATTAATTATAACAAGTGGTCAACAAGCATTCCTTTGTATCTTCTGCTCCTGTATTCAAGATTTAGGCATTTCCGACAACCAATCTCTGAGTTTAACGGATGCACAAACAACGTACCAACACGTTCACTACATTTTGGGCACTTAAACCAATACCGCAAACCATTGAATGCGGTTTTAGATGGCGTAAGCTCGATAATCTGATCACTCATTTCAAGTTCGGCTGTTAACAGTACGCCCTTCAGTTTTGCCTTGGCCTGCCTGATATAGGTTGTGATGTTAATCTTCTGGCAGTCTTCAACCAGCATTTTTTCTCCTAAATCATTTGGGTTGAATGTTTTCATGATAATTACGATTATCGTTAATCTGCTGATTTTGAGCCACAAAAGCGTTGTGAGTTTTTATGTTCACTTCGAGTTGGGGTTGTTTCAATTGCCTTAAAGCCGTCATCATTGAAAGGAAGTTTCTGTATGATCTGTCGGCTTGTTTACTAAAGAAAGCGCCACATCTTGTTGAGGCGTCATCTACTTCTTCAACACAATTTAGAAAATCATTGAGTCGCTTCTGATCATTAATCACTTGTACATGAGCGAGCGCAACAAGCTCGGCTGTGGCTTTCTCAAGAGCAGTGGTGCATTTATAATCTTTTTCGATTTGTTGGACCACATTTAAGACTAGTGGCGCATATTTTTTACTGACGGAGTGTCTGAGATGGTAGTGATTTTCTAAACCTAAAGCCATCACAAACTGATCGGATTGTTCCTGAAGATACTTTTTTGCTTCATCTTTTCCTTTTTTACTACCATCTTTCAGTTTCTGTAAGACGCCAGATATTTCACGAAACAAGTATTCAGGGTCACATCCGGCATGCATGCTATCACGCACAAACTGTTTGCTTTCCTCGGTGGTAGGGGGTTTTGATAAGGCCTTTGTGGTGTGGTTTTCATTTTTATTTTGTATTTTGTTTGATATTGACATGCATTTATCGTGATATACTGTGTTTTGTTAAGTCGTTTATGCCGCGGATGTTAGCTGCTTATTGCTAAGTGTGAGTTTGTCCAGGAACTTTAGACGGCTGAGTTTATCCATGCTTATTTTGATCGCAGGGTATATATTATAAAGTTCGGTAAATAGGTAAACAGGGTCACCATTGTTGATGGGTCTCGCAAATATTCTTGATATATGCTGTAAATAGGCGTTAGTTTTGTGGTTCCAAATTTCTCCCCAGAAAAAGGCAGATTTTCTGCAAAGATTAAATTTTGGAACCGTAGTCTTTTCTCCGGTTTCTTCTCTAGCTTGCGCCAAGTCTCGGCAGTTTTTCTGATGAAGCTAAAACAATACTCTAAGGCCTCGTCCATATTGAATTCTTCAACTCGTTTGTCGTGAATTTGAGATTCTTTCAGAGCGATTTTTCTGTTTACGTTATCTTTCTGCATTATGAACTCCTCTTTGGTGTAGGTGTTGGATTCTAGAAGTTCAAATACACGTTGTCGTTGTTGCTCCAGTACTTTTATCTCTTTTCTGATCTGTGCGTTCTGCTCGTCGAAGTTTTTAAAATTGTTTTTCCAAATATCTAGGACGATAGCTTTGAAGGCTTTTTCATATTGCATGCTTGGATTGATTTCGTTTAGGTGTTCGACGAACATCTGCTCAAATGATTCTTTAGGAATGAATTTAGCGTGTTCACATTTCTGCTTGTGGTGGTGATAGTATGGGTACCTCTTGCCCGCTTGTCCGGTTGAGTGGCTACCAGTTAGAGGTTCGTGGCAAAATTGACATACGGCCAATTTCCTTAAGGGGAAAGAGCTGTTGTGTGTCAGGTGTGGCGAGTTCTTGTGTTTGCGACCGGATTCTTGGCAGAGGTAGAAAAGATTTTCGTCTACGATTGGTTCAAATGAGCCTTTGCTATCAATGTCCCAAACTCGGATAATTCCGCAATAGAGAGGGTTCTTGATGATTTTCTCAACAAGCTGAGGGATAGCGGTATTGCCTTGTCTGGTGACGAAACCACGCTTGTTTAAGAAGGTTGCCAGAGAGATATAGGTGTAAGTACCTTTTGAATATTCTTGAAATGCCATTTTGATATAGGGAGCATACTTTGGATCGGGTACGAGGTTGCCGGCTTTTTCGGTTCGACAATATCCGAGTGGTGCTTGCCAGACCCAGATACCTTGCTTGATTCTTTCTCGCATACCGTTGACGCTTCTTTCTGTTCTTACGTTGTTATCAAATTCAGCAAAACCGGAGAGCATGACTTCCATGAGTTTGCCGGATGGAGTGTCATCTATTTTTTCAGAAACGGAACGAATTTCGGTGCCGTAATTTTTGAGTTTTTGTTTGACGATGGCATAGTCAGTTTGGTTGCGGGAAAATCTATCGATTTTGTAGACGATAAAATAGGCAACTTTATTTTTCTTGTTGGAGCAAAGTGAAATGGCTTTGATGAATTCAGTACGATCAGCAGTTTTTGCAGACTCGCCACGTTCGATATAAATCTGGAGGATGTTTACATTTTCTCGTTTAGCATATTCCTTGCACATACGCTCTTGAGATTCCAAACTGGTGCCGTCAACTTGTTCGAGTGAAGAGACTCGACAATATATTATTCCATTTTTGAGTTCGTTATTCATGGCAGTAGTTTTACATATCCAAATTTAGAAGTCTATCCACCCCAAGGGGATTATTGGAACCACATTTGTCCTCAATGAAACATTCAATGGCTAGTTGGGCTTGGCCATATAGTAAATTACGAATTTTCGTTAATTCTTCGTCAGATTTTTCTTGCAAGGCCGGCTCTATTCTTTTGAGTTCATCGAGGGAGATCATAGCAGTTCGCGAAGGTTGGGCAGGATGTCAAAAATCGACTGCTTTTTGCCAAGATTGTATTGTTTGTAGCCGACTGTTCCATTGTAAGAGCTTTCAAAATCTTTTTCTTTGGTGAGAAATTTTTGTGGTATCAGTTTAGAAATTCTGGTAGCTTTAATATGATCTTTGATCACGATAGGCCTGTGGAGGTAACGACTCGGAAAATATCTTTTTAATCCATCTAGTCGGCTGTCCGCTAAATTCTTGGACATATATTTTGAAATATACGCACCTACATTATTCACGTTTTCAATCGCTTTGATTTTGATATGACCGTATCGCCAGAGTTCAGCCAAAGTTTCTTTCTTGATGAATTTCAGATTGAAGAAAATAGTGTGATAGTGAATCGCTCCACGTTTTTGGAATTCAATGACCACGACATATTTGAGTAGATTGTTTTCGTCTACCGCATAATTAAGACGTTTAATAAAATTAGAAAATATTTTATTCGCTTCTTTTATGTTTTGGATATTTTCTTTAAAAGTAAAAGTAACGAAAACCGGAGGGTAGGGAACGGCATCTTTTTTGAACCATTGCCAAGCATTGGTGTTGACCAGTCTTCGCAAGATTGAATTTGTACGATGAAGTGATCGTTGTTGAGATTCCGCTTTGCGCTGTTTGCTGGCTTCATCAGTCACCACAATTCTGGATCGAGTACGGCTTTGTTCGGGTACGGTAAAATCATAGGACAGTGGTTTGTCGTCATAGCTGTATTCCTCAATAGTGGAACCAGAAAATATTAGTTTTTTCTTAGTTAATTTCATCCCTTTATGTGTGACTATAATCAAGTCCAACCGGACTTCGCTTCGCTCGTCCGCCCGCCCCGCATAAGCGGGGGCGGGCACCCGACAGCGATAGCAAAAAGACCATGATGTATTGTCATGGCCAAGTATAAATAACGACTTAGAGAAAACTTTTCTAGAAATTCGGTAAAGTTTATAGAACCCTTAAATATTCTGGGTTAATTCGCACTTTTCCGGATATGGTAGAGTTAAAAATTAGAAATTGTTTGATCTTGTTGTCGGTCGCTTCTCGCACTTTTTCGTTGATGGCTTTGCAGGCAGAGTGATAGCGTTTCCAGTTATCTTTGTCTTTGGTGTATAGCTCCTTATTTTCGCCAAATTCCTCTCTGGCTATTTCAGCGTAATAGAACTCGTCTTTCAGATTATCTTCGTGATCAATGAAAATATTTTTTAGAATTTTGTGTTCGTTGGTTACCTTGTCTTGTCTGGCGATTTTGATCTCGTGTTCACCAATTCGCAAGATACTTTCTGCTTCATTAAATTCCGGTGTTCTTATTATCTCTTTTGGTTCAATACCTCGCTTATACCGCTCCAGTACTTTATATATTGAATCGGCGACAATGACGTAGAATATTGGAATTCGTATTACTCCGTTTACCGTATTATCTACGTCAAAATCGTCTACGTTAGGGTCGAACTTGGCCGGATCGCGAACGGTTTCAATAATTATGCAACCTTTTTGCTCTAAATATTCAAGAGCTGAACAAAAACCGTATCGGTTCATATTGAGCGGTTCGATATCTTCGCCATATATATCGATGGTAGGTGGTTCATCCTCCGATGTATGAAGATACCTAGCAGATATCTCAAATTCTTTGAGTTTGAAGACTAATAGCTCTAGTGTTTTGATGATTTCTTGGTCGAAATTGTCCATGGTTTTTATGCGGGTATATTAGCACTTTTTAGACTTGAAGTAATGGAGTTATGAACAGGCAAATGACCGGTTAGTAATATCCAAACTTTGGATATTGAATATTTAGATAGACCATAGTAGTATTATGACAAGGTCTATAAGAACAAGGGAATATGCTTATTTTGTCGAGCGATTAAGAAAAGCTCGTGAAGAGGCGGGATTAACTCAGGTGGAGGTTGCTAGGAAGTTAAAACGTCCGCAGTCGCATATTTCTAATGTGGAATCCGGACAGCAAAGGGTTGATGTTGTCGAACTTCAAAACTTTGCGAAGATCTATAATAAGGAAATAGGGTATTTTATTAAATAAAAATTTATGTTTTGTAAACATTGTGGGACTAGCTTGGAAGAAGGAGTGAAGTTTTGTGGTAAGTGTGGAGGAAAAAATGCAGATGCCGTTGCTCTTGCAGAATCTTCTTTTGTAATACAGGAAGGTTTTTTTGAGCGTATTTCCACGGGCAGACTCGGCAGACGAAATTATTTCTTTGGCTTATTGTACACAATTTTGCCGATTCCTATTTTGGTTACGTTTTGGGGGTTGATTAGTTTTCTTCTGGGTCAAGAGTCTCCGATCTTCTCATTTTTTAGCATGATAATCCCGCTTCTTATTGGTCTTGCTGTATTATGGTTCCTAGCCTCTCTTCCTGTGTCTATCTGCATAACAATTAGACGTTGTCATGATTTCGGTTTGAGTGGGTGGTTTGTTCTATTAGGAGGCATAATAATGTTAATTGCATTATTTCCAGGTAGTAACAAAGGCTTAAATGAATACGGTAAACCGCCGGTGAAAGGCAGGAAATTTTTATCTGATATTTTTAATAAATAAAAACCATGTTTTGTAAAAATTGTGGGAACAAGATTAAAGATGAAGAAAAGTTTTGTTCATCTTGCGGAGTTGGAGCTGGGCAAGTTGGTAAAAGTGATCTGCCGGCAGATTCTGTTAAAAAGGAAGTAAGAGCAATAATTAAGTGTGGGAATTGCGCCTACATTGGTCCTGGAGAGCCAGCAAGAAGCATTGCCGGCATAATCCTAGCTTGGCTATGTGTTTTGTTCGCTCCGATAATCACAATTATATATTTTGCGGCAACCCACAAATATAGGTGTCCAAAATGTAAGTCTACGTTTCTTGGTGTCAAAAACAGAGAAGGCAATTTTGTTGGTCAAAGTGGTGCTGGGCGAGTCGTTATTGTGATTGTTTTTCTACTTGTCGGTATTGCTGTTATGGGTATTTTATCTGCTATTGTTTTAGCATCATTAAATAGTGCACGCACGAAAGCTAAAGATGCTCAAATTCAGGCAGGTCTTAGTAGTATGCGAGCGGCTGCCGAGATTTATTATTCAAAAAATTTAGAATCTTATTCAGTAGCTTCCGACTGTAATCATGGGATGTTTGCTTCCAGTGATCTTTCCGATCTTGTTTCTAACGTTCAGGAAAAAGGTACCAACGTAAAATGTTACGCAAATGGTGACAGTTGGGCTGCTTCCTCTGTACTAACTAATTCAACGGGCGATAGTTGGTGTGTTGATAGTACTGGCAAAAGTCAAAATGGGACGGCTACAGAGAGTAACTTGAAAGCTTTTTGTTCTAAAGATATTTCTTCAAATAGTTCAGTTGAAGATTCAAGTGATTCTATGACTAACGAAGAATATGTTAAACAAGTAGTTGTTGAAGCAAAAAAACAACTAACTCTCCCAAAAAAGACTGATGAAAATACGACTTTGACGGATATTGTCGCTGAACAATCAACCTTGCGTTATAAGTACACTCTGCAAGGGTTAGACCTAAGTGATTATACCGACAGTTCATTTAATAAAAAAATGAAGCCTTTGCTGGCCGATGATCTGTGTAAAAATGATAGTCTGACTGGTTTTCTGAATAGAGGCATAGATGTAAAGTATTCATATTTAGATTTAGAAACATACAAAAGTTATCTCATAACCTTTACTAAGGGTGATTGTTTATAAAATATATGCACTGCACAAATTGTGGGAACAAAAATGATCCTGATACAAAATTCTGTGGTAAATGCGGAGCTGAGCATATCGTGAAAGACACAGACTCAAAAATAAATTTTGTATCTAATTCTACTTGGGCTACTCAAACAACAGGTGTCAAAATTGCAATATACATAGTACTTGCATTTGCTGGTCTAATACTTGTTTCTATGATTCTTTTGTATATTCCTTCTTTTTGGCGTTAATGGCGGTCTATCCTGTAGAGAAATTTGTAAGATAAGCCTAAATTAAACGGCTTACTTATGTGTGGCTATTCGCAAGTTGTGGATATCCAACAGCTTGACTTTTGTAGCCCCATGGAGTAAGATACTAAGTGAAAGTCACCTGCGCCAGCGAAAGCTGTGTGCAGGTTTTCGTTATGGGGTGTATAATACAGGCCATGGAACGAATCTGTATACATATTGATGGGGGTAATTTCTACCATTTAGTCCTCAAAAAACTCGGTCTAAAAGAGAAAGATTTTGACTTTGATAAGTTCACTCAATTTCTCGCCGGAGAGAAAAGGACTATATCTGAAATGGGTAAACGATACTATGTGGGTACAGTAAGAGAAAAAGTTGGTGACGAGAGAAGTAAAATATCGATGGCTTTGCAAACCTCACTTTTTGCACGACTGAAATCTACTAAATGGGAAATAAAAACAAGCAAATTAAGGACGAGGATCGAAGAAATTGTTATTGACCAGAGAGTACAAGATTTTAAAAAACTGCAGAAATTGGGAATCAAATCTATTGTATTTGAAAGACAGCGAGAGAAGGGTATTGATGTAAAACTGGCTACTGATCTGATTGTCGGAGCAATAGATAACAAATATGATACAGCTATAGTAGTTAGTTCGGATGGTGATCTTATTCCAGCAATTGATTGGGTACGAAATAGATTTAAGAAGAAAATAGAATACGTCGGCTTTTCTATTGCAGATCCAAAAAATCCAAAAAATTCTACTAGACCGTTGCTTTCGATGATACCAAAAACAGATATTCAACGTACTTTGACAGCAGAGGACTTAAAGCCGTTTATCATTCGATTACCGTTAACCGATGGGGAGGTTGGCTAAAATCTATATATGCATAATATAATATTCAGACACTTTTCGGAGAAAAATACTTCCAATGTTGGTTCAATTGTTGATTGGATAACTATTCTCACATTTATTACAACAATCGTTATTTTCTTAATTGATAGTTATTTCAATCGAAGACAAGAACATGAAAAGTGTTTGAATAGATTACTGTCTTTGAAATTTGAGCTTCAAAAAAATACGAATATAATAAATAAGTTTATCAACGAAATTGAAAAACAGTTATTAAGCGGGAGTAAAGTGGTTTATTACAGGTACGACACTTTGGTAACGGAGTCTCTTATTTCAAGTGGAGAAATATTGGACTCGGATTTTCTTAGAAACCTTGATGCAATTTTAGGTGAAGAAAAACAAATAAACAGGCTTTTGGACAGCATTGAAAAAATGGCAGATATGTCGCACGTAGATTCTGGTGACATTGCAAATTTGTTTAAAAATAGAATAACCACTGCTTCAAATTTGGTTGTATCAATAAACAAAAATTTGACCAAATATTATCCAAAGGTAATCGATGGATTAGGTTCATATATTAGAAAAACAGAGGCAAAGAAATTTTTGGGCGTAAAGGCTTTTAATGTTTGTACTAATGAAAAGGAGATTAAAGAGGAGTTTTGGAAGGAGAAATATCAAATTTTATAGCCACGATACCCTTAAACTCCTGGTGTGCCCTTATATTCCCACAAACTTGGTCCCAATTCCATTTAACGAGGGTCACTCGTGAACATCGTGAATGTTGTGAACATCTCTGGTACAATCATCTGATATGGATAAAAAGATTATTATTCGATGCAGAGCTATTATTCTCCACAAAGGAAAATTGTTGGTTGTTAAACATTCACCGGAAAATACTTTTTATGTGTTGCCTGGAGGCCACTTTGAATGGGGCGAGGAGGTGAAGGAGTGTATGAGTCGTGAATTGGAGGAAGAGCTTGGCATAAAAGGTGATGTGGGGAGATTGTTTTATGTAAACAATTTTGTGTGCGACGATACGGATTATATAAGTAAGGGTACACAATCTATTGAATTTTTCTTTGAAATAAAAAACTCTGCTGATTATGCAAATATGAACAAACCAACTGGTTCGCATGCCGATGAGATCTATGAACTCAGATGGGTTAGCAAAGACGATGATGTGAATATTATGCCACTAAGTATTAGTAAAGATTTAAGAGATGGTGAGCTTGGGTCTGAATCGCCCCGCTTCATTAGAAGTCAATAAATGGGTGTTACCTGACTAAAGCACTTAATTCCTGAAAAGCCCTTATATTTCCACAAAGTTGGTTCCAATTCCATCTAACGTGGGTCACATTCAGATACTTCGGCAGTGGTGAGCGTAAAATGGGAGCGCGCCGCAGGCGCGCTGTAGGGTGAGAGGGAGGATTTCCCCTTGCGGGTGCGGACGAAAATGGAGGGCGGGCAAAATGAGATTGAGATAGTTTTGTCTTTTAGCGCGGGGTTCGTTCCAAAAGAGCGGAGAAAATCTCTCATCTCATGGAGATTTTCGCCCGTTGCCAGAAACCCCGCGCGTTTTGAATCCAAAATCCATTTCCGCAGGGGTTCGACCCAATTCTTTCTCTCGGCTCGGGCAGATGAAGATTTTGCTTGAAGCGAAAGTTTTTGACGCATGAGTGCGTCTTTTTTGGTCAAATATATCTCGCGCTCAATATCTTGGTTTAAGTACAAATCAACAAGTGCGTCTAACTTCGCTTCAAGAGTCTTCAAATCTTCCTTCATCTGCCCGAGACGATTTCCCGAAGCGTTGATTTCATCGTGCTCAAATTCTCCAACTTTTTTGAGCATATAATCTGCCCACGCTTCGGGAAACGACACTGATTGAAGCTGTTCCTTTATTTGGAGAGCGAGCGCACCTTCCTGCAAATATCCCTGACTACATTTTCCTTTCTTTTTCGTGCAACGATAATAGCGATACCTCCCGCCCATTTTTCCAGTACACCATTGAGCAGTAATCATAGAGTCACATTCGCCGCAACGAAAAAGACCGGTGAAAGGAAAATTGTGGGATATTTTGCTATGCCTCGGATGCGCTCGCTCCTCCAATCTTTTCTGTACAGCTTCAAACAGGGTCGGAGAAAGAATCGGTGCAAAGCTTCCGGGAAAAAATTCCCCATGATGTTTGGTGAAGCCGAGATACGCTCGATTGGTCAATATTCTTTTCACGGAAGCTTTGCCAAGTGGCGTTCCGGACTTTTGTGCTACACCGTGGAGAGCCAAAAACTGCGACAACGAAACTAGGGTATGTGAACCTTTTACATATTCTTCATATGCTCGAACAATGATTTTAGATTTCACTGGATCAGGCTCTATGTTACGCGTAACGGGATTGTTCACATACCCGAATGGAGCCCGAGTCAACCACTCTCCTCGTCGCAGTTTTTGGCGCATACCTCGCTCAACGTTTTGCTTTAAGTTGTCAGAATAATACTTACTTTGTCCGAACGCCACTTGAAGCATAAAGAGACCATGCGGAGTTGGCTCAAACCAAAATGTCGGAAAGCGCAAAGAGACTATTTTAGAAGTGTCGACGGCATAAATGATGCGTCCACCGTCAATGCTGTTTCTGGCTAGACGGTCGGGGTGCCAGGCGAGAATTCCAACATTACCGACTTTCTCAATTTTAAGCATCATTTTGCCGAACACTTCTCTTCCGGGGCTCTTGGCGCTTTTCGACTCTTGAAATTCCTCAAGGATTTCAAGATTTTCTCTGCTCGCAAATTCACGAAGTTCTACAAGCTGGGCAGGAATGCTCATGACTTGCTTGTCGTCATCTTCAGTACTCTTGCGAGCATAGAGAAAATATTTTGGTTTGTTCATATATATGTTTTGGATTCAAAAAAGGAAACTATCTCAATCTCATTTTGCCCGCCCTCCATTTTCGTCCGCACCCGCAAGGGGAAATCCTCCCTCTCACCCTACAGCGCGCCTGCGGCGCGCTCCCATTTTACGCTCACCCCTGCCGAAGTATCTGAATGTGATCTAATTGTATCCTTTGGAAAAAAGTTCGTGCAAAGGATACAATTAGATCACCGCGTCATTTTATTTTTCTATTTTACCAAAGCATATACAATGCCCGGTTTTTCTATGATGCTGTAATTTTTGTTATATTTTAATATCAATTCCCTTATTTTCTCTCCGTCACCCTTATTGTGATATGTGCAGATTGAAAGTTTCGGCGCAAATTTTTCGAGAGTGATTTTGGCGCCCTCAAGAGCTTTTAATTCCGCTCCTTCAATGTCCATTTTAATAAAATCAATTTGAGATAATTTTTCTTTTATTACAAAATCATCGATCGTGGTCATGTTTTCATGAGTTTGAACTCCGCAAAAAAGCGGGACAATGGTAATTCGCGTACCATTCAATTCTTTGATTAATTCTATTGGTCTGGCGTTTATTGGATCAGGTTCAAATGCAAAAACATTCTTCGCACCTTTAGCCGAACAAACTGCGGAAAAATCGCCGGGTCCGGCACCAATATCAAAAACGACGTCACCTGGCTTGATGTTCACTTCATCAAAAAAATACGTAAAACCGTGGGCTACGAGATGCGAGTATTTAAAACCTGGTTCAATTCTGCCAATATTGTCTTTCCAATATATTAGTCTGGAATATTCTTTTTTTAGTGAAGAATAAAAGACTTCGTTTTGTTGATCGTTGTAAATGAATTTTTCGGCGTGCGGAATTAAAACATTGAACATTGAATCCGCGATCACTTTGAAAGGGATTTTAATGCCGGCAAAATCATAATATTCTCCATTCTTGTATTTATGCCAAATTTTATTGAATTTGCGACAATTTCGATCGTATTCAACATAATCTTTTACACCATTTATGATGTTTTTTGGATCAACTTTTAAAATATGTATGATTCTCTTGATCCATCGATAGCTGGGGCTGGGTAAATAGTATAAAAAATGAAGAACTTTGGATTTGGCCAATTTCGGACGAATTTTATTTAGAAATTTCTTTAATGAATGCATATTAGGTGGATGATAACACGCTTTACTTTTATATGATATATTTGAATTTAAAGTTATGGATTTGAAATCGACTTATAACAGAATAGCCGACGATTGGTTTAGGGATCACAAAGATGATGATTGGTGGCGTGAAGGTACGACAAAATTTATTTCCTATTTACCAAAAAATGCATCTATTCTGGATATTGGCTGTGGGTCCGGAATGAAATCAAGATTTCTGGCTGACAACGGTTTCGAGGTTACTGGAATGGATTTTTCCGAAAAAATGATCGAGATTGCCAAAAGGGAATTGCCGAATATAAACTTTTTTGTTGGTGACGTATATGACATGGATTCATATCCGGAAAAATACGACGCGGTTTTTGCTCAGGCGATGCTTCTGCATATTCCCAAAAATGATGTCTTAAAAATTTTGGAAAAATTCAAGAATAAATTGAATAAGAACGGATTTCTGTATCTGGCCGTTAAAGAAGTGAAAAGTGACGGTTTGGCCGAAAAGGTAGTCAAAGAAAACGATTACGGCTATGAGTATGAAAGATTTTTCAGCTTTTTCACTTTGCCGGAAATTATGGAATACATTAACAAACTAGGACTGAAACTAGTTTGGGATGACGTAGCAAATTCCGGTAGAACAAATTGGATACAGGTTATTGCTCAGAATATTTAAAGTGTATAATAAATGGGTATGGAACAAATAATTTTACAGGTTGGGGTGAAAATTTTGCTGAAAAATAAAGAAGGAAAATATTTGCTCAATCGTCGAAATCCGAAAAAATATCCGGAAGGTGGCGGTCCGAAATGGGATGTTGTTGGCGGCAGGATCGACCCCGGCAGTTCATTGATGGAAAATCTCGATCGTGAAGTAATGGAAGAGACTGGCTTAAAGATTTTATCCAAACCGGTTTTGGTTGGAGCGCAAGATATTTTGCGATTGCCAGGAAGGCATGTTGTGCGTTTGACTTACACAGGCGATACCGAAGGTGAACCAGTTTTGAGTGAAGAAAGTTTAGATTTTGGTTGGTTTACTGCTGCCGAGATCAAAGCTATGCCTGAAACCGAATTGGATACTTACGTCAAAGAATTGATCGACAAAAATTTGTTGCAGATCAGTTAGTTTTTTACTTCGCGCGGAGGTGAAGGTAGATGTCTTCGAGAGCTTTGGTGCCGTCGCCAGCCGCGATGTTGTTTTGATGATAGAGACCATCGGTGACGTCTCCGGCCGCCCAGATGCCTTCAGCTGAGGTTTTTTGCGTGCGTGGATCAACGATGATGTGTCCGGTTTTATTGAGTTCAACAACACCTTTTAGAAAATCGGTATTTGGTAGGGAACCAATCTCGACGAAAATACCGCTGACAGGCAACTCGATATTCTTGCCGGTATTTTTATCCAAATAGACGATTGAAGTTACAAATTTGTCGCCTTTGATTTCGACGAGCTCGGTGTTGGTGACAGCGCGCATTTGGGGATGAGAAAGCACCTTTTTAACGGTGACTTCATCGGCGCGATATTCTGTTCCGCGCTGGATGAGGGTAACACTTTTACAGTAGGCGAGTAGTTGCGCAGCGGATTCAAATGCAGCATTGCCTCCACCAATCACAGCAACATCCATGGCGGCAAAAAGCGGTCCGTCGCAAGACGCACAATAAGTGACACCTTTATTTTCAAAAGTGGTAGCGCCTGGAATATTTAATTTACGTCGATTACTTCCAGTTGTAATTAAAATTGTTTTGACTTCGTAAGTATTTTTGGTTGAAGTTATTTTGAAATTTGTGCCGTTGGTATCATCAGGAATCTTTTCAATTTTCTGGACAAGCTCACCTTCTTTCAAATCCAAAATTCCTTCGGCGTAGGCCAGCAAATGTTTTTTTAAATTTTTGGCAAAATCTGCTCCGGAAATCGAAGGTGTTCCTATCCAATTCTGAATATCAGTTGAAACCACGCTCTGGCTCTCAAAATCCTTAGTAATAAAAACGGTTTTAAGTCTTTTGCGCGCAGCATAAACCCCCGCGGCCACACCCGCCGGCCCACCACCCAAAATTGCTAAGTCGTATATCATAGTTTAGACATTATATCGCAAAGCACAGAAAAGAGCGACCGAGAGGGGCTCTCGGACGCCGACGGGCGGAGAGTGAGCGCAATTTTCAGCAGAAAATTGACGCGGACCCTCGAGGTGCTTTTTTCTGTGCTTTGCTTTAAACTATTTAATCTTTGATCGTCTTAGAAACGCCGGTACTGCGCCCCAGTCATCGTCATGTTCTTCAATCTGTGGTAACTTCTTGTCATCAGTAATAACCGTAACTTTCGGAGTTTCTTTAACTTCTGCCTTTGTCTCTTTTGGAGTACTAATACTGTTGAAAATTTTACCTCGTTTTTCTTTTTCCTCAGGTTCTGCTGCTGCAGTGTGGGTAGGGAACAAAGAATGTTTAGCGGTGCCACCCGGGAATCCGGCTGCAACTACAGTCACACGCACTTCACCTTTTTGCATTCGATCATCGTGAATAGTTCCGAAAATAACTTTGGCGTCACTGTCGATAGATTCGGTAATAATTTTGGCTGCATCCTGAATTTCGTACATCGTGAGGTCATCACCGCCGGCAATCGAGAAGAGTACACCTTTGGCTCCGTGAATTGAAAGATCAAGAAGAGGAGAATTGATAGCGGCCTTGGCTGCGTCCTCCGCTCGTTTCTCGCCACTGCCGTTTCCAACACCCATAAGCGCGGAACCGGAGTTTTGCAAAATTGATCGGATATCGGCGAAGTCGATGTTGATAAATCCAGGGATGGTAATAAGATCGGAAATTCCTTCAACGGCTTGTTTCAAAACTTCATCGCAAGTTGCGAATGCGCTTTTGGCAGTCGTCTCTTTTGTAATGACGGCAAGTAATCGATCGTTTGGAATGACAATAATGGCATCAACTTCTTTGCGAAGTTCTTCGAGACCTTGTTCAGCCAATCGCATTCGGTGTTGTCCTTCAAAGAAAAATGGTTTGGTAACAACTGCGATGGTGAGTGCGCCTTGTTCTTTGGCGGTACGTGCAATACCGGGAGCTGCACCGGTGCAAGTGCCTCCGCCGAAACCACCGGCGATAAAGACCATGTCTGCGCCTTTCAAAGCTTCCTGAACTTCTTCTTTGGTTTCTTCAACGGCGCGTTTGCCCATGTCCGGATTCATGCCAGTCCCGAGACCTTTAGTGAGGTTTTTGCCGATGTGAATTTTTTTCTGCGCTAGAGAATTATGTAAATCTTGAGCATCTGTGTTAATGGCAATAAATTCAACACCTTTAACTTTGGCGTTGACCATGTGATTGAGGGCGTTTTTGCCGGATCCACCGACACCGACAACCTTTATTCGAGCAAATGTTTGAACTTCTGGTTTTATTTGTGGCATGTTGTTTGCAGGTCTTTTTGAGGCCATTGCGCAGTTGGTTAATAAACGTTACCTATTTGCGGTCAATCATAGCAGATATTAAAAAAAAGCAAAACCCCTTGTACCGGCAGTCTTTTTGTGCTGTAACTAAGGGAGAAATTGTTGAATGAACTTCCAAAGCTTACTGAAATATTCCTTAATTAGACCGTTGTTGTTGCGCGAATATCCGTTATCGCCGTTTAGACCAAAAATGCACAATCCGTAAGCTACCGACCACATGGAATTTTTAATTTGAGGACGAGTGACGCCGTCGGCGATAAGGTCGGCAATCCTTGAAGGAAGTTTGAGGGTGTCTTTGGCTTGGTCTTCGATGCTGGTCGTGTCCGATCCGCCACCGGTGATGACGATACCGGCCGGCAACATACCGTTGCGATTTATTTTTCGCAAATGCGAATCGATCAGTTCAAAAATATCCGAAAGACGCGCGCCGATAATTTCTTCCAACTTTTTTCGCGGATATGTACTACCGCCGCTGATCTTAACCTTCTCAGCTTCTTCCAAAGGAATTTTTAATCCGAGCGCGATGTCGTTGGTGATGTCGTTGGAGCCGATTGGGAAAACTTCGAGAGAGATAGGAATATTGTTTTCAAAAACTACGATCGAAACCGTTTCTGCACCGATGTTAGCCAAGACGACGCCGGCGACTTTTTGCGCTTTGGTCAAAGTTACGAGGCTTGAAGCGAGCGGTGCGGCCATGACATCTTCAACGATGATGCCAGCTTCGCCGACCGCGGCAATTAAGTCGTTCAAATGTTGTTCGAGCGCGGAGATAAATAATATCCTTGTTTCCAGCTTTAGACCTTTCATGCCCTGCGGTCGTCCCATCAACGTCTTACCATCGATTCGATATGCAATCGGTACGACATTTATTATTTTTCTGTTGAGAGAAAGAGGTCCGGGAATTTCTTGTTCGCAAACTTCCTGAACTTTTTTGACATCAAGATCGGTGATCTCAGAATCGCCACGCGAAACCATAACCGCTCCTTGGCTAGTGTAGCCGGTCAGGCCAACGCCACCAACTGCTAAATAGGCTTTTTTGATCTGAACACCGGAAGTTTTTTCCGCTTGAGCGGCGGCTTTTCTGATCGAACGCACAACTTCGCTGGAATTCATTATATAACCATGACGCAAGCCTTTTGATTCGGCTATGCCGGTACCAATGATTCTTTCTGTTTTTGTTTGAGGATCGCTCTCGGCCACCACCACTTTGATCTGGTAGCTACCAATGTCGATTCCAACTGCGATGTGTCGTGTCATCTATTAAATTTTTTAGACTCGAAATTCTTGACGGAATGTCTGTTCTATACTCTCCATTGTACTACTATGATCGAAACCTTTCAAATGCACTAAACCGTGGATAACTAGAAAAGCGACGAAATTGTCGAAATCGCGTTCAAATTTTGATGCTTCTTTTTTAGCTTCAGAAAAACAGAGGAAAATTTCACCGGAATTTTCGGTCAGGGGGAAGCTCAGGATGTCGGTCGGCTTATTTTTGTTACGAAATCTCTTGTTGATTTGTTTTATTTCGTCGGCATCAACGATTGTGAGACTAAGATCGTATTTTTCGCCCAAAATTTTCTCAACCATTTTATCATATGGGTGATTTGGCAGTTTTTCTTTTGTGATATTGGTAATTGTGAGTGACATGGTTACTTAAAATTTTTTAAAAGAAAACCCTCGAGTGAGGGTTCCTTTGTTTAACGTCGTGGAGCTTTTTCGATGATCTTACCGAGCTTGATGAGGCGACGGGTTTCGGCTTGTCGACCGAGAGTGGCCAGGGTGTGTTTCTTTTTGGTGTATTCCGAAGGCTTGCGAGCTTTGTATCGGTTGGATCGAACTTTGCGCAAAACGCCGGCGCTTTGAACACGCTTGGTAAATCGCTTGATCATGTTAATGCTGCTTTCGTTTGGGTTCTTCTCTATTTGTACGTTTATCATGTGGAAATACCATAGCATAGGGCCATTTTTTTGGCAAGTATGCGAAAAAATCCTATGCATTAAAATTTTTTGTATATAAAAAAGTCCCTCCCACGCGCCTTTGCTCACGTGAGAGGGAACCGAACTGCCCTAGACCTACGAATGGTCCTCGAACCAAGTCTGTTATGCTGCTGGTTTTCGTTCGACTAGTTTTGACCACTTCTCACGATCTGTCAGAAGTTTATCGATGGAACGATCAAATTCCTCCTGTTCCTCAAACCAATCAGAAGGACAATAGTCATGGAATTTGACCACCCACAGTTTTTTCTTGAATACCAACACGTGGGCAAAATATCCTTCGCCTGCTTGAATCCTATGATTGCACTGCGCACAGTCTCCGTGGTCTTTGTGAGCCACGCTTTCAAACCAACGAAGCATGCGAGGCCTTTTGGGGGCCCTCATGATTTTCATCATTCAAGACCTCCTTTTTGTACTTGTTTCTGGTGTAAATATACTTGGAAAATAACTAATTGCAAAGAAAAATTTGTAGTTGACAAATAGCTAACGAGTATGGTATAATATCAGACAGAAAAGTGTCGTATCGTTCTATATCATTTAGTATCCAACCCCTAACATGGAGGAACAAATGGGTCAGGAAAGAATAACGAATGAGGATGGTGTTTCAGACACCACGATCAAGGAGTGGGTCACCGAAGCGCGTGTTTCGAGAAAGCTAACACCGGAGATGTCGAAAGAAGCGCGGCGTGATGCAACGGTAAAGGCTTTCGAGAAGGTGTTGATTAAGCATAACCGATCCCTATTACTATCCAGTGAAAAGGGACAGCGCTTGAAACATCGCATGCATGTTGAATCAGGATTCCGAGGCGGTTGCGTAACCGCCCGGCGTCGGCAGATTCAGCAAGAGCTTGATGCGGAAGCTGGTGCGGAGGAGGTTGAAAAAACCCGATCCAAACGCCAAGCGAAGCAACATGCGACAGCGCCAACGCTTGTCTTCGCAAGATCACTCTTCGATACTACGAGGTTGTATTAGAAACCAACTTCAATAAGCAAACGGGACTTTCCTTTCGGAAAGTCCCGTTATCTTTTGTATTTTTTTATTTTAATTTTTATTTCGCTATTTCAAACGCTTTAAATGTTTTGGAAGCTCGTCTAGCGTGACGGTTTCCTGCGAGCAATTTTTGGTGGCGCGCACCAAAACCGTATGCTCGATACTTTCTTTTTGGCCCATGAGTAAAATATATGGCACACAACACTGCTCGGCGTGCATCAATTGATGAGTCAACGTGTCTCGTATCAATGAATATACGACCGGCATTTTGGCTTGACGCAAAATTTCCAAAGTGTACAAACTTTTTAGTTTGGCTTCGAAGCCGATGTGCACGAAATAAAATAAAGCTCGTTTTTTTGAAGGCAGATCTTTTTTCTTTAAAGCGCCAATTTTTGTTTTTTGCAAATAAATTACCACGCGCGCAACAGGTACTTCTTTTTTGTAACCGATCTTTTTGGAAACCGGATTATAACGGAATCCGATAGCACAAGGATCTTCGTCTGTGGGTGCATTAGCGCGGCGAATCGTGAAAACTGTTTCGGAATAAATATTTCGATTGGCGATCAATTTTGGATTGATGCGATATGGAATGTTGAGTGTCTCCATAAATTCCAAGACCTCTTTGAATTGGGTGCGACTTGATTCCGATAGGCAACTGATCGATTGCGGAGCATTGACCGCCAACTCAATGGCTTTTGGATTGTCGGAGGTGACCACCAAAGTCGGGTCTTTTTTTAGAGTGCTTTGAAGAGTTGCAGGAAGTTCACCCAAGAATTTTCTGTAGTAATTGTGTAATTCACGGTTAAAGCGTGCAGCCGAATCTCGATCGCCGAGACTGTTTAATTCTACGACCATATCTTCTTTATATTCTTCACACAAAATAGTATAAGCGGTGTGAATTAGAGCGGCCTCGGAAATACTTTTTGAAGATCCGATGATGTCGAGCGTTATTTGTCTTGTTGCGGCACCGGATTGTTCATTTTCTCGGGGCAGGTGACTCTCATAATAGAACATCGGTGTCTGTTGATATCCTGAAAATTTTCTATCGGCATAAGCGCGAAGGATGGCCGAAAGCTCGTCGGTATTTATTTTTGAAAAGGGAGAGTGTTGCTCTTGGGGACATCGTAATTCTCTGGCGACATGCATGTCGTGTCGTGTGACTTGAATTTTTGGCAGCAAAGAAAAACCGTAATACTCGGCGATCTTAGCAGCCTTTTCCATGGAATCATAGCGAGGAGTAAACTTCTGTTGTGACGATTTATCTTTTTGGCTGGCCTGTCGAATTTTTCGTAATGCTATTTTCGTCATGGAATTTTTTATTAAGGCTTATCTGTTTGTAACTTGGGATTCACCTGGCAGAAACGATATCTGATTGAAAGGGAAGAGTCTCATGAACGGTCTTCCGATGATATATTTTTTGTCGAGCGGTCCCCAAGATCGAGAATCAAAACTGGCGGCGCGATTATCACCCATTGTGAAGTATTGGCTGTTGGAAAGAGTTATCGTAAGTTTGTTGGAAGTAATATTGGTTGGCGCCACATACTTTTCCGTCAAAGTGAAACCAAGAGGATGATCTTTGTTGGTAATAATGACCTTGGAACCCTCGATTTGGACTGTTTCTCCGGGAAGTCCGATAACGCGTTTAATGAAATATTTGCTGGTATCGTTCGGATATTTGAAGATGATGACATCGCCTCGCTCGATTGGTTCAAAACGATATGTAAGTTCGTCAACTATCAGATATTGATTGGAGGCGAATGTTGGGTCCATTGAAGAACCGTCAACAATGAAAGGTTGGGCAACAAAAAAGCGAATTGGAAGGATGATGGCGAGAGCGATAATGGCAAATATTGCAGTATCCTTCCAGAAATTTGCTTTTTTAGGAGGAAGAGTAGTTTCTACAATTTTTGTTTCCATATTTTGAATATATTGTACTACGCTCGCTGTGTTGACACAAGCGAAAATATGATGTTTGATGGTTTTTTAAAAAATTTCGCAAGTTTGGTGCAGTCGTGATAGACTACTTTTATGTTTATAATCGCCGGACTGGGAAATCCCGATCAAGAATACATTGGAACGCGACACAACACAGGCAGGATAATGCTGGAAGTTTTTCGAGCACGACATAATTTGCCTGCTTGGGACGCTGACAAAAAATCTAAAAGTTTAATTTCCAAAGGTGAGGTGGCAGGTGAAAAAGTAACATTGGTTGAGCCGGAAACTTATATGAACAAATCCGGATCGGCATTGTCATATTTTATAAAATCAAAAAAAGCGGCTGAAAATCTGATTGTGATCTATGATGATCTGGATTTGCCTGTCGGTTCAATAAAGGTATCTTTCAATAAGAGTTCCGGCGGTCACCGGGGATTGCAATCGATAATTTCGGCGGTCAAGACCGAAGCCTTTCTCCGTATCCGCGTCGGCATCTCCCCGGTGACCGCCTCCGGCAAACTCAAAAAACCGAAAGGCGAGGATGCTGTCGGTAAACACATTTTAGGTGTCTTTAAAAAACCGGAACAAGATATTTTGAAAAAAGTGGCAATGCGTGTCAGTGATGCTTTAGAAATGCTTCTGACCGAAGGTAAAGAAAAAGCTATGGGTGAGTTCAATAAATAAAAAAAGTAGCCGCAGGCGATCGTGGGAGATCGGCTGCGGCTATTGAGATGGTACTCTTTGGGGTTCAGGCAAAGAGTGTGGAACCACCTCGCTATGAGCACGAAACGGCTGGAGGGATGGCGGGGTGCCGTTCCGTTTTTGGTGGAGGAACGATTTTTGCCGCACGTTCCTTCACCGGGAGGGCTCGGGTAGTCGGGTGCTACTCTATATCACGCCACATATCACCCGGAAGAGGAATGGGCTGAGTTGTCCCAGAAATTCCTCCACTCGTTCGGGCATTTGTATCCGCCTGTTCATCAAGATATCGGTTCATGGCTTCGCAAGCTACTTCGCCGGCGGGGCCTTCATTGGCGGGTGGTGCACCCTCTTCGCTGGTCGGTTGAATCATACCAATTCCTAATTCAAGTCCGGTTAAACCATTGCGGTTCATACTAACCTCCATGTTTGTTGGAGACACTGAGACCTATTTGTACTGCAACTCTGGCATGAATATACCACAGCTTCTGTAAAAAACAAGTTTAATTTTATAAACAAAAGAAAATAGCAGTTTTGAGGGACTCACGGAGCGCGACGGCGCGAGTGTGAAGGAAATTTCCAGCAGGAAATTTACCTGTGCCCTCAAAACTGCTATTTTCTTTTGTTTCTTATTCCTACTTCTTTCCTACAAACGCTAATGCCATTTTTTGATCCTTGGCATCAAATAAAGTTATCTTGAAATCGTAAGTCTTTCCAAGTTCAAGAGCTTCTCGAAGTTTGTCATCACTTCCAAATTCTGAAACGTGTACTAATCCAGCAATTCCTTCTTCAATCGAAGCCAACGCACCGTGTCGATTGTATTTAATGATGACACCTTTGACCAAAGCATCTTTCTTGTATTTCTTTGAAGCTTCAACCCAAGGATTTGGTTTCAAAGCTTTGATTGAAAGAGAAATTTTATTGTCTTTGATCTCAATAATTTTCACTTTGACAGTTTCGCCAACTTTGTAGAGAGCGCGAGGATCTTCAACGAGTGACCAATCGAGTTCGGAGATGTGGACAAGTCCTTCCAAACCTTCCTCGATCTTGACGAAGATTCCAAAATCAACGGTACCGGTGACTTCACCTTTAACTTCATCGCCAACCGTATATTTGCCGATAATTTTCTCTTTATCTTTTTGGGTTGGGCTCTTTTCTGAGAAAATAAGTTTGCCTTCCTTTGGAGTTGCACCAATAATCGTGACGTGAATTTTTGTATTTACTAATTTTCGCAATTCCTCAAGAATTTTATCCTTGTCGCCATCAACGATGCGAGGATAATGCTCAGGTTTAAGTTGTGAAGCCGGCAAAAATCCTTGGATGCCTTGCCACAATATAATAAGACCACCTTTGTTGGCATCGGTGACCATGACTTCGATCAAAGTTTTATTCTTGATTGCTTCCTCGGCTTCGTTCCAGATAATTGCTTGCTTTGCTTCCTTGAGAGAAAGCTCGATGTATCCTTCAACGTTGTCGATATCAATAACTTTGGCTGCAACTTTGTCGCCAATGTTTATTTTTCGAACGATATCGCGAGCGTTGGTAAATTCGCGACCGTAAATAATACCAGTTCCGTATGGAGCTAGATCTACATATACGGCAGCTTTGTCGATACTGATAACTGGACCTTCAACCATGTCGCCGACGTTTGGAGTCGCGATTGATTGCTCGATAAATTTAACCATTGGACCAGTAAGAACAGGCACAACAGGGGATTTACCTTTTTTAACCTTTGCTAAAATTCCTTCCGCAGGTTTTTTACCTGCAGTTTTTTCGACTGCAACTTCTTTTTTCATACATTAATAGGGAACCTGACTGGTCCGTTGTCGCACTCGAGCCTAGGGGCTCAACATGCTATGGGCAACGGGATTAGCAGAAAGGCGCTCTTATAATTAAACAAAAACCGCATAACGGTTTTGATAGGGGAAGTATACACTAAAATTGGGGGTTGTAAAGAGATGTTTTTAAAATAAAAAAAGTCGCCGCTCCCTAGGTGGGGGCGGCGCTGAAACAGGTCTTCTCGGTTTAGGGTTGGGTGCGACGATTATGAGGCACCCGACTTCAGGATCAATGGATCCTTACTCTGGATCATCCTAGGCGGACAATATTTCTGTCCGGTACTGCCGAGCACCGAACTATTGTGCCTGCCATGTTGGAGTCCGTAACTCCACAATATTCCTTCTACAGGAAATATCTTGTGTTTGCCCTATTCCCTTATTTCTGATCTCCACCCGGGCGAGCTTAAACCATTTTGGGGGAATCGAGATTTCTTTCTTCCTAAAAGAACTGTTTCAGAAAAGAGTATATACCTAGGTTAAATTATGTCAATAGTTTGTAAATGGGGATATCTTAAGTGATATGCAATATCACTAAGTGTGTCCCTTGTGGATAAAGTAGCTTGCAACAAAATTATTTTTGATATAGTGCAAAAGTCCATCTACCCAACATGAAAATTCAGGAAAATAATTACGCATTTATTGATAGTCAAAATCTTAACTTGAATATTCGTAATCAGGGTTGGAGTTTAGATTTCGCTCGTTTTCGTGTGTATTTAAAAGAGAAATATGGAGTAACAAAAGCTTTTTTGTTTGTTGGGTATGTAGAAGAAAATCAAGAATTGTACGATTTTTTAATTCGTTCTAATTATGTTTGCATTTTCAAACCTATTTTATATAAAGACGGTGTGATAAAAGGAAATTGTGACGCGGAACTTGTTTTGTAGGCAATGATTGAATATGAAAAATATGATAAAGCGGTAATTGTATCCGGTGACGGAGATTTTTATTGTTTAGCAAAATATCTTCTTGGGAAAAATAAGTTGAAGTTTATTGTCATCCCAAACAAACTTAAGTATTCTGCTTTATTGAAGTTTGAAATATTTCGCGAATATCGCAGATATTTGAACGATTTGAAGGAAAAATTGGAGTATAAAAAGAAAAGGCCCCACAAGGACGAAACCTTGTAGGGTGGACTTTTCCATTCTTAGTACTGCTTTATGATATCAAAATAGAAACCAAGCTGTCAAGCTGAAAAATTTTTAAAATATGATACAATGTCGGTATTATGGTCATCACACATTACGGCGGAGAATTTTTTAAGATCCAGTTTGGCGAAGCGACACTCGCACTTAATCCTGTTTCCAAAGATTCAAAATTAAAGTCAGCACGATTTGGTGCAGACGTCGCTCTCGTCAGTTTAAATGACCCGGATTTTAACGGCGTGGATCAAATTGGTTTTGGCGAAAAAATGCCATTCATTGTTAATGGTCCTGGTGAATATGAGATCAAAGGTATTTTTATCAAAGGTTTTGGTTCAACTTCAAAATATGGTGGTGAAAGTCGCATCAACACGATTTATTCTATTTCTCTAGAAAATATGAATCTCTGTTTTCTGGGTGCGCTTGGTACGACGGAATTGTCAGCTGAAATAAAAGAGGCACTTGGAGATATAGATATCGTCTTTTTGCCGATTGGTGGAGAAGGAGTGCTTACGGCGGCTGAAGCCAATAAAGTGGCGACAGGACTCGAGCCAAAAATGATTATTCCGATGCATTTTGACGGTATGGGTGACAAAAGTTCTCTTACAAAATTTTTAAAAGAATCGGGATCTGAAGACGTAAAACCGGCCGACAAATTAACCATCAAGAAAAAAGATTTGGAAGGCAAGGAAGGGGATGTTGTGGTCTTGTCTTCACAAGCGTAAAATATAATTAAATAAAAAATGGATCTCATAAATCGTCTCCGCGAAAAACCAAGGTCAACAAAAAATGCGATTGCGATCACAACGAGCGCTGTGGTGACACTAGTGATTTTTGGATTGTGGATGTCGGTTTTTAATTTTGGAATGAGTACAAAACCGGCTGAGATCACGGCGGCGGTTCAAAATTCCGAAACTGATTTAAATCCATTTTCCGCTTTTTGGTCGGTGCTTTCAAAAGGTTGGGGAGGTTTGATGGAAAGTATAAATCAAGCTAAATCGGGGTTTGCTCAAATTCAAAATATTGCATCTTCGACGCAAGCTGCCGTGCAATCGGGAGTAATTTTGGATACTCCGGCGACACAATCAACAAAAGACACAACCCCTAATCCATCTTCTCAAAAAGACGTATTAATCCTTACGGGTGACGAGAATAACGGCAATTAAATTACGCCATAAAATTGTTTAAAATGGCTGTTATTTTGCTTCCAAATATGGTATAATAGACCGACATAATTCATCAAAATCAGTATGGCTAAAGACAATTCTAAAGACATAAAAACCCCGCCGTTGGAGGCTAAAGCTCTGGTTGCGCGCAATATTTCGACCGAAATGAAAGAGTCGTTTATCGACTATGCTATGTCGGTTATTACCGATCGAGCACTTACTGATGTGCGTGATGGTTTCAAACCGGTGCATCGTCGTATTTTGTACGCGATGAACGAAATGGGTCTCACGGCCGGTGGCAAAAATCGTAAATCAGCAGCTGTTGTTGGAGAGGTGCTCGGTAACTATCATCCGCACGGTGATGTCGCGGTTTATGAATCCATGGTCAAAATGGCGCAGGGTTTCTCGATGCGCTACCCGATGGTTTTAGGTCAAGGAAACTTTGGATCGATTGATGGAGACTCGGCTGCTGCGATGCGTTACACCGAAGCTAAGATGTCTAGGCTTGCCGGTGAAATGCTTAAAGATATTGAAAAAGAAACGGTGGATTTCCGACCAAACTATGACGGTACACGCAAAGAGCCTGTGGTTTTACCGGCCGCTGTTCCGAACTTACTCCTTAATGGTACTCTCGGCATCGCTGTTGGTATGGCTTCTAACGTGCCACCACACAATTTGCGCGAGATTGTTGATGCGACGATACATTTAATAGACAACTCGGATGCAACGACTGAGGACTTGATGCAATTTGTCAAAGGTCCGGATTTTCCGACCGGTGGAGTGGCTTTTGGTTACAAAGATATTCAACATGCTTATGCCAATGGTAAAGGAGGTGTCGTGGTGCGTGGTGAAGCGGAAATTGTGGAGACTAAAGCTGGCGCTTTCCAAATTATCATTACTTCAATTCCATATCGCGTAAATAAATCTGAATTGATTCAGAAAATTGCCGAATTGGTGCGTGAGAAAAAGGTTGAAGGCATTAACGAGCTTCGTGATGAGTCGACCAAGGATATTCGTGTTGTGGTGGGGTTGAAGCGCGACGCGCATGCTCAAGCCGTGCTCAACTTTTTATACAAACATACGCAGTTGGAGGAAGCTTTCAATTACAATATGGTCGCGCTTCTTAAAGGTGTTCCCCAAACTCTCTCCCTCAAAACCATTTTGGAAGAATTTATCGATCACCGTAAAGTGGTTATTCGTCGACGTACCGAATTCGATCTCCGAAAAGCCGAAGATCGCGAGCATATTTTGCTCGGTTTGAAAAAAGCGCTCGATCATATCGACGAAATCGTTCAGCTCATCAAAAAATCCAAAGATACTCCGACCGCTCATGCCAATTTGATCGCCAAATTCCGTTTTTCCGACAAACAAGCGGCCGCAATTTTGGAAATGAAGCTCTCGCGACTTGCCGGTCTTGAGCGACAGAAAATTGAGGATGAATTAAATGCTGTTCAAGCTTTGATCCAAGAGCTCAAAGAAATTTTGTCCAATATTAAAAAATTGGTGGGCATTGTTAAAACAGAACTCAAAGAAATTTCAGAAAAATATGGCGATGAGCGACGCACCAAGATCGTCAAACATGCCGTTCAAGAATTTTCTATGGAAGATTTGATTCCAAACGAAGAAAGCGTTTTGGTTTTGACTAAAGGTGGATATATAAAACGTACCAATCCGGATGAATATCGCAAACAGCGTCGAGGTGGCGTTGGTGTGGTTGACCTTGATACTAAAGAGGAAGATTTTGTCACACATTTCTTGAAAGCCAGCACGCACAACGATTTGCTTTTCTTTACCGACAAAGGCAAGGCCTATCAGATCAAGATGTACGATATTCCTGAGGGACGACGAGCGACTCGTGGCAAGTCAATCATGAACTTTTTGTCTTTGAATCAGGAAGAAAAAGTGACTTCAATTTTGCCAATGCCAAAAGAGATCAAAGGCAGTACACTTTCGCTTGTAATGGTAACGCGTCAGGGAGTTTCCAAAAAATGCGCCGCTGAAAGTTTCCAAGATGTTCGACGATCGGGAATTATCGCAATCAAACTTGGCGAAGGTGATGAACTTATTTCCGTTGGATTTGCGGACAAGGGCGACGACATATTCGTGGCCACTCATAAAGGACAATCAATCCGATTTAAAGAGGCAAATGTACGCGAAATGGGTCGCGCTGCTGCCGGTGTGATTGGTATGAAACTTGGCAAAGGTGATTTCATTATTGGTGCCGGTGTGGTCAAGAAAGATAAACAAGATTCCGAGATTTTGGCCATTTCAGAAAACGGTTACGGTAAAAAGACCAAGAGCGAAGAATACAAAACGCAAAATCGTGGTGGTTCCGGTATCAAAACATTTAAAGTGACTTCAAAGACCGGCAATTTAATCGGCGCGCAAGTGGTGACCGAAGAGGAGGAAGAAGTTGTGGCCATTTCCAAAAAGAGTCAGGTCATCAGATTGGATATCAAAGAAATTCCATCTCTTGGACGACAGACGCAAGGTGTGCGCATTATGAAACTGCGAGAAGGGGACTCGATCGCCTCGACCATTTGTTTGTAACAGACGAGACATTAAAAATATAAAAAAGGAAGCGCAGTTTTGCTCGGAGCAAAACTGCGCTTTCACGTTTCTGGCACTACTTCACCGAAGGTTTGGACAGAATAAAGACGGCCGACGAACTTCTGCATCCATGCAATTTGTCCATCCCCGCGTTCAAACCATGTCTATCTGCCAAAACCCTGGCGAACAGACCATAGTCATTGTGAGGTTCGATCTTCACTTTGACCATGGCTTGGATGTGGTCAGGGTGTTCGGGGGTTATCCACCCGAGTCTCACGTCGTTTCGAAAGACGGAAAGTTCCACCCTATGTTTGTCAAAAACCAAATGATCCTCCGCATGCAGGTTAGTGCGACCGACGTATTGTCCACGAGCATCGAGTAGCACAAGCCCCGCATATCTTTTTTCGTACATAAGCACTCCTTTGATTACGGTTTCGTGACTTATAAAAACAACATCTGCATATAGACTGTTCCTTTTAAATATAATGTCAAGTTAATAAATTTTGGAGGAAATACCTACGAAATATGATTTACTTTGCTCAAGCTATCCACTTCCTACTTTACTCAGTGTGTCATATAATAGAAGCATGTTTGCTAATCCGCAGGAAAATCTTGAAAAGTTCGGACTTTCTCCCGGAACAATCGTTGCTGATCTTGGCGCCGGAACAGGGCACTATACTTTAGCTGCAGCCAAAATGGTGGAGGGAAAGGATATGAACGGCAAGGTTTACGCTATTGATGTTCAAAAAGACTTGCTCGACAGGATAAAAACGGAAGCTAATCGCGAACACCTCGCCAATATTGAAATAATTTGGGGTAATGCCGAGAAAATTGGCGGCACTAAACTGCACGATGGCAGTGTCGATGTCGTTATTGCTTCAAATATCTTTTTTCAAGTCGAGGATCGGGTTTCTTTCGCCAAAGAAATCTCGCGAATTCTTAAGTCTAAAGGACGTCTATTGTTTATCGAGTGGAGCGATTCGTTTGGCGGTATCGGACCACACAAAGATGCCGTGGTGACCGAAAATCAAGCCCGAGATTTTTTTGAAAAGAACGGTTTTGTAATTGAAAAAGGACTAGCGGTCGGTTCGCATCATTATGGGCTTGTAATTAGAAAAAAATAACATGGCTAATTTAAGTAAATTTCAATTATTTTTTATTGGTGGTCTGATCGTTGCTATTGTGGCGGCGGTCGGAGTTTTTGCTTTAAACAAGTCTGCCGGTGGCGGTTCTACGGCAACAATAACAATTTGGGGAACTTTACCTGACGCGACTATACAGGAATTTCTTCAAAAAACCGAAATTTCCACATTGCTCGATGCCAAAAAAGTTAATGTCGTTTATGTCGCAAAACCGGCTGATACTTTTGACCGAAATGTCGTTGAAGCAATCGCGAGCGGAAAGGGTCCTGATGCGGTCATGATCTCTCAGGATGCAATCTTGCAATATTTGGACAAGATCGTTCAAATTCCTTTTTCCTCTTTTCCTGAACGCACGTTCAAGGATATGTACATCCAGGAAGCAGAATTGTTCCTGACTGATCAAGGTGTCGCCGCAGTGCCATTCACGATTGATCCATTAGTTATGTATTGGAATCGCACATTACTTACAAATGCCGGTATTTCCAATCCACCAACGCTTTGGTCTCAGCTTTATGTCCCAGATGGAGTTATTGCTAAAATTAACAAGACTGACGTTAATAATAATATTGTCAAAACCGCTTTGGCTCTTGGAACCAATAATAATGTTTTTCACTCCAAGGATATTTTGTCTCTACTTATGATGCAGGCCGGAGCGCCGATAGTGGTGAAAAATACCAATGGTAGTTTGCAAAATGCATTATCAAATTCAAATAGCTCCATAAATCAGAACGGAGCGGAAGCGGCTCTCAGTTTTTACACGCAGTTCGTTGATCCGGTCAAGAGTATTTATTCATGGAACACTTCTTTGCCACTTTCACGAGATATGTTTACAGCAGGTGACTTGGCCTTATATTTTGGATATGCCAGCGAACTCGGCAATCTAAATGCTCGTAATCCAAATCTCAATTTTGATGTTGCTCTTATGCCACAAAGTCAGTCAAGCTCGGTCAAAATGACATATGGCAAGGTTTATGGTTTGGCAATTTTAAAAAGTTCTCCGAATGTTGTGGCGGCCACCAATGCTTTTTATGCTTTAACTTCGTCAGCGGCACAAACGGTATGGAGTAACGAAAGCGGATATCCACCGGTGGTCCGAAGTTTATTGACACAAAAAACCAGCAGTCCTTTTATGTCGGTTTTCAACACCGCGGCTCTTCAAAGTCAGGGATGGCTCGATCCAAATCGCTCCGCTACGAACGAAATATTTAATGATATGATTGGGTCAGTGATCTCGGGCGACAAACAGCCTTCAGGAGCTGTGCAAGATGCGGGGAACAGTTTAGATCAATTGCTAAAAGGATTTTCCAATTAATATATATGCTTAAAAATTTAGCGAAAAAAATATCAATAACCCTTCTAATTTCATTTTGCTTGTGGGGAACTTTCAGTTCAACTATTTTGGCGGCTGATTCTGCGCTTGTTCAGTGCGGAAGAGAAGGTAGTCCCGGTGTGAATGCTACGAGCGGAACACCTCTTGCATTGGGATGCGGATTTGCCGATTTTATTAAACTCATAAATACGATCATAAATTACTTGATTATCATTTCGATGCCGCTTGCCGCCGTGGCCTTTGCTTGGGCCGGTTGGTTATATCTATCGGCGGGCGAAGATACGGGTAAAGTAAAAACTGCTCGTGCGATATTTACTGATGTGGGCATTGGTTTGATTATTCTTTTGTCCGGATGGTTGGTGTTTAAATTAATCGCCGACAACTTTTTAAACACGTTTTATGCCGGCAGCACGTTTTTAAATTAAATTATTATGAAAAAAACATTTTTGATCATAGGGATAATTTCGGTGATGGTGTCGTCGTTTTATTTTATGTCAGATCGTTTAGTTTTTGCTGATAATTTGGCTGTGAACCTTCCTTCTCAGAACACTTCTGCAAGTGATAATACTTTAATCCCTTCGCAGAACACTTCTGCTGGTGACAATGTGTCCGTTAACCCTTCTTCAATTTCAGATCACTCGGGAGAAAATAATTCAATTGGAATACAAAATCCCTTAAAAAACATCAATTCGATCCCACAACTCATAGGAGCGGTGTTAAAATTCGTAGTTAATTTACTTTCCATAGCCGGTGCGCTTTATATCATTTGGTCTGGATTTATGTTCGTCAAAGCTCAAGGTAATGAGAAAGAATTGGAAGCGGCGAAAAAATCTTTCGTAAATGCTATCATAGGGATGGCTATAATCTTGGGAGCATGGGGACTCGCACAAGTTATTGCCAAAACGATCGATAGTGTGACGGGTGTTCAATCGGGTTTCGGAACGGTTTTAGGTGGTTAAAATAATTAGTAATTAATATTTAATATGAAAAAATGTCTTAAGTTGGTGGCGCTTGGTTCAATGTTTTTTGCCGCCCAGAATGTTTTTGCGGCGGCTCTTATTCCTCCGGGTACGGATCTTACCGGATTGATCGGAAATGTTAAAACCATTTTGAGTAGTTTGGTTGGTTTGCTGGTTGTCGCCGCTCTCGTTGTATTCCTATATGGAACTTTCATTTTTATCGCTAAAGCAAGTCAGGGTGACGCCGAAGGTCGAACAGAAGGAAGAAAGTTCATGATCTATGGGGTCATCGGTCTCGCTGTCATGATTTCTGTTTGGGGACTTGTTGAATTCGTGACAAATGCATTAGGTGTAGGTCATACGCTCATTCAATTTAATAGTAACGCAGGCCCAGTCGATAACAGTACTCAAAACGGTCCGGAACGAATATAACTATGGACTTCCGGCACATTAGATATCCACAGTTTGAATTGTAGGGCCTGGAATAAAGGGGTATAATATATATTGTGATTATTTATTAGCAGTTTTATTAATATTATGAATAAAATAAAAGTTATCGTAAGCGCATTGTTGGGTTCTTTGGGTCTTTTGCCGGCATTGGCTTTTGCTCAAAGCAACTTTAATTTGTCTTCGGGTGGAATTAGTGGCATCCTCGTTCAAATTCAGGATATTTTGGGTATGGTGGTTCCTTTGCTTATTGGCCTTGCCGTCATCGTTTTCCTATGGGGCGTTTTGAAGTTCCTCATGAATGCTAATGATCCTGATAAACGAGGTGAAGGCAGAATGTTTATGATCTGGGGTATTGTCGGAATCGTCATAATGGTATCTGTCTGGGGCCTTGTAGGGTTCGTTCAGCGAGCAACAGGTGTTCGTGGCGGTGCTGCTCCACAAGCTCCTGCAATTCCTTAGAACTCTCTAATTTCAAATGGATATTGTCGACAAAATAATTACTGTTATAGTAAATCCTCTTCTAACCCTTCTTTTCAGTTTGGCCGGTCTTTATTTTCTGTATGGAGTGTTTAAATTTATCCAAAATGCGGAAAATTCGGAAAAGAGGCTAGAGGGTGCGAGACATATGCTGTGGGGAATCATAGGTATTGCGATAATGTTTTCGGTATTTGCTTTCATTCATGTGATCCGTCAAACTGTCGGTCCAAGTCCGTATAATGAGACGCCGAGTTTGAAATAGGGGAGAAAGAAAAAGTAAAAAAAGAAATAAAAAAAGATGGCGCGGGACTCAGCTGAGTCCCGCGCCATTTTGCTTCGCATGTAGCTACTGGTTTCCGACCAGTATCTGCATCGGACGGTCATCTCCTTCCGGCCGAATCGGTTCCACGTACATAGTCGTGAATGCTTTCGGCTTTATCGGAACCTTTCTGGAGTCGGAGTATTTGATCGGTTCCGGATCGACCAAGTGTTCCTTCCCTTGGGGATCGGTGATCATTCGGTAGATGAGAAAATCATCATCTTTCAGTGCCGGTCTTGCACAAAGTCCGGCGTACTTCTTGATGGTCACTTTAACTCGCTGGTGAGGATAAGCCCAGATCTCATCCATCTGGCCGGCGGGTGCAGGGGATTCCGCTATTGGCGCCGACTTCGCGGCATCCGTTGCTCGAGGTGTAGACGAGGGGATCCCGCTGTAACTCTCGCAGATTCGTACCGTGACGATGACCACAATCGTCATTGCAACTATGATCGAGGTCGCTGCGATCTTGTCGATACGACGAGCTCGCCACAGCTTCCACATGAGACCTGTGACAATTGTCACAAACATCAAGATCCAGAAAGAAGTGGGGTGCAGCAAATAGTACAAAATATCTAACGCTGCAACGATAGCGGCTATTATTGCCACCCACTTCGTAAATGTCCGTAAACTTGGCATTGCTACCTCTCTTTCTTTTCCGTGTTTTTTGTTGTCAAAGGTAGCAACGCGCTACCAAACTAGGCACAGAGTATTGTATCATAATACAACGATAAAGTCAAGAATCGTGAAAATATATAAAAAAATAACCGCGGACACCAGTTTTTAAACTGGCGCCGCGGTTTGTTGACCTTCTTCGTCGTAGTGGTCAAGAGTGCTACGGTGACATTGGGACTCCGGAAGCGGAGTTAGCCCCAGCCACAGACCTCGAAGCGGAAATAGATTCGGAAGCAGCAGACTGAGTCTGCTGTTGTCCCTGAACCTGAAATGCGTTACCGCCTCTTCCACCGGCACCGCCCAAACCGATGCCACCACCACCGCCGGCTCCGCCCGCGCCGCCGTTAGCTTTGACCACAGTGGAACTGCGTGCTGGCCGAATTAATGCTCCGGCTACAGCAACACCTGTGCCTTGAGCAATACCTTGCCCAAGACCGTCCATTATGCGTGTGTTTTTGCCAGACGCACTTCCGCTGGCGGAATTCACCAGGTAAGAATTTCCTGGTTGATTTTCAACCGGCGGATTGGGAACAGCAGTCATTTGCTGTGGCTGCGGAGTGCCGTAGTTTGGAACGGCAGTCGGCGTTTGCATAATCGGCTGCCGAGCATCGTAGGTGACCTGAGCTGCACCGAATGGTTGCTGCGTCGGCGCCCACGGTTTCGGCGATGTAAATCCGGTTGTCGGAATGTTGGCCGGCGGCAGCTGCGGCGGTTGCTGCGCACTTATGTCAGTCGTCTGCTGTGGTGGCGCCACGGGCTCGATCTCAGTAGCGTAGGTGTCGACTTTCGTCACCACTACGCCACTGTCGTCTTTGTAAGAGACGACGCGATCACGAAGCTTCATGTTGCCGTTTTGGTACGGCTCGCCGATCCAGTGAGAGGTCTCGTACTTGTTTGCGCAGCCAACGAGGCCACACAAGATTGTCGCCATAATAGCGACGATGAACAGTTTCATTTTCATGGTTTCTCCCAAAAAAGAACGAAAAACAAAACGAAGGATCGAACTTCCTTGCTCAGCTTATGGCTGAGAGGGCAAGGAGAGTGGAATCGTTAACAACCCCGATCCTGCTGGCGCATACGGAAAGTTTCCCGGACTCGCCATGTAGCGTGTAAAACCTCCACCTTGGTAAAATCGCGAGGGACTGACGTTTGTCACCGGGGTTACCAGTTTGGCAACTTCAGGTGAGTAAACGATCTGGCCGGTCGCGTTGTCTACCGTAAAAGGAAGGCTATACATGACAACATACGGCCAATCGTTTGGCACGCCGTTCACCCAAAAGCGGGTGTGTTTGCTGCCATCGGGTTGGCTAAAGTCGTTCATGTAGACACCGTCAACAGCCTTGACCAAAGCTCCATCATCCAGACACAAAAGGATATTCACCTTCCATATCGGAGGAGCATTGCCAGAAAGTATGGCGCCGCGATCCTTTTGGGGGATTTGCGCCAACACTTTCTGAAAATCTTGACTCAGTCCATCGAGCTTGCTTCCCAGCTTGTCTCCAAGCTCTTTCATGTCGGCCTTGGTAGCCAATGGACTTGTCGTCGGATCGAAGATCTGGCGACGCTGTTCGTCGAACTGCGCCTGAGTTTTCTTGACGACACGTTCGGCCACATCGTCGGCATATTTCGTCCAGTTATCGGCGGTGACGAGCTTCTCCTTATCTTTGAGAATCTCGTTCCGCAATTCGCTGATGATCTTGCCGCTTGAGTCGCTTGCGCCAGACTTCATGCTATCGGACTTCAAGAGCCAGATACCGAATCCGACAACAACGATCAGGGCGATGATAGCCAGGATAAACCAAGCAATCTCCGACCACTTGGCAATCCTCGACGCGACCTGACTCGGTGCGGGTGCCGGTTGCCCAGGCGGATTGGGATCCGTGTTCCTGGTTGCGACACCAGGGACCAAACCGAACTGTTCCATGGATATTCTTCTCAGATAACCTGCGCGCTCCATCTCCTCGACTACAGGATCGCGAATTTCTTCGCGTCCTCGTGCGGGCGCAGGTGCGGGTGCCGGTGGAACTGTACTCGACGCAGGTGCAGGGCCCGGATTAGGGGGACTTGCAGGGTTATTCGGAACTTGTGACATGTGTCACCTCCTAATTGCGTTCTACTATTGCAGAAAAAGACGCGAAATCGCGCCGATTTCTTGTTCGTTTCAACGAACAGGACCTATGTTTGTACTACCATATCTAAAGAGATTTGTAAAGGGGTATTCTCTTTGTGGGCGAGGAGGGACTTGGTCACGCATAAATTCCCATGAAAAATACTCGGTAAATTATAAAAGAGATAAAAGATAACCCACGATTGAGTTCGTGGGTTTAAGAGGAGCTGACTGTGTGGTCGAATTTTATCGAGAACCAAGGATGCGGCGCCTTCGAAGTTCAAAGACAAGTTCTTGGGCTCTCAATCGCTTCATATCCGCTTTAACCGCGATCTCGGTTGCTTTTTCGCGTATCCATGCAGACAGAGTTGCTGCTTCTCGCAGGGGAAGTGACAGTTTCAACACAATCACTTTCTCGGTTTTTTTACCGTTTACTACTCGCATTGGCCACTCAACCTTTCTTTGGGGTTAAAATCTAATTTAATTTTACATAAAGTAGTTACTTTTGCAATGTAAATATTATATTTACGAGGGGGGACTTGGTCACGCATAAATCGTTTAAAACAAAACCGCCAAAATAGCGGTATGTTTTGTCTGTGGGCGAGGGGGGACTTGAACCCCCACGCCTTGCGGCACTAGCTCCTAAGGCTAGCGTGTATGCCATTTCACCACTCGCCCATGAATGATCTTTCTTCGCATACCTTGTGCACCCAGTTGGATTCGAACCAACGACCGTCTCCTTAAGAGGGAGTCGCTCTACCAACTGAGCTATGGGTGCATTTCTTTTAATACTCGAAAAATTTAACAGATTTTTCGACTTTCGGCAAATTTTCTTTTTACCGGTGCCCAGGGCGGGAATCGAACCCACATCCCTTGCGAGACAACATTTTAAGTGTTGCGTGTATACCAGTTCCACCACCTGGGCATTTTTAATTTATTAAAAAACAGAAATGTTTTTTGCTAATAGATACACTATTAGTGAGGCGTAGATCAGGTTCGAACTGATGCATAGCAGTTTTGCAGACTGCCGCGTTAACCAACTTCGCCACTACGCCGTTATTTCGCGATTTTTTATCGCGCTGGTTCTACTTTTTTAAATCCTGCTGACTTAACTCATCAAGTCGTTGTCTATTCTTTTCGCCATAGTCTATTTTGAAGGAAAGAGTAGGTATGCGACCGATCTTTGAATTGTCGTGTACGTACTCGACAAATTCAGTGCGTTTCCTTTTGACGAACTCTTCCGCGGCTTCTTCGTTGTCAGTCGGGAAAACGCTGATGAAGATAGTAGCATATTTTTGGTTATCCGACAGCTCACAGCGAGTGACGGTAATTAGCGAGGTGCGATTGGACTCACGTTGCAGGAAATTGGCAGCGAGGTGCTGAAGTTCTTCGGCGAGTTTTTCGGAGCGGTGTGACATGATGGGGAATTAAAATAAGTAGGGGAATTATTCAATAATTACAAAAGTTTGACGGCTTCGATGGTGTCGCCGGTGGCCATTTCGATTTTTGATTCGATTTGAGCCCCGAATTCTTTACCTTCGATAACAGTGTCGGTATTGGCTTTCATTTGTTGAAGGTTACGAATTTTACCTGTGCCGATTTGAGCGGCGCGGCGACGAATCGTGACGAGCTCGCCGACCTTAATCGCGCCGCTCACCACTTTCCCGCCCACAACTTGTCGGTCGCGCTGTTTGCCGAAGATTTTTAGAATATTTGCCGTCCCGCGAATCTCTTCCGTCGGTTTCGGAGCGCGCTCATTGGCAAGTCCAGCCAAATATTCAGATAATTTATAAATCACGGTAAAGTTTTGCACATTAATACCTGATCTTTCCGCGAGGTTGAGTGCGGCGTTGTCGATACGTACATTAAATCCGAGCACCGCGGCGCCGGCAGCACCAAGCGCCCCCTTAATGTCAATTTCTGAAATCGGCCCGATACCTTTTTGAATAAGACGGACCTCAACTTCTTCGTGATGAAGTTTTCCGATCTCATGTTCAATACCTTCGAGACTTCCAACCGTGTCGGCTTTCAAAATTACAGGGATCAAAACTTTTTCCACGGTGGCTTTTTCTTCAGGATTATCTTTGGAAATTTTGACCGGACCGTTGTTGGCAACTTTAACCACGACATTTTTCACAGCTGCTGCTTTCACAATCGCCGCTTCAGTCGCATATTTTGCCGCTTCCTCCTCAGCGAGTTTTTTCGAATCAACAGCATAAAATAAACTCCCAACTTCCGGCAATTTACTCCAACCAATAATTTGCACCGGACTGCCAAACATCGCGCTCTCGATTGGTTTACCTAAAAAGTTTTCCATAATTCGCACTGGTGTCCAAGCATCGCCGGCCACAATATATGAACCGCGTTTCAAAACTCCGTCTTTGATCACAAGTACTGCTGAAATACCTTTTTTGGTATCGAGTTTAGTTTCAATGACAATTCCTTCGGCCGCTTTATTCACATCACCGGTAAATCCACCCATTTCTGCCACAAGCAAAATCAAATCTAGTAATTCAGGAATACCTTCTCCTGTTTTCGCAGAAATAGCAACCCAAGAAATATCACCACCATATCCTTCCAAATAGACATCAGCTTCGGCCAACTTTTGCTTGGTCATTTCAATATTGGCATTTGGCTTATCAATTTTGTTGATGGCTACGACGAAGGGGAGGCCAGCCGTGCGAATCGCTTTGATGGCTTCGATCGTCTGAGGCTTCACGCCGTCTTCGGCGGAAACAACGAGCACGGCAATGTCAGCCGCAATCGCGCCACGTGATCGCATTTTAGAAAAAGCTTCATGACCGGGCGTATCGAGAAAAGTTATTCTTTTATCCGCACCATCTTTTTTGTGAACAACTTCGTACGCGGAAATATGCTGTGTGATGCCACCCGCTTCTTTATCAACAATATTTGTTTTGCGAATATAATCTAGGAGAGTCGATTTGCCGTGGTCAATGTGACCCATGATAACCACAACGGGCGTTCGCTCGCTCTGCTCCTTGGCAGTATTATTTTGTGGTTTTTTTGTAGCCATTTTGTTTTCATGAACGTCGCACTATTTTGCATTTTGCGCATTTTTTTCGCTTCTATTTTCATTTTATGCATCTCGTGTTTCTTGCGCTTTTTTCACCGCCATTTTTTCTTCTTCGGAAAGTCCGTGCTCAGAATTATGATCTTTTAATGGTTTCGAAAAAACACTAGTTCGCTCTCGGCCATACAGACTTGAAAAAACAACGCCATCGCCATGCTGATTCATAATCGCAGTTGCGAAACTTTGATTGGCACCGACACCTTCAAAAGCATTAAAACGAACGGTCTCAACAGCTTGCACGCTTTTCTGTAAACGTTTCTCGACGTCGGTCAAATACTTTTCCATTTCACTCATAAACTTCTCGGCTTCTTTTTGATTATTTTTGAGATGAGTGATGGATTCCTCAAGATTACCAGACGCACCGGCTGTCAATTTACGAAACTTCATTTCCAAACGAATTATCCAAATGACCAATAAAATTACAATCAAACTTGCCAATATCGCCATTCTAAGCGGATCTTGAAGATAATTAGCAATTGAATTGATGAATGAGTACATATGGATATTTAAGCCAAGAAATATCCTGTGATTATACATATAAAACGACATTTTGCAAAATTCAGTTATACACTATAATATGACGATATGGATATATTTAAATATTTTGGAAAGAAGCCGGTAATTATTGACTCAAAGCTTTTGGAAAAAGAGCGAAAAGAGAGGGAAGATAAGGAAGCGGACGAGGAAAAAAATAAACAAACCGCAAGAGAGACATCAAAAAATCGTCTTTATTTTGACCACGCTTCTATCACGCCAATCGATCCGAAAGTCGAACAAACCATGCGCGAATTGTCCGCTCGTTTTCATAATCCTTCTTCACTCTATGCCGAAGCTGTTGCCAACAAATCCCTGATCACCGAAGCTCGTAAAACCATTGCTTCGTTTTTCAATGTGCAAAGCGATGAAATTATTTTTACGGCGACCGGCACTGAAGCTAACAATTTGGCGATTCTCGGAGTCTTCAACGCATATCGTGGTAAAAAAACTCCGCACTTTGTGGTTTCCGCGATTGAACATCCTTCAATTTTGGAAGCTTGTGCTGAAGTTGAACGTCTTGGTGGGCAAGTCTCGTATGTTTTGCCGGAAAAGAACGGCATGATCGATCCTAAAAAAGTTCGAGCCGCTTTGAAAACTTCAACCGTGTTGGTGTCGGTGATGTACGCCAACAATGAGATTGGTACGATTCAACCTGTCAGTGCAATCGGTCGTGCGGTCAAAGAATATCGCGCGTCTCGAGCAGAACAACATAAAACAAATAGTGACGAAATAGAATATCCGTTTTTCCATACTGATGCGAGCCAAGCGCCAAACTATATGCCGATTCATATGGGACAACTTTCGGCTGACATGGTGACGCTTGATGGCGGTAAAGTTTATGGTCCGCGCGGCGTCGGCCTGCTGGCCGTACGCCGCGCTGTCCCACTCCACCCAATCATCTTTGGCGGTGGTCAGGAAAAAGGTTTGCGGTCTGGCACCGAAAATGTGGCGGCCATTGTTGGTTTCGCTCAAGCGCTAGATATCACCGAAAAAATGCGCGAAGCGGAAGGGGAGAGGCTCATTGAACTTCGCGAATATGCGGAGGAGGAAATAAAAAATAAATTTCCCGAAGCAATTATTCACGGCGACGGCGCTCCGCGCTTGCCAAACATTTTTAATATTTGTTTTCCAGGACTCGATTCCGAATTCGCGGTTATAAAACTTGATCACGAAGGTATTTTAGCCAGCTCCGCCAGCGCCTGCCAAAACAACGCCGAAGAAAATTACTCCCCAACTGTCGCCGCACTCCCCGACATCGGTGACACCTGCAAACGTTCCTCCCTCCGCTTCTCCATGGGTCGCACCACCACCAAAAAAGATGTTGACGTGCTTTTAAGCTCACTCGGTAAATTATTCTAGTTTTATTTTTTTGACTTTTTCTATAAACATGGTATCTTTTTGGTTAGAAATGAACAACGTGTTCTAGTGTCTGCTTTGATCTTTGGCAAGAGGAGAATTATCATGGCTACAACAGCCATTCTAGAGCGTCGAGGGATTTCAGTTGTTTCGGTTGATTCGGAAGACAGTATTCTGGTTGAAGCTCGGAAAGAGCTTTTCCAAGAGGCTGAACGGGTGCTCGGCTATAGGCCGCAATCTGGTATTCAGGCCGCAGAAATCGGTTGGCGAACGACCAACACGGTGGCGGTGGCTTTTGGGGATGACATCAAACCCTTTACCACCAAATCGGTGGATACCTACAAACGCCGGATTACGAAATGGAATTGGTTGGCTCACACAATCAGTGGCCTGCCAGACGATGATGGTAACCGCTTGATGAAATTGCTTGTGATGTTGGGGTCATTATCCTTTATCGTCTCCCTTTTCGGTTTTGTGATGATCTGGTCAGGTGATGCCAGCAGAATTTCCAGGGGTTGGAGAGTCGCAGGAATCTCTGGTCTGTCCATGTCCGCCTGTATTGTACTTTTGTTTGGTATGTTAGTGCTGGCTGACAAGGTAAAAGTTCTTTCGTGGCACCTTGTCGACCTTAATGGATTTCAGGACGAAGTTCCGGACTTTGTCCTGCAAACGGCGATAACCATTAAGAAGCGACTGCCGGAAGCTACGTTTTTCGTGGATGTATGCCAGAAGGAGAAGCTCAACGTTGATCCCTTCTTGGTTATGCAGTTTCGTGGTGAGAGCTACTACCTCGAGGTTTGGAACGAGCCGAAATTCGAAAAGGGCTCCTCGACTTAACCTCGCGACATCGAATCAGTTTTCGCAGAACATCAGCCGCCACAATCCTGTGGCGGCTTTTCATTTTTTTTGAATTGTCATTTTAGAATTCTGAAAACGGCATTTATAGTGCAACCTTAAGCTTCCGGGAGTGCTATCTGAGGGGACTCTCGGACGCCGACGGGCGGAGAGTGAACGAAATTTCCAGCAGGAAATTTACGCGGGCCCCGAAGATAGCACTCGCGGAAGCGTAAATTTGACTCCCACTTTTTAATTTTGCATAATTGGGGTATCCGAACGACTTATTTCTGAATTCCTCTATTAACGCCTTAATTTAAGCCATTTTAACTATGTTACCATTCAATCATTTCACAACTAAAGCCAAAGAAGCTATTCGCCGAGCGCACGAACTCGCCATTGAACGTGGCCAAAATCACGTCAATCCGATGCACTTGCTGGCCGCTCTCATTTTGCAGGAGGAAAGCATGGTCACTTCCATTTTGGAAAAATTGGAAATCGACACCATGTTGTTGACCGATTCGATTCTAGAAACTATTGAAGGAGCCGAAGGTGGTTCATCAACTTTGTCGCCTTCATATCAAATTTATTTGACTCCGGAATTGAGTCAGGCAATTGAGTCGTCGGCCAAAATTGCCGAATCACTCAAAGATGAATTTGTTTCGACTGAACACTTGTTTATTTCCGTACTAGAAGTGCCGGGTGCTGCGCGAGAAATGCTGACAAAATTTAAGATTGATAAAAATGCGGTGCTCAAAGTGTTGGAAGAAATTCGAACGACCAAAACGGCCGATGTTAAAGAGTCTAAGAAATTTAAATCGCTTTTGAAATACACTCGAAACCTGACGACGCTTGCTCGCGAAAATAAACTTGATCCTGTCATCGGCCGTGACGCGGAAATTTCGCGCATCATTCAAATTCTTTCTCGTCGCACCAAAAATAATCCGATTTTGATTGGTGAAGCCGGGGTTGGTAAGACGGCAATCGTTGAAGGTCTGGCAATTCGTATGTCGGTTGGCGATATTCCTGAATCTCTCAAAGACAAGGAACTTGTTTCTCTTGATCTTGGTTTGCTTATTGCTGGCACAAAATATCGTGGCGAGTTTGAAGAGCGTTTGAAGAATATTATGAAAGAGATCGAGCGTGCTGACGGCAAGATCGTTCTCTTTATTGATGAGATCCACACGATTGTCGGAGCTGGCGCAGCCGAAGGTGCGATGGATGCTTCCAACATGTTGAAACCTGCTCTGGCTCGCGGAGAACTTCGAGCGATTGGTGCGACGACGACCAAGGAATATCAAAAACATATTGAAAAAGATCCAGCGTTGACTCGTCGTTTCCAGCCGGTCTATGTCAACGAGCCTAGTATTGACGATGCGATCGCAATCATGCGCGGACTCAAAGAAAAATATGAGTTGTATCACGGCGTGCACATTACTGATGATGCAATTGTCGCTGCGGTAAATCTTTCTAGTCGATATATTTCTGATCGATTTTTGCCTGACAAAGCAGTGGACTTGGTTGATGAAGCTGCTTCAGCTCTCCGTATTTCGTTGGAAAACAAACCACCGATTCTTGAGGAAACAGATCGAAAAATTGTGCGTTTGGAAATCGAGCGTGAAGCTCTAAAAAAAGATGCCGTTCATTCAAAAGTAGCTAAGGCTCGCACCAAAGTTATCGAAGCTGAAATTGCTAACTTACGAGAGAAAACCAGCGAGCTTGAACTTAAATGGAAAAATGAAAAAGATACTTTGACTGGCATCAAATCGATTAAAAAAGAATTAGAACAGTTGCGAAATGAAGCGGAAGGTGCAGAAGCTCGCGCCGACCTTTCTCGCGCAGCTGAAATTCGTTACGGAAAAATTCCTGAACTTCAAAAAGATTTGGAAACCAAGACCAAACGTCTGAAACGTTTGCAAAGTACTCGCCGGATTCTCAAGGAAGAGGTGACTGAAAATGATATTGCGCAGGTCGTGGCAAAGTGGACCAGTATTCCGGTCACTCGCATGCTTGAAGAGGAAGCTCAAAAACTGACTCGCATGGAAGACGACCTCAAAAAGAAAATTGTCGGCCAAGACGAAGCTGTTAAAAAGATTTCCGACACCATCAAACGTTCTCGTGCCGGTATTGCCGATCCAAATCGTCCAATTGGTTCGTTTATTTTCCTTGGACCTACAGGAGTTGGTAAAACGGAACTGACCAAAAAACTAGCCGAGTTCATGTTCGACGACGAGAAAGCTTTGATCCGCGTTGATATGTCCGAATTCATGGAACGACATTCAGTTTCAAAATTGATTGGTGCGCCTCCAGGCTATGTCGGATATGAAGAAGGCGGTAACTTGACCGAAATGGTGCGTCATCGACCGTATGCCGTGATTCTTTTCGACGAGATCGAAAAAGCCCACCCGGAAGTTTTCAACGTGCTTCTACAGGTGCTTGATAACGGACGATTGACGGATGCTAAGGGGCGATTGGTGAACTTCAAAAACACTATCATTATAATGACATCAAACGTTGGTGCTCAGCATATTCAGAAAATGGAAAAAATTGGTTTCGGCGGTGTTGAGACCGACATCCAGAAATATCAAAGTGTTAAAGAAAAACTTAGTTCATCGCTCAAAGATTATTTCCGTCCGGAATTCTTGAACCGTATTGATGACATTATTATCTTTGATATCTTGAACGAGAAAGCTATTGAAGAAATTGTGAAAATTCAAGTTGATATTGTTAAGGAGCGATTGTCGGTCAAAGATATCAAACTCGATATTACTCCCGATGTTTACAAATATCTGGCCAAGGAAGGTTACAATCCGGAATACGGTGCACGACCTTTGAAACGTTTGATTCAGACCAAGATTCTAAATCCTGTCGCTAACCTCATTATCTCACAAGGTGTAATGAAGGGCGGAGAGATTATGGTGGGAATTAAATCAGTTGATGCAAAATCGACAGAAGTGCAGAGTGTGCAAACGGGTGTACAACCAGTCGAATTTACTTTTGAGGTCAAGAAAGGGAAAAGGGGATCGATTGTCACATCGGCGATTGAGCAAGCGATGAGTAAGTAAGACAAAACAAAACACACTTTAAAAAAGCTGCATCTTTCCTCTTGTCTAAAAGGGCTATTTTTCTAATGTATACATGCTAAAATAATATAGGTAATATTAATGCAGGCTAATAACCAATTAAAATGAAAAATATTTTAAACGAAATCGCAGATGGGTATTTATTCAACAAATATTTTCATATTAAAAAACTGGTCTCAATTATTTTGATCATTATTCTCGCGATTCCTTTTGGATTTTGGCCAACAAAACAAGCGGAGGCTGCAGATCAAACTATCACTCTAACTTCCCAAAATGACTTTAAAGCCGGAACAATCGAAGATGGTTTGGATGCGGATCAGTCAGCCGGAGATTTAAGATTGAAATATAAAACTATTACCTCTACCGATACCACGGACAGTGATTTTTATTTGGGCAAGACTTTAACTGACGGTTTTTTTATGAGTAACGTTTCATCAGCCGATGGTGGAAAAGTGACAATTAATCAAGGGTATACCTATCAGAGTAATTCTTCTCCCGCTCTTAGTAATTATCCGTATGCCTCCTTTTTAGACGCCTCCTCCAGTCTTTTGTATGTTAGCACTTGGGGTGGAGGCCTATCCGTCATTGATACTAAAGGCACAGTCAGTCCGTCTGACGACACTCTGCTGAAATCATATACTACGGCTACCACCCCGGCTATTGCTAATAATAAGGTCATGTATACTATTTTAGATGCTTCCTCCAGTCTTTTGTATGTTAGCACTAATGGCGGTTTATCTGTCATCGATACTAAAGGCACAAAAGATCCGGCAGACGACACTTTGGTCATAACATATACTACAACCTCCACTCCAGCTATTAATGACAACATTGTGAATCATTCCTTTTTGGACGCTTCCTCTAGTCTTTTATACGTTAGCACCGGTGAAGGTGGAGTATCCGTCATTGATACTAAAGGCACAAAAGATCCGACTGACGACACTTTAGTTAGAACATATACTACAACTAGCACCCCGGCTATTGGTAGTGGCAATGTGTATCATTCCTTTTTAGACGCCTCCTCCAGTTATTTGTATATCAGTGTTTATGGTAGCGGTCTATCCGTCATTGATACTAAAGGCACAAAAGATCCGTTAGACGACACTTTAGTTAAAACATATACTAAAGCTAGCAGCCCGGCTATTGGAAGTAATAATGTCGAGCATTCCTTTTTAGACGCCTCCTCCAGTCTTTTGTATGTTAGCACTTGGGGTGGCGGTCTATCCGTCATTGATACTAAAGGTACAAAAAGTGCGGCTGACGACACTTTGGTTAGATCGTATACCACAACTAGTACTCCAGGTATTAGTGACGATAATACTTATTCTACTTATTTGGACGCTACCTCCAGTCTTTTGTATGTTAGCAATTATGGCGGTTTATCGGTTGTTAGCTTAAATAATCTTTACAACACCCGAGGTGTATATAACAAAACTGTATCAGACGATAAAACTAATTTTTGGCAAACTAAAACCGAAATGCCATCAGCAGTACTGGCTGCTGGAAGTGCGGTAATTGGCGACACAATATATGTTATCGGAGGAATGGATAGTGATAGCAGTCCGGTTAATACCGTGTATGCTTATGATACTAAAACTAATACTTGGACAACCAAAGCACCACTTCCGGCAGAACGATCCAATGTTTTAGTCGGAGTAATAGGTGGTAAATTGTATGTAGCTGGTGGAAAGAATTCTGATGGAGATGCCACCAAAACTGTATATGAATATAATCCCACTTCCAATGCGTGGGCGACTAAAACCTCTATGTCACAAGATAGGATTGGTCCTGTAGGCGGAGTCTATAATGGCAAGCTGTACGTAGGAGGCGGGATGAATAGTTCGTGCGGGGTAAGTGCGTCAAGTATTGAGGAGTATAATCCTGATCTAAATACTTGGACTACAAAAACTCCGGCACCGAGCAAAAAACTCGGCAGTGCAACCGCCCAATTTATTAACGGAAAGTTATATGTCGCGGGTGGGCAGAGTTGTAGTCCATTATCTGACTCATTACTAATATATGATGTGGCGACCGATTCATGGACTACGGGTGCTCCTCTTCCGTTTCATAGAGTTGGGGGAACATCCGCCGTGCACGATGGCAAGCTATTGTATATTGGTGGATCGGATGGTGTTAATGTTCATTCAGATATGTATATTTATGACCCCGTAACGGATATTTGGAATTTTTTTAACAATCTTCCGCAAGCTAGGCACAGAGCAATAGCTGAAATTGTTAACGGTGATCTGTATGTGATTGGGGGAGCATTAGATGTTTATGGCGAAATAACAAATATCACCTACAAACTCCCTTCGACCTATCTCTCCGACACATATCAAAAAAATGCATACAGTCAATTATCTTGGGCGGCCACTACTCCTTCCGGCACGTCAGTGGAGTTACTCTACTCTTTTGATGACGGAAAAACCTACACCAGTCTTGGCACTACTCCGGGCGACTTCTATCTCCCACCAAACAGAAGTTACGACTTAACCTACAAAGCTATCCTTTCAACTGACAACACTTCAGTTACTCCAAGTCTGGATAGTGTAACTGTCAAATATGCGCAAGGTGAAAACGGTCTCTACGCCACATCTTCCGCTGCTTTCACATCCGCTATTGTAGATTTCGGATCGGGACGAGATACTGGAAGATTTATCGCCGACGCCACAACAACAGCCAGCACTTCCATCGCATATTCCTTCCGTTCCGGATCTACCGCGACACCGGATGGAACATGGACAGGTTGGCAAGTGATCACAGATACATTGCCTGCATACTCTCGATACGGTCAGGTCAAAGCTACCCTCAGCACCACCGACCTATCACTCACCCCCACACTTTCCACTCTCACATTTACAACCGACGAGACTGTACCAGAGATCTCCAACGGTGCGCCTTCCGGTCAACTTGCCTCAAATATTGTCTCCTCCAATTTGCAAATATCAACAAATGAAAATTCAACTTGTAGATATTCCACCACAGCAGGAACTGCATATGGCTCAATGACCAATAATTTTACAACCTCCGACGGACTGTCTCATACCGCTTCAATTTCTGTTTCCGGTGGCTATTCATACAATTACTATGTTCGATGCAAAGATCCGGCAAACAACGTTAATGCCGATGATTATCTAATTTCTTTCTCCGTTAAAGCGCCGATAGCCGGCAGAAGTGTCAGTTATGTATCGACGGCAAACAATGTCTCTCCAACAGTAAATGTGCAACAAAATCAGCCAATAGTATCAAAACCATTTATCAAACAACTTAAAGCAAACCAAACAGATTCAGGTATTAAGCGACTTCAAATTTTCCTAAATTCTGATCCGGACACCAAGATCTCCAATTCCGGAGTAGGTTCTCCGGGCAAAGAAACCAATTTCTTCGGTCTGCTTACCAAGAAAGCGGTTATCAAATTCCAAGAGAAGTATGCTAAAGATATTTTAGCACCTTGGGGTTTGAAAAAGGGGACAGGGATCATCGGGAAAACAACGCTCGCTAAAATCAATGAGTTGCTCGGAAAAATGTAGTTGTCGCGGAAATTGAGAGATGAGGGGGTGGATCGTCGCTTCAGATTTCGATGACATCCCCTTTTTTCTTGCGCATTGAAATTGTTCAAAAGTATGATAGATTACTTATACTGCGTAGATCGGATAGCGGCTATTCCAGCAGACTGTAAATCTGCGGCCCAATGGGCATCGGGGGTTCGAGTCCCTCTCTACGCACAATAAATTTTTGGCAAAGTTGACAAAAAAGATATAAGTGTTATACTCTAGAAAGGTTGAAATTTGGTTCGTGCCTAAGGAAAGGAGGCGCACTTTGTCAAATATTGACCCTACAGGAAAGGCGTCATTGGTGTTTTGGCTGATTCTCGCGGTTTCTCTCTTCTTCATTACCAGTCTTATCATAAAGGCTGTTAAGGATCATTTGGCTTGTCGTCGGTTGGAGCAATCGATCGTCGACTCTGATATCAATCCTTACACAGGAGAACCCTTTCGGTCTTTCGCGGCACGCGCAAATGAAGTTGCCGCAATGGGAGAAGCCCTTGTGGTGCAAAAACGACCGGCAGGAGCACCATCGAGGAAGTGTGATTGACTAGCACAGATCTCTGGCGTATTCTAAACTTCAGATCTTTGTTGTGCAGCCATTCCGCCATTCCGACGGTGGCGTGGGGAACCGAGAGCCCCACGCCACTACCTTTTTATAGAATAGACATGTTGGTTTGCCTTTATGAGCACACTTTTTGGAGAAATTCTTTTTTCCTTAAGTAGTGCTTTTTTTTTGCTTAAAATTCTGTTAGAGTTACCTCACTTATGATTAACGTCATCACGAATTCCAAAATCGCCAAAAACAAAGGTCTGCGCACATGGCTTGAAATCGACAAAAGCGCCATAAAACACAATTTGGCTGAGTTCCGCACTCTTATTCCCAAGAAAACCAAACTTTGCGCTGTGGTCAAATCCAATGCTTACGGGCACTCTCTGGTGGACTTTTCCAGAGAAATAGAAAAAAGTGGAGCTGATTGGTTGGCTGTCGATTCCGTTGTTGAAGGCGTGCGTTTGCGTGAAGAAGGAATTAAATTGCCGATTTTGATTTTGGGTTATACATTGCCGGAAAAATTATCGGAAGCTGTTGAAGCTGATCTCAATATTTCCGTTTCTCATTTTGAAGCTCTTGAAGCTGTCTTAAAAATTGCCGATGAAGCCAGCCAAGCACCAAAAATTCATATTAAAGTTGACACCGGCATGCATCGACAAGGTTTTATGTCTGCCGATGCACCAAAACTTTTGAAAATGTTGGCTGAAGCAAAAAGATCCATAAAAGTTGAAGGACTTTTCACACATTTTGCCGCCGCTAAAAATCCGGCTTTTCCGGAACGGATCAAAAAACAATTGGCTGAATTTAACGAGTGGGTGAAATTATTTAAAAAAGCCGGGTTTGCGCCGATAGTGCATGCCGCTGCTACTTCCGCCACAATTCTTTTCCCGGATTCGCATTTTGATATGGTGCGAATCGGCATCGGACTTTACGGTTTGTGGCCATCTATGGAGACCAAATCTTTTGCCGAGAAAAAAGGCGTTGCGAAAAATGAAAAAAAAGAAGCGGGCAGTGGCGGACTTTTTCTAAAACCGATCATGACTTGGAAAACGATAGTTGGTGAAGTTAAAGTTTTGACTGAAGGTGGGTCGGTCGGATATGATTTTACCGAAACTTTACCGGCAAATTCCAAAATTGCCATTTTGCCGGTGGGATATTGGCACGGTTATCCTCGTTCGCTTTCTTGCATCGGTAAAGTTTCAATAAATAATGAACTGGCCAAAGTTGTCGGTCGCGTGGCCATGGATATGATCGTGGTTGATGTGACGAATATAAAAAATATCAAAGTTGGTGATGAGGTGGTTTTGATTGGTAAAGGAGGCGATGGGGGTAATTCTGAGCCGACCGCCGAAAGCCTCGCTCTTGTTCTCGGTGATTCTTGGTATGAAATTATCACCCGACTCAATCCTCTAATTCAACGTTTTTTCATTTAGAAATATAATATGCGAAACAACATTGTTTACAGCGGTGCTGGCGAACTGACGTACGAAATACGCGAGATTGTTAATGTGGCTCAAAAAATCGAGAGCATGGGTGTGAAAATTGCTTGGGAAAATATTGGTGACCCTGTGCAGAAAGGTCACAAAGTTCCGCTTTGGATCAAACAAATTGTGCGTGACATTGTCATGTCTGACGATATGGCTTTTGCCTATTCACCAACCAAAGGGTTGCTCGAAACGCGCGAATATATTGCCAAGGAGCGTAATAAAAAAAGTGAGAAAAATAACGCGATCGCGAAAAGTGCAAGCAAAAATGTTGCCGGTGCAAAAATTTCCGCCAATGATATTTTGTTCTTTAACGGACTCGGTGATGCGATTTCACGTGTTTACAGTAACCTCAATGAGCACGTACGCGTGATCGGACCAAATCCGGCTTATTCAACACACTCGTCAGCTGAGGCTAGTCATGCCAGCTCGCCACATATTACATACCGTCTTTTGCCTCATCGAAATTGGACTCCAGATATTGAAGATTTGCGAAATAAAATAAAATACAGTCCGGCCATCGGTGGCATCTTGATAATTAATCCCGACAATCCGACTGGCATTGTTTATTCCAAGGAAATTTTGAAACAGATTGTAGATATTGCGTGCGAGTTTGATTTGTTTATCGTGGCCGATGAAATTTATACCAATATTGTTTACGGTGGGGCAGTCATGACTGAACTTTCTGATGTGATTGGTGATGTGCCGGGCATGTCCATGAAAGGACTTTCCAAAGAAGTGCCGTGGCCAGGTTCGCGTTGCGGTTGGATCGAATTTTATAACACAGACAAAGATCCGATTTTTGCGCGTTACGTGAAGTCTCTCGTTGACGCCAAAATGCTGGAAGTTTGCTCGACAACTTTACCGCAAAAGGCCTTGCCGAAAATTCTCTCCGATGCGCGATATCCGGATTATTTGGCGGAGAATAATAAAATTTACGATAGGCGAGCGGAAGTTTTTTATAAAACTTTTTCGAAAGTTGATGGGGTGACGTGCGTGCGACCACAGGGCGCTCTTTATGCCACGGTGGTTTTTGACGAAGGTGTTTTGAAAGCGGATCAAACTTTGCCGATTGAAAAAGCTGAGATTAAAAAATACATTGAACCTTTGGTCAAAAATATTTCGCTTGATAAACGTTTTGTATATTACTTGCTCGCTTCAACCGGTATCTGTGTCGTGCCACTTTCCGGTTTCAATTCCGATCTACCAGGCTTCCGTATTACCCTGCTCGAAGTAGACGACTCAAAATTTAAGAAGAATTTGGAAACCATCGCTGAAGCTATCAGAAAATACTTAAAATCATAACAAGAAGTACAAAATTTCCGGACCTACGTTGTGGAAGGTAAATAAAACAAAACCCCACGAACTACTGACCGTGGGGTCGTGTTGTTCGTGGGGATCGGGTTTATTTCGTTGCGGTTTTTGCTGGTGGTAAGTTGTCACACAGCAGAAGGAAAAAAAGTGCGACAGGACCAAAGACTAGGCCACCCAAGAACCACGAGAGTCCGCTTCTGTTCTTGCCTTGAGCAATACCTGCGACGATTAGGGCAAGCGTGCCCCAGCCAACAACAATTTCAGGATTGCTATTGGAGGTTGTTTGGTTGCTGACGGACTCTACTGTTCCAAGCAAAATGCTGACTAACATGGGTTCTCCTTCTTTTTCAGGGTACTATTTCTTTGAAAGTGGCTACAAATTCACCACAGTTTTTACTGTGTCTATATTAGCATATTAAATAGCGACTGTCAAGCTTCGTGTTGGTTTTACTGCTTGATATGGTTAAAAAGAAAAAGACCCTTATGGAGACGAGCTCCATAAGGGTCTTTTTCGTGGTTATGTTGAAATAATATCAAAATCACGCTTTTTTTTGCAACCCTCTTGCTTTTTTGGCTGATTTCCAGTATCCTTGTAAAACATCGTTAAATAAACATATATGTCCCAAGATCGACTCATCAAACTGGCTTGCAAAGATTGCAAACGCATCAATTATTGGTCACAGAAAAATCGACGTAAAGTTGAGCGCAAAATTGAGCTATCAAAATTCTGTAAATGGTGTGGTAAGCAAACTACCCACAAGGAAGTCAAGAAATAAACAGAAAACAAAAACTCACAAAGCGCTCGCAAGGGCGCTTTTGCGTAACGGCAAAAAATGCTGTAGCATAGCAAGATAGTTACCATGGGCCTGTAGTTTCAATGGTAAAACATCGCACTCCAAACGCGAGGTTCCCCGTTCGAGTCGGGGCGGGCCCGCCAGTTAAAAATAGCAATTATTATGCTTAATAAAATAAAAATAATACTGCTAGAGGTTATTCCTGTTTTAGTTATGATTGGTTTGATACCTTTGGTAAAGAATGATTATTTTCTTGTTTTAATTTATGTGTTAATTATAGTTGGTAGTCTTTTTATTAAAAAAGAAAAAGGAGATTTCATTTTCTTGATTTTTGGTTTTATTGTGATGATAGTTTCGGAATCAATATTTATTTCTACCGGGGTTGAAACATTTATAAGAAATAGTTTGTTTGGTCTCATGCCGCTTTGGCTGCCTTTTCTTTGGGCGTACGTTTTTGTGGTTATGAGAAGGACGTTGAAAATACTTGAGTAGTATATTAAACAAGTTCCTCATGTCAGATCATATTCCTAGAAGTATAAAGATTTTGACTATTGCTCGGAGCGTCCGTTGGTTTGGTTGGGGAATGTGCGAAACTCTGATCCCCGTACTACTGTTTTCTTTTTCACATAGTTATGTTGAGGCTGGTCTTTTTCGATCTATATACAACGTTGTGTTTATTCTCTCGCTTCCGAAAGTTAGTATTTTGGCGGATAAAATTCCGGCAAAGAAACTTATTCTTTTTGCATTAGCTTTATATCCACTTATTGGACTTAGTTATTTTATTTCCGGCGTTCTCGGTACTGCTTTGTTTATTGTTATCGCCAGAGCAATAAACGGTGTGACATGGTGCTGTGACAGCGTGGGAGGCGATACATATCTGCGCCGTTTTGTTATTTCTGATCATATTGCAAAATCTTTTGGATATCTTTCGGCACTACCAAACTTCTCTTGGATGATAGCGGCACTCATCAGTATTTTGTTAATCCCTTTTATGCCAATAACTTGGCTATTTTTGGCAATTATTCCAACATCGCTTATTGCAATTCTTATTTTCAAATCAGCCCCTAATGATGAAATACCGATACAGACCATTGGTTCTTCTAGGTATTTTCAAAATATCATCGGTGCCATTAAGAGTGTTAGAGATTTTAAAGTTGAAATCTGGGGTCTGGCATATTTAACATTTTTTGTGGCATGTGTTGATTTATTGGGTACTTTTTTTATTCCACTTTTTACATACACTGATAGTAAAAGTTTGCCGCGAGTTGTCCTTATTTCAGTTATGTTTGCTATTCCATCGGCTTTTGCTTTTTGGTTTGGGTCTTTTATTGATAAGGTGTCAAAAGGGAAGTTTATTATTTTTAGTTTACTAGCTGTTACGTTTTTGCTTGGCGCACTTTCATTGGTGTCAGGATTTACGCTTCAACTCATCGGTATTTTTATTTTAGGGATATCAACTGTTGGAATAAGTTTTGCAATTCAATCTTTGGCCACAAAAGCTTCAGCTCGAGAACATTATGGAAAGATTGGTGGTTTAATGACTGGCGCCGATGAAATGGGAGCTATGGTTGGGCCAATATTGATTGGTTTTCTTATTGATCGAATAGATATGTTTACGACATTTTTCGTTATTGGAATTGTTGGTTTATTTACTGTATTTGGACTTTTTTGCTATCTGTTTTTAGTTAAGAGATTTGGCAAATTGTTTGTTCCAAAAAAATCTAATATTCTTTAAATAAAAAAGCGCCGTACCTGTTGGTCGTGCGCTATTGGACTGTTGCCGGGCAGTTTGTTGTCAGTCATTTACCAGATGCGGTCGCGTGTCCCCAAAGCGCAATTAACTAGACACACTCCGCCCGGTTTAAGAATCATCGCAACATCCTCAAAAGGTTGACCGATTTTCTCCGTGAGCATGAAGCGCAGAGCGTAACGCGCCGCGAAATTCTTGGGCAGAATGACGACGACGGTGTCATGCTGGTTTGCCATAACGGACTTGTGAATGACTCCCAGCTCTTTTTCGTTGAAGTTAGTAAAGCCTCGTGGCCAATCTCGGCAGATCACGATTCTGTCGCTGCTGACATTAGCAGTTTTTCTGACGACTTCAGCGGCCTGTATCATGTTGATTTCATCCGAACATAGGATGATGGCGTCATTGAAGGCATGACTCCTTCCAATGTGTTCGCCGATCAAGAAGGTGCCGTTGGTTACTTGACCTTTACCCAGTCTGGATAAACCGGTACCGAAGAAACGCCTGGAGGCACCACAACGTATCGAACAAAGCTATTTGATAGACATAGGTACTCCTTCTTGTTGTTCCACCGACAGGTGGTTTGGTTCTGACTTCAGACTACTTAATATTAAGGAAAAAGCAATAGTATATGATTTTTGTGTTTATTTTAGGAATTTTTTGATAGTGGTGTTTATCTGCTGAGTTTTTTCGAGTGGAAACCACTGAATGTTTTGGTCGCGCTTAAACCATTGGATCTGGCGTTTAGAATATTGATATATCTCGCGATTTAATTCCTCGATCATTTGTGGTTTGGAAATTTCGCCAGAAAGGTGGCGGGCGAGTGCACGATATTCGAGACCAAGTTCGCGCATACGTTTCCACGATAGGCCAGCGTCATGCAGTTTTTGGGCTTCTTTGATCATGCCTTGTTTGATTCGTGACAAAAGACGTTTGTAAATTTTTTCTTTCAGTTTTTTTTTATCAATTTTTATGCCGATACTTAAGACATCGTATTTCGGCTCGGATTTGATTGGCGGAATTTTGCCGATTACTTTGGCGATTTCAAGGGCGCGAATGAGTCGAACCTTGTTGTGCTCACCGATCGCAACTGCGCGTCCTGGGTCTAATTTCTTGAGCATTTCAAAAAGTTGCAAAGCTGTTTTAGTCGAAAGCTGTTTTCGCAGTTTCGGATTGACCGGCACGTCCGGCAACAAAACATTTTTTACTACTGCCTCAATATAAAAACCGGTGCCACCGCAGATGATGGGCAACTTGCCGCGAGCGAGTATTTCAGAGATAGCCTTGTCGGCTAGGTCTTTGTAAGTGGAGACAGTGAAGCGGACGCGGGGGTTGGCGATATCGAGCAGGTGGTGCGGCACACCGGACATTTCTTTTTTGGTAATTTTGCCAGTGCCAATATTGAGTCCGACATAGACTTGTCGCGAGTCAGCCGAAATAACCTCGCCATTAAACTTTTTGGCGATTTCCACAGCGAGAGCGCTTTTCCCGGAAGCGGTTGGTCCAACCACGGCAATAATTTTCGGTCTTTCGAGTTTTTCCATACAGAATATTTGGTGCCGGGAGAGGGACTTGAACCCTCATGACCTTGCGATCGATAGATTTTGAGTCTATTGCGTCTGCCATTCCGCCATCCCGGCATTTAGGACAAGTATACTTAAAATATACATAAAATCAATCAGATATGTTAAAATATGTGCATGTCACAATTTCAAAACGACTCTATTTTTTGGATCGAGGTTGATAAAATAAAACCCAATCCATATCAGCCACGCCGTGAATTTGATCCTGTTGCTTTGCAATCGCTAGCTGATTCTATTCGACAATACGGTGTTTTGCAGGCGCTCGTGGTTACGCGTAAAGAATTTCAAAAAGAAGACGGGGGGCTAGCGACGGAATATGAACTCATCGCCGGTGAGCGACGTTTGCGTGCTTCGCGAATTGCCGGTGTACGTGAAGTGCCGTGCCTTATCAAAACCGGTGAGGATAATGATTTGCTCAAACTTGAACTCGCGATCATTGAAAATGTTCAGCGTGAAGATCTAAATGCCGTCGATCGTGCTCGTGCTTTTAAACGTCTCAATGAAGAATTTGGTTTCAAACACGGTGAGATCGCACTCAAAGTTGGCAAGAGTCGCGAATATGTCACCAACACGATGCGTCTGCTCATGTTGCCAGAACATATTTTGAATGCACTATCCGACGGTAAAATTACTGAAGGTCATGCGCGACCGCTTATGATGTTGACCGATCGACCGGAGGAGCAGGAAACTCTTTTCAAAGAAATAATGTTTCGACGACTTACCGTGCGGGAAGCTGAACAAATTGCTCGCAAGATTGCGGTGGAGCGTATGCGCAAGAAAGAAAATATTGTTGATCCGGAAATTATTGAAATGGAAGAAAAATTTGCCGAGACGCTTGGCACTCGCGTACACATTGAACGCAAAGAGGGTGGTGGCAAACTCAGTATCGATTTCTTTTCAAATGACGATTTGCGCACGATTTTGGATTTGCTCAAATCAAACGAGAAACATAGTCCGACCGAAATGATGGATAAGTTTATCAAAAATCCGCCACCGCCGGTTGTTCCTCAAGATGCGCCATCAATAAAAGTTGGGGGAGTCGTCGTTGAAACCAAAGCCGGTGTCGCTTCGATTGCCGACGAAGTTCTTGTAAAATCGGCCATGCCCGAAAATGCGCCGGAGGATAACAAACTTGTGGATGACCGCACTAAACAAGAAGTGAAAGAAGATGAAGAAGAATTGTATTCAATAAAAAACTTCTCGTTGTAGAATATTGAGTATTTTTAAAAAAAATATTTAAAATAAAAAAAGAGCCGCTGGCCAGAAATATAACTGGCCAACGGTTTCGTCGGTTGCCGCTTCGCTATTCTTCAACCTTGATCGGCTGTGTGGAAGGTGCGGAGTTTGGAATGACCCAGTATCCAAACAAAATGATTCCGCAGTTTTGAGTTCGTGGATCATAGAAACTCGGAAGTAGAGTGAAGTTCCTTCCGTGCTTCAATACGTAGAGGGCGTATCTTTCGGGGAAATCTCGACCATCCAGGATGAAATCCATGTCGTGAATCCTGTATGTTAAATTGCCGAGGTCAACAACAATTGTTGGCTCTGTCGTTTGGGTGATTGTTGGCGCAGGAGCCTTTTGTTCGGCTCTTTTTTGAAAAAGCGGAATTAAGATGGCTGCCAAAATGCAAAGAATACCCACGGCGAGGAGTAATTCAACAATGGTAAACCCTTTTCGCATACAGTCTCCTTCACAGGTTGATTGACTCAATGATCTGTTACGCTGGCTTACACACTAGAACACTTTTTACTTTTTGTAAAGTTCTTACTTTTTTTCGAGTTTATGAGGGTTGTGATTTGGGCAAAGCTTGTTTGAACAACGTTCAGGAATGGTTTTGGTGCCTTCCATCATCAAGGATTTGCAAAGTTCGCAGATGCGGCCGGTTGGTTTAGCTTTGATGATATTTTTGCAAGTTGGATAATTGGTACAACCATAAAAGACACCAAATCGTCCGCGCTTTTCGGTCATTTCGCCAACGCCGCAGAGGTTGCATTTTACACCGGTCGAGCGAGCCTTCTCGGCCGCTTCATCTTTTTTAATATATTTGCATTTTGGATAGTTTGAGCAGGCGGTAAATTTTCCAAATCGTCCCATGCGCTCCATTAACATGCCGTCGGCACAAAGCGGACATTTTTCGCCGGTCAGTTTCGGGCCTTCCATAACTTCGCCGGTCGCGATGCGTGCACCTTGGCAATCAGGGAATCGCGAACAGCTCATAAATTTACCGTTTCGTGAAAGTTTCCAAATCATTGGACTGCCACAGACTGGACATTTGAATTTTTCTTCTACCGGACCGAGATCGGTGATCTTTTTTGTTGATTTATCTTTCGCCTTTACATCTTTTTTAAATGGACCGTAAAAATCTTTGAGAGTTTTGGTGTAATTCATTTCGCCGCGCGCGATGGCATCTAGTTCGTCTTCCATTTCGGCAGTGAAAGTGTCGCTGATATAGTTGGCAAAATTTTCTTCAAGCCATGAGCTGACCACGTCGCCGGTGTCTGTAGGCACAAGAGCTTTTTGCTCTTTGCTCACATAGCCACGATCTTGAATCGTCTTGATGATAGAAGCATACGTCGAAGGACGACCGATACCGCGCTTTTCAAGCTCTTTAATGAGTCCCGCTTCCGAATATCGAGCCGGTGGTTCGGTTTGTTTTTGCTCACTATGGATATCGATAAGTCGCAAGACTTCGCCGATGCTCGTTTTTGGCAACTCCACATCATCTTGTCGTGCTTCCGGATCGGCCGCGAGCCAACCGTCAAAAAGGACGCGTGAGCCGTTGATAGAAAAATCAGGAATTGTGTCGGTGCCTACTTCCTTCGCGGATTTTTTATCCGCGTCGTCAGCCGCTTCGCCCGCTTTCCCAACCTTCACCGAAAGTTTGGTGCGCAAAGTTTTGGCGTCAGCCATTTGCGACGCGACGGTGCGACTCCAGATCAATTGATAGAGTTTTTGCTGTTCAGGCGTATGACCGGCTGTTTTTTTACTCAAATCGGTTGGACGAATAGCTTCGTGTGCTTCCTGAGCATTCTTGCTTTTTGCTGTAAAGACACGCGGCATCAAATATTTGTCGCCGTAATCCGCTTTAATAATGTCAGCCATTTGATCGATGGCAACTTTACTCAAGTTAGTGCTGTCAGTACGCATGTAGGAAATGTATCCGGCTTCGTACAATTTTTGAGCGATACCCATGGTGCGAGAAGGAGCAAAACCGAGACGAGAGCTCGCAGTCTGTTGCAATGTTGAAGTAATGAACGGCGCTTTTGGTCCGCGAGCTACTTCGGTTTCTTTAAGATCAGAAACAGTCCAAGGTCCGACTTTGCCCGCCGCCAAAATTTTCTCGACGAATTTTTCATCGCGAGGTTCCTCGTTGCAAGTTAGTGTAAATTTAACATCTTGTTTATTTTTTACATCAGCCGTAATGACCCAGAATTTCTCAGGAATAAAAGCGCGAATTTCACGCTCGCGTTCCATAATAATACGCAAGGCGGGCGATTGAACACGACCAGCCGAAAGTCCGTAACGAACTTTTTTCCAAATCAAACCCGAGAGATCGTAGCCAACCAAACGGTCGAGTACACGTCGAGCTTCCTGTGCTTGTTTCAAATTGTCATCAATTGGTCGAGGATGTTTGATGGCTTCCTGCACGGCGTCTTTAGTAATTTCATGAAAGACCACGCGTTGCGGATCCTTGAGTCCGGCCGCTTCGGCAATGTGCCAAGCGATAGCCTCACCTTCTCGGTCGGGGTCAGTTGCGAGTAACACCTCGGTCGCTTTTTTGGCCAGAGATTTTATTTCAGCCACCACTGCCTCCTTACCTTTGGAAATTTCGTAATGCGGAATAAAGCCACCCTCGATGTCGATGGCGTTTTTATTGCTCTTAGGCAAATCGCGTATATGGCCAACCGAAGCCTTTACCGTATATTCATCATTCAAATACTTGGAAATGGTCTTGGCTTTGGCGGGGGATTCTACAATTAAAAGTTTCATATTATTTTTGTCAGCAGTTTAAGTAGTATACCAGATATTAATTTTTGTCCAGTTTTTTGCACACAAGTGTTTGACACTTTTGTTGTTTGGGTGTTGTATCTTGTTAGAATAGAACGTTGAAAAAATTTGCTATTTGCCACAGCAGAAAATGATTTTATTGAAGATCATTTTCTGCTGTGGCAAACGGACGTTCCGTAAGCTACCAGCAGGCTCCTTTTTAGGAGAAATAGACCATGTCAAAAGTAGACATGCTCGGACCGATCACTCGGTCACTCGTTGGTGTTTTGCCTGGTCGTTTGGGTTTGATCCTGGATATCGTTAATAAGCTTAGTGGTTCTGATCCAGGTATTGAACCCACTTTCCGCAACTTTTGTGCTTTCGTGTGCAACGGTTGCAGAATGCAGTTGCTTATCTTGAACAAGAATTTACCGGTTTGGCGCAAGGTCAAACTTAGCGGTCCTGTGACCAAGGATGATATTTTCACGGACTTGCTGAAAGTCAACGTGTTGGTTACTGACGACGCGCGCAGAGTGATTAGGGAAAGTATTTCTTTTACGGTAGGTTCAGTAATCGAAGTCAACCTCGTTAACATCTCGGTTGACGAACTCGGTTTCAGAGAAGGTGCGAAACTTGGAGAAATTCTCGCACGTGCCGCCGAGTTGGATCTGATTCCGTGTTTTGGAGAGCTTGCTCCGAAATTGCTTTTACAAGATATTGATCGGTCGGCAAGTGAGGAGTATTTCTTTGCCATGAACGGTTTCAATCTCTTCGGTTGTCGTGTAGGGCTTTGCATTCATAAGGATGTTCGTAATCGTACGGACAAAAAGGTTCTCGACACCTATGATTGCCCCGCTGACCGCTTTATGGGTTCCCTCCAACGTCTCGTATTCATGAAGAATAAGGTTGCAAGTAGTTGTGTCGGCGTCGTGCAATTTTAATTCGCAGTGAACTTCGTAATGGTCCACTAGAATAATGTTCAACTAGAACCTCGCACTTGAAAGGGTGCGAGTTTTTTTATATTTATGTTAAAATAATCTCATGACATTCTTAACAATTGTACCCTTCTGGGTTTGGATTGCTGTTTCAGCAATCTTTTTTGCGTTCGGAGAATTTATATCGAAGAAGTTCGCGTTAAATCCGGGATGGACTATTTTTATAGCATTTTTAATTGTGGATTTAATCAGTGCTTCAGCTTGGATCCCGGCAATTTTTGAAAAAAATCAATTATCAATAACCGGTGTCATTTGGTCAATTATTTCTCTAATCGCTACTGTTTTAATGGGCATTCTTATTTTTAACGAAAAACTTTCTCTGGTCCATTTAATTGGAATTTTTGTCGGGTTAATCTCGGTTATTTTGTTGAGTTTGTAGAGATCCACATTTGGCCGAATTTTTCTTCGATCAAACCTTTGATCTCGAGGATGGAAATAGTGGTGCTGATCTCGTGGATTTTGCGATTTAAATGCGTGGCGATTTCGTCGCGGGAAAGTGGGGAGTTTGTGAGGAGATTGAGAATTTCTAATTCTTCTGGAGAAATGTCGGTGCGAGTCGATGGTTCGTTGTCGGTATTTTTTTCTGTATTTCCAAACGGCAGCATTTTGTTTTCTTCCAATAGGCCGAGAGCTTGTAGGAGGTCGTTGGCGCAAGTGATGGGCGTCGCGCCTTGGCGTAGGAGAAAGTTGGTGCCGGCGGAAGCGGAGGAAAAGATCGAGCCGGGGACGGTGAGGACGTCGCGATTGTATTCGGTGGCGAGACGTGCTGTAATTAGACTGCCGGATTTTTCCTCCGCTTCGATGATTAGCACGGCTTTTGCGATTCCGGACATAAGACGATTTCGTTGCGGAAAAGTCCAGGGCGCCGCTTTTTCTAAAGGATCATATTCCGACAACAAACAGCCACCGTGATACAAAATTTCTTCGGCCAACTGTGTATGTCCGCGTGGATATAATGCGGATGGGTCAAGTCCGGAGCCGGGGAAAGCGATCGTCGGCAGTCCGGCGTCGATCGCGGCGCGGTGAGCGATTTCATCTATTCCATATGCCAATCCCGAAACGATTGCCACCGGCTTGCCTCGCAAACCCAAGATAAGCTCACGGCAACATTGTCGGCCATAATCGGTATATCGCCGCGAGCCGACGACCGATACATATATATGAGCATCGGGCAGTTGGCCGACCATATATAGTGCTCGCGGCGGATCCGGAATCTCCAATAACTGCGGTAATTTTTCCTTTATTTCATTGCGTGACATTTTCTCAATTTTGTATTCCATATTGAGAATTGTGGCATATCTGGTATGATGAAAAGATAAAAAAGTTCTAAATTTTTTATAAAATATGCTCGACATCAAATTCATCAGGGAAAATAAGGATTTAATCGCCCTTGGCGCCAAGAAAAAACTCATAAAATTTGATGTTGAGGAACTTTTGGCTGCAGATACCAAGCGTCGCGAACTCATGCAATCGATGGAAGCCAAGAAGGCCGAGCAAAATAGTTACAACGAAAAGATCACCAAAGCGGCTCCAGCTGAGCGTGCCGAAATGATCGCCAAGATGAAAGCGGTCAAAGAAGATTTTCAAAAAGAGGAAGAGCTTCTGAAAGAGGTGATGAAAAAGTGGCAGTTACTGATGTTACAAGTGCCCAACATTCCAGATGTTTCGGTACCGGAAGGCGACAGTGATGCGGATAATAAAGAAGTAAAAGTTTGGGGTGAAATTCCAAAATTCGATTTCAAACCAAAAGATCACATCACTTTGATGCAAGATTTGGATATGGTTGATTTGGAAAGAGGTGTGAAAGTCGCCGGCTTCCGTGGTTACTTTTTAAAAAATGACGGCGTGCTTCTCAACTTTGCATTGTGGCGATTTGCCATGGATCACTTTTTAGGTAAAGGCGGTTTCGTGCCGCTTATGACTCCATCGATGGTCAACCGAGAATCTTTTATGGGCACCGGCTATTTGCCGCAAAGCGAAGAAGATTTGTATAAAACTCAGGACGCTTCATATTTGACCGGTACGGCCGAAGTGCCGACGATGGGATATTATATGGATGAGATTTTGGAAGACAAAGATCTGCCAATTAAATTCCTAGCCTTCTCGCCATGTTTCAGACGCGAAGCGGGAAGTCACGGCAAGGATACTCGCGGCATTTTACGCGTCCACGAATTTTATAAATTCGAGCAAGTGGTTTTGTGCGAGGCTAGTCATGAAGAGTCGGTCAAACATCATGAAGACCTCACTAAAAATTCCGAAGAGATGTTGCAGAAACTTGGCATTCCCCATCACGTGGTTGTGAACTGTGGTGGTGACCTTGGACTTGGACAAGTTAAAAAATATGATATTGAATCATGGGTGCCATCGGAAAATAAATATCGCGAAACACATTCGTCTTCATATTTTCATGATTTCCAAACACGCCGCCTCAATATTCGCTATCGCAATGCTGAAGGGAAAATGCAATTCGTACATTCACTCAACAATACTGCGGCTGCAACACCGCGCCTTCTCATTTCTCTCATCGAAAACAATCAACAGGCAGACGGCTCGATTAAAATTCCTGAAGCGCTTCGACCATACATGGGCAAGGATTTTATTCGCAAATCGTAATATACGATTCGTAAAAAACGATGCATCGCATTTTTCATAAACGTTCTCTCTTGCAATCGCAAAAACTTTTGCGACGGGAGCGTGCGATACGCTGGATTAAAATATCTTTTGTAATTGTCTTGATTGCAGGTTTGCTTTACGGTCTATCGGCACTTTCAAAAGCGCCAATGATAAACATTCAAACGATTTTGGTTTCAGGAAATTCGGCCGTTTCATCTGATGATATTTTGGTGACGACTCGAGAGATATTGCAAGGTCATCGTCTACTTATCTTTTCTCGTTCAAATATTTTTTGGTATCCGAAGCAACAAATTATTAATACTTTGGAACATTCATATCTTTGGATAGATTCAGTTTCGATCGATAGAGTTAATTCGACAACGATCTCTTTGAATATTAAAGAACGAGTGCCTGTAATGGTCTGGTGTGGAGTGAGCCGGGAAAAAGCGGGAACATGTCAATTGATGGATTCGCTCGGATATTTGTTCGCTAAAGCTCCCGAATTTTCCGGTACCGCATATATTAAATTGTACGGACCTATTACCGATGCTGGCTGGCGCGGTTCGAATTTTTATACGCCATCAGGATTGAATCATGTATTTTTATTGACCAAAGCTTTGCCGGAGATCGGTTTTCAACCGACCGAAGTTGAAGTTGTAAATGACAACCAGTACAATCTATTTCTAAATAGCGGAACGCGCATCTCGGTGCAGGTTTCAGATCAGGTATCGACAATAGTCGCAAATCTATCTTCGTTATTGACCCAAAAAGCTTTTGCGGACAGTCAAATAGATAATTTTGCCAATTTGTTGTATATTGATGCGCGGTTTGGTAACAAACTTTTCTACAAGTTCAAATGAAAAATTTCTGGCAGGATCTGAAAAATAAAAGCGCAAAAAGCGGTAAAACTATTTGCGTGCTTGCGCCGATGGCTGATGTCACTGATGCGGCTTTTCGACGTATCATCGCTAAATATGGCAAGCCGGATGTGATGTGGACGGAATTTGTTTCGGCAGATGGACTGATACGAGCAAATGCGGAAGGGAAGAAAAAACTATTGCGCGATCTCGCGTTTGATGAAAGCGAGCGACCGATCGTGGCGCAACTTTTTTCTAGCAATCCCGAATATATGTACCAGGCGGCGAAAATGATTCGCGAAATGGGGTTTGATGGACTCGATATTAATATGGGCTGTCCGGATCGCGGGATAGAGAAACAGAAGGCCGGCGCGGCGCTGATGCGAAACCCACGACTGGCCCGTGAAGTTCTGCGCGCCGCGCTCCAAGGTGTTTCTGACGGTATCGATCCGAAAGGCCGAAAATCGATTCCTGTGTCTGTAAAAACTCGTGTTGGTTACAATAAAAATGAATTGGAAACATGGCTACCTCAGTTGCTAGCCGAAAAACCAGCCATGATCACGGTGCATGGCCGCACTCGCAAAGAAATGTCCAAAGTCCCTGCACGATGGGAGAACGTAAAACGTGCGGTGGAAATTCGTGATGAGCTGAAAAGTGAGACATTGATATTTGGGAATGGGGACGTGGTTAGTCTGGAAGATGCGCAGAACAAGGCTCGCGAAACAGGTGCAGACGGCATTATGATCGGCCGTGCAATCTTCGGCAACCCATGGTTTTTCAGTAAAAATTTTACGGAAACTAATGATCAATTTCGGGTGACCCGGGCTGAGATTTCCGTAAAAGAAAAACTGCGAGTCATGGTTGAGCACACAGAACTTTTTGAAAAATTGCTCGGCGATGTCAAAAATTTCTCGGTCATGAAAAAACATTTCAAAGCCTATGTGACCGGTTTTGATGGGGCGGCTGAACTTCGCGCCAAACTTATGGAAACAAACACTGCGAATGAGGTAAAAACTATTGTGGATATCTTCATTTCAAATAATATTTTATAGGTGTACAATTAAATTATGAAAACAGAAAGACTAAGTGAACCGGAAGGATCAAATTCTGAAATAAGTTTGATTGATTTGCCAGAATCTACACCGGATTCTGCACCAATAAATGAAATAATACGGGAACCAGAACCAACGCCCGAATCTCTTAAAAAATACGATGATGGAATATATGGTGCACGTCCAGTTGTAAGTCCGGAATCAGAAAATGAAACACCTTCTTTAAAGGTTGCGCGTGAGCGTAGAGAAAGAAAATATGCAGAAGCATTTAAAAAATATGCCGACGCCGATGAGAAATCGGAAAGTGATATAAAGGAAAAACTTTTTAAGGAAGGTACCGAATTATACGACACAGCAGATGAAGAATACGCTCTTGCGACAAATAAAACTCTTGAAGAATCTAGAAAGAGGGAAATTAGGGAAAAACTAAGTCGCATAAATGCCGATAGAAATAACATCGATACCAATTCTTCATCTTTAAATTTTCCGCCCTCTTATGCTGATATCCCAAGAACTCACAAAACTACTACATCAAAACGTTTGCTTGTAGATGAAACAGATGCAAAGAGCAAAATCGACTGGAGCCAACCTTTTGTAAAAAGTCCCGAAGAAAAATCATCTGATTTATTGAGGTTACATTCTCAAAAAAATGGGAACGGTTTAAAATCCTTAATCACCGGTGTTACTAATAAATTTTCCTCCTGGTTTAAGAGAAATTAATAACCTTCATTTACATTATCTTGGACATTTGACTTTCTTGTATAAAAGTCTAGTGTTGTAGTTGGCAAATAAATAGATTAGGTAGATTTCGCATGCGCGATATTGCTTTATTCTATATAAGTACAAAAGAGGAGATTGTGTTATGACAGCTAAGAATCGAAGAGGTGAGACTGTTCCTTTCGGGAAGGCGATTGCGAAACGTGGTTTCGCAAACATGGATCCCGACAAGCAACGCGAGATAGCAAGAAGAGGTGGGCGTGCGGCGCACGAAAAGGGTAGCGCACACGAGTTCTCATCGGATGAAGCTCGAGATGCAGGCCGAAAAGGCGGCGAGCGCGTATCCGCGGATCGTGGTCGTATGGAGGAAATTGGACGCCGTGGTGGACTTATATCTGCGGCTCGTCGTGCGGCTAAGTCGAGGATTCAGCCTTCTCAGCAAACAATTGAAATTGCCTCCGCTACTAAGTTTATCAAGATTAATTCTGAGGACGGCGCGGGCAATATCATCCTGGAGTCAACTGCAGTTGATCCTGTTAGCATCCCATGAGTTCATTGCTGACCTTGAGCCGAAGGAGTAGGACGATCATTTGTCCTACTCCTGTTTTTTTATTTTTAAAAATATTAAAAAATTCAGCATTTAAGCCATTATTTAGCATATATAGAATACTTTTGTTGACATATTATATATAATACGCTAAGGTGTTGGAGCGTTAGTTCTTTTGATGTATGTAGATTTGGTGTCATCGTGACATTGGATCTATGAGTCACTTGTCTCTACAGAAGGGAGAGTCCCGCATGAGGTACGAGTTCTACGGTGGCGCAAACGCCACCACATTTAAGATTGATGACACGACGATCGACGACAGCACCATCGGCGCCGGCGCACGCGACACCATCGCGGCCGTCTGAGCCTGGTCGGCGTGCTGAGGAGCTACGTCCCGATGTGGATTGGCCCCTCAGCCGCCATGTCTTGCCGGCGCGCGGCATGAAGCCCCAGTACGGGGTTGGTTAGCCGCCATCGCCGGCGTACTTTCGCTCCGGTCGCAGAACGATTGCCGGAGCGCATCTTGATAAGGGCCGACGCGTCGCATATAAAAAGCTTCGCGCCGGCCCTTAATATCTTCTGCACCGCTCGATGGCCCTCAGCGCGAAGGAGGTAGCCAGATGGAGAAGACTTAGAGCCCTTAACAGGGCACTTACAAACATTGGACGGAGGAACCCGGTTAAATGGTTCCCCCGTCCGTTTTTTTTATATAAAATCTATTTATGAATTTGGAAAATAAAAGTATCCCTGTGCTATAATACCAACATGTCTAACGAAGTTTTATACCGAAAATATCGCCCTCAGAAATTTAACGAAGTGGTGGGACAAGATCACGTCGTTGATGTTTTGCAAGCGGCGCTCAAAAATGGCGGCACAGCGCATGCTTATCTGTTCGCCGGATCGCGTGGTACCGGTAAAACTTCCGTGGCGCGTATTTTTGCTAACGAAATAGGCACTTCTCAAAACGATTTATATGAAATTGATGCGGCTTCCAATCGCGGCATCGATGATATCCGAGCGATTCGCGAAGCGGTCAACACTCAACCTTTTGAATCTCCTTTCAAAGTTTATATTATCGACGAAGTGCACATGTTGACCAAGGAAGCTTTCAACGCCTTGCTCAAAACTCTTGAAGAACCGCCGAAGCATGCGATATTTATTTTAGCTACTACCGAGTTGGATAAATTGCCGGAAACAATTATTTCTCGTTGCCAAGTTTTCATTTTTAAAAAACCGACTCAAAAAATTCTCAAAGACGTTGCCTTGCGTGTAGCCAAAGATGAAGGTTTTGCACTCGAGCCGGCCGCGGCCGAGCTTATCGCTTTACTTGGTGATGGATCTTTTCGCGACACAATTGGAACTTTGCAGAAGGTGATTGGGGGAGTGGGCGCGAGCGGCGGAAAGGGAAATGAAGCAGGCAAAAAAATTTCTTTAGAAGATACGGCGGTGGTCACCGGTTCTCCTCGTGGTGCGATCGTAAATGATTTTGTGACCGCGCTCGCTAAACGGGATTTTGAGATTGGACTTAAAGCTATTCAAAAAGCGTGCGATGCTAATGTCGAAATGAAAATTTATGTCACTATGATCTTGGAGCGAGTGCGCGCGGTTTTACTTCTCAAAATGGCGCCGGATATGGTGATGACACTACGCGAGGAATTATCCGAATCTGATTTTAATTTTGCCGAAAATCTTGCCAAGGATCCGGCATCGTCAATTGCCGGAGCGACTATAATCGCGCTACTTGAAGCACAACAACAATTAGGATATGCCACTATCGCGCAATTGCCCCTCGAACTTGCACTAATTAAGCTAGTAGGGCAGAAAGACGCCTAAATTTCAACATAAAATCATTTTTTAGATTTTATTTTTTCTTTAGAATTTTTTTATAAAGATTTTATCTCCATTTGATAGTCTGTGGACATGAATAATGCCCATGTGTATTTGAAGCATAAACAGCATGTTATTGCGTTACGTAAAGCAGGGAAAACCTATTCTGAAATTTTAGCCAAAATACCTGTAGCCAAATCCACAATCACTTTGTGGCTGCAAGATGTTCATTTGGCGAAAAAGCAAAAACAACGTATAACCGCAAAGAAAATAGCTGCTAGTATTCGTGGTGGTCTTGCACGAAAAACCGATAGAATAAATAGAACAAAAATAATTCATGAAGTTGCAAAAAATGAAATTTTTCAAATTTCAAAACGAGAACTTTGGTTAATTGGCATTGCATTATATTGGGCTGAAGGTTCAAAGTCCAAAATCCATAACCCAAGTTTGGGAATAGTTTTTACAAATTCTGACTATGAGATGGTTCAGGTTTTTCTATGTTGGCTCAAACGGTGTTGTGGGATTAAAACTGAACAATTCGGTTACGAAATTTATATTCATGAGAGCAGCAAAGATAGAATTCAACAAGTGGTGAGGTTTTGGTCAGAAAAATTAGGTATTTCTGAAAGATGTTTGCAAACAATAAGGTATAAGAAAAATAAAGTAAAAACTAAACGAAAAAATGTAGGAGACTTGTATAATGGCTGTTTTCGGGTTAGAGTAAAGGCAAGTTCAACTTTAAATCGCAAGATTATGGGTTGGATTGATGGTATAATGGGAAATCTGTAGATATTGGGGGATCGTCTAATGGTAGGACAACGGATTTTGGATCCGTTTATTTTGGTTCGACTCCAAGTCCCCCAGCATTTAGTGAAAACTTATATAAAAAACTATAAAAAAACGGTGTACCGGGGAAATTCCCGGTACACCGCTGTCTGCAAACGTACACTCAAGCTGTTGTCGACACGGTCGCGGAACGATTAGTCCGTCAGACTTCCTGACTTACCGGCACGCGCCGTGTACTTCAACTGTTTCGTCAGCGTGTACGTGTCGCTGGCCGAACCGGAGAAGGTGATCGTGAGGTCAAACTCGCCAGAGGATTTGGTATCCGAGTTTGTAAACCCTAACGCCGCGAATGCTGCGGTAAGGTCACCACTCGTCGTCACCGACCATGTCCGTACCTTCGGAGCACCGGTCACCGGCGCCACCGATGACAATTTCAACTTGTCCTCCTTTTGGTTCAGGCGGAAAGTGCGGGAGAAATTGCCGATGGTCACCTTCGCCGTATCATAGTTGGTACCTTCCGGCACAATCACCGATCCGGAAAGAGACAGTGAATCTTTGCCGCGCACGGCGAAATTCAACTTGCCGGAGACTTTGTCACAACTCACGAACATATCATCCGGCGCCCATGAGGGTGAAACGCTCTCGGATAATATATCTCCGCTAGCCGTCTCGGCCACAGTGAAGGCGTTGGACAATTCCCCGACCTGATCGATGTCCGCGGATACGACAGAAGTGTAGTCGCCGTCGACGACGACATACAAGACTTTCGTACCGTCCGGGCTAATGATACCTTCACCAACATTTGTCGGCGCAAGTTGTTTCGCATCCTTACCAGGTACCAGGAAGTACAACGATTCTCCATCCGAAATCAAGAAACGCTGATCGACAGTTACAGAGAGTCGCTCCACGTAAATGACTAGAGATTCGTCGTCCTTGAAAGGAATGAACTCAGCCGTCTTGGTCGACTTCCGGTGGTCCCAAGCGTAAATGCCATCGGTGCCGTACATTAGAGCCAAGACACCTGGACTCACAACCACTTCATGTTCCTCGTTTGGAGCGACGTATGCGATATTCTTGTCCTCCAAAGTCAGATCCCAGCACGCCGCACCCGTATCAAAAACGGAATGACCGTATCCGGGACCGAGTTTGCCGCTGGAAGCGAGATCCATCATGGTGACTCCCTTGCGATTAGTGTAAAAGATAACATCGGGGAGGAAACTCGATGCTATAGGATTAGTATCCGTCGAGTTACCCCAAGGGTCACTTGTCTTCTGCACAGTTGCCGCGCCGTCCATCCATTTGGATTTGTATAGCCGTTGGCTATAGCCCCTTCTGGTCTGGGTCCTGTCGTACCACAAAGTATTCCCTGCAACGCACGGGTGATCGTAGTACATGCCTGACTCGGGGAGGTCCGCTGTAAGCGACACCACTCTCCCGGGATTATCGATGTCCGCCAAATAGATGTTGGTGCCATCGGTGAAAACAACCTTGTGCGGCGGCAGTTCAGCCGCGAACACTTTGTTGCCCGATGTCACCAAGACAAAGGACGCCACAAAAAACGACACAACAAACAGTTTGCTGATGCCTCTCATGATCTACCAACCTTTTCTAGGACTAAGCGGTCCCACGCAGAGTTTTGTATGCCACCGACCACCTTGATCGGAGACAGTTTATTGCTGTTAAAGAACAGCTTTCGCTGTCGTGACTATACACTTAAAATAAAGTTTGTCAACTATATATTTACTCATCATCTTCGTCGGTATCTTCCTCCATCTCCTCCCAACGGCTTTTTAATTCGTCGCGAAACTTTTCCGCTTTTTCTTTGCCGACCTCTTTCATTTTAGAATATTTTTCGGAAACAGTATCGACGATCTCATAATATTTGTCTCTCGATAATCTTTTTATTTTCTTGACTTTAGCCACTACTTCATCTTTTGCATCTTCGACCCAATCCGCCACTTTCTGTCTGTTTTTCTTTGAATTTTTTGAAACAAACAGAAAATATCCTCCCACGGCAGTCGCGACAACAACTCCCGATAAAAATGCCCCTACATTGCCTTTTTTATTGTGTTCCATATTATTAATGTCTTTTTTTTAAATACTTAATAAAATAATTGCGTTATTTAATGCGTCTGTTAACATTTGCCGTAATACAGAATGAGATATTACGTTGTATTTCTTAATCGTTAAGCCAACCATTATTTTAAAATTTTGGTATAATGTCGTAATGAAAACAATTAGAATAATTCTGTTGGTTTTAATTATTATAGGAATCGGTTTGCTTAGCACACAAAATTATTGGGTGCCAAAATTGGTAAATAAAATTTTAGTCTCAGAGGGCGTCATTGCTAAAAGCAAAACAGTCACTTTTAACTGTGATAGTTCAAAAAATATTATTGCGACTTTTTATCCGACCCAAGATCTATTCGTTGATCTAAAATTGAGCGACGGTCGCGAGCTTTCTGTCCCACATGCGATTTCCGCTTCCGGTGCACGCTACGTTACACCGAACGAAAAATTTGTTTTTTGGAACAAGGGTGATACGGCATTCATCACTGAAGGAAAAACGGAAACAGAGACTTTTTCAAATTGCCGGATTTAAAAGAAGATAAGTCAAAATAGGGTACAGTCGTATCCTTGACTGTTTTTCGTATATTTGTATACTTAGACTGTCTAATAGTTAGATAATCAATATGAAATCAATGAGTCCAAGAAACAAAAGGATTTTAAAAAATGATGAAGAATTGCATGATGTTTTCATGGAATTTTATAAGCGAATCTCGATTGCTTTTAGAAAGGAGGCTAAAAATATTTCTTTGACGATTCCTCAGTTGGAAACTTTGCGATTTGTGGTTGAGAAAAAAATTTCGACCATGAACGAGATCGCCAATCATTTGGGAGTTACGGCTCCATCAGCGACTGTGATGATCGAACATTTATACAAAAAAAAGCTCATCGATCGCAGATTGGATGCGGCCGATCGAAGGACTGTCAGGATTATTTCCACAAACAACGCTTCAAAGATATTTTCATCGTTTAATAGGTTAAAGTCGAAAGTGTTTAAAACGATTTTTGCTGGACTGGAACATGAAGACAGGCAAAAGTTGATTACAATTCTTAAGAAATTAATTTAATTCAGATATGAAAAAAATGTTTCAATTCATTTTAAATAGACCAAAGATCGTTGTTCCGACGGCGGCTCTCATTGCGCTTGTTATTTTAATGGCAACTTACAATAGCATCGGACGTGCGCCAAAGGTGAGCTTGTCTTCCGATACGGAAATTGAGGCGGCATCGTCCACAAATTTATCGATAAATTCGGTGGATCTGGCTTTTCCAAAAGTTGGCCGTGTGTCTTCGGTAAATGTAAAAGTCGGAGATGTTGTTAAAAAAGGACAAGTCTTGTCCACGTTGGAAGCAAATGACGCCTTGGGCGCCATCAAGCAAGCCAAAGGAGCTCTGGAATTGGCGCGAGCTCAATATGCTTCGTTGGATGTTCAATATACAAACGCTAAAAATCAACAAGATGTTTTGGTTTCGAATGCCTACAGAACATTATTGTCCAGCGGTCTCGTCGCCACGCCTGCAAATAAAAATGACAACAATACTTTTATAATAGACAACAATCAAGTTCCGACAATTACCGGCACATACACTTGTGACAAAGAAGGTCATTATGAAATCATGCCTTATGAATCGAATGCCCAATCAGGATATTCTTTTGAAGTGAAAGATGACGATGGAAGTTACGGGGGCACTGCCAACGTCACATTTTATTCTCCTCAAGCTTTCGGCAAATGCGGTTTGTTCATTCAATTTCCAACCGGATATACTGCCGTGGATATGAAATGGATAGTCGAAATTCCAAATAAAAGATCAAGTTCTTATGCTGCCAATAAAAATGCCTATGACCTCGCTTTGGCAACACGTGATCAAGTATTAAAACAGTACGAAGCCAATCTTGGACAAAACGGATCGTCAGCGGCCAATATTGCCCAAGCGGCAGTTGATTCGGCCGAAGGGGTTTATGAAGCGGCACTTGGCGCATATCAAAATAATCTTATTGTTGCGCCATTTGACGGCATCGTGTCTTTCGTCGATTCTCATCTTAAAGTCGGACAATCTGTCGTGGCAAACAAATCGGTAATTACAATCAGCAAAAAATAACATGGAAAATCTTCAACAAACAAATCAAGAGAAAAAAAGTTTAGTTTCAAAACCTTGGATGCAAACTCTAGCTGGTATATTTGTCATATCGTTAGTTGTGGGAGGATTTCTGTATTTGAAATCTACTTCGGCTTACGTTTTGATCGATAAATCGGAAATTTCGGCTCCGATTATTTCCATCGGTCCGGAAGCTTCAGGTATTCTAGCTGAAGTTTATGTCAAAACTGGCGATGCAGTGAACGTTGGTCAACCGGTCGCGCGTGTTGGCGCGGAAACTTTGTCGGCAAAAGTAGCAGGTACGGTTATTGGCGTACAAAATATGCCGGGACAAGTTTTTATGGCTGGAAGTCCGGTTGTCACAATGATCGAACCCGGTCAATTAAGGGTGGTTGGTAAACTGGATGAAGATAAGGGATTGGATCGCATAAAGGTTGGCGAGCCGGCTTCTTTTATTTTGGATGCTTTTGGAAATAAAGTTTTTACAGGTATCGTCGATGAGGTGAGTCCCACTGCCGATGAGTCGAGCGTTGTGTTCAGTATTTCCGATAAAAGAGAAGTCAAACAATTCGATATTAAAATTCGTTACGATGTAAATCTTCATCCCGAATTTAAAAACGGGATGTCCGCCAAGATAAAAGTTTATGACAACTAATGTTGACGAACGTAAAAGCAACAATCTGCGCTGGTGGATTTTGCTGACGGTTATCGTAGGGACATTTTTGGGACGTCTCGATCAGACGATCGTTAACCTTGCATTACCAAAGATCATCGAAGATTTCGGCATCACCGTTTCAGCCGCCGGTTGGATCGCTACTGCTTATATTTTGGCTAACGCTGTTTTTGTACCGATCTGGGGTAAGCTGGGGGATTCAATCGGCAGAAAAAAAGTTTACATTTGGGGTTTCAGTATTTTTATTTTAGGATCGGTTCTGGCCGGTTTATCTTGGAACCTTTCGTCGATGATCGTATTTCGTATCATTCAAGCGATCGCGGGATCGGCGGATTATCCGACGGCCATGGCTATTTTGGCCGTGACCTTTAAACAGGGAAGAGAGCGCGCTCAGGCGCTCGGAATTTGGTCGGCTTCTTTTGCGGCGGCCATTGTTTTCGGACCTTTGTTAGGCGGACCACTCATCGATAATTTTGGTTGGCGTTCAGTATTTTTAGTTAATCTTCCGATCGGAATTCTCGGTATTTTTATGGCCATGCGATTTATCCACGAATCACGCTCCAATATCGAAACGAAATATTTTGATTGGTGGGGCGCTCTGACTTTGGGTGGAATGTTGTCGGCACTTGTATTGGTCTTGGATAAAGGATTCGACTGGGGATGGTTATCCATCGAAAGTATTATCTGTTATTTTTTGGTAGTTATTTTGTTAGGAATATTTATCAGACTTGAACAGAAAGTCCCCGAGCCGATCATCGACCTCAAATTTTTCAAGATTCCGGCTTTCGTCAACACTCTTCTTAACAACTTCGTCGTTTTTATGGGCATGATGGGCGGTGTCTTTTTGATTCCGGTTTTTGCGCAAACATTTTTGGGTTATAGCGCAACGGAATCCGGTTATCTTTTTATTCCAATGGCGGCGGCACTTATGATCGCTTCACCTCTTGGTGGAATGCTGACCGGCAAGGTGCAAGCTCGTTATATTATTTTTGCCAGCACGCTTGTGGCATCGATCGGAATTTATCTATTCACCGGTCTTGATCCGAAATCAACGGCGCTCGATATTGTTATTCCGTTGTCCATCATGGCCTTTGGACTTGGATTTGGTATGGCGCAACGTACTAACGTTATTGCTTCCGTCGTTCCACAAAACGAGATAGGAATCGCATCATCAGTTCTGGCGCTTGTGAGAAATATTTCCGGTGCTTTTGGAATCGCCATTTTTGCGACAATTCTAAATAACAAAGTAAATTCGAATGTTTTGAAAATTAACAGTTTAAGCAAACTCTACAGCCACGTTCCGCTCGATTTTCAAAAATATATTGCGCTCATAATTTTGAAGGCGCAGATCGACGCGTATGATTACGTCTTTTTTATAGCGTCCATGATCGTGTTTTTCGGGTCGTTCAGTATTCTCTTTTTGAAACTTAAAAAAGAACGAACCGACGTAAAAGTGCATGTGGAGTAAGTTATTTATGTATCATTCATATTTTGAATTTGGTATAATTTACCTTATGAAAACATACGAATGGTATCAAACGTTGATTAAGCCGAGTTGGGCTCCGCCGGCATGGCTTTTTGGCCCGGTCTGGACGGTCTTGTATGTTTTAATTGCCGCCTCATATGGTTATGTCGGCTATTTGTATTTCACCAAAAAGATCTCTTTTATAGTGCTTTTGCCGTTTTTGCTTAACCTGATTTTTAATTTGATTTTTACACCGATTCAATTTGGATTGCGAAGCAACTTACTTGCCGCTGTGGATATTTTATTGGTTCTGTCGACACTGGTTTGGGCGCTTTTAGCCATATATCCATTTGCGAAATGGGTGGCTTTCATTAATGGTCCATATTTGTTATGGGTTTGTTTTGCTACGGTTTTGCAACTTACCGTGACGTTTTTGAATTGGTAAAACAGTCGACCTTTGTGGTAAAATAAAAAGATGAAAAAAAGCATAATTGTTGTGTTGGTAATTATTATTATTGGCGTAGGTATTTATTATTTTACTAAAGGTTCGTCAACTAATATTTCGGTTAATCAGAATCAGGCGACTACGACAGAAACGGTAAATTCGCAGAATAATCAAACTCCTCAAAATAGTGCGGTAACCGTGATCGGTAAATCTGTCGAAGGTCGTGATATCCTTGCATACAATTACGGAATAGGTACGACAACGAAACTCCTATTCGTTGGAGGCATTCATGGCGGCTATGAATGGAATACGGCGCTCGTCGCTTATCAGCTTATGGATTATTTGAAAACCAATCCTGATGTCATTCCGACCAATGTAAAAGTCACGGTCATTCCGGTCTTGAATTCCGACGGTCTCAACAAAGTTGTGGGCACAACGACCGGAAATTTCTCGCAATCGGACGTTTCTTCATCTGACGCGACGGTTGTGGCGGGACGATTTAACTCAAACGATGTCGATCTTAATCGTAATTTTGATTGCGATTGGCAGACGACAGGCAAGTGGCAAAGCAAAACCGTCAGTGGCGGTGATTCGGCCTTTTCAGAACCGGAAAGTCAGGCTATCAAAAATTACATAGAAAAGAATGAACCAACTGCAGTGGTTGTTTGGTATAGCGCGGCCGGCGGAGTATATTCTTCAAGTTGTCATAACGGCGTTTCTGCGCAAACTGACAAACTTACAAAAACTTTTGCTTCAGCTTCAGGATATCCGGCTCATGAAAGTTTTGATTTCTACGCGACGACCGGCGATATGGTAAATTGGTTGGCGAAGATCAATATTCCTGCGATCAGTGTACTGCTTACTAATCATAACGATACCGAATGGTCAAAAAATCAGAAGGGTGTAGACGCGGTGCTTAAATATTATTCTAAATAATGCTGTTCCTTCCTAAGAAGTGGAACATAGCTGTCGCTATTGTTCTTGTTGTGATTGTGATACTTGCGATTTTGAGTTTAATCAGCAAACCTGTGGAAATTTCTCAGCCAAAACCACTGACTCAAATTGCCGTTGTAAAAACGATCGGCACTTCAGTTCAAGGACGGCATATTGAAAGTTACACTTACGGTCATGGTTCGAACACTTTGGCTTTTGTCGGTGGTATGCATGGCGGTTATGAATGGAATAGTGTTTTGCTCGCATACCAATTCATGGATTACCTGAAAGCTAACCCTGAGGCGGTTCCGAGCAATCTAACTATTACGGTTATTCCATCTATCAATCCTGACGGTGTTTTTGAAGTGACTGGCAAAGAAGGAAAGTTCACTGTTGCCGATGTTTCAACCAGTACGAAAATTTTGGCAACCGGAAGATTCAACGCGGACAATGTCGATCTTAATCGCAACTTTGATTGCAAATGGCAACCGAAGGCAACGTGGCAATCCAAAACGACTAGCGCCGGCACATCAGCCTTTTCCGAACCGGAAAGTCAGGCCATTAAAAATTTTGTGGTGGAAAATAAACCGGCTGCTGTTGTTTTTTGGCACAGTCAATCTAATGCGGTTTACGCTTCGGAGTGTAAAAATGGAATTTTACCTAACACTCTCGGTATTATGAATGCTTATGCCAAAGCGGCCGGATATCCGGCAGTCAAAGCTTTTGACGCATATCCTGTGACCGGCGATGCCGAAGGATGGCTGGCTTCGATCAATATTCCGGCGATTACAGTTGAGCTCAAAACTCACGACACGATCGAATGGGACAAAAATCTGAGCGGTATCAAAGCGCTTTTTCAGTATTACAAGTAGCCTTGTGTTTTTCATAAAAATGTTGTATTGTGTCGCTGGAAAACGATCAGTTTTTTGTTATTGGACTTTACCCCAAACACAGAAAGGAGGGTAACATGACCGCGAAAGAACTGTGGCAGGACGATGAGATTCATCGTATCGGAGATGTGTACTTGTATTCGTCAGAGGGTTTATGGACACCGCAATTTGTCGAAGATGCTCTTTTGGCGATTAATCGTGGGCATGTAGTTCCTCCCGATGGCATCAACGTGGTTAATCCACATGTTGCCGGGATAACTCTGTCCCAAGCGTATGAAACAGCTTTCGTGGAGACCGGTAAGGAACCAGAGTGGATAGAATATTGTCAGCTCGAGACTCGTAGGAGCCTGCGAGTCGAAAGACTGAGAGACAAAGCCGAGCCGCTTTGTCTGTACTCATTACTGCCATATTCCGGTTTCTGTTATCTCGTTGTTGAGGACGGCATGACAGATAAAGCTACTAAACACCTTGGATTGGCGCGACTCGCTAGAGTTAGGCAGCTGGGCTTCCTTCAGCACCCAACCGTTGGGGCGCGAGATTCTTCGGAAATTATCGCCTCCACGTATTCTCATTCCCGGTTTCATCACGGTTTGGACACACTTGCCGTTGCTTCTCTCATCGGACGCAATTGCGATTTGTCCGACGAAGACATGCGTCATTTGCAGTTTGCTGCGCCGATGCATGATGTCTTGACGCCAGCCGGTAGCGATTCAGTCAAACGTGTTGCTCCGGAAGCTTTTGATGAGGATGCTTCTTTTCCGGCAATCTTTAAGAAGGAGAAGTGGCCGGAAATCAAACGGCAGTTTGGCCTTCATGAAGATTACTTGACCGCGATCATTCTTGGAAAAGGAATTCTGGGAAGGATCATTGATCTTGCCGACAAGTCGTCTTACCTGGCGAGGGATGTCGAAGCTTTTATCCCGTCAGTTGGTTCACGAACCCCGGACGGTTATAGTGATGAGCAGGCCATTGTCAGAGACCTGGTGGTTCGCAATCCTTTCATCTGTGGTCTTTGGGGCGATGCGCGAATTGTCGATGGGCAGTTCGTGCTCACCAATCCCAAAGCACTGGCGAATTTCCTGAAATTGCGGGCCTTGATGTTCAAGATACTCTACTATAATCCAGCGTCACGTTTCAGCGAAGATGTGCTGTTGCAGTTTGGCGTTCGATATATGTTTGAAAAGGGTATTTTGACCGAGGAAGAAGTTCTGACCTATGGTGATGAGTGGGTGACGTATAAGTTGAATGAAGTCTTCGGTTTTATTGGACTGACAGAAATGTCCAATTCCACATTCGAACCCCGCGTTGAGACTTTTGCGACGCGGGAGGAGCTCACGAGTCGAGAAAAGGACTTCTTAAACAAGCGTGATCTCTTGACTCATGCCGTTACTCGCAAGTCACTGACGCATACCGGCGTGGAGAGTTTCAAAGTATTCTGCGACGGACGCATAAGGTCGCTTCGAGAGGTTTTACCGATCGAAGTTGCTGAAATTGAGAAGATCATGAGTTCCGGTAATCCTCACTGGCTCTATATCTTTTCAATCAAGCACACCTCGTTCTTTAAGTTTCCGCCGGAGTTGATGCGTAAGATCAAGGAAGCAAGACGGAAGCGTCTAAGTGAATAGTACTGCAACGATACCATGGATCGGGTCGTTGCAGTTTTTTTATAAAATTAAGAAATTATTAATAATTGACACTTTCTGATATATTTAGATGATCATGAAAATTTTTAAAGAGATTGCGATTTTGATTTTGATAACTGTGGTTTTGGCGTTGGGTTTGTCGTTTTATGGTTTTCATTTGTTCAAAAATATTTCTAAAAATATTATTGGTGCTCAGGATGAAAAAAATGCGACATATCTTATTGAAGGTCGAAAAATTACATTGATTAACGGTATTTCTGAAGTTCCGGCGGCGCCAGGATCGGCTTCGAAAATAATTACCCGTTATTTCGGCAATGAAGTCAGGCATGATTTTAATGGCGACGGCAGGGAAGATGTCGCTTTTCTTTTGACACAGACGATGGGTGGCAGTGGTACTTTTTATTATGTTGTGGCGGCGCTTAACACGTCGAGCGGATACGTCGGCTCCGAGGCGGTACTCCTCGGCGATCGTATTGCGCCTCAAAGTACGGAAATGGGTAATGGAAACACTGTTATCGTTAATTACGTCGACAGAAAATCCGGAGAAAGTTTTATCGTAGCTCCATCAGTTGGCAAATCTATTTGGTTGGTCCTTGATCCAAATACGATGAAACTCAATGAAGTATTATAAAAAACATTTTCGTCACACTGCGTCGTTTGTTCATTCACTAAAAATGTGTTAAAATATCTATTTATGAATAAACAAATGCTCAAAAAAATAATCAAATCAAAAACTTTTATCACTATCATAGTCGTCGTGGTTATAATTTTTGGCATATTTTTACTATTTTTTAATCGCAAACCATCGTATCAATTTGTGACCGTTACTCGCGATTCCGTCACCGAGTCGGTGACTTTAACCGGCAATACAACTCCGGCACAAAGCGTCTCGCTTTCTTTTGGCAGTAGTGGAATTATTTCTGATACGTTTTCTGATCTTGGAAAACAGGTCACGGCCGGACAAGTTTTAGCTGAGCTTAATATGAATGATCTGCTGGCTCAGTTACATAGTGCGCAGGCGGGTCTTGTTATAGCAAAACAGAATGCTTCTTCTTCAAATAACAATATTGATAACGTTGTTGCCGAGCAAAACGCTTTAGTTGCTAACGCTTATCGTACCCTCCTCAATTCCACGCTCCAAGCACAGAGTATTAGTAATTTAGGAGCTTTTGACAGTCCGACTGTAACAGGAACATATGAATGTGGAAAAGATGGTGTATACAATCTGAAAACATATTCCTCCGCGGGTGGCGTTTCAATTATGTATTCAGGACTTGAACCAAATGATTCTTTTTTGTTAACGGATGTACCGCGACCTCTTGGAAAGTGCGGACTATATTTGTCTTTTGATAAATCAAAAATACTTTATACCGACCAGCAATTTAAAATTGAAATACCGAATAAAAATGCGGCCAATTACAATGCAAATCAAAACGCCTATCAATTAGCGCTGAAAACTCGGATCAAAACTATTGCTGCCGCGCAAGCTAATGTTGCCGTCCCCGGATTGCCTTCGATCAATGATTCTGAAATAGTACAAGCGCAGGCAAGTGTTGATAGTGCATTGGCGAAAATAAAAAACGCTGAAATATTTGCGCCAATTACCGGAACGATTACCCAATTTGACGCCAAGACCGGCCAACTCGCCACCCCCGGAACTCCGCTCGTATCTATAATGTCGACTGATGGTTATGAAGTTGATGCCGGAGCTTCAGAAACTGATGTTGGTAAAATCGCTCTTGGAAACAAGGTAACGATGACGTTGGATGCGTTACCAAACGAAACGTTCTCCGGGTCGGTTTTTTATATCGCTCCCGCTCAAACCAATACTCAAGGTGTGATAACATATCAAATTAAAATTTCATTTGATAGGGCTGATCCGAGATTTAAGAGTGGTTTTACGGCAAATATAAATATTGAAACTGATCACAAAGACAACGTTTTGATCTTGCCGCAATATGGTATTTTGCAAAATGATCAAGGAACTTTTGTGGAGACATTAGTGAATGGCAAAGTCGTTCAAAATCCCGTAACGCTCGGTATTCAGGATCAAAAAGGAAATGTGGAAATTCTTTCCGGTGTGACCGAAGGAGAACAAGTTCTCAATATTGGACTCAAGGCTCAATGATAGACACTCACAATGATAGAAGTAAAAAATCTAAAAAAAGAATATATTGAGGAAGATGTTTCAACTCAAGCTCTAAATGGCGTGACTTTTTCGATCGAGAAAGGGGAATTCGTTTCAATCATGGGTCCTTCCGGTTCAGGAAAATCGACCTTGCTCCATATTTTAAGTTTTTTGGATCGTCCGACAGGTGGCTCGTATAGATTTTTGGGAAAAAGCATTGAAGAAATGACAGATAAGGAATTGGCGTACGTGCGCAATAAAGATATGGGTTTCGTTTTTCAATCTTTCAATTTGCTTTCACGTTTGACGGTTTACAATAACGTGGAAATTCCACTTTTGTATTCGGATATTGCGCCGAGCAAACGACAAAAGTTGGTTGAAGAAGCCGTACGAGCTGTGGGGTTGGAGGATAAGTTGCATGCGGAGGCCGGTCGGCTCTCGGGAGGGCAGAAACAGCGCGTGGCGATCGCTCGCGCGCTCGTGACAGATCCGGACGTCATCTTCGCCGATGAGCCGACCGGCAACCTCGACTCTAAATCCGGTTTGCAAGTCATGGAAATTTTTGAAAGTTTAAATAAAAAAGGTCGCACCGTGATCTTGGTTACGCACGAAACCCAAACCGCCGAATTTGCCAATCGTATCATCAGAATAAAAGACGGAATGGTCGAAAGCGATAAACAGATCAAATCCAATCGCGGTCAGATCAGTAATTTAAAATAATATGCTTTTCCGAGATGCTTTCAAAACTGCCACAAGAAGTCTAACGCATAGCAAAATGCGTTCAGCTTTGACGATGCTTGGTATCGTGATCGGTATCGCTTCAGTCATCATTTTGATGTCAGTTGGACAATCGGCGCAAGATCTCATTTTAGGACAAGTTCAAAGTATCGGTTCGAATTTGGTCATTATCACTCCCGGTGCGCCAAATAACGGCAAATTCTCTTCGCCGGCGTCGGCTCAGGGTATTATTATCACCAGTTTGCAACCTAGAGACATCGACGCTATCGAACGCGAAAGCTCCGTTACTGCCGCCGCCGGCCTCGTCAGCGGTCAGGCCGAAGTCATTTACGGCAGCAATAATAAAACAGTCAGCTATCAAGGTGTCACAGCCAATATGTTTTCAGTTCGAAATCTAAGCGTTAGCAAAGGTCAAACTTTTTCAAAAAGCGATGTCGACTCGGCTGCTCATGTCGTAGTTATCGGACCCGAGTTGGCCACAACTTTATTCGGTCCATATTTAAATCCGATCGATAAAACTATCAGAGTTAAAAATGTTTCTTTCAGAGTGGTCGGCGTTTTGAGTAAAGGAGGAGTCGGAGCTTTCGGCGTAGATCAAGGCAATGTTGTGATTATGCCGATCACGGTCGCCCAAAAACAATTGCTCGGAATCACACACCTCAACGTGATATTGGCACAAGGAAATCCAAACTATGACGTTAACTTTGTGAAATCACGCATCACTTTTGTTTTGAGACAAGACCACGGCATCACTGATCCAAACAAAGACGATTTCACTATTCAAACTCAGGCAGATGTTTTGGCAATATTGGGAAGTATCACTTCCATCCTCACGATTTTCTTGGCTGCCATTGCCTCTATTTCTCTTGTCGTAGGGGGAATAGGAATTATGAATATAATGCTCGTGGCAGTCACAGAAAGAACGCGTGAGATCGGTTTACGAAAAGCTGTCGGCGCCACCAATGGAGATATTTTGCAACAATTTCTTATCGAGTCAGTTTTGTTGACTTTGATCGGTGGCGCCGTCGGTATCGCTATCGGTGCCGGTGTCGTGACATTAATCTATTTTGTCTTGATCACTTTCTTTACGATCGGTTGGGTTTTCGCTTTTCCGATTTCAGCCGTCATTCTCGGTCTTGCGGTTTCGGGGGTGGCCGGAATCGCCTTTGGAATTTATCCGGCACGCAAAGCAGGCAAGAAAAACCCTATCGACGCACTGCGTTACGAATAGGGTGTTTTCCAGTGGTAATTAGAGACCGCTAAACAGTTGGAACATTACTTTGAAAAGTGTTCTGGACATCATAGATCTTTTTTAGTTTGGTCAATCCTCGGTTTATTTGTACCGCTATGGTGTTTTTTGATTGTCCGACCACCTCGGACATTTCTCCAAGCGACATACTCTTCACATATTTCATGCGCATCAATTGGCGATATTTCTTAGGAAGCAGGGAGATCATTTTAGCCGCTCTTTTTGAATCCAAAAGATTAATTATATCTTCCGCGTCGTTTTCTTTCGGTTCATATCCTTTTTCAACCAGGTTATCGAGTGAAACAGTTTTGCGTTTGCGATATTCATCGATAATAAGTCCGTTCAAAACGTGGTATAGGAACGCTTTCATGGTTTGAATTTTTCCTCCACGCATCAAATACTTCCAAGCTTTCAAAAAAGTGTCTTGAACCAAGTTTTCACTCAAGGTCGGGTTATTGATTTTGGAGAATGAATAGCGTGATAGATCTTTTTTATAAACATAATACGCGTAAGTTAATAAGTTATCTTGACGTTGTATTTGTGTTGACATAATTTGTTGTTTATTATTGAACCGTTAAAAAGCTGATAAGTAATCATTGCAATTGCACCTAAATTAGAGATTAACTCGTAACTAAATAGTACATTATTTAATACTTATGTCAATAGAAACTGTCCCCTGATTGTACACAGGTTGTTGAAGATTCCTCAGAGTGTAAGTGGACAACTATTCCCAATTATCCACTATAGTGCTATAATGGTCTTGTCGTTAAATAATAATAATTATAATAATATGCCAAAGACAAATTCTGCGTTTATGAAGCCGTTGACTATTAGTTCAGAGCTAGCTGTTATTGTTGGTAAGGGTCCTATGCCTCGATCAGAAGTTGTTAAGAAACTCTGGGTCTACATCAAGAGCAACAATCTTCAGGATCCAAAAGCAAAACGAAACATCATTGCTAACGCAGACCTCAAGAAAGTTTTTGGCGGAAAGGGCACAGTTGATATGTTTGAGATGACCAAGTTGGTTGCAAAACATCTTTCATAATTGCGATTTCACACCTTAACAAGCTGGTATTTACGTCATGAGCGATGGATATCATCACTCTCACTTGTTGGTGGATTCGTTTTTGATATTTTTGCCTTAAAAAGGATCGATCTATTTTTTGATAATCTTTGGGTCGCCGCTCATCTTGTAGTGGCGGCTTTGGGTATTATCTTTATCAATCTTTACGAAAATAGAAAAAGCCGATTTTCGCCCAAAGCTTCCGGTATAATCCATTTTTGGCTGGTTATGATAATCCAATTCGCTTTTGGCGGGCTGCTCAGCGTTTTTCTGGTGTTTTATTTTAGAAGCGGAACTTTTTCAGCCAGTTGGCCGTTCTTGCTGTTTTTGTCCATCATTTTTATTTTTAATGAGTTGTTGAAACAACACTATTCGCGACTTATTTTTCAAACCAGTGTTTTGTTTATTTCGATCTATTCTTTCGCGATCTTCATTGTGCCGGTTATTGTTCATCAAATGGGACCGGAAATTTTTGTGTTGAGCGGAATGTTGAGTCTTGTCATCATCTGGTTTTTCGTTATTTGTTTGCGATATATTGCTCGAGAAAGATTTGGTGAAAACAGAAATCTGCTGGTCTTCACTATTTTAAGTATCACTGTACTTATTAATGTTTTGTATTTTACGAATTTAATTCCACCGATCCCGCTTTCTCTCAAGGACGCCGGAGTATATCATTCGATTGCCCGAATTTCTGCGGACAGTTATACGGCTGTCGGTGAACCACAAGGTTTCTGGGATTTTTTCAGACCTTACGAATTATTTCATGAGGTCAAAGGACAACCGATTTATGTCTTTTCATCAATTTTTTCTCCGACAAACCTAAATACGGACGTTGTGCATGAATGGCAATATTACGACGAAACGACAAAAGATTGGATCAACAAAGGTCAAATTCAACTTGCGATCGTGGGCGGGCGGGAGGGTGGCTTTAGAACTTACTCAATCAAAACTCCCGATACTGCCGGACTCTGGCGAGTGGAAGTTAAAACTCCGCAAGGACAATTGGTAGGTCGCATAAAATTTGAAGTTCAAAATGTTGATATGGCTCCGGAATTGGTTTCTGCAGATCTCTAGTTTTTGACTTATTTAACATAAAGTGTTCTGAAGCAGTTCAGTGTGTAATTATCGTGCACAGTGGGCGGCAGTTAACGCGTAACCCCCGAAAGGAGGTTTGGTTTGTTTGGCTTAAATCCCTTGGTGGCAAACGAAGAAAATTTATCAGCTAATTAGCCAAGAACTTATCAGTTAATAAAAATATATGTATATACTAAATTATTACAAAAAAACTAGACTGAGAATGATCCTCACTGTTATGCTTGTATTGGGATTAAATCTTTTTACGACCGCATTCGCTTACGCTGACTCTTCGCCAGTTGTAACCATGGTCATCGAAGATAGTACGAATACGGCGACAACTTCAGTGGCAGCTGGCACGATGGTTCATGACTTCGTGACGGTTGCTTCTTCAACTGATCCAAGCGCTAGCTCAACACCGACCGGAACAGTGGACTTCAATCTATTCCAGAACACAACATGTTCCGGAACATCAACTGTTTTTTCCGGAGCGATATTGGTAGGAGGAGGTACACGATCTGACGAAACAATGACGTCTAGCTCGGGTCTATCGTACATGGCTCACTACAATGGTGAGACGGGTGTCTACACGACCGCCGATGGTCCATGTGAACCATTAACCGTTGTTTCTCCGACAACGACTCCAACCACTACTCCAACCACAACACTGGCAACGCCAACTATATTGACAGCGCTTTCATCTTCTACGGTTGTGGCTGATTCAAGTGTTTTCGATACGGCAACACTAAGTAGTTCAACTGCAGATGCAAGTGGAAATGTTCAATATGTGGTATATGGCGATTCAGCATGTAACGTACCAGTTGTAGGTGCGGGTCAAGTTGTTGTTACAAATGCAGTGGTACCAAATTCACTAGGTATCACTTTTCCGACGGCAGGGACATTCTTCTGGCAAGCAACATATTCGGGAGATAGCAATAACATGTCGGCAACCAGCACTTGTCAAAATGAAATGTTGACGGTCACGGGTACATCTACAAGTACGACAACACCGGTTCTGACTTCGATCATGGTTACTCCGGTCGATCCGTCTGTCGTTGTGGACTCGACACAACAAATGACTGCACAGGGTATTGATCAGAATTTGGTAGCTTTGACCACTCAACCAACTTTTACTTGGTCAAGTTCAAATACTTCTGTCGGTACTGTTGATACGAACGGGTTATTTACAGCCGTAGCTTTGGGTACAACGACTGTTAGCGCCGCAAGCGGTTCGATCACCGGCTCAACTACGGTTACCGTTACATCGGCCACAAGCACTCCTCCGGTTTCCGGAACGGGTTCAATAAGTGGAATAGTCTTTAACGACTTGAACCAAAATGGTCAACTGGATGACGGTGAACCTCAACTCTCTGGGTGGACGATAAACTTGTACAATGTCGCAGGATGGTCTGGATCTAGTAATGTAGCGCCATTCACGACCACAGTTTCCGGTTCTGATGGAATATACTCATTTAACAATCTTCCGGATGGAACCTACAGTATCGAGGAGGTCAATCAGGCAAGCTTGGATCAATTCACTAGCGATATTGATTCTGTTGTTATCACGAACAGTGCGGTCATAACAGGCCAGGACTTCGGTAATGTCATGGGTAATCCGTCTGGAGGAGGTAATGGTGGTGAGGTAGATCATGGGAAAGTGCATGATCATGGAAAGAACGTAGACAACAATCAACATAACGGAAAAGACAATAGTAATCATCATAGCCAAAGAAATGGAAATAAGGGGTCAAATAATGTCGGTTTCAATTTCGGCGGTTTTGGTGATAGAGGAAATTCACGTGGAAGATAGAATATGAAATTCCGCTTCCTTAATTAATTGCAAAGACACCAATATCGTGGTGTCTTTGTGCAACCGATGAAATATTTTTATTATTAACGTGTATTAGAAGTTGTGCATTAATATATAAATCAAATTCATGAAAAAAAGAAAAATGATGGCGACCGGTAGTATTGCAGTAGCATTGTTTCTAAGTTCTTATGGCGGTGTTTATGCGGCAAATTATCCTCTTCCTAAACCGAAAACATATTTACAGGACCTAAGCTTTGCTTCAAAAGAAATGGGAGAAGAAAGTGTCGGTGTTAGCGCGGTGGATTTTCGTGAAGAATTAGGAATGGATCCGACTTTCAGCAACGATTTGATAGAGCAAGGTTTTAATCCTTCTCAAATTCAAAAGATATTTACCAGTGCGACGTTAAAAAAAGATTACGACAAAATGCCGCTATCAGAATAGTCGATTTATATGTTAAAATAGATGGATGTCCGTAAAAAAGTTTAATAATCGACGTGATTTGCCGATCGTTATTGGTTTGGTTGTTATTTCCGTTTTTGTGTTGGCATTTTGCTTGGTTAATTATACAAATCTTTTTTCAACGTCATTTAACCTTTTGACTAGCGATATAAAAATCGCTGTTACTACTCCTAAAACTGAGACTCTTGATTTTGCCGATTATGATCGAAGGATGTTTGTCTTGGCGACAGCAAGCAGTACTATTTCCTTCGCGGTTCCAATGAACATTACGGCAAGTAGTACCGGAACGAGCACGATAATTTTGTCGGCTTCTTCAACAATTTCTAAAAAAACTATATATCCGAATGTTGGCGCGATTTTGCCGTTTAAACGCGTTGTAGCTTATTATGGCAACTTTCTTTCGACTGGCATGGGGGTGCTTGGACAATATCCGGCACCGGAAATGCTTGAAAAATTGCGAGCCGAAGTGGCTAAATGGGAAGCGGCCGATCCAACCACGCCGGTCATGCCGGCTATAGATTATATCGCTGTGACAGCGCAGGGAAGCGCGGGGGCTTCGGGAAAATATCGAGCACAGATGCCTGATAAAGAAATAGATCATGCACTTGATTTGGCGGCGCAAGTCAATGGCATTGTAATCTTGGAAATACAGGCCGGACTAAGTACTGTACAATCGGAAATTCCACTTCTTGAAAAATATTTGAAAATGCCGCAAGTGCATCTCGCGCTTGATCCGGAATTTTATATGAAGACCGGAGCGCCGCCGGGCACGGTGGTGGGGACAATGGATGCGAAGGAGATAAATTACGCGGCAAATTATTTGGCGGACCTGGTCCGCGCAAATAATTTGCCGCCCAAGATCCTCATCGTCCATCGCTACACCTCCGCCATGGTTACGAATTATCAAAACATCAAACCGCTTCCCGAAGTGCAGATTGTCATGGACATGGACGGTTGGGGATCGCCTGCCAAAAAAAATACTACCTATAGCAAAACGATAGTGGCCGAACCGGTCCAATTTACCGGCTTCAAACTCTTCTACAAAAACGACATTTTGCCGCCAAGCCCGCGTATGATGTCATACAATGAAGTTATGAACCTCAAACCTCGTCCGATTTTCATTCAGTATCAGTAAATTGCTAATTGAAATATTTTCCTCTGATAAACGGCTCTATAACAAGTCGTTATTAGCAATTTAACTAGAAATCTTATGAAAACATCCACAATTTGGATCATAATTATTATTGTTGTTTTGATTGGTGTTGTTATTTGGATCAGTTATGGAATGACAAATAATACTTCCACAAACACGACCATAAATACAAGTCAAACGTCGGTGACTACAACGGTCCCATCTACAATCCAAGTATTAACTCTTAATACGGCGACAAGTACCAAACTTGGAACTTATCTTGTCGATCCAAACGGCATGACACTGTACACCTTCAACAAAGATACTCAGGGGGTCAGTAATTGTACGGGGACATGTTTGATTGATTGGCCACCTTATGTTGTCTCAACATTTTCACCAAATGTTGGAAATGGAATTGTCGGTGTCGTACAATCTATCACACGTACTGATGGCAGTATTCAGGTAACATATAAAGGCATGCCTCTATATTTTTGGAAAAACGATATTAATCCCGGAGATACAACAGGTAATGGGGTAGGAGGATTCAGCGTAGCGAAACCATAGGTTCATCAATAAAAAAGTAAAAGACACTTGCAGGGTGCCTTGCGCAGCGCGACGGCGCGAGCGGAGCGGCCGGCCAGTAGGCCGGAACGCGTGCATCCCTAGAGTGTCTTTTACTTTTTTTGCCTATTGAGTTATCCACAGGCATTCGCTTGACGGTGAACAAACGTTCACCTATACTATTTATATAACAAATTAAAAAAGTTTATAAATAATAAACAAAAAAATTATGAGCAAACAAAATTTAGAAAAAGAATTGCGCAGGGAATTGGAATCGATCAACGATATTATCGATCGTAAAATTATCAAAGGTCAATCTTATGTTCGCGAGGCGCGTCGTCATAAATTCTTGCTCACGAGCATTGCCAACTTGCGCCGAGCTTCGCGAGTCCAATCAAGTTGGTTCTCAAGATCGTTCAGAATGGCCGCAACATTTTTGTTCTAATTTCGCTCAGATTATTTATTTAACTTTCTACTTTTATGAACGAATATAAAAATAAGATCCTGTCTTTCTACCGAAACAACAAGCGTATGCCGAGCTATACGGAAATTATGAAGCTCATCGGTTTCAAATCCAAAAACGCCGTTTACAAACTTATCAATAAGCTTGTAGACGAGGGTGTGGTGACCAAGGATTCTAGCGGCAAACTTATTCCCAATAGGATGATAGGTGATGTGCCACTCTTAGGTCTTGTTGAAGCGGGTTTTCCGACAGCGACGGACGAGCAATCTACAGACACATTATGTCTGGAGGACTATCTGATCAATGACAAAGATGCTTCATATATTTTGGAGGTCAAAGGCGATTCTATGATCGATGAGGGAATCAAAGAAGGCGATTTAGTTATTGCTGAGCGTAGTGGTGATCCAAAGGACGGAGATATTGTAATCGCCGAAGTGGACGGCGGTTGGACTATGAAATATTACAAAAAGAAAGGGCAATTGGTCTATTTACAACCGGCTAATAAAAACTATTTGCCTATATATCCCGAATACGATCTAAAAATTGCCGCTATCGTTAAGGGGGTGATTAGAAAATATTAAGTTATTATCTAGGTGCTATAATAAAATGATGGAGTTTATTTCAAAGTATCGTTTAAAATACGTTCTGTTTGCTTTGGCGCTGATCATAATATTGGCTCTAATGGTTTTTATTGCAAGTTACATTGTCATTCAAATCGGTTCCAGTAATTATATTTACAGCGAAGTCGATAAATTGCCGCATGCGCAAGTGGCTGTAATTCCCGGTGCGGCCATATTGATAAGTGGTGACATTTCGCCGGTTTTAAGAGACAGAGAGGATATGGCGATAAATATTTACAAAAAAGGTTTGGTCCAAAAAATATTAGTGACTGGTGACAATAGCTCGCTGACTTACAATGAGGTAAATCCAATGAGAAATTATCTGTTGAAAAACGGTATTCCGGACAAAGATATTTTTCTGGATTATGCAGGTTTTGACACTTACAGCAGTATGTACCGAGCTAGAGATGTTTTTATGGTGGAATCGATGATTGTGGTCAGTCAATCTTTTCATTTGCCGAGAGCGGTTTATATCGCTCGTAGCTTAGGTATCACGGCCTATGGCATTGTGGCTGATCGTGGTAGCTATTTATTGCGCAATGATGTGCGAGAATTGTTTGGTGACGTTAAAGCTTTGGCTAATCTGATTTTTGATCGTCAACCAAAATATCTTGGCAATCAAATTCCGATTACCGGCGATAGTCGGAACGAATTGTAATAAAAGCATTTAATTAACGGCTAATAAAACTATGAATACAAAAACAATTTGGACTATTGTTGGGGGAGTTGTGGTTGTTGGTGCAGCGATCTTTGGTGTCTACTTTTATCAGTATAGTGGTTTTTTCTTGTCTGGTGATAAAGTTCCCGTAGAAAATATTAGTACTTCAACGTCCGATATGATCAGGGTTGATCGACCGCTTCCAAATGTTTTGATTCAAAGTCCGCTCGTGGTTTCGGGAAGCGCGAGAGGCAATTGGTATTTTGAAGCGACACTTCCGGTTAGGGTTTTTGACAGTACCGGTAAGTTGCTGGGATCGGGGCCGGCACAAGCTCAAGGTGATTGGATGACGACTAATTTTGTTCCTTTTCAGGCAACAATTACATTTGCAACATCCACGACCGAAGCCGGTACCGTAGTTTTTGCGAAAGATAATCCATCGGGACTTCCGGCGAATGACGCCTCAGTTTCTATTCCGGTTTATTTTTCTAACAATGCCAGCAAACTCTAAAAAAGAAATAAGCAAGGAAATAGCGGTTTTTGGCGGGGGTTGTTTTTGGTGCACCGAAGCGGTTTTTAAAATGCTGAAAGGTGTAATCTCGGTAGAGCCTGGTTATACCGGTGGCACTTTACAATTTCCGACCTACGAAGAGGTTTCAAGCGGAGAAACCGGTCATGCCGAAGTTGTTAAAGTAGAATACGACCCGTCACAAATAAAATATCGAGATCTGATGACTGTATTTTTTGCTTCTCATGATCCGACAACTTTGAATCGACAAGGCGATGATGTTGGCACTCAATATCGATCGATAATCTTTACCAGTAATCCGGAACAGCAAAAACAAGCAATCGCTTTCATTTCTGAATTAAATACCTCGAGTACTGAAGGTGATCAGGTAATCACCGAGGTGACTCCCTTGAAGGAATATTATCCGGCAGAATCATTTCACCAGGATTATTTCACCAATCACAAAGAAAATATGTATTGTTTGCTGGTTATCAATCCGAAGCTGGAAAAAGTTCAGAAAAAATTCGCCGAGCTTTTAAAAGATCCCGCTAAGCACGTTATCCAATAATGTATAAAAATTAGAATATAAAAACATGGATAAAAATAAACCAATACCAATAGATGAAAATGAATGGAAGAAAAATCTGACACCAGAGCAATATGCCGTCTTGCGTCAAAAAGGCACCGAGCCTCCTTTTACCGGCAAGTACGTTCACGAAGAAAAAGATGGTACTTATAATTGCGTCGCTTGCGGTAATCCGCTATTTGCTTCCGATGCTAAATTTGATTCTGCGACCGGCTGGCCGAGTTTTGACCGAGCTTTGCCTGGCTCAGTTAGGGAAATTGAAGACAATTCCGGCGGAATGCATCGCATCGAAGTCATCTGTAATCGTTGCGGCTCACACCTTGGTCATATTTTCAACGATGGCCCAACACAAACCGGAATGCGTTATTGCTTGAATTCGGTATGCTTGGACCTTGAAGAAAAGAAGTGATTTTATGAAGCGCTGAAACATTTTATTCACGCTTGTGTAATAATAGGAGACATGGCAATGTCAAATGAAATATCCAAAACCGATGAGGAAATAGCGGCTTTGGTGCAAAAAGGCCAAAAAGAGTCATTCGGCATTCTCATGGACCGTTATGAACGCAAGCTCTTTTCTTATGCTCGTAAATTCTTGATCGGGCAGGATAATATCGAAGATGTTGTTCAGGAAGTGTTTATCAAAACATATCAGAACATTAAAAGTTTTGATACTTCACAAAAATTTTCGCCATGGATATATCGAATTGCGCACAATACTTTCGTAAATGCGTTACGAAAAAATGCCAAAAGCCCTTTGCGTTTTTTCGATTTTGACACTTTTGTGGCACATCCGGTCTATGAAGATACGATGCCGGTTGAAAAGGAACAGAAAAGGATTAGTAAGGTGATAGATAAAGGATTGGATAAACTTTCACCGGAGTACCGCGAAATAATAATTTTGTTTTACATTGAAAATTTAAGTTATAAGGAAATTGCCGATGTCTTACATATACCGATTGGGACCGTCAGTGTCAGGCTCCTCCGAGCCAAAAAAGAGTTGAAAAAGTTTGTCCCAAATGAGCAAAAAGAACCACATGAACCAAATGAATACCATGAATGAAAATGAAAACAAAAAATTAAAAGACTCCGTACTTGAAAAGATCGAGACCGGTAAAATCAACATGAAACCGAGGTTTTATTTTGTGGCCGAGGTTACGGCTTTGATTGTGGTTGCAATATTGACACTTCTGACATCGTCTCTGCTTGTAAGTTTCATTATTTTCAGCCTCATAGCTAGCGGAAAATTATTTTTACTAGGTTTCGGAGTGCGAGGGCTTTTAACGTTTTTCGTTCTATTTCCTTGGTCGCTTCTAATTGTTGAGATCATTTTTATAATCTTGCTCGAATGGCTCATCAAGAAATTTAAATTTGGCTATCGTTCATCACTCACAAGACTTGTCTTCGTAATTTTACTGATTAGTATTGCTCTAAGTGTCGTTATCATCATTACTCCATTTCATAATATTCTGCAAAATCGCGCCGAACAACGTAACTTGCCGATAATCGGATCTTATTATCGGGGTTTGCGTCGGCCGATACCTGATCAGGAGATCTTCCGAGGTGTTGTCTCTAATGTCGGCACAAGTTCGTTTGTCATAGATCAAAGTGTTGATGTCGATGATAACGAAGCGTCAAACTCATATTATCTGATTGATCTGCCTCCTAATGTACCATCGTCCTTCTTCCCGTCGGTTGGAGATACGGTGTTCGTGGCCGGCAAATTGACCTCATACGATACCGTTGAAGCCTACGGCATTCAGAAATTTTCAACGTCGGATATTCAATAAAATATGAAAAAAAATCTTAAAAAAATTCTTGCGGTTTTGGCGGTTAGCGGCACGTTTGCCGGATATGTTTTCAGCCAAAAAAATAACGACGTGGTCGTTTCCAATTCCAAAGTAACCGATTCTGTACCGATCACTAGCGCTACACCGGCGGCAACTGTTTCGGTATCTCAACCAAAACCTGTCATTGCACCGGTCTCGAAATCAAGACCGGTTGGCGCGTTTACCGATGGAACTTATACGGGGGTTGTGTCTGATGCTTTTTATGGCAACATTCAAGTTCAGGCGATCATTCGCAATGGTGCGTTAGCTGACGTCGTATTTTTGCAATATCCAAACGACCGAAATCATTCTGTTGAGATTAATAATTATGCAATGCCGTTGCTTAAATCCGAAGCTGTTACCGCCCAAAGCGCCAATGTGGATACAATTTCCGGCGCCTCAGCATCCTCTCAAGCTTTTGTACAATCTCTACAATCAGCCCTTAATCAAGCCAAAGTTTAATACTTGATAAATATATCTATGAAACAACTACGACATATAATGGGTATGCCGGTGACGGTTGATGTTGCCGATAACAAAGCGACTCAACAAGATTTAGACGCAGTTTTTGACTATTTTAAATACGTCGATGAAAAGTTTAGTACGTATAAAGAGGGTAGCGAGATCATGAAAATAAATCGCGGCGAAATTTTACCTGCTGATTTTAGCGCCGACATGAAAGAGATCTTTAAGTTGGCTGATGAAACAAAAAGGCAAACAAACGGCTATTTTGATATTAAAAATACGAAAGGAATTCTTGACCCGTCCGGAATAGTCAAAGGGTGGGCAATCTATAAAGCGGCAAAGATTCTGGAAGAAAAGGGATTAAAGAATTTTTTTGTGGATGTTGGTGGCGATATCCAGGCAAAAGGTAAAAATGCTTATGGTGAAAATTGGCGAGTTGGAATACAGGATCCGTTTGATAGTAAGCCAAGCGTGATAAAAGTTTTGGAGATTAGAGATATGGGTGTGGCGACTTCCGGCACGTACTTGCGCGGGCAACATATTTATAATCCGCATGATCGGACGCAAATTTTCGATAAAATCGTGAGTCTTACTGTGATCGGTCCAAATGTTTATGAAGCTGATCGATTTGCGACGGCCGCTTTTGCCATGGGCAAAAGCGGCCTTCATTTCATTGAATCACTTCCGGGGTTTGAAGGGTATATAATTGAAAGTAACGGTCAAGCGACCATGACTTCGGGTTTTGAAAAATATGTTAAAAATAATTAGAACAATCCTAAAACCGATTGATTATTTTTTGAATCGGATCACGATGTACCGATTGGTTTTATATGTTCTTATCGCATTGTTGATAATCGCCGGAATTTTCGGCTATTTTGACTTGTTACCTTATAAACCGATGGATATTCTTTTTTCCTCGGTTTTTTTAATGGTGACCTGTTGGTTATTGAACAAGTTTTTTGCCTTCATGTTCGATGTTCCGACTAATATTGAATCTGTTTACATTACGGCTCTTATTCTAGCTCTTATCATTAGCCCGATACAAGGTCTCGGTGATAAGAACTTTTTCGCGATCGCCGTTTGGGCTTCGGTCTGGGCTATCGCTTCGAAATTTATTTTTGCCATCAACAAAAAGCATATTTTCAATCCGGCAGCTTTTGGAGTCGTTGTTACAGATCTTTTTCTTGGTCTTTCGGCTTCGTGGTGGATAGGAACGGGTATAATGATGCCGTTTGTCGCAGCCTTAGGACTTTTGGTCGTTAAAAAAATTCGTCGCTTTGATCTGGTAATTAGTTTTCTGGTTACTGCCATATTACTTATTTTTGGTAATAGTATTTATCATCATTCTGATCTGATTCAAACAGCCAAAACCGTAATTTTTGATCTGCCGATATTCTTTTTAGCGTTCATAATGTTGACTGAGCCTGCAACGACGCCGCCAACTAGATCGCTTCGCGTCATTTACGGTGTCATAGTTGGAATCTTGAACGCTCCGTTTATCGTTGTAGCCGGAATTTTTTCAACACCCGAATTGGCACTTGTGGTCGGAAATATTTTCTCTTACCTAGTCAGTCCGAAATATAAAATGACTCTGACTTTTAAACGACGTGAGCAAGTCGCGCGCGATACTTACGATTTTGTTTTTGAAAAAGATCGAAAATTTAATTTTAAACCAGGACAATATTTGGAATGGACATTGGCTCATGGAGAAAAAGATAATCTAGGAGCGGACAATCGCGGTATTAGACGCTATTTTACGATCGCTTCTTCGCCGACTGAAACAGAGATCAGGATCGGCGTAAAGTTTTATCCTGAACCGAGCAGTTTTAAAAACGCGCTTTTAAATATGAAGACCGGAGACAAGATCGTCGCTTCTCAGCTTTCCGGTGATTTTGTGATGCCGAAAGATAAAAAGCAAAAATTAGTGTTTATCGCCGGCGGTATCGGTGTAACGCCTTTTCGCAGTATGGTCAAATATTTAATTGATAACGGCGAAACGCGCGACGTCTCGATAATGTATTCGAATAGAGAATTAGCCGATATCGCTTACACAAAACTTTTTGATGAAGCTTACGAAAAACTGGATATCAAGACTTTTTATACTTTGACCGAAAAAGAAAAAGTGCCGGTAAATTGGCGCGGAAATATTGGCTATTTTGACAGCAACTTTATCAAAAGGGAAATTCCGGATTATAAAAATTGTTTATTCTATCTTTCCGGCCCACAATCGCTTGTTTTGGCTTTTGAAGACACTCTCGGCAAAATGGGGATTAATCGTTCGCGCATCAAAACGGATTATTTTCCGGGTTTTGCTTAAAAATGTTGAAATAAAGGCTTAATGTAACAAAAAGAACGCCGAAACGGTAATATACGGTATAATCAACATTTATGACTGAACAAAACACAAATCGACAAGTTGGCGATAATATTATAGATGTTAAAAACTTGGTAAAAAAGTTCGGAAAGCAGTTGGCGGTTGATAATGTGTCTTTTGAGGTTAAACACGGAAAAGTTTTTGCCTTTCTCGGGCCGAATGGCGCAGGCAAAACAACTACCATCAGAATGTTAACCACGATGTTGCATCCGACTTCTGGTACGGTTCGACTCAATGGTTATGATCCAGTCCATGAATCAAATGAAACTCGTAAATCATTCGGTATCGTTTTTCAGGACGCAAGCCTCGACAATGAATTGACGGCATACGAGAACATGAAATTTCATGCGGTGCTGTATAATGTTCCAAAAGAAATTTACACTCCACGTATTGAAGAATTGATGAAATTGGTGGAACTCTGGGACCGTAGAAAGGAATACGTAAAAAACTTCTCCGGCGGAATGAAAAGACGATTGGAGATCGCTCGCGGTCTTTTGCATCATCCAAAAGTTTTGTTTTTGGACGAACCGACCCTCGGTCTCGACCCTCAAACCCGAAATAAAATTTGGGATTACATTCGCAATTTGAACCAAAAAGAAGGTTTGACGGTTTTCTTTACGACTCACTACATGCAGGAGGCCGACAGGTATGCAGAAAAGATCGCGATCATCGATCATGGCAAAATCGTGGCCTCGGGTAGTTCGGAGGAATTGCAAAAACAAACCGGCAAGGAAACTCTGGAAGACGCTTTTTTGGCTCTTACCGGTACACAGATCCGAGATGAAGCCGGCGGGGCGATCGATCGCATGAGAGTTCATCGAAAAGCTTGGGGAGGCGGTCGAAATTAATTTTTCAATTAAATTACAAATATGAACACTATACTTATACTTTGGCAGAGACAATTGATCAGATTTTTCAGGACACGAACGCGTATCGTGGCGTCGCTGGCTCAGCCGGTATTGTTTTTGGTGGCTTTTGGTTTTGGGCTTGGTCCGATTTTTGCCAAAGCCGGAGAGGGGAATTATATTCAATTTTTGTCTCCAGGGATTATTGCTATGACGATCCTGTTTAGCGCCGTTTTCACCGGAATGGAAATCATCTGGGACAAACAATTCGGCTTTTTGAAGGAAACGCTCGTCGCGCCGGTTTCGCGGTTTAATATTATGCTCGGTCGAACGCTCGGCGGCGCGACGGTCGCTTTTATGCAAGGACTGCTTGTCTTTTTAATCACTTTGGTAGTTGGTTTCAGACCAAATTTTGGCGGTTTATTTATTGCCATTGTCTTTATGTTCTTGGTGGCTTTGCTATTTTCGGCACTCGGTACTGCCATCGCTTCTCAACTGGAAGATATGCAAAGTTTTCCACTTATTATCAACTTCTTGGTCATGCCAATCTATTTTCTTTCCGGAGCGATCTTCCCGATTCAAGGACTTAACATTATTTTAAATCGAATCATATTATTCAATCCTTTAGCCTATGGAGTTGATGCTATTCGAGGCTCTTTGATCGGAGTCCGTTACTTTTCTTATTACGCCGACTTTTCCGTGTTGATAGTATGTGTCTTGGTACTCATTTCTGTCGGTGGTTACTTCTTCTCGAGAGTGGAAGCTTAAAAAAGCGAACAAGTTAACTGTGGATATCTTGTCCTTGCACGTTTTTCAACTTGGCGTAGTATATATTGTTATGAATATCAATAACGTCATGTTCACAAACAAGATTCAGGGCCTCATTTGGGTGAAGCTCTATTTTAGTACGTGTACAGGATATTGTTGATTAACTTTATATAAGTAATTTCTCCAACAAAATCCTGTGCACGAGCACAGGATTTTTTGTGTATTTCTTGGAAACTGCACCGATTTTAAGCCACTGCGCTCCGCGCACATCGATCTAGTTTCCAGGCCGTATGCCTGAAGAGTTCTTTTCATCGTTTAACCCCTTTATAAGGAGGTAGGCCATGTCGATCGGCGATGTATTGTACGTGACTGCCAAATGTGGTGGCCCGGCTGAATCTTTGCTTCGTGCAATGTCCGACGTTGTCGTTTCGTCCCAACATTTTCACATAAGTTGGGGAACGGAATGGCAAAAATGCTGCTGCTCTGGGATGACCAGAGACGGCGTTTTGATGGGAAGGGTTCCGAATATTAACGGGAACTCGAGCATCAACGTTTCGTCCGTCAAACTTCCCAAAACGTTCGAGCAGGTCGCTGTGCCGCTTCGTTTCGGTTTGGGTATGGAACGAGGTCTCGTTTTGCGTAACTGTGAACTGATCGGCAATCGTCGGTTCTCGATGATTCACCTCTACGGCACGCAGAGTCGTATGATCGACTATGTCATTCCGGTGAGTCGGCACATCTTGACCGGTTCTGTCGAAATGAATTTGCGTCAAGCGGCTTTCACGGTTCTTGCTTTCTTGCTTTTGCACCGGGAACGTTCCGTTCTCATTGGGAAGCAAGTTCATTGCAATCTCGAAGAAGAAAGTCGCAGGGACAGAAGCCGGGAATCAAAAAGGAATGCTGTCGAATCTGCCAAGGATTTTCACGGAGATCGTCCGCGGAATTATCGGTACTCGCGTCTGGCGATGTCGGGAGAAGGTACTTACACCCGCGTTTGGGAACTTGCCTAAGGGAGGAAACTGTCGATTGGTCGCATCGTGTGAGCAAAGAGCTCTTGGACGCAAGTCCATGAGCTCTTTTTTGATTTTTAAATTTTATTTTTTCTTTAGAATTTTTTTATAAAGATTTTATCTCGACTGTGTATGCTATATGTATTATTAGTAATTAAAAAATTGTATGCAATATATAAAGGAAGATAATAGGGAGGTAAAGGCAGGTTTTACATTGATAGAAGTGTTGGTGGTCATGGGTATAATCGCATTGCTTTCGACTATCGTGTTGGTGGCAATAAATCCATCGAGACAATTTGCGCAATCACGCGACACCCAGCGCACAAGCAATGTTGTTTCGATCCTAAATGCGATCGGACAGAGAGCGGTCGATAATAGGGGGATTTTTGAGACAGGTTGCGCCGCAGGTGTCATACCTTCAACCACAACGGCGATCAAATCGGGAGGATTTGATTTGTATCCTTGCATCGTGCCGACGTATATGGCTATGATGCCGGTGGACCCGAAGGTTGGAAATTTCACAAGTGCATCAAGTTATGATACCGGGTACACAGTTGTGCGAGATGCGACGACAGGTAGGATTACTGTCGCGGCACCCAGTACGGAAATAGCTACGCCGACTATTACGATTAGTCGATAAGGATTATTTCTTCAACCAAAGTAAATACTCAATATTGCCGGCATTGCCGACGATAGGTGAGGTGGTTTCGGCTTGTATTTTCAAACCGATATTTTCGGCTTCAGATTTTACGTTTTCCAATGTTTCTTTTCTTTTTTCTTCGCTCGTGACAACGCCGCGATCATCGACTTGTTTTGGTCCAACTTCAAATTGCGGTTTTACAAGAACGATCATTTGGCCGTTAGTTTTAAGAAGGCTTTTAGTTGTCTCTAAAATATGTTTAAGAGAAATAAACGACACATCGATAGTAACGAGGTCGGCCGGTTCCGGCAGTTTAACATTACGTACATCAGTTTGTTCTAAACTTATTACCTTTGGATTACCGCGTAGTATAGGATTTAATTGGTTTGTGCCAACATCAATGGCATAAACTTTTTGAGCATTGCGCTGGATCAGACAATCTGTAAATCCTCCGGTCGAAGAACCAATATCTGCAACCGTTAAACCCTCAACCTTGATGTTCCATGTTGATAACGCGTATTCGAGTTTTTCACCTGCACGACTGACAAAAGCCAGAGGTTCGGTGACTTCGATCTTGGCATCTATTAAAACGGGACGATTGGCTTTATTCATCATGACTCCATTTACCAAAACACTTCCGCGTTCTATTAGCACAACAGCCGCAGTTCGGCTTCGGGCCAATCCTCGTTCCAACAAAAGAATATCGAGACGTTCTCTTTTTTGTTCGCTTGGAGTTTCAGCAAAATTTTTCTTCATCTATTTGATTAGTTTTAAAATCTCTGCAGTTTTCTGCTTCATTAATTCATCAGATTTCGCTTCGACATTGAGTCTGATCAAAGGTTGAGTGTTGGAAGTGCGAATATTGGCGCGCCAATCAGAATACTCGATGGAAACTCCGTCGGTATAGTCTTTTTTGGCATCCAAATAGCTATTTTCTATTGATCGAAGGATCGGTTCAGCCAATTCTTTCGATGGTAGTTCAATGTTTATTTCTCCGGAAATAAAATACTTATTAAAATAAGGATCAAATATTTCTGAAACTTTTTGTTTTAATTCGGATTTTAGCTGGAGGAACAATAAAAATGGAATTAAACCGTTATCGGCATAATAGTAGTCGCGGAAATAATAGTGGCCACTGCTTTCACCGGCAAATAGTGCATCTTCCTTGCGCATGCGCTCTTTAATGAAACTATGGCCAACTTTGTTGAGAAGGGGTATGCCACCGGCGGTCTTAACGGTATCAATTATAGCCCAACTATCGCGTGGGTCATGGATGATCTTGGCGCCAGGATTATTTTTACAAAAATAATTAGCCAAAAAAGCGGTCAAAAAATATCCCGGAATAAAGCGACCGTTTTCATCCCAAATAAAGATGCGGTCCGCATCTCCGTCCCATGCCACGCCTATATCGGCTTTGACTTCACGAATTTTTTGCTCAGTTTCGGCGCGATTTTCCGCCAAAAATGGATCAGGAGCGCCTTTCGGGAATGTGCCGTCCGGAATTTCATTTAAAGGAACGATATCGATCGGTAATTCAAGTTTCATCAAATTTTGAACTGACTTGCCAAACATGGCATTTGCCACAACCTTGAAATGATCGATTTTACTAACGTCGACAAAATTTAGGCATTTTTTTAAATAATCATTCAAAATATCTTTTGTCTCGAATTTTCCGGGAACAGGTGAAATGTATTGATAATCCGAGTTAACCATTTCCGCAATTTCATTGATGCCTGTATCGACGGAAATCGGCACAGCTCCTTTTCGGACTAATTTCATGCCATTATATTCTCGGGGATTATGCGACGCGGTGATCGTCAGCGCTCCGTCGAAATCATATGCGGCAGACGCGAAATAGAACATATCGGTTGTAATTACTCCAATATCGACGACGTTTACGCCGTGATCGATCAATCCTCGTTTGACTGCATCCATTAATTTTTCTCCCGACAATCTCACGTCACGTCCGAGTGCGACTGTTTTTGGATTTACGAGTTTCGCATAAGCTTGAGCGATTTTGTAAAAACCTTCTTCATTTACCTGACTCGGATAAATTCCTCGAATATCATAAGCTTTAAAAATAGTTTCGTCGATTTTCATACGGTAATTTTAGCATACTCTCGGCTAAAATTGGTGATATAATATAAAGACGTTAATAATATTTTTATGACTAATCAACAACGAATTCAATTTGCATTTTTTCTGGTGTTGCTCGGACTTGCGGCTTTCATGTCGTATATCGTCTATCAGCCTTTTCTGAATGTGATAATTTTGGCTCTAGTACTGGCTATTTTACTCAATCCGGTCTATGAATATATTTTAAAAATTTTTCGTAATAAGGGTTCGATGGCGGCCGCTGTAGTCATAATATTGACGATAATTTTCATTTTGACTCCGTTAGCTTTACTCTCCATTCAAATTTTCAATCAATCGAGAGATGTTTATACGGAGATCCAAAGTGGGCGAGTGGATTATATTCAGCAAGTTGTTATGACGATCGAGAAACCGATCCAAGCTCATTATCCGACTTTTTCTATTAATGTCACCGGTTTTTTCCAACAGATCGTGGTGTGGATCGGGAATAATGCGGCTAATATTATTTCCAGTACCAGCAATGCCTTGCTTGGGTTGATGCTGGTCTTCATTTCACTTTACTTTTTTCTCAAGGATGGCAAAAAGTTTTTGAACTACATTGTTAGTTTAAGTCCTTTGGAAGATAAATATGACACAAAAATATTTCACCGCATTGGAATGATGATCTCTTCGGTTGTTCGTGGCGTTTTGTTCATCGCTATCGTCCAGGCAATCTTGGTGGGCGTTGGTTTTTACTTTTTTGGAGTGCCGAATGCGACTCTTTGGGGTACGGTGACGATCGTCGCTTCACTTCTTCCATTTATCGGTACGGCTCTAGTCGTTGTTCCGGGTGTCGGTTACTTGCTTTTGACTGGAAATCTATTTGGTGCGATCGGTTTGGCTGTTTGGGGCAGTCTGCTTGTCGGGCTTATCGACAATTTACTGATGCCTGTTATATATGGAAAAAGTTCCCAAGTTCATCCTTTGGTAATTTTGTTTGCCGTGCTTGGAGGAATATATGCTTTCGGACCGCTTGGTTTCTTGGTTGGTCCGATGATCGTCAGCTTCTTTATTGCCATTCTGGAGATTTATCGCGAAAATATGATTCCGAAGAATTCCGAGAACGTGTGATACAATATATTCAGTACCATGTCGTGGCACAATTTAAAAATATTTCTTGTTTATTTCTTTCTCGCAATTTTGATGTGCGCGATCGCGGTTGTTGCTTATTATCATAACGAGATCACTGCTCTCTATCCCGATTATGGGCCGACTATTATTCCGTCGGTTTTGGCCGCTGTCATTTTCATAACTTTTTTTATTTTATGGCGTGAAAATGTTGATAATGAACGTTCTCGAGAAGAATTCGTTTCAGTCATCACTCATAAATTTCGCACACCTTTGACCGGTGTGAAATGGGCCATCCAAATGTTGCGCAATAATATTACCGAACAGGAAAAACAGGATATTTTGGCACATATGGAAAATAGCAATCAGCGACTAATGGAGATCGTCGATCTTATGGTTGGATTTGCGCAATTCGATAGGCATTTGGAGTATGCCTATGAAGCCACTTCGATGCGTGAAATAGTCGATGCTTCTTTGCAAAAATACGGCGATCAGATCCACGCAAAAAATGTGAATTTTCAGATCAATCCTTCGGCGACTTTGCCGATGGTTATCACGGACAAACGCAAAATTCAATTCGTGTTCGACATGTTGCTTGACAATGCAATCAAGTATACGCCGGCTGGCGGACTTATCACTATGAGCTTTATGCAGGAGAAAAAGTTTTTGGTATTTTCAATACATGACACCGGAATCGGGATCGATCCGTCTGATCGTCGAAAAATTTTTAATAAATTTTATCGCAGCAAAAAAGCAAAAGACACGCATACCGAAGGAATGGGTCTCGGTCTATATACCGCCAAAGCCATAGTGCAAAAACATCATGGTCGCATTTGGTTCGAGTCAAAAGGTTTAGGAAAAGGCACGACATTCTACGTTGCGCTAAAAATAAAATCGTAAAGAAAAGTAAGAAGAAAAGACCTATTCAGGGCCCGCGTAAATTTCCTGCTGGAAATTTCGCTCACTCTCCGCCCGTCGGCGTCCGAGAGTCCATTCATAGGTCTTTTCTTCTTACTTCTCTTTGTTACTTACTCGACTGGCGCGAGCACGATCAGTGTCGGTTAAATATTTTTTGCGTAAACGCACGTTGTGCGGTGTAATTTCCAAATATTCGTCGTCTGCCATAGTTTCCATGCCACTTTCGATACTAAGGAGTGTAGGAGGAGTAAGCATAATATGCTCGTCATTTCCGGAAGAACGCATGTTGGAAAGTTGTTTACCTTTGCCTGGGTTTACTGTCATTTCTTCACCTTTGGAAGTGTTGCCAATAACCATACCGACATAGATTTCAGTTCCCGGAGCGATATAAATAGTGCCACGGTCCTGCAAATTCCAGAGAGCAAAAGCCACTGCTTTACCGTTTTCCATTGAGATCATAGAACCGGAATCGCGATGTTCAATTTCGCCGGCATATGGGCGAAATTCAATAAAACGACTCGACATAATACCTTCACCGCGAGTGTCAATAATAAATTGTCCACGGTAACCGAGCAATCCGCGAGTTGGAATTTCAAAAACGAGGCGCGTGGTGTTGTTGTGTTGGGTCAAACTGTGCATTACGCCTTTTCGACGACCGATCTTTTCGATGACGGCACCGGAATTTTCGGTAGGAACGTCGATAATAAGTTCCTCGAAAGGTTCGAGCTTGACTCCATTTTCTTCTTTAATAATAACTTTTGGTTGAGAAACTTGTAATTCAAAACCTTCGCGACGCATGTTTTCAAGCAAGATAGCGATGTGAAGTTCTCCACGACCAAAAACTTTATAAGCCGATGGATCGGAGAAATCGACTTTGAGACCAACATTGATTTCCAATTCTTTTTCTAAACGATCTTTGATTTGACGAGTGGTGACGAATTTTCCTTCACGTCCGGCAAAAGGCGAGTCATTAACTAGGAAGAACAGAGAAATGGTTGGCTCATCAACTTTAATGGTTGGCAACGCCGGTTGATCGGCTGTTTCGGTAATCGTTTCGCCGATTTCAATCGTTGGAAAACCAGCCAACATGATAATGTCACCAGCGACGGCTTCGGTGACTTCCTTTTTCTGTAGACCTTCAAATGTAAAAAGTTTAGTGATGCGACCGGAGACGGTAGTGCCGTCGGTCTTTTTTAAGAAAACAGTTTCGCCAATTTTAATAATTCCTTCATATATACGGCAGATGGCTAGACGTCCGACGAAATTATCAAGACCGAGATTGAAAACTTGGCAACGAGCCGGAGCGGTTGTGTCTGATTTTGCCGCCGGGACATTTTCTAAGATAACATCAAGGAGGGGACTCAAATCCTTGCGTTCATCGGTTAGATTTTTCATGGCCACACCTTCACGTCCGATTGCATAAACAGTTTTAAAATCTATTTGTTCGTTGTTGGCACCGAGGTCAAGGAAAAGTTCCAAAACTTCTTCGTGACATTTTTCCGGATTGGCAGCCGGCTTGTCGATTTTATTTATAACAACGATTGGTTTGAGACCAAGTTCAAGAGATTTTTTGAGCACGAAACGAGTCTGAGGCATTGGACCTTCTTGAGCATCAACGACAAGAATGACGGAATCGATGGCTCGAAGCACGCGTTCAACTTCCGAACCAAAATCGGCGTGACCGGGAGTGTCTACGATGTTGATCTTGGTATCCTTATAATAGATAGAAGTGTTTTTGGCATAGATCGTAATACCGCGTTCTTGCTCGAGCGGATTGGTGTCCATAGTGACGGCATCACCCATGTTGCCGCCGTTTTGGCGCATCAAAAAGTCGGTCAGAGTTGTCTTGCCGTGGTCGACGTGCGCGATGATTGCGATATTTCGAATTTCTTTGATTGGTTTGTTTTGTTCCATTTTTTAATGACCTTTTGAGGTTTTGAGAATTTAAAAAAGGCGCGAACGCCTCAACACCTATATATTAGAACAAATCACTATTTAAGTCAAATTTACGAAATTGTGTATAAAAAACGAGACTCCTTGCGAAGTCTCGCCACCAACACTTTTTCTAAAAGCTCTTGCGAGCAGTCACATATGAGTTGGTGTTGTATCGCGGTGGCACCTCCGTTGTAGTTCTTTCGAACAGCGCATAGTTAGCCACCTTGATTTTCGTTAAAGAGCTTTTAAATGAATGTGGCGGGAATCTATGTCTTAGTCACTTCTGACACCACGATATTATCCCGCCACACTTTTAAAATACATTATTAAATATAGTTTGTCAATCAAAATCAAAAAAAATAAAAAACGGAGATCCTTGGGAGAATCTCCGTCGAGACGAAGGATTACGAAAGTCCCTTACGGACACGTCCTTTCTATCGTCTCTTCTTCTGGTCAAACGGTCATAGGTTCTGGTACAAGCTCCGGTGTTGGTTCCGACGCTGTCTCCGAAACAGGCGTAGGTGTCGGCTTGGGTTTGGCTGGAGCGCCACCCTCAAGCTTCCACCAGTCCTTCCAGAGTCGCCTGGCAAACTTGTTAAGCGCTGACCACCTTGCCATCTTGTGGATATGGCCTTTGGTGTACATCTTGATCAAGCCCTTCTTGCCGTCATCGTCCAATCCTTCCACCAGTATCACATCCGGGTGCTTCTGTTGGAGATAAACCTTGCGCTCAAGGAATTTCTTACCCCAAACAGAATCGGGTCTTCGATTCATTTGATCGCCGATTAGATACAAAGCTTGTCTGATCGTATGGTTCCAGTTTCCCATTTCACCGGAACGATCGCGCGGAAATCGTCCATCCGGAAGAACAAAAGCACCGCAGAACTTACAGAACTTGGCTGCCGTTGGAAAACGCCGGATATCGATCACGTTCGCGATGATTCTAGACGCGATCTTGTAGTCGACACCCTCAATTGGAACAAATAGCTGTTCGAAGACATCCAAATCCATGCATGCCTGTTTCAGTTTCTTCTCTACAGAAAGCTCTTCCTTGAGTACCTCACTAAGGATTACGTCATTCGCTTTTTTCGCCAGGAACTCATCTTCGATCGTTTTGCCGGGGACAAGTTCTTCGGTGAATGTAGCGCCATTGAAACGCTGTCGAAGTCGCTGCTCGCATGCAATACGAGCTTTCATGACATCGATTCGATCTTGCAGAGCGATCCGAAGTTTGATCAGTCGCCGGTCGCGCTCACGCACTTCATAGAAAAGGTCCGGCTCCGAAACAAAAAGTTGCGCCAAAACGATGGCGTCATCATCCTTGGTTTTTTCCCGTCTCTTCTTAATAATGAACGGTGGAACGCGAAACGCTTTCGAGTTGACCAACTTTCTGCTGCGATTTGCCAAAGCGTAGGCGAAAGTGTCACCCGAACCGCCAAGCATCATCGCAACAGTGTCACCGTCACGTAATCCCTCGTATGCAGTCGGAATCTTGGAAGCAAAATAGAGTTGCTTTCCGTCTTTCCGGAAGTAACCCTTCTTTAACTGGCCATCCTGCGTTTTGGAAAAGACAGGCAAATCGTCCGGGTTCTTGACTTTTGTCCACACAAGGTTGTGGACAGGGAAGTCATTTGGATTATCCGATTCCGTGATCGGTTGCCAGGCGACAGGCAAGACTCCGAGGGCAAAGTCGCGCTCGGCGGTGTCGTCTTCGAGTTCGAGGCTATCCGTTTTGCCGCTGCTGGGCGTAAAGATACAGATTTGGGTCGGGCGTGCCTCACCTTTTTTGGTCTTTTTGACCCGATGGCGAATGCCGATGATACGACTGACAGAATCCTGACTCATACGAACTCCTTCATCCGCATTTAGTCCCGAAGGACAGCGGATAAAAAGTGTGAAGCATCGAGCTTTAAGTTCTTGCGAACAAGTGCCTTATAGCTTCACAAGATCCGTCATGACGCAGGAACATCCCGCGTCGTTTGGTTTATAAAGGCTAGGACAAACAATATTTAGTGCTGTGAAGCACATCTTGACATCAGTCCTAGCCTTGTTTCTAAGGTTCAATCTGGGCTGGACGATAACATAAATTTGAAATAATTGCAATAATGTGTTTTTTGATAAAATAGAAAATAAAGAAAAGAAAAACGGCCGGCTCTGGGGAGAGCCGGCCGGATACCAACACCCGTCAACTAGTCTTTTCAGACAATGTCATGAAAGTTGGTATTGTGTCGCGGGGTGAATCGGAGGTGTAGTTCTTGCGAACAAGATGAGGATATCACCCCGTTGTTTCAAAAAAGGAGAGAAACCGACGTCTCAGTTCTTTCGAACAGACTTCTCTAATTCTCTCCCTGATATCGCGGCGGCAATAGCGCGTTAGTTCCTGAGAACACACTCATATTAGCCGCCTTGATTTTCGTTAAAGAGCTATTTAAAGTGTGACGGAAAGTGGCCGAAGAGTCATTTCTGACAAGCGTATCATATTCCGTCACACTCACCACAAATTATCACGATATATCCTATTCGTCAAACGATGCAAAAAAGCAAGCACTTTTCCGTGTTGGTGTTTCAGTTTTTCGTTTGGTATAATTATCGTATGAACATCACCGAGGTTTTAGGAAAGCTTCATGATTTTATTTCTCAACCGATCCTTTTTGCGCTTTTTGGCGTTTTTTTGATAATTTTCGGAGTATCGAGTTGGGTGCTGTTGTTCCACTGGGACAAATATGCGATCGATAAGTCATCGATCATAACCGCGCGAACGATATATTTTTTGGGCGGAGCACTAATTTTGTTTATCGGATTTATTTCCGTCGTTTTATATTGATATGATTAAATTTAATTTAAATCCCAACGAGCAAATTGTGCTGATTGTTCGCAAGCATTGGATTGCGATCATAGGTCGCGTATTGGCCTTGGTCATGATCATCGTCGTTCCGCTTTTGCTTTTGATGGCTGCGCCTTTGATTCCCAATTTTCCTGGTTGGCAAACTGGGAATATGATTTATTTGTATACGTTCATTTATTCATTTCTAATTCTCATTGCTTGGATAACCTTCTTTTTTGCTTGGACGGAATATCACCTCGATATATGGGTTGTCACTACTCATCGTATTTTTATTGTTGAACAACGAAGTATGTTTTATAGAGACATTTCCAGTTTGACTTTGGATAAAATTCAGGATCTCACAATCGACATCGCCGGTTTTTTGCCGACTATGCTTAAGTTCGGTGACATTTTGGTTGAAACGGCAGGTGAACATCAGAATTTCAGATTTGTAAATGCCAAAAATCCGGAAGCGATAAAGATCGCCATCAACTCAATTCAAAAAGATTTTTATAGTCGACCTGTTCCTGTCTCTTCGGTCGTTCAAAATAATGGAGGAACAAACGCAACGATGAGTTCTCCTAACGTTGCTCAAAATAGCGGTATATAGATTTAAACTTTATTGTTGAAAGTTTTTTGACGTGCTTCTCTGCGAGATTTTGCTATTTCTGAAATAACCGGAATTACTGAAGTCAGAACAATAAGGACTATTATCGGTATTATGTACTGATCGATTTTTGCGACTCTTTGTCCGAGAAAATACCCGCCAAGAGTTAAACCGAGAGTCCAAATGGTTCCTCCGATAATATTGAAACTCAAAAATCTTTTGTAAGACATGTTTCCGACTCCGGCCATGATTGGCACAAAAGTTCGGACAGCCGGCATGAAGCGAGCGAGGATGATCGCTTTACCTCCGTATTTTGTATAAAATTCATGAGCTCGTTCCGGATATCTTTTGTTAAAAAAGAAAGACTTTTCTTTATTGAATATTTTTATTCCGATCTTTGCGCCGAACCAATAACCGACGGTATCGCCAAGAACGGCAGCAAACCAAACGCAAGTGGTTAGCAGAGCAATATTAAAAAGTCCTTGAGAGGCGAGTACGCCGGCGGTAAACAGGATGGAATCGCCCGGCAAGAAGAAGCCGAAAAACAGCCCGGATTCCGCAAATATGATGGCCGTAATGCCTATTAGTCCGAATGTTTGAATGATAAAAGTTATATCCATAGCTACATTTTAGCATATTTTCCGATATTCAGTTTTTGTATCATTATTTGATTTTTTCTTTAGAATATTTTTATATTTTCTCTATTATTTTTTTAAAAAGATTTTATCGCTATCTGTATATGATTGGTGGATGAAATTGTTGCCATCTTTTTCGCCGTATTATTTTAATTTCAAAGCAAACCTGCCGATCACGCAGATGGTTGATGAGATTATTGATCGGGCTCAAAAATGTGAAGCTTCCGATATTCATATCGATCCCCGGTCGCAAGATGTGCGCATCAGGTTTCGCATTGATGGAGTCTTGCACGATGTCTGTACGCTTTCCAAAATGACACACGGTGAATTGGTGGCTCGCATAAAAATAATTTCCGGGTTGCGAGTTGATGAGAGGATCGTGCCTCAAGACGGGAGACTGACCGTGGGAGATGTTTTGGATATTCGCGTGACCGTTATCGCTTCATACTATGGAGAAAGCATAATCATGAGATTGTTACGAAGAACGTCTAATGTCCAAACTCTTTCGGAACTTGGTTTTTCAGCTGAAGATCAGGAAAAGATCGTTAAAGTCTTGCAAGCAAAGCAGGGTTTGATTTTGGTTACCGGTCCGACTGGTTCCGGCAAAACGACGACATTATATTCGCTCCTGTCACTTGTAAACAACGATTCAGTTTCGATCGTGACCATCGAAGATCCTGTTGAATATGCCATGTCATATGCTCGACAGATTCAAGTTCAACAAAAAAGAGGAATTAATTTTGTAAACGGTTTGCGTTCGGTTTTGAGGCAAGATCCGGATGTAATCATGGTCGGAGAAATCAGAGATCATGAGACTGCTGCAATAGCGACCAGTGCCGCGCTCACCGGTCATCTAGTGTTGTCGACTTTGCATACCAATGATGCGGTCTCGACTGTGACGCGCTGTGTAGAAATGGGTATCGAACCGTATTTGGTGGCGGCAACTTTGCGTTTGGTGATCAGTCAAAGATTGCTTAGAAAATTGTGTTTAACTTGTCGATGTTTGGTTGATATGGACATGAGCGAGCGAATTGTGATCGAAAAATATGCCGATTTGTCTAGCTTGTTAGATAAAAATAATTTTTCGGTTTATATCGCTAGAGGTTGCGAAAAATGCAATGGTACGGGATATTGCGGCCGCACCGTCGTGGCGGAGATACTGCCTGTAACTGAACAGCTAGGGCAAACAATAATGACCAAGAAACCGATCGGTGCGGCCGACACCTTTGGTATGAAAACAATCAAACATCAAGCTGTGATGAAATACGTGCAAGGCGTAACTTCTTTCGAAGAAACAATGAAAATCTTACATGAGTAAAATTACAAAACGATTATGAATCAAAAAACATTCAAAAAATTACAAAAATTTTGTCGGCACTTGATTTGCGAAAAAATTACTGAACGAATATCTTTGAGACAAAGTATATATATTGCCAAACGAATTTCTTTTTTACTAGAAGCGGGTATTTCTTTGCCAAAAGCTTTTGATCTGATCGGTCAACAAATGAAAAAACGCGGAATTGTATTGAAAAAAATGGCCGATAAAATAGCCAACGGCCAATCAATCGGAGAAACCATCTCACAAACTAAACTATTTGGCGTCACAGCATTGCCTATCATTAAAATCGGCGAAGAATCCGGAACATTAGCCGAATCTTTTTCAGCTCTTTCGGAAGAGTTGGAAAAACGCGCTTTGCTTCAACAAAAAATCATTGGAGCGTTATTGTATCCGGCTTGCATCACTTGCGGAATGTTATTGCTCGTTATCATGCTCATGACTTTTGTTTTCCCAAAAATGCTTGGCGTTTTCGAAAGTTTAAATGTGACATTGCCGCTTTCAACCAGAATATTAATCTGGATTAGCAACGGTCTGCGACAGTACGGCATTTTAGTCGGATTTATTTGTTCGGCCGTTTTTATTTTAATTATGATTTCATACCGTCGATTTGAAATGCTCCATTTAAAGATCGATCGAATAATTCTTAAAATTCCTTTGGTGTCCAATTTGGTTCGAACATATTTTTTAGCTTCGATTTCAAACGTTGTTGGCCTATTACTCACTAACAATTCTTCCTTAATTACTTCCTTAAAGGTTGCGGAAAAAACTTGCGGAAATTATGTCTATCGCGGGGCATTAAATGAGATTACCAAGCAAGTTTCCGCGGGAATTGCGCTTGGTCAAGTTTTAAATAAATTTCCAAATTATTTTACACAAGAATATTGCGATTTGGTAACAATTGGAGAACAAACCGGCAAACTTTCGGAAACGTTTACATATGCTCATACAATATATTCGCGCGATTTGGATGTTTTAACAAAGTCATTATCATCCAGCATCGAACCTATTTTAATGGTCGTCATCGGTTTGGCAATCGGAGTGGTGGCTTTTTCGGTCGTTTCGCCGATGTACAGTATTACGTCGCATTTACATAGTACGTAAAAATTAAAAATGTTTGTACAAAATTCCAAAAATATGAATGTTCTAAAATTTTCTAACGGTTTCACTCTAATAGAAGTTTTGGTCTCTTTAGCTATTTTATCTATGATCGCAATAAGTGCTGTCTATATCGGTTTTCCGGAATACGATCGGTATTTAATGAATTCAGAGCGCGAATATCTAACTGATGCATTAATAGAAAGTCGTGCCCGAACACTCGTTAGTGGTTCAGAATATTTTGTAAACATATGGTCGAACGGATACTGTATTAAGGACGATTCGGATCTATGCGTTGTGCCCGCACATGATCTGCCTGTAAATTTTACAATTTCCAGTTTTGATCTTGCCACTTCAACAAAAATCGTGATTTCCACGTCCGGAGGAATCTCTTCAGAAATTAATTTGGATCAAAATGGCTTTATCGACGGTCGATAATCTAAGTAATAATGCGCAAAAAATAAAAGGCATGATCTTGTCCGAAATTCTTTTGGCTGGAGCAATCATCTCTGTGGCATTGGCAAGTTCGACTTTAGTGATCGGCAGTCTGCAATCAATGCTTATTAACGCTGAAAATGCTTTTGAAGCCGGGCTTAAAATTCGGCAGGAAATTTCATTAGCACACTTACTCTCAATAGACGATATTTCAAATTTCGTAAAAACCGAAGGCATTTTTACGACGATATTTTCATCTTCATATCGAAATGATTTCACCAGAAATATTTTAGTCGATGTTTCGTGGCTTGAAGGGCCATTTCAAAAACATCGCAGTTACTCAAGCCAAATAGTCGATTGGCAAAAAGCCTCCGGCGCCGCGGATTGCAATTGGTTGGACGATGCGAAGGGGAATTTGCGAGCGATAAATTTTGGCACATTAAACATCGATGATTTCAATCCTGTTACAGACGTTGTTGCACTTGGCGACTATGTGTATGTTTCGACCGATGGTGCCACATCGAGTTTACCCGATCTATATGTAATTGATGTTCATGACATAAAAAATCCAAACATAATTGCACATATAAATACCGGTCCGGGAATCGCTTCTATTGCTGCAGCAGATCAATATGTTTTTGCAGCCAATGCGGGTAGTTATCAAATGCAGATCATCGATGTAATCGATCCATATCATCCGACTTTGATCTCACAAGCTAAATTACCTGGAGCAATCATTTCAGGTTCGAGCGGTTTTGGTCAATCAGTTCATTTTTTTGATCATAAAATGTATATTGGGTTGGTAAAAAACGCCGGTCCGGAATTTTTTATCGTTGACGTAAGTGACTCCCAACATCCAATTACACTTGGTTCATATGAGATAGGAAGTACCGTCAACGATATTGATGTTCAAGGTAAGCGCGTAACTGTTGTAACTCCTGGACAAAATTCGATAATTTTACTAGATGCCTCAAATCCTCAGAGAATTTCGGAAATTTCCCGCAGTTCATTATCTGGATGGCAAACTCAAGGAGCACAAAGCGTTAAAATGATCGGTGATCAAATCGTTGTAGGTCGAACGCTCGGCGGTTTTTATAGTCCCAATCCAGAATTGCTTCAACTGAATAGGAATTTGCTAAATTCAACTTCTACAGCTTCAACAAGTTTAAAAATGAATGCAAGTATCGAAAACATTTTCGGATTTAACGATTATATATATTTAACTACCAGTGATCCTGATAGGGGATTTCAAATTCTGAAAGATGATTTCTCCTACGGAATGATTTTGAGCAGTGCGTTTTCTTCGCGAGGGGTTGCTTTGACCTGTAATAATCAGGCGATGTACGTGGTCACTCAAAATGACCAAGATTTTTTTCATATATTCACGCTAACGAAATAAAATATGCTAACTGAAGTTCTAATTTACATTGCTTTATTCGCCGCCTTGTTCTCGGGCGCTTTTATGTCCGTATTTCAAACTCTAGATGCAACCAAATATTTGCAGGATCAAAAAAATTCGATCGATAATCTATATTATTTGCAAGCCAAACTTGATCTCTGGGCAAAATCTGATACTGATTGGAACGTTTTATCAAGTGCTTCGATAGAAAATGAAGTTAGCCGGTTGGTATCCAGCTCAAATTTATTGCTCGATTCTTTAAATTCGCAAATCATAGAAACGGGAACTAGTACAAATCGAGTTATGCTATTGACACTTGGAATTAATAAAAAGATTTACACTTTTTCATATGTTCAAGAAAAATAATGGAATAATCGCTTTGTTTCCCGCAATAATTATTTCCGGTATCTTGATAATGTTGTGTGTCAGTATCAGTCGATCCTATTTGTCATTTTTATTTCGCACGGAAATATTCGATGAAAGAATGCAGAGCAATATGGTAGCTCGGTCCTGTGCTTCCAGGGTTTTAGCCAAATTTGCTCAAAATAGCTCATACGGAGGAGGGGAGACCATTAATATTGATAAAATACCCTGTATTATAGGCATTATTTCGACTACGACATGTACCATCGAGGTAAATATCGGCCAATCAAAAAGTAGAGAAAGTGTAATATTGAATAGGCAAAGTTGACTTGTGGATAACTTTTGGTTGTTCTATTTGACTTTCTTTTTCTGAGGGTATATATTTAGATAGTTGTCTAAATATTTAATTATTAATCAATATGAAAACATGACATTACACTCAACTTTTGCCGCTTTGGCCGACCCGACCCGTCACAAGATCCTGATGTTGCTCAAGAAAAAGGATATGTCGGCCGGTGAGATAGGTTCACACTTCGATATTACCGCGCCGTCCTTATCGCATCACTTGGGGATCTTAAAGAATGCCGATTTGGTGAAGTCTCGGCGCAACGGACAGGAAATAATCTATTCTTTATCGATCAGCACCTTTGAAGAATTGTCGGATACAATGATTAACTTTTTTAAAACAAAATAACATGGAAAACGCAACAAAAAACAACAAAATATTCTCATTTTTTGGAATCGTACAGATCGTTATCGTTCTGTCCTCGATCGTTTTGTCTATTTACTTCTATCAACATTTTCCGGCGCGTGTGCCGATCCATTGGAATATAGCCGGTCAGGCAGACAATTGGGGTTCGCGTTCATTTGGCGCTTTTCTCTTTCCGATTATAATTGCGGCCATTTATTTTCTCTTTGAACTGTTGCCGAAAATCGATCCTCGCAAAGAGCGATACGTGGAGTTTGCGAAAGTCTATTCGATCATTAAAACGGTCATCATGTTGGTGATGTTCGGAATTTATCTTATCAGCGGATTAAGCTCTCTTGGTTACGATGTCTCTGTAGCTTTTTGGATTCCATTCATAATCGGTTTACTTTTTATCGTTTTGGGAAATTATTTCGGTAAGATCCGCAGCAATTATTTTGTCGGTATCCGCGTACCATGGACACTGGCCAATGAAGAAGTTTGGAATAAAACTCACAGACTTGGAGGCAAGTTGTTTATCTTGGGTGGCATTATAATGTTGTTTACCGGATTTTCGCCGATCTCATTACGACTGCCGCTACTTGTTATCGTAATCGCGATTATTGCTATTTTGCCGATAGTTTACTCGTATTTTCTTTTCAAGAGATTGCAGAAATAATTTGTCTTGAATATCCTGTAGTGTTGAAAAATAAGCGTATTTGAAGTATTATATTTTATATGGTACTTCCGCTCATTGCTCTTGGAGCTTTCGTGGCGACTTTCTTAGGCGGACTTTTTGCGTTGCGTTTCAAGGACAAACTTCACTTGATCTTGGGTTTTAGTGCCGGAGCTGTCGTTGGTGTCGCTCTTTTTGATCTATTGCCGGAATCGATCTCACTTTTAAGTAAAAATAATTCGATCTCTTACGGAACGGCACTTGTGGGTCTAGGTTTCGTAATATATATGGTCTTGGATCGACTAACTTCGTTTCATGGGCATAATGACGAAAGTGATGAGCACGATTGCGATAATCCTCATCATCACAGTCACGGTAAAGGCGTGCTTGGTGCCACAAGTTTGGCTGTGCACAGTTTTTTGGATGGTGCGGCCATCGGTCTGGCTTTTCAGGTTTCCGTTGCGGTTGGGGCGATAGTTGCAATTGCTGTGTTAGTTCATGACTTTTCGGACGGCATAAATACCGTCGGGTTCATTATGCGCTCGGAAGGTTCTCGTCGAAGAGCTTTTTCGTGGCTAATTTTGGACGCAATTGCACCGGTTGTCGGTGTCGTTTCCACTATGTTCTTTGTGGTTTCCGGTAATACTTTAGGTATCATTTTGGCAATATTCTGCGGATTTTTCCTTTATATCGGAGCCAGCGATCTATTGCCTGAAAGTCATCATGAACATCCAGTTTTTGCCACAACACTCATGACCGTGCTTGGTATTGCCGTTTTGTATGGCGCAATTTATCTCTCTGGAGTATAGTTATCGAGTCTGGCGGAAAAATAAAATCTGAAGTTTAAAAATTTTTAAAATAAAAAATGCAAAAAGATTCGAAAATATATTTAGTGGTCGGATTGGTTGTGGCGGTCGCGATTATCGGTTTGGTCGTGTTTTTCGGTAAAGGCGATACGGGTCCAAGTAAATATGACGGTTTCGCGACTGCACTCAAAGATCAAGGCGCGGTATTTTACGGAGCATTTTGGTGTCCTCATTGTCAGGCTACAAAAGCACTGTTTGGAAGCGCGGCTAAAAAATTGCCTTATGTGGAGTGTTCGACTCTAGACGGTAATGGTCAGACGCAAGCTTGCATAGACAAAAAGATCGAGAGTTATCCGACTTGGTCATTTAAGGACGGCATAAAAATAACATCTGGAAATGAGCCGACCATTTGTCCAATAAAAATAAATGACGTAAAAGAAGAAGGTGTTTGCGCTAATGTGGCTTCATCGTATTATAAAGTTTGGGTTTTTCCTGAATTTGGTTTTTCTGTAAAAAGCCCGAGCGATCCGATAAAAAATGGCGATGTATGGCAATTCCCATCCGAATCATATACCGTCGGTGAATTACCGCTTTCTTTCATAGCTACGCAAATCAATTTTACCTTACCACAATAACATGGCTTCATTTACCTCAACATTGAATTTTCTACTCGCGATCTTCACGATCGTGATGCAAATCGTAACGGCACTCATTATCGTTTGGTTTTTTACATCCAAGAATCGCGCTTCAGATCGAATTTTGAAGGTTATTTCTAACAATGCATATATAATTTCATTTCTAATTACCTTTGGCGGGATGGTTTTGAGTTTGGTTTATTCCGATATCATCGGTTATGTCCCGTGCACGCTCTGTTGGTATCAGCGCATTCTTTTGTATCCTGAAGTTTTGCTGCTTGGACTGGCTCTTTGGAAGGAAGATCGCACTATTACCGACTACATCATCGCTTTATCCGGCATTGGAATTATATTGGCGGCATATCAAAAATATTTGGAGCTCGGTGGTTCCTCGATTATTCCTTGTTCAGCCACGGCCGTAGCTTGTTCAAAGGTTTATGTTTTGGAATTTAAGTACATCACAATACCTGTGATGGCTCTCACAAGTTTTATTTTCATCTTTGTATTGATGTTGATTCACAACTATATAACCAGACGTAATTCTCGTTAATTTAAAGTTTTAGCGCACCACTTCCCATTCTTTTGAAGCGGATTTTTTAGTGAATACCAATGAAACTGTGTTGGCAAACCAACTCCACAGTAATGTCGGCCATCCAACTTGGTGAGCGCGTCTTCCTGTGTGGTACACAACGAGAGACATTAATAGATGCGTGCGTCCAAGTTTTGAAATAGCATGAAAAAAATCGATATCTTCAGCTGCAGCTAAATGTTCTTTATAACCACCGGCTTGTTGAAAAGCGGTCTTCTTGAACATTCCAAATTCGCCGGAAGCGGCACCGGAGTGTAAAACGTTATTAAAAAAAGCATAAGTTATATTTACGCAAGCAAAAACGATTTTATCCATCAACGTCGAAACTTCAGGAAGAACTTTTAATCTGGCACAAAGTCCGACTGTCTTAGGATGTTTTTCAAAATAGGCGAGAGCTTTGGTAAAAAACAAATCCGGATTTGCAATTGTGCAATCTGCATCAAGAAATACTATGTATTCGCCTGCGGCAGCTTCGGCACCTTGGTTACGACCGGTTGCGATATTTTTTGGACGAAGTTTATCTTGGATCACCACTTTATCCGCATATTTTAGGGCGATCATTGCCGTTGCGTCCGTACTGTTGCCGTCACAGACAATAATTTCATGCGATATAGTCAAACTTTTTTTTAGCTGCGACAAAGTTTTCTCAATAATCTTCTCTTCGTTTCTGGTTGGTATAACTATTGATATCATAGAATTACACTATTTTAAGATAAATTTTCACCTATTCTTTTAGTAATATATTTGCCGACCCCGTAAATAAGCGCTATAGCTATAATAATAATGGCTGCCAAAGCTACGTCACGGAAGCCTTTGTCAATAGAAGTGTATAGGTTCCCAAATAAAAATCCTATGCCAAGAAGCATGGCAGTCCAAATGAGTTGTCCGGCCACGTTAAGCACTAAATATTTTCTAAAAGGAACTTTAGCGATGCCGGCGGTTATAAGTGTTACGAGCGCAAAACCAAAACCCATCGTAATTTTTGAAATAAATAAAATTTTATCGTGATGTTTGTGAAAAAGTGCCGTAACTTTATTTATCGATTTTTCGGTAATACTAAAAAAATGTCCAAATCTGCTGATGAAAGGCAATCCCCAAAAACGACCAATACAATACCAGACAATGTCACCAATGGTATCAGCCACGGTTAAAGCGCCATAGAGAGGGAACAGATCAAAGGTTCCGAATCGCAAAAGAAAACCGCAAAGGATCATGACGATAGGTCCTTCGACGATAGTGAGTGGAATGATCAGGATATATCTATAAGTTATTAAATAACCAAGAATGATATCTATGTGCATAAAATATTAGATATACTATACTATAGTCATATGATAAATGTAAGTATCGTTGTACCCGCCTATAACGAGGAAAAATATATCGGACGATTGCTTGCATCGCTTCAAAAGTTGCCAAAAGAGAATATTTTGGAGATCTTGATCGTCGATAATGGAAGTTCGGACAAAACAAAGGAGATTGTTCGGATAACCGGCATAAGCGCCGATGGGGTAGACAATAAAATTCGTCTTATTGAAGAGTCGAAAAAGGGTGTAGCTTGGGCACGCAATCGCGGAGCGAGCGAAGCAAAAGGCGACATAATTGCTTTTCTGGACGCCGATACTTGTGTTTCCGAACAATGGTTAAATAAACTTCTTAAATATTTTACGTCGGAGAAGATCGTTTGTGTCAGTGGCCCGACCTTTTATTATGATGTTTCGCTCTTTACCAGAATTTCCTCCTCTATTTATTTGTGGTTTATAAGCACGATTGTTTCAAAGATTGTCGGTTATATGGGCAATTTCGCCAATTTGGCCGTCCGAGCCGAAAGTTATAAAAATATCGGTGGTATAGATACCTCTATTGAATTTTTTGGCGATGATACGGATATTGCACGTCGATTATCAAAGATCGGTAAGGTTATTTTTCCCTATAATTTTTACGTTTATGCTTCCGGTCGAAGATTTAATAAGCAAGGATTACTCTTGACGACGTGGCGCTATGGCATTAATTTCTTTTCCGAAGTATTTGTACACAAACCGGTCACAAAGGGGTATACTGAAGTGCGATGATATTGTGAGATAACGTATGGAAAAAGTAAAAGCAACCGCCAGGCGATCATATGAAAGTCATAAAAATCTTTGGAAAGAACGCGGTTTCGTTATGTCTGTAATCATCGGTGTTGTTTTCCTTTTAATAGCTTTTGTAATCAATTATTTTGCCGGAAGTTTCGCCCAAAGTTCGGTCAGTAATCCCGTTACCGATATTATTTTGGATCATACCAGAGTCTATGACGTTACGTTTATTTTTATTAAAGGTGCAGTACTGTTTTGGGTTGCCGTTATCTTGTTCATGATTGTAGAGCCAAAAAGGATTCCTTTTGCATTTAAAAGTCTGGCCTTGTTTACTCTTATTCGTTCGGGTTTTATTGTTATGACGCATTTGGCACCTTTTCCGACTCATACTTTGATCCCGTCGGAAAATCTATTGGATATGTTCACTTTTGGCGGTGATCTATTTTTCTCGGCTCACACCGGCGGTCCGTTTTTGATGGCTTTGATATTTTGGGATCATAAATATTTCAGATATATCTGTCTTATTTCATCAGTGGTTTTTGGGGTCGTCGTATTGCTCGGACATTTGCATTATTCAATAGATGTTTTCGCAGCGTTCTTCATAACTTACAGCATTTACCACATGGCCAGATATTTTTTCAAGAAAGATTTTGCGCTTCTAACAACGCACGCTAATACCGAAATAATATAAAATATGGTTTTATCAACGCATATAGTGGCGGGTGGGGCAGTAGCTGTCATATTTCCGAGTCATCCGATTACGGCATTTTTTGTCGGATTTAGTTTGCATTATGTTATGGATACGATTCCGCATTGGGATTATGAAGTGGATTCAATTTTTAAAAAAAAGATCGATCGACCTTTGATTACGGATATGGTTCACATATGTGCCGATGTGTTAATCGGGCTCTTAATCGTTATAATTATTTGGATACCAAACAATATTGAGCAACTGAAAGTTTTGGCACTGGCAATTGCCGGCAGTCTTTTACCGGATCTTTTGCAATTGTTATATAAGCGTTTTCCACTAAGGCCGATGAAATTCATACAAAAGATTCATGATTTTTTTCATGGCGAATATCGTTTAAGAAATAGATATTTTTCAGGAGTCATCTTACAAACCATCATTGTGATTTGCATGATTCTGTTGACCAAATATTTGATTGGCTTATAGAAATCTCAATTTCCGATAACTATTTACTGTCGTGTCGGAGCGGAACGAAGGATTTTTATAATTTCCTCCTCATCATCCGTGATCGTGTAAAGGTTTATATCTTCGGGTTCGATAGTTTTGTATTTATTGCAAAGACTTTTCCTGATCAATTTATCAACCGGTTTCCAGAACTTTTTACCAACCAAAATAATCGGAACTCTCTCAATCTTTTTGGTTTGGATCAAAGTAATTATTTCAAAAAATTCATCCATTGTTCCATATCCGCCGGTGAAGAATAAATAAGCTTCGGCCGAAAAAGATAAAATAAGTTTGCGACTGAAAAAATAATAAAAATCAAGACTGTCAGTCAAATAAGGGTTATTTTGTTGTTCCATCGGCAACTGAATGGTAAGTCCCAAAGATCGACCGTTCGCGTCGTGTGCTCCGCGACTGCCGGCTTCCATAATCCCTGGTCCGCCACCGGTGACAATGGCATATCCGAGTTCCTTAACGATTTTTGCACCGATATTGCGAGCTTGTTTGTAAGCGGGATGATTTTCGTCCAATCTGGAAGAACCGAAAAAACTTACGGAGCGTGGAAAAGTTTTTAAAAAATCAATTCCGTGCACGAATTCGTGATTGATTCTCGAAAGTTGTTTGTTGGCTTCTTCACGAATATCTTCTTTGGTAATCGTTTTGGTTGGTTTAGGATTTTTAGCTGCTTCTTGATGAATATTTTGTTCCATATTTGTATATTGTACGGGCATTTACATCGTTTTGCAATGCGGTTTACAGGCTCTCGTCGAAGTAATACAATATAAATATGATTATTAATAATTTAATTCCTCATGTTAACCCTTAACAAAAACGAATGGATCGCAATAGTGATAGTGATAGCGGTTGTTTTTATCTTTCTTGGTTCAAAATTCCTCCCGAAAATTGCTGAACAAAATCAAAACGTCGGTATAAACTCCGATGCTTCATCAACACTAACAACAAATAACAATATGAATCAAAATACAAACAACGCATCAAGTACTGGCGGACTTATTATAAAGGATGTAGTTATCGGTACAGGAGCGGTGGCAAAAAACGGCAATCTTGTTTCTGTACAATACACCGGAAAATTTGCTGATGGTAAAGTTTTTGATAGTTCGGTTCCTCGAGGTCAGCCGATCGATTTTGTTCTAGGATCCGGAATGGTCATCAAAGGTTGGGATCAAGGAATCCTAGGTATGAAGGTTGGAGGCAAACGAACTCTCACGATTCCACCGGAACTCGGATATGGCGTTAATGGCTACCCACCGGTCATTCCAGGAAACTCAACATTATATTTTGACGTCGAATTGGTTGGTGTTAAAACTCAATAATTACCATGGGTTCATTTGAAAATTTTTCTCAGGAGAATCCTGAAGTTCCCGTCGATCTTTCTGATGCAAAAAAGGATCTGGAAGAAAAGTTTAAGAAGAAATCTTTTTTTGAAAGGCATTTTGCCGAATTTCAAACTAGAAAGGTGCCCATAAAAGGTGCGGAAAATCCTGAAGAAATGAGAGGGGAAACTTTTCGTTTTGAAAGAGGACAAATAGTGAAGGCTTATGGTATTTTGCGCAAAGAAATCGAAGGGGCTGAGGAACAAGGTGAAGAAGCGGAAGAGGAAATACTGCTTTTGGATAAAATTCGCGATCGTGCCAAAGTTTTGGAAAGTAATCTAGACCGACTGGAGAGACAATATTATGAAAATGTTAAGATGGTCGAAATTGATACCGAATTCGGAAAATTTACGGTTCCGGTTGCTGAATTGGATCTAAGAAAGACGGATAATGTTGAAGGCGAGGAGGAAGGTTCAACATCTGAAAAAGATGAAAGAATTCCTTATTTTCTGTTGGGCAGTGTTGCCGTTGGATATCATCAGACAGCCGCGCTTTCCATGGGTTTGGCTTTAAAAGGTGAAAGAGTTTTTGTGCCAACTTGGCCGGAATTGTCCACTGTCGGTCGTCCCGATAATTTCGCCGAAATTTTAGGAAAACAACAGGATTTGAGCATTCATAAGGAGTACGCAAAACAGACTATAAGGAAAATGGGCTTGGAAAAAATAAATCTAATGGGTTATTCGATGGGTGCTGCAGTTGCTTTGGATTTGGCTCAAGATCAAGATTTCGAAGAGATGCAAGATTTAGTTGTCGTTGAACCGCCCGGATTAGAGAATAAAGGTTTACTTGGAATAGGAAAAGATTTTGGTTTGGACGAAGGATTGTTAAAAACTGCACCGTATTCGGAGGCGATGATAAAATTATTGAAACAGGGTCATAAGGGTGATGTCCAGAGCATGAGTATGCTTATTCAGGACGGTAGGATTTTGGGTAATCAATTATTTAATGCCGTGGATTTGTCGAAAATAAATCCTAAAGGCCGGTATCAATTGTGGGTTGGCACAAAAAGTTCCATAACCGATTCAGAGCTTGATAAAAAAGTTTTTTTGCAAGCAGATGAAATTCGTAAACAAAATAATTCGGAAGCAAGTCCGATTGAGATTCGTGTGGTTGAAGGGGGAACACACGGTTTTCCATCAATTAATAATTTAGGATTTTCAAGGATGATGTTAGATAAAAAAATTCCTGAAGAGCAAATCACCACCGTTGATGTAAATGATCTCGAAAATTCAGGTATGGCAGGGATCCTCATGGATATTGAGTAATTGACTTACGGTCAAAAGCCTTATACCTTGTAAGTAATGTCTCTTAAATTTACGATCGCAAAAAAGCTGTCTGGCCGACTTGGTCGCGCCGGTGTCATTGAAACGCCTCATGGGATTATAGAAACCCCTGCGTTTATTACCGTTGGGACAAAAGCCGCGGTCAAATCGATAAATTCCGATCAGATCAAAGAAATTGGTATTCAATGTGTGTTGGCGAATACTTATCATTTATATTTACAACCGGGAGATGAGTTGATCAAAAAAGCCGGCGGTTTACATTCATTTATGAACTGGCCGGGTCCGATGATGACCGACTCCGGCGGTTTTCAAGTATTTTCTCTTGGTGTTGCCTTCGGAAAAGGAATCGCCAAAATGAATAAAGGCAGGGAATTGCTGTTACCGGAAGCGCGACCGGATGATGAGGGGTTACCGAAACTTGTGACGATCGATAATGATGGCGTGATGTTTCGATCTCACCTAGACGGTTCGGCACATTATTTCACTCCCGAAAAGTCTATTGATATTCAACACAACCTTGGAGCTGATATAATTTTTGCTTTTGACGAATGCACTTCACCGACCGAGTCCGTGCATTATCAAAGCCAGGCACTCGATCGCACGCATCGCTGGGCGAAGAAATCACTGGAACATCATATCAAAATTTCCAAAAAAGAAGCACCTGCTCTTTTCGGAATTGTCCAAGGTGGGCGACACGAACATTTGCGTAAAGAATCAGCACAATATTTGGCTGACCTCAAAGTTGATGGAGTTGGCTTTGACGGTTTTGGTATTGGCGGTTCATTTGAAAAAGAAGATATGGGTACGGCGGTAGAATGGGCTAATCAGATTTTACCGGAAAATAAACCGCGACACCTGCTAGGAATAGGCGAACCGGAAGATTTATTTCAGGGTGTGGAAAATGGCGTTGATACTTTTGATTGTGTGGCACCAACTCGTAACGGTCGCACCGGCACGGTTTATACTTGTTTTGGTAAAAAACATATTGAAAATAATTGCTACATTGATGACTTTTCACCGATTGATAAAGATTGCAAATGTTATACTTGCCGAAATTATACTCGCGCTTACATCAATCATCTTTTTCGCGGCAAAGAAATGTTGGCCGGCACCCTCGCTTCAATTCATAATTTATATTTTGTCACCAGTCTTGTCGCCGGAATGCGTCAAGCTATTTTGAATGATACATTTAATGAATACAAAGAATCCTTTTTTAAAAAATACAATGAAAAACTTTAAGATCAATTCAAAATTCGAGCCGGCCGGCGATCAACCTAAAGCAATTGAGGGTCTTGTTGCTGGTATAAAAAAGGGTATGCGACACCAGACTTTGCTTGGTGTGACCGGTTCCGGAAAGACTTTTACGGCGGCCAATGTCATCGCTCAAATTGATAAACCAACTTTGGTTATTGCTCACAACAAGACTTTGGCGGCGCAACTGGCACAGGAGTACCGTGAATTTTTTCCAAAAAATGCCGTGCATTATTTTGTTTCGTATTATGACTACTATCAGCCGGAAGCCTATTTGTCGGTCACAGATACATATATTGAGAAGGAAGCGCAGATAAATGAGGAGATCGAACGTTTGCGACACGCTTCGACACAGGCGCTTCTCACACGCAAAGACGTGATCATTGTGGCAACCGTTTCTTGTATCTATGGTTTGGGTAGTCCGGTTGAATATGAAAAAGTAAATTTAAAAATTCAAAAAGGTCAGCAAGTTTCTCGTGCTGATTTCATTCGTTCTCTTATCGCAATTCACTATGAAAGAACAATTGCTGATTTGAAATCTGGTAGTTTCCGCGCGTTGGGTAATAATGTGGAGATTATTCCGGTGAGTGAAAATGTTATATATCGAATTGAGTTTTCTGGCAACGTTATTGAAAGTATCACTAAAATTGATCCGATTTCGCGCATGATTTTAGAGGAAGTGGATATTTATTTTCTTTTTCCGGCAAAACATTTTATTACTGATGACGCGCAAGCAAAACGCGCTTTTCAAAGTATTAAAGATGAACTCGCAGAGCGTCTTAAAGAGTTGACGGCTGCCGGCAAAAATTTGGAAGCGGAACGTCTCAAGCGTCGTACCAATTACGATCTCGCCCTTATCAAGGAAATTGGGTATTGCAATGGCATTGAAAATTATTCGAGACATTTTTCCGGCAAGTTGCCAGGCGAACCGCCGGACACATTACTCTCATATTTTCCACACAAGGCGGACGGTTCGCCTGATTTTCTCACAATTATTGATGAATCCCATGTGACGGTGCCGCAACTTGGTGCTATGCATGCCGGTGATGCTTCTCGTAAAAATAGTTTGGTGGAGTTTGGTTTTAGATTACCAAGTGCCCGAGACAATCGCCCACTAAAATTTGATGAATTTGAAAAATTAATTGGACAAACGATTTACACTTCGGCTACTCCTGGAAAATACGAAGTGGCTTTGAGTGTGCCGGCCATGGGCGGCCAAACAGTTGAGCAAATTATTCGTCCGACCGGTCTTATTGATCCAGATGTTTCTATTCGACCGATTTTGAGCGATAAAGGCGCCAGTGAAAAAGATGACGACATAGGCGTTGGTCAAGGTACTTCCGCCTACAAAGGCCAGATTTTTGATTTTATTGCCGAAACCGAAAAAGTTATTAAGCAAGGCTTTCGTTCGATTGCCACAACTTTGACCAAAAAGATGGCGGAGGACTTGAGTGAATACTTAAAAGAGAAAAAAATTAAAGCCGAATACTTGCATAGCGATATCGGTACGATTGAGCGTATTCAAATTCTGACTGATTTCCGAAAAGGGAAGTTTGATTGTATTGTCGGAGTCAACTTGCTTCGCGAAGGTTTGGATTTGCCGGAAGTGGCACTCATTGGAATCCTTGATGCTGACAAAGAAGGATTTTTGCGTTCGGAAACGGCACTCATTCAGACTATTGGACGCGCGGCTCGTAACGTCGAGGGTCGTGTGATTCTTTATGCGGATACGATTACTGGTTCGATGGAGAGGGCAATAGGTGAAACTAATCGTCGGCGGGCGATTCAGGTGGCTTACAATACCAAACATGGTATTACACCAAAAACTATTATCAAAAAAATTCACGACATTACTGATCAGCTTCAATCTGAACACCAAAGAACAGTTAAACAGTTGTTGGCAGTTGATCGTAAGATTTATGACAATGTTGATGATTTGATCAAAGAAAAAGAGAAACAGATGGGTGAAGCGGTTAAAATCCTTGATTTTGAAACGGCGGCTATTATTAGGGACGAAATAGAGGAAATTCTCAAAGCTGAAAACCCAAAACCCAAAAGAAATTCTCGTAAATAATTACACAATATTTTTAAATATTTTACATCTTGACGGACGTCATTAAGTCGGTTATGCTAATAAATGGAAAAGATGGATCTTTCCATGTGTAGAATCGGGCAACTAGCAGAAAGGAAAACGGTGATTATATGCTAGTGCTTTCACGTCAGCGTGGCGAATCGATTATCATCGATCTTGGTGATGGCAGAATCATCGAGGTGGTTGTTGTTGATATTCGTGGTGACAAGGTGCGCCTTGGAACCAATGCACCGAAAGACATTCCGGTGCACCGCAAAGAGGTTTTTCTGACTATTCAACGCGAACAGCGTCAAGCCGCGGAGCCGGCAGGTGAAGATGCGTCGGTACCACCGATGCCTCCGCCTGATCAGTCGGGCGGAAGCCAGTCGGTAAGCTCTGCAGCGGCGTGACCGCTGATTTCTCGGGTCTAAAGTGTTTGCTTCTGTGTCATCATATTCAGTTATACGCTCTATCTCTGATGATTCAGATTGACACTAAGATCCAAAATAGTCCATTGTCCGTGGTTTGGGAGTTTCCCCTTCCACTGACCCATAGGCGCTTGCAGATCGTCCTCATCCGCGATCTGCAAGCGTTTTTTTAATATCTGTGGTATAATAGGTTTGTTGATAGATAACCCCTACGAGTAATCGGAGGGCAATTTGCATTATATATTGATATGAACAAAGACCGAGAAATCAAAGTAACAGATAAAATAACCGTCAAAGGGGCGCGAACCCACAACCTTAAAAACATTACGGTTGAGATGCCGCGTAACAAAATGATTGTTTTTACTGGTATTTCCGGTTCAGGCAAGTCATCATTGGCTTTTGATACGATTTTTGCCGAAGGTCAACGCCGATACGTTGAATCTCTTTCGGCTTATGCGCGACAATTTTTGCGACAGATGCAAAAGCCGGATGTGGATGAGATTACTGGATTGTCACCGGCTATTTCTATTGATCAAAAGTCTCGATCCAATAATCCGCGGTCGACCGTCGCGACGATCACTGAAATTTACGATTATTTGCGCATTTTGTACGCCCGCATCGGTCGACCGCACTGCCTCGAATGCGGCCGAGAAATCAAAAAACTTTCTAACGAAGAAATTTTAAATACAATTTTGGAAACGGTTCGTAGTACTGGCGCGACCAGCAAGAGCGAACAAGTGATGGGTGTAAAATACGACAAAATAAAAATCAGTATTTTTTCTCCAGTCGTGGTTGGACGAAAAGGCGAGTACTATCAATTGCTTTACGATTTGCTTGGTAAAGGTTATACAACTGTGCGAGTAGACGGCGAAGTCAAAAAACTCCGCGAACAAATTGTGCTTGACCGCAATAAACAACACAGTATCGATGTGTTGGTTGATGAGATATATCTGAGCGAATTTCGAGATGATAAAAAGGCGGCTGAGGAGAGGCTCAGTGAAGCCGTAGAAAAGGCTATTGAACAATCTGGTGGATTGCTGAAAATTTATACGCCATCTGGCGAAAAGGTGATGTCCATAAAATTTATGTGCCCTTACGATGGATTTTCATATCCGGAAATTGAGCCACGTCTATTTTCTTTCAACTCACCATATGGCGCCTGTACGGAATGTAACGGTCTTGGCACAAAATATTTTGGCGGTGAGGAACCGTGTCCAAAATGTAATGGCGCTCGACTTCGTGATGAAGCGTTACATATATATCTTGGCACTGATCCGGATGCGCCTCTTGGCGAAACCGACAAAGACAAAAATTTCCAAGGTGTAAACATTTTGGAATTGACCAGAATGTCTGTTGAAAAAGCCCAAGACTTTTTTGAAAAAATAAAATTTACAGCCAAAGATAAAACGGTTTCCAAAGTGCCGGCGCGAGAAATTCAAAATCGTTTGCAGTTCATGAAAAACGTCGGTATTGAATATCTGACTCTCGACCGTCGAGCTAACACACTTTCCGGCGGTGAAGCTCAACGTATTCGTTTGGCCAGCCAACTCGGCTCCGGTCTCGTTGGTGCTTTGTATGTGCTTGATGAACCGACTATTGGATTGCATCAACGCGATAACGATCGCCTAATTGAAACACTTTTGCATTTGCGCGATATGGGCAACACCATCATCGTGGTGGAGCACGACGAAGATACAATTTATGCTTCCGATTACATTGTTGACATCGGTCCAAAAGCTGGCGTGCATGGCGGTGAGGTTGTGGTGTCTGGATATCTCAATGAATTACTAACTGCGCCAAAAAATAAATCTGGCTCACTGACTCTCGCATATTTGCGTGGCGAGGAAAATGTGGAAATGCCAGCCAAACGTCGCGATACCGATAAGGGCAAAATTAAAATTGTTAACGGCAACGCTTTTAACATCAAAAATTTAAATATTGATATTCCGCTCGGTAAACTGATTATGGTCACCGGTGTTTCCGGTTCGGGCAAGTCTACTTTTATGTACGAAATTTTGTACAAAAACTTGCAGGCGCGTTTGGAACATAAATATCGCACGGCTGAAACTTTCAATTGCGAAAAAATTACCGGCACCGAATATGTTAGCCGTACTGTCTTGATTGATCAGTCTGCCATTGGTCGTACTCCACGTTCTAATCCAGCTACATATACCGGCGCTTGGACATTTGTGCGAGATCTTTTTGCTTGGACAGGTGAAGCGCGGGCGCGTGGTTGGCAAGCTAATCGTTTTTCTTTTAACGTCAAAGGCGGACGATGCGAAGCTTGTCAGGGTAACGGCATGATCGAAGTGGAAATGCACTTTTTGCCGACCGTGTATGTGACTTGCGATATTTGCGAAGGTAAGCGATTTACCAAAGAAACCTTGGAAGTGAAATACAAAAAGAAAAATATTTACGACGTACTTTGTATGACCGTTGAAGAGGCTTTGGAATTTTTTAAAGATATTCCGGCTATCGCTGATCGCCTCGAAGTTTTGAGCGAGGTTGGTCTTGGTTATTTGCAACTTGGTCAGTCGGCTACAACTCTTTCTGGCGGTGAAGCTCAGCGTGTTAAAATTTCTTCCGAATTATACCGTCCTCATGTTCAGAAAACGATTTATTTGCTGGATGAGCCGACGATTGGTTTGCATTATGATGACGTTAAAAAATTAATCGAAATTCTTCAGAGATTGGTGGATAAAGGTAATACAGTTATGGTTATCGAGCACAATATGGATTTGATTAAATCTGCGGATTACGTGATCGATATTGGACCGGAAGGAGGGGAACGTGGTGGTATAATTGTAGCTAAAGGAACTCCTGAAGACATCGCCAACAATTCAAAAAGTTTTACCGGACAATATTTGAAAAAAGTTTTGAAGAAAAGCGCTAGACGAAGTGCAAAAGAGAACGATACAGAATAGTGAAAAAAATTGAAAAATCGGAAAATAGATACGAATAATATGACCGATCGAGAATTCAAAAAAATAGTCACCAAAATACCTGATATGCCGGGGGTATATTTTTTCCTAGGTCCAAAAAAAGAAATTTTGTATATTGGTAAAGCAACATCACTACGTGATCGTTTGAAAAGTTATTTCAGCAACGACCTCGTCATGACGCGCGGCGCGTTGGTAAATCAAATGGTTGAACAAGCCGTCGCCATTGATTTTCGAGTGACAGATTCCGTACTTGAGGCTTTGATCTTGGAAAATAATCTAATCAAAAAATATCAACCGCACGCCAACTCGCGCGAAAAGGATGATAAAAGTTTCAATCACGTAATAATTACGCGCGAAAAGTTTCCGCAAGTGCTACTTGTGCGTGGAAAAAATATTGGCAAAGAGATCCATCAACAGTTTATCAAATACGATTTTGGTCCATATCCGCAGGGTAGTCAACTTAAGGAAGCTTTGAGAATTGTCCGCAAGATCTTTCCGTTTCGCGATGCACGATGTACTCCTGGACAATCGCGTCCATGTTTCAATCGACAGATCGGATTGTGTCCCGGTGTTTGCACCGGCGAAGTTTCGGAAAAAGAATATGCGCGCATTATAAATCACATTAGATTGTTTTTTGAAGGTCGAAAAACGGCCTTGATCAAAACTTTGGAAAAAGAAATGGCGCTGTACGCCAAAAAACGGGAATTTGAAAAAGCCGGGGAAATTAAACGTACTCTTTTTGCCTTAAGTCATATTCAGGACGTCTCGTTGGTAAAAGAAGATTTTAAAGATGTAAATTATAGCGGTGGAGAAATTTTGGACAACAAAAAATCGAACGAAAAAATTTTTAGAATTGAGGCATACGATATTGCACATATGAGCGGTAAAAATATGACCGGCGCGATGATCGTTTTGGAAAATGGGGAATTTAATAAAGCTGAATATCGCAAATTTAAAATTAGAACAGTCGAACGTTCCAATGATGTTGGCGCTTTGCGGGAAGTGTTGAATAGACGATTTTCGCATACTGAATGGCAGACTCCCGATGTGATCGTCGTTGATGGAAATGATGTTCAAAAAAAAGCGGCAGAGCAGATCTTAAAAGAAATAATCGCTGAAAAAACCATCGAAAAATTACCTGTAGTGGTCGCCGTAGTAAAAAACGAACATCATAAACCGAACGCGCTCATTGGCAAATCCGAAATCATCGATGTCTTTCAAAAAGAAATTTTGCTTGCCAACAATGAAGCTCATCGTTTTGTTATCGCATATCATAAAAAACTTCGCTCGAATATGTTTAACTAGGGCTGTGGATATGTCTGTTTGACATGTTAACTAATCCAAAGTACCCTATAACTCGGGTTCTAGTCACTGGTCTTTTTTATTGAGGAGACGACATGCGCCAAGTGCGTAAGCCGAAGCGAAGTGCAAACGTTTGCGCCACCAAGCAACATGCTCTGGTGGAGTTTGAGTGTCCTCGCTGTCACCAGCTTCATATGGAGTTGTGGTCGAAGCAGGACAAAATCACTTCATGCACCACTCCCGGCAAAACGGAGGGGAAGAATTTCTATGTCCCGCGAATCGGCAGGGGGTCGCGTCTCGTGAGAACGTACGCCGTTACCTCCAATATCGTTGAGCTGAAGGAAGGAAAACGCGCGCCAATCATGAAGATCGGTTCTACATTGAGACGTGCGCCGCAGAGTCGAATCTTTGCCGCCAAGATGGCTGCGTGATCGACTGATCAAGGGTTAAGGAAACAGTACACAAAGGGGGTCGAGCTAAACAGCTCGATCCCCGATTTTTTTATAATGAAATCGTGTTGCTCTTGTAGTATAATATTTCTATGTCGCATAAAAATAGAGTGGCGGTGTTGCGTGGCGGACCATCGAGTGAATACGATGTGTCGCTCATTACTGGCGCGGCCGTTCTTGAACACTTGCCAGAAAAATATAAGGCTTTAGATATTTTAATTGATAAACAGGGTGTGTGGCATCGTGAAGGTGTGCCAAAGACACCGCAAAAAGCGCTTCATGACGTTGATGTGGTTATAAATGCCATGCATGGAGAGTTTGGTGAAGACGGAAAGGTGCAACAAATTTTGGATGGACTTAAAGTGAAATATACCGGGTCGAGAGCTTTAGCCTCGGCTCTAGGAATGAATAAAATGCTGGCCAAGAAAGCTTTTATCGGAGCCGGTATCTTAACTCCGGAATTTTTGTATGTGGAAGTAGGGGATGATCTCATTGCTGACGCGGAAGAGATCATGAAAAATTTTTCTTTGCCGGTTGTGATAAAGCCTAATGCCGCCGGCTCGTCGGTCGGTGTCAGTATTGCAAAAGATTTCGATAGCCTCCTATACGGCCTCCGTAAAGCTTCCAAGATCAGCAAAAAAATATTGATCGAAGAGTTCATTAAGGGCAGGGAAGCGACATGTGGCGTGATCGAAAAATTTCGCAATCAGGATGTTTACAGTTTGTTGCCTGTTGAGATAACTCCGCAAGAGGATCAATCTTTTTTTGATTTCGAATCTAAATATAGTGAAACCAAAGGTGCCAAAGAAACTTGTCCGGCCAATTTTGACCATAAAATCACGGAGGCTATTCAGAATATGGCCATTGCCGCGCACCAGGTGCTTGGACTGCGTCATTATTCTCGCTCTGATTTTATTGTTTCACCGAACGGCATCTATATTTTAGAAATAAATTCTTTGCCAGGATTGACTCCTCAATCGCTTTTGCCAAAATCGCTGGTCGCAGTCGGCAGCTCATTTCCGCAATTTTTAGAACATTTGGTTGAATTGGCTCTTTCCGGCAAATAATTAAAAATTTGTGGCCAATTCAACTCAAACGTTAGTAATATCCGATATTCATTTAGGTTCGACCCTATCTTCGGTAGAGGAATTGATGTCGCTTATCAGAAATACATCTTTTGAGCGCATTATTTTGCTTGGAGATATTTTTGACGGATCGCATATTCGCCGATTCAAAAAGATTGATTGGCAATTTTTATTGTATCTGCAAAGTCTTGGCAAAAGCGGCAAAGAGATTGTGTGGGTCATTGGCAATCACGATTTGGCCGCGATCAAAAATATAAAAAAGATCAAGGATATAAAATTCGTTGAGTCATATTATTGGCAATATCGAGGAAATAATTATTGTGCCATTCACGGTCACCAGTTCGATCATATGGCCATAAAAAATCCGGTGATAAAAAAGTTTACGGGTAACCTCCACTCTATCTTTGCCAGTTATATTCGTCATAAAAAGACTGCACTCTTTTTTGCCAAAGCTCATACCAAAGTTCGCCGACTTTCGCGCAAGATCGCCGATGGAGCTATCGATTATGCAGTCAAAAACAATATCAATTATATTTTTTGTGGTCACACACATATGCCTCTAAGTTGCAAAGTCGATCTCGCCGACAAAAAACAGATCAATTATTTTAATACCGGTTCATGGATTCAGAGACCATTTTCCTATGTGACGATCGACGAGGGAGGAGTAAAGATAAACGAGTTGGCTTAAAGTGTGGACGATACTGGATTCGAACCAGTGGCCTTACGAATGTGAATCGTATGCTCTAACCAACTGAGCTAATCGTCCTTATATATTGTAGTCCTTATTATTGAACACTTTTTCGGTCGTTGCAACATTTCTAAAAATGTGCGATACTCATTTGTACGCGTTTTTGAAGTATATTTTGGGCCGGTAGCTCACCTGGTAGAGCACCTCATTTGCACTGAGGGGGTAGGGGGTTCGAGTCCTCTCCGGTCCACTATTGACTTTTTTTAAATAATATAGTAATTTAATGTTGTTAGGGTATGTTACCCTGATTGCTATCCTGAAAGGTAAGCAAGTTCATTTCAAATGTTCCCTGAAAGGGGAACGCATCTGAAAGGATGTGTGTATGCTCCGTGTAAATTATGTGTATGGCCTTATGTTTGAGTGGGGCAAGGAATGGAGTCACGGTCGCGAGCCAGATCGACTGAGGAAAATTTTCCACATGATGGTCGAAGGTCGTTCGTGCGCAGATCTCTTCAAGGCAGTTCTCGAAGATTTGGAGGGTAATGGGTTCGAACGTTTTAGTCCACTCCAGATCGGTGCAGTGATAGCCTCTGTTTTCATTCTGTTTCCGAATGACGAGACTGATCGTGCTCACTTTGGAAGGGAGCTCGAGGTAGCTATCACTACCTCTAGTGAATCCGAACCAATTGAGTTTTTTCAGGGTTGTGTGGTTGGTCTCTTTAAGGCGACGGTTACTCTGAGGGAACTGAAAGATTCCAGCGAGTTTCTGGAAACCAATTTGTGGAGACTTGCTCTTCTTGCTGCAGAAAAGGCTGATTTCCACAAGAGTCAGCCCCACAGCTTCAACCACGGCGGTATGCTATCGAATGTCATCGGAGATTACTTGCGGAGCGATGATGATGAGACGCGTTGGGAGTATTTGGAGAAAGCGCTCAGTTCTTTCGCCTTAAGTCTTCCCAAGAAGAAACGTCTGGTCGAGTCTTATTCTGCTCATGGCACAACACGCTTTCTTGTCGGCGAGATGACTTACAAAATCTTTGGTCGTCGGGCCGACGAAACTGCTAGGACGGCAATGGTCTGCGATTACTTGAAACATAGGAAGCCGTAGGCAAGTCATCATTTCTGAACAACCAACCCCGGGGTATCAATCACCCCAGGGTTTTTCTTTTTAAAAATTTTTTTCAATTTAACAATATCACCCACAAATTGTTTCCAAAATCCGATCGGGTAGTCCACAAATAAAAAATGCCTTTTAAATAAGCTATAAAAACAGTTTTGTTTTTGATATACTTAAAAACATGGAGAAAATGGATAAAAGTGTTGAAAATCTAAGTGCACAGGTGGATGCTGTGTCTGAATATGCTGATCAAGAAATATCTCTACCTTCTCGTAAAGATGAATCATTAGCCATGTCTCTTGAGGAACTTAAGGCGAGATACCCTGTCCGCTATGAGATGTATCTGAAAGTTTTAAGGGCACAACGTGGTGGAGAAATAACCGAAGAAGAAAAGGAAGATATGGTTGAAACTTTAAGAGCCTTAAATAATCTTGATAAGTATATCGAACGACATAAAAGCAACAGTGGAGAGAGAGTTTTGAGAGATAAGCAATTCGATGTTTTTGAAGATATTAGAGATTTTTTGGAAAAAGGTGGAAAAGAGGGATACATAAAATTACCAACTGGTTCCGGTAAAACGGTGATATTCACGTTGCTTGCAGATGTGCTGGATATGAAAACACTAGTCGTTGTACCAAAGAAAAATTTGGTTACCCAGACTAATGAACGAACTGAGCAATTTACTGGTAAGAAAGCTGGAGCGGTTTATCAAGATGAAAAAGTGTTTGATAAACAACAGACTACCACCACTTATCAATCACTTGTTAGACAAATCGAAAGCGGCAACATGAAGCCAGAAGATTATAAACTTCTAATACTGGATGAAGCACATAAAGCTTTGGGTGATAAAAGTCTCGAAACAATTGAATTGTTTAATGATGCAATAAAGCTTGGCTTTACTGCCACACCTAAATATTCTGAGAATAGGAGTGTATCCAATATGTTAGAAACTGAGATTCACAGCGTGACAGTAGTTGAAGCTGTAGAAGACGGCATGATTAGTCCATTTTCTGTGATTGTAGCCAAGACAAAAGTAGATATTAGCAGTGTTGAGGTGAATACTGTTGGTGAATATAGTCAGGCTGACCTTGAAAAGGCTGTCAACATTGCGAGCCGAAATAAAGCGGCAGTGGATATTTATAAAAAAATGTTTAATGGTCAGCTCGCGCTCGCATATTGTTGTGGAGTTCAGCATGCCGCAGATGTTGCTAAAGAATTTAACGATGCGGGTATACCAGCTATAATGATGAGTGGTGATCAGGATTTATCAGAAAAAGAAAAAAGCGATATTTTTGAAAAGTTTTCACGTGGTGAAATCAAGGTTATTACTAACGCCGATATTTTGATTGAGGGTTTTGACGAGAAAAGAGTTGGTCTCTGTTTGAATTTGCGACCGACTTTGTCACCGGTTGTTGCTGAACAGCGTGGTGGTAGAGTTTTGAGATTGAATAAGGAAGAAGACCCAAAAAAGCACGCCTACGTAATTGATTTTCTTGATGAAAATCAAAACAAAGATTTTCATCCTATTACGTTTGCGGAAATTGCTGGCGCATCGGTTGTATATGCAAAGACCCAAGATGGAAAAGATATTCCTGACAGAAATACGGAAAAAGCGGATGTAGCCAATATAAAAGTTGAAGGTCTAGAAATAGTTGTTGATTCCGAGGAAGTTATGCGCATGGTTAGAGAAATGGAGTCTCAAGCTGCCAAATTACCTCCCGAAAATTGGATCAAATTAAATGATTTTATTGATAAAACCGCAGACACTTTTATTTTGCCGAAAGCAGAAGTGAGAAGAATGGTAGCAGAAAACAAACTTGATAAACCAGATAGTTTTGGAAGATTTAAAAGCGTTGATGGTTATTTGGGTCAATATATAAGTCCAGAACTTCAGAATGGGATTCTTGATGAATTAGGTAGTGGATTTAAAGGTCTACCCAAAGATTATCTTACTTTAGGAGCAATGAAGCACGAACTTCAATTGACGTGGACACCGACTTTTAAACGATTGTTTGAAAAAGCAAAGGAGTTGGTACCCGATGGAGTTGTTAATCGCAGAGGTCAAGTTTATCTTAGCAAAAAATTCTTTGAAACACTCCGTGACTTGTCCAGTTCTGAAATTGCACCAGAGGATTGGGTAACTGAAAGTGCTTTAAAAAAGATGGGTCATAACACAGCTCTTTCAGATTTATTAGATGACCTAAAAGAAGAAATGCCTGATGAAATTAAACAACTTCGTGGAAAGAAACATGGACCTATTCCACATTATTCGCCGGCATTTGTGGCGGAATTTTATAAACGAGCAGAAGTTCTCAAACAAAACGAAGCAATTAGATTGCAAAAGGAAAAGGAGTTGGAAGTGGCACCTAAAGATTGGTTGGATCTTAGTGATATTAGGATTGCAACAGGTCAGTCGGCAAAAGATCTGGAAGATGCCTATAACAAATATGCTTCCGCTAATTCAAATGATAATCTGTTAGGACGACATCGTCCGAGTGCGGACAAAAAATATGAAAATTTCGTTGATCTAAGTGCTGTAGAAAGAGTTTTTGAGTCGATACTCAATAAAAAAACTTTATGGGAGAGATCCGTTGCACCTGAAGGTTGGTTGACTGCTCAGGCGATTGCGGATAGGAAGGGAATTTCACTTGAAGAAATTTATAAAAATGTAGTGGCTCTAAAACCTTCAGGAGATAAAATGATTAAGATTTACAAAGACAAGGACGGAAAGAACAAATTCTTTTATCACCCTGATTTCGTAAAGAAGCTTATTCCGTAATTCTGGTAATTTCGAAATATCTGCAAAGCAAAATAAACGGCTAATTTAAGCTATATTTTGATATTTTTAAAAAAATTGCTTGACAATTTCTGTGGATATGCTATGCTTATATCAGCAAGTAAGGGTAAGACCAGCAGGAAGCGTTTGGCTTCCGGGTATTATTCAGAAGAGAGTGCGGGTTCCTCAGGTCAGCGGAACTGCCAGCACTATTGTTCCTTGAGGTTTGTAGTCTGACAAATCGCCCCTCATATGTTTCATTCGGAAGTTGCGATGGATTGATCATCGAATGAACGAGGTTTGGCGAGGATTGCGTTTGCGAATCCATGCCTACTGCAGAGTTGCTTGATTGTATGCAGTAGCAATCTTTTTAAACGTTAGGTCCAATCTAGCAAAATTTCTCAGAACCACCACGATTTGGAGAACATCGTTGAATGGTTTGAGAGATCAGGACATTATTGTCTGGTTTCCAAAATCTCTGTGGCCTGTGAGTCTTTGATCTTCAACTCACAAAAAACCACGATCTGATCGTATGAAGAATCAACCCCCGGATACATCACGTGCCGGGGATTTTCTTTATATAATTAAATTACTATACTGACGATATTTCCTGAAGATTAATTAGTCAAAATATTTCTTAAAGTTTCACACTCCTCCACAAACCGTTTCCAAAATCCGATCGGGTAGTTCACTTGACACAACCACTGTGTATCGCAATGTAAATCAACCTCAGTAGATTCGTCTAAATACCGTGGTGAAATAATTAATCTAACCAGTATTATGAAGAATCTTAAACTATAGAGTTTAAGGATAAGAAAGATACTGGCGATGATTTTGGAGGAATAACGCTTATGTTGGCGGCAAGTATTTTACTTATCTATCTTTATTTCCAAGCAAAAAAGTTGATGCAAGAGAAATAAAATGCATTCTGCTACGGCTATCTAAGTTAGAAAGAAAGTACAAAGAAACAAAATTGTCAGATCGAAATCTGGCACATAAAATTTGAACTGGGGGAGATCATGTCAGTAGCGGTGTCGATAGGTGATATAGAGTTGGAGACTTCGTTCGGGTATCCGCTTGGATACGCAGTCAAACCAATGGAGGAACAGCTTTCGCTTCTGCGTCAACATCTCGGTTTGTCTTTTCAAGGTGATTTGGCCTCAATCACGAAAGACCGTTTTTTTTACCCCATCGAAGGCCCTTTCTTCGTTCCGAAGTGGCAGGCCGTCGGTGGAACTTATGAAAAAGCCTTCAGTAGGGTGCTCGACGCAATCGGTCGCCAGCGCTCATTTGTCAATAATTGTCCCTATTCTATGGGGCTCAATCATCTTCGCCTTACTAGGCGGGCAGTGGATTATCATGAAATGCTTGCTCGGCGGTCGGGAGACAGCCATATTCTCGTGGTGCCGGCGCAGTTTGGTCAATATCATGCAGGTCACAGTGCGTCAGAAGCGAACCGGGTGATGCCTTTCAGAGAGTTCCCACTCGATCCATACTTAGCTGCGGTTATGCTTCTTACGCATCCGGAACGATTCAAAAACGAGGATGATCTGCGAGTTGATTGTCCCGGCTGCGAATATGATTATCCGGATGGGTCCGGGCCGTGGTCTGAAGTTCTCTGCTTTCTTAAGTTTGGCGATCAGCTTTGTCTCAGTCATAGGTATAAAGACGATCCGCTAGGTTGCTTCGGGTCCGCTTCCGGTTTCATCGTGTAGCAATCTTGGGTTTTGAACTGCCGAACATTTGTTGAATCGATCGGCAAGTTCCGCCCATCGCCGGCGCAGATCGCAGTGATGCGATTTGCTCCGGTTTTTTATTGCAATATTTTTTTAGTCAAAACAAAAACCCTTTGCAGGGTTTCTGTTTGGAACAGATATATCATTGTGGGGTTACTAAAATAGTTAAAGTGGTGCTCTATTTTTATTCCAAGGAATAAATTAAGTTGAGCTCCTATTATTTTTCAAAAGTGACCCAGACATGCAATACTGTTGCCTGTGTTAAGTATACGGGCAGGTGCTTTAAATGTACCTTATCATTCTGGACAAGTTGTTTATAAAAAGTGTATGGATAAAATATTTGTTGAAATTTCCTTAAAACAAAGCATTTATATCGATATTTTTAAAATAAAAATTGTGTATAAATAAAATTAAATAAATTTGACAGTATTTTGGTTTGTAATATGCGGTGTTTGTTGACGGCTGAAACAAGTCAGAGTGTCAATCATGAAAAACAACAAAACAAAAAAAGAAATAAAAGAACTTAACATTACCAAATTAATCGAAGCTCCGAGAGATGAGGTTTTCAAAGCATGGATTACTCCAGAGCTCATGATGCAATGGTTCGGTCCAAAAAATTTTTCTACACCAATCTGTCGCCTGGATGCACAGCCTGATGGAGAAATATATTTAGAAATGGAGGATCTTGACGGCAAACGATATCCGATAAAAGGAGTTTTTGAAGAGATTGAAACGCCGGAACAAATCGTCTTTACTTCTAGTACTGTGGAAGATATAAATGGAGATCCGAACTTAATTAATCGCGAGACCATATCATTCAGAGAACAAGATGGCGGCACCAAAATGACACTTCATATTGAAGTGCTTAAAGCCACACCTAAAGTCGCGCAAGAACTGTTAAGCATGGAACTAGGTTGGAGCCAAAGCTTCGATAAACTTGGAGAACTAATGTCAGAAAATTATTTATAGAACTCGTTCACCTCTAATTAAACGAACGAGTAGCATGATGATTGCCACAACGAGAAGGATATGAATAAATCCTCCGAGCGTGTAAGAGGTGATTAAACCAAGAACCCAAAGAATGATTAAAATAACCGCGATTGTTGTTAACATGTTTTTTATTATTAGCTTGTACTATATTGTGCCGTGTTTGGAAATAATTTATTACAATCGATATTATGTAATGTTGAAGCGTTAGACACGGTCTATTGGTATGCAGGCTTTGCTCAGTAGGTTAGGTTATGAAGTTCCTCAGAATATTAATTCTCAGAGGTTTTTGCGTATATCAATGATCATTAGTTTGATCTTTTTATGCTTCGCTATCACATTGTTTGTCGGAAGTATCCAGCCGTTTGGTAAAAGATTTGCGACAAACAGAATTGCCAGCGCATCCGCAAATCCGCAAACACAAAATTTTATGCCGGCTATCAATATTGCCAACAATGGCGCAATCTTGGTCAGCAGTGCTAGGGTTGTTGCGGTAAATGACAATAAAATTAATATGGTCGTCGGGTGGGGAAATACTAATTTCGAATGGGTCGTACAGACAGATAAAACAACTAAATTTATCGATACAAGTGGAAAATATTTAAATATTTCAAACATCCAATTTGGAAGTGAAATAACGGTTACAGGCAAATTGATAGATCGTGGACAGGGAGAAAATCCGTTGATTGATGCTGAATTTGTAAGGATTTTACCTCAAAATTGATCACTTTTACCGCCTATTGTAAAATTTTGCTTTACGTGGTAGTGTCAAAACAGATTGTTTTTATCTGTGTGCTTTAATTTATTTACAACGTAATTAAAAGTATATAAAATGAGAAAATTTAACAAAAAATTTGCGGTTATTGTCGCTGTCATGTTCGTGTTGTGTTTTGTCGGTATAAAATATTCGCAAGCCGACGAGGCCGACGTATCTAATGATAATGCTGTTACGTCTAAACCGGAAATCATAGAATCAGGTTATTCTATAAAAGGAAATTATGAAGTTATCGGTCTAACTGCCAATGTTTACGGTGTAGCTAGCGCTATTCCATATACCGGTAAAAGTGATGCTCAACATATCGCCATTGATTGGACTGGTGCATGTGATGCTTCGAGTGCTACGGAATTCCCATTTACTTTGATAACATTTGTTGGGGGAACAGGTAGTGGTAACAATAATGGGACTTTTACTGACGCTACGTGGAGCGTTCTGCACACTTTTCCGGACGCAGGAACCTATCCTATTTGCGTAAAAGTTTATCACGCAAATTTTAACGGCAATGATGGAGAAGCTACATTAACGCTTAATTTAGTTATTCCTTCCTTGCCTTTGCCACCCGAAAACTCTGCACCGACTGCTTCGGACATCGATCTTGTCACCAATGAAAATACGGCAACTACCACGACTCTTATTGCGTTAGATGCAGATGTTACTGATATTCTTACGTATTCTATTGTTGACGGCCCAGGTCATGGTACTCTTTCGTCTATCGATCCTTCGACCCACGAAGTGACATATACTCCAACTTTAGGCTGGAACGGTTCGGATTCATTCACCTACAAAGCCAATGATTCCAAACTAGATAGCAATACGGCAACAGTAAATATTACCGTAAATCCAATTGGTGATCCTGCCCCTTGTACTCTGACCGTTTCGGAATTTCACGACGCTCATTCTCTTTGGAATGTCGGATTGTTCGGAATCGGAATCAATCAAGATAAAACCTTGGCTTATGTTAAAGTTGTAAACAAAACACATTGTTCCGCTCAGGTTAGTCTTGGAGCATACAAAATGTTTGATCTTACAAATCTTTCCACTCAGAAATTGTTTGATACGACACATTTGGTCACTATCCAGCCACAATCTTCTCAAATGTTAACGGTCAAATTGCCTTCATGTGCCGCACAGATCGATGCCTTTTATGGCGATGCACCATCATCGTTAGTGGATTCAGTTGGGACATATGATTATCCGAATATACCTTATATTGTAAAACATAAACTTTCAGAAGAGACGCTTTGCCAGAATGTTCCTCAAAATACTCCACCGGTCATCACTCTAAAAGGTGATAATCCGATGACTATTTATTATGGCACTCCTTTTGTTGATCCTGGCGTGACTGCTTGGGATGCAGAAGACGGCGATCTTACCAACGTGATAGTTATGAATACAGTCGATACTTCATCGATTGGCACTTTCAGACTTGGGACTTCAACTATTTACTATTTAGTTCAAGATTCAGGCGGATTGTTTGCCTCGACCACACGAACGGTCTATATAGTCGAAAGCACTTCAACTCCTACTACAACCCCGGTCATTGATCCTTCAACCGGTGGACGAAGCAGCGGAAGTTATGGCTTCAGACCATTGGCGTTGGCGACATCGACTCCTTCACTTTCTTGCCCTCTAATTAATTCATATTTACGTTTGGGAGCTAATAATGATCCGTCGGAAGTCATGAAGCTTCAGTCTTTCTTGAAACAAACCGAAAGTGCCGAAGTTGATGTAAACGGAATTTTCGACCAGAAAACTTTGGCTGCGGTAAATGCTTTCCAGACAAAATATCTGACTGAAATAATGGGTCCATGGGGAGCAACTCGTTCTTCAGGCAATGTTTATATCATGACCAAAAAGAAAATCAATCAGATCGCTTGCGATACCGCTTTTATGATTGATCCGATTGAACAAGCAATAATTGACGCTTATAAAGCCTCTCAAAATCAGGTTTCTCCGGGATTTATCGTTCCCGGCAGTTCACCGGCGTCATCAACAAGCCTTGATATCGGTCTTAACAATGCCACTTCCGATCAAAATCTTGCAGCCGTAGGTAGTGCATCTTCGGTACTAGGAAAACTTTGGGGTTTTATAAAAAGTCTTTTCTAAAACTTTTCTAAAGTTAGCGGTGTGGTGATCAACACATGAAAAATTCTCAAAGAAATTTTTTCATTGGCCTATCAATCGCTGTTTTGTTGTTGCTCGGTCGCTCACTCTATGTGCATTTCACTTTTAAAAGTGTCACGCCAATATCGCCAACGATTTCTACTACCACTCCCATTCAAAATACTGTTTCGAGCACGACCCCCGTATCGAAACCTAAACCGGTTTCAGTCTCGGCACCATATCCTACGCCAACTTCAACTCCAAACACCTCTATACTTAAATGGGGGGCGTATGTTGGTGACGGGAACAACAATCTTGCCAGTTTAGAAAGTATGGTTGGCGCGAAAGCCAACATTCAAGCCGATTTTGAAGGTTGGGATACACCTTTTCCTGCTTATTTTGCATCTACTGTCGGTCAGCGAGGTAAGACTCTGGTTGTATATTGGGAACCAAATTTTGGTTACGATAAGATCAATGACGGTTCCCAGAATAATTACATCAAGCAATTTGCTGTCGGTGCCAAAGAATATGGATATCCGGTAATGCTTGCTCCATTCGATGAATTCAATTTGAATGAAAGCGCTTGGGGTTATGGTATTAATGGAAATACTCCTACAAAGTTTCTGAATGCTTGGAAACGTGTTCATGATATTTTTGCAAAAGTTGGGGCGAATAATGTAAAATTCGTCTTAACTTACAACAATGTTTCGGTGCCAAATACCCCTGACAACAAATTTTCGGCATATTACCCGGGTTCCAAATATGTTGATTATGTCGGCGTCGACGGATTTAACTTTGGTAACCCATGGACCTCGTTTGCCCAAACTTTTGATTCTGCAATTGCGACTCTTAACACATTTAATAAGCCGATTTACATCATGTCGGTTGGTACTGTTCCTGGGACTCAAAAACCGGCCTGGATCAATGAAATGGGTACTCATATCAAGACCTATTCTAAAGTGGTAGGCTGGGTCTGGTTTAACTCAAATAATCAAGACAACGGTGCCAGTTTTGTAATATATTCGGATACACCTTCTCTTGAGTCATTTAGGGGATTATTAAACAAAGATTAATAACACTGTTACAGGACTTTTGATGGAAAGTGTCAATTGCACTAAAATTTACTCAGAAAACGACCTGATTGTTGATGATAACATTACACTGAATTTTTAGACTAATTTCAACCCCTAAAACTCGGTTGCATGACGTTTCTGCTACGGTATACTGCGGCGGACTGTCTTTTAATTAATAGGGGACGGTCTTAATCATATAACAATAATCTAAATGAGTATTATAAATAGCATACGCCGCAAGAGCGCTGTTTTTCTTGTAATTTTTAGTTTATTATTCACGCCACTTCTCGCTGCTCAGCAGGTATCAGCAGCAAATTGGGGCTCAAATAGGAATGGAAGCAATAGAACTTGGTCAAATTGGGGATCAGGTCATTCAATTCCAACTCCGACACCTACACCAACTCCTACTCCGACCCCAACACCCACACCAACTCCTACTCCAACGCCGACACCTACACCTACACCAACTCCAACTCCTGTTCCAACACCGACACCTATTCCAACAACTTCTGGACATGGTTCGATAAGTGGAACGGTTTATAACGATCTAAATCGAAACAGTGTAAAAGATTCAAGTGATTTAACACTTTCAGGTTGGACAATAAATCTATATAGCGGAGCCGGATGGTCAGGTTCTACTAACAAGGCGCCTATAAAGACCAACGTCTCGGATGCCAATGGATTATATTCATTCAACAATTTAACTGATGGTACTTATAGTATCGAAGAAGTAAATCAATCAAGTCTAACTCAATTTACTAACGATTTTAACTCAATTGTAATTACTAATGGTGCAGCTGTAACGGGTAAGGATTTCGCGAACGTTGGTAACACTACCACTGTAACTCCAACTCCAATTACTACGCCTGCACCTACTCCCACACCAACATCAACACCAACACCGACTCCAACTCCGGTCCCTAACCCGACCCCACTCCCAATTCCAAACCCTGTTCCGGTCACCAACGCTCTACAATGGGGTGCCTACGTCGGTGACACCAGTGGTGCTCTCTCGTCTTTTGAAACTATGGTCGGAGCTAAGACTAACATTCAAGCCGACTTCGAAGGCTGGGATGCAAGTTTCCCAAGTCAATTTTCTTCAACTGTCGGTCAGCAAGGTAAAACCCTAGTTATCTATTGGGAACCAAGTTTTGGTTTTGACACCATTAACAACGGTTCACAAGATGCTTACATTAAGTCATTTGCTGCCGGTGCCAAAGCATATGGTTACCCAGTCTTACTCGCTCCATTTGATGAATTCAACTTGAATGAGTCTGCTTGGGGTTACGGACTTAATGGCAACACCGCTGCCAAGTTCGTGATTGCATGGAAACATATTCACGATCTATTCGTCGCTGCCGGTGCCAACAACGTTAAATTCGTCTTAACTTACAACAACGTCTCTGTACCAAGTTCTAGCGACAATAGTTTTGCCGCTTACTACCCAGGTGCTTCATACGTTGACTATGTCGGTGTCGACGGATTTAACTTCGGTAACCCATGGACCTCGTTTGCCGGAACCTTTGACTCAGCAATTGCCACTTTAAACACGTTCAACAAACCGATCTACATCATGTCAGTTGGTAGCGTGCCTGGTGCTCAAAAACCGGCCTGGATCAATGAAATGGGTACTCATATCAAGACTTACGCCAATGTGGTGGGCTGGGTATGGTTTAACTCAAATAGTGACCAAAATTGGCTCGTAAATACGGATACTGCGTCGCTTACAGCCTTCCAAAGTCTAGTTAAGTAAATTATAAAAAGAGACAGGTGACTGTCATAAATACCCGACTTCTGCGGCTCAGAAGTCGGGTATTTATTATGTTGAAGAATTTATTTGGAATATTAGTCGAATATTTAAATAAAAAACAACGTTTTTATTAGAGATTGTGTTCTCGCTAAGATTTAGTTTTCATGAAAATATCGCTTCTGGTACCATGTTACAACGAGGAAAAATCCTTGGAGGCCTCTATAAAGTCCTCTCTTCGACAAACCCGTAAATTTGACGAGATCGTATTTATCGACGATTCTTCCAAAGATCGAACTCCTGAGATCTTGGCAAAATATTCGGATCGGATAACTGCCAGAAGAACACCTAAGAATACAGGAAATAAGAGCAGTGCTCAAGAATTCGGTCTACACTTTATTACGGGGGATGTAATGGTCACGACGGACGGTGACACATTGTTAGATGAGAATTTTGCCGCAGAAGTAGAAAAAAGTTTTAAAGACCCCAAGATCGTGGCTGTCGCCGGTCGAGTTAAAAGTTTGCCTTATAACTGGCTGACTCTTTGTCGAGCATTCGATTATGCCATCGGCCAAAATATTCACAAAGTCGCTCAAAGTTATTTACGATACATTTTTGTTATGCCCGGCGCGGCCAGCGCCTTTAGAGTTGACGTTTTTAAAAAGTTTATAACTTTTGATCATGACACGATCACGGAAGATCTTGATTTTACTTACAAACTTCACAAAAAATATTTCAAAATAATATATAACAAAAATGCGATTTCTTACACTCAGGACCCGGCTGATTTAAAAAATTACATCAATCAAATGCGTCGATGGTTTGGCGGGGGATGGCAAAATTTGATGAAACATTGGGATGTAATTTTCAGTCATCCAATCAGAGCTTTTGAATTGTCGCTTATATATTCCGAAGGATTGATATTTTCCGTGTTGATTTTTGTTTTACCGATTCTAAATTTATGGTTTGGATTATGGCTCATCGTCGGATATTTCGTAGTCGCATTGGCTTTCGGTGTTTGGGCTGCAATAGTCGAAAGACGATGGACTCTCGTTTTGGCGCCATTTCCGTATCTCGTTTTAATGTTTATAAATTCATACATTTACCTCGAACAATTTGTTAAGGAAGTAATTTTGAAGAGAAAGAATTTAGTCTGGTTCAAACCGGAGCGTGTAGAAATGATCGCACAATAATATGCCATTTACACCATTTATCGGATTATCGGTTTTAGTTCACATCGGAATTATTTTGTGGCACAAGATTTTTGATGTCACCAGTAATTTCAGGGCTTTGACCGTACAAAAGGCGACACGCACTCTTCGTTTCGGAATTTCGACTATCATCGTTCTTATTTTCGCGGTTATTCTAACTTCGGCTATCGGATTGGTCCGCGCTGGAGTGAATGATAAATATTCAAATATCAATTTAGTTGAACAGTTTGTCGGTTACGTCCAAAATTATAATTTTCATGATTCCACTAAAGTAGTTTTAGCTCAGGATGATAAAGTCATCTTAAGTAGCACTTTCGTATCGCCGCCAAAATCCGTCACATCTGCCGCTTCAAGCACCTTAGTGAATAATTGCGCAAATTCATCGGCAACTACTGTCAACTATTCCAACTCACTGGTAAATTTTTTGATCTCAAACAAACGGGACCACTCGTTTAAATCCAGAAGTTACCTAGCTTCGACGTATGGTATCAAGTCTTATAACGGTACAAGTAAACAAAATCTATTTATACTCCAAAAGCTGATCGATATGGCTAAATGCCAAACTTAAAATTTATTAGAAACAATTATTAGCAATTTAATTAATTAAAAAAATGAAAACAAAGTACAACGTATCGATTTACACAAAATTAACAATGGTTCTGGTTCTTGGTTTATTTTATATTAGTCCGACCTTGGTATTTGGAGCCACAAGTACGCCTGAAACCAATCTGGTGCCAAATCCACAAATGTTGAACGCGACTGTTTCGAGCACAACGCCCGACAGTTGGTCACAGGGTCATTATGGAACATCGACCGCTACGTATAATTATCCGGTACCCGGACCAAATCCGGGTGACAAAGCGGTGGAAGTTATTCTTTCAAATTATGAAAGTGGTGCCGCGGAATGGTTTTTCCAAAGTGTGCCAGTGACCGGAGGGTCTCTATATGCCTTTACGGATTCTTACAAATCCGATATTGAAAACTATGTCATAGCGCAGTGGACGATGAGCGATGGGTCGTTGGCGTATGATGCCATCACGACACTTTCACCAACGAACGGCATTTGGGCTAATACTCCGCAAGAATTGTTTCAAGCTCCCGACAATGCGGTTTCGTTGACGATTCTTCACCTTATTCAAAATACCAACGGCACTTTGGATACGACTAATTATTCATTGACTGCATTTACACCAACAGGTCAAGGATCTTTTGCCAAAGCTATGGTTTCCCTAACATTCGACAACGGCTGGTCATCTCAGTTTAATAACGGCAGACCGATCTTGAACGCTGCACACATGCCGGTAACTTATTACATCATTACTAACTCAACCTTGGATGCAACAGCCGGAGTATCGAATAATTTCTTTGACAGCAGTGGAATTTCTACGACTACCACAATCTCTTCTTCAACAGTCAATTGGGGTGACATTACCAATATAAATAATTTTGGGGCAGTATATACCGATCCGACTTATCAATCGTATATTTTCACCGATACCTACACTTCCTCTACAACGAGTAATTTGTTTGTTAAATATTGTTCTGTCACTTTTACCGGAGATTGTCCTGCCGCAAGTGTGACTTCCATGGGTGTCGGAGCACTTCCTGCAGGTAATAACGCGACGGCCAATATTTCATTTACATTGCCGACTGTATCGGGCAATACCGTCTCGCCGATAAGTATTTCCCAAGTTTCGGATCAGGGAGAATTGATTACAGCTTCAAATCCATTTCTGACGGAATCGCAAAGTTTTATGACTGAATCACAACTTCGAACTCTGCAATCGGAAGGAAACCAAATGGATTCACATACCAAAACTCATCCGGACTTAAACTTAACAACTCTTGATGTTGCTACTTCAAATGACGAAATCGCTGGCTCGCGCTCGGCACTATTGTCTTTCGGATTGTCGCCGGTTGATGGATTTGCATATCCATTCGGAAGTTACAATACGACGGTAAAGCAAATGGTTAGCAGTGCGGGGTATACAAATGCCAGAACGGTGGATGTTGGTTTTAATACGACTGCCAGCGATCCGTTGATGTTAAAAAGCGAAAGCGTAACGGCATTGACGACATTTGCCACGATCAAATCTTGGATTGATACGGCTATCGCAAATAAATTATGGCTAGTCATAACTTTCCACGATGTTGATCCGCAAAATATCATCGATCAAAATAACGAAACGTATGGTGTAACGCCGACTATGCTTCAAAATATCGTTACATATCTTCAAACTCAAAGCGGTTCGATCGATGTGTTGACTATGGATCAAGCTCTATCGAGGTTGACCGGTACACAACCACCTCCTCTAGTAATACCGGCAGTAACCATCACTCCTCCAACACTTCCTAATGGAGTCGTCGGAACCCCTTATACTCAAACTTTGACTCCCTCAACGACAGCTACTGGACCATTCACTTGGACTGTCACATCAGGAGCATTACCGACAAATCTTATTCTCGGTTCAACTTCCGGAATTATCTCCGGGACACCGACAACAACCGGAACTTCGACCTTTAGTGTTAAAGTTACGAATGGTTCTGCTTCTACGACTCAATCGTTTAGCATAGGTATTAATGCAAGTTCAACTCCACTACCGCCTCCTGTCATTTCTACGATTACAATTACTCCAACATCACTTCCTAATGGCAAAGTCGGTTCTGTATACAGTCAATTGTTGACTGCCTCGACTACCGCAACAGGACCATTCACTTGGTCGCTCTCAGCGGGAGCATTGCCACTAAATCTTTCACTTGGAACAAGCACAGGACTTATTTCCGGAACTTCAACGACAGCGGGAACATCCACATTTAGTGTTATGGTCACAAATGGTACAGCGTCTACGACTCAAGCGTTTAGCATAGGCATTAATGCCAGTTCAACATCGTCTACGCCACCACCACCTGTCAAACCACATTCAGGAGGTACTGGTGGCGGGGGCAGGGTAGGAGGATTTGCGTTCTTGATCAATAGAATTAAGGGAGATCTGAACAATGACGGTAAAATTGATCTATTCGACTTTAATCTGCTCATTACAAATTGGGGAAAAATAAACACAAGTATCACGGAAGCTCTAAGTGGAAGTAATGATGCCGTTGGTCTAAAGGACTTCAATACATTAATGGTTAACTGGATCTAAAAAATTATGAAAAAAATATTATTTTACATGTCGTTGTTTGCGCTCCTTATCCTTCCGGTCGTCTCAAAGGCGGCAACCGTGTCGGTATCGACATCTGGAAACTATGTAGTTGGTCATACGTATAGCATAAATGTTCTAGTCGATCCGCAACAATCGACCGTATACAGCGCCAAAGTGGTTGTAAATTTTCCGGCTGATATATTGCGGGTTAGGGGATTCTCTTTTGAAAGCGGTTGGATGCCGTTAAGTCAGACCGGTTACGATTCCATCGATAATACCAACGGTATTTTGATCAAAACCGGTGGCCTTCCGGCCGGATTGAGTTCGTCCAAAGTGTTAGGTACTATCACTTTCTATGCAGTTAAGTCCGGGACAGGGAATATTTCGGTTGGCAGTGAATCACAATTATTGGATGCAAATAATCTAAATAATTTCACTGCTTCAACGAATATTCCTGTGAATGTTAAAAATGCAGCGGTCGTTGTGGCGAAAAAAACGGTTGCAGTAACTCAAGCCGTGCTTGCTAATTCAACTACAGTTGCAACTTCTTCAACCATATCAACAACCTCAGCAGTTGAAACGCCGACTATAAATTCGATTCAAAACACTGCCGCGGCCGGCAATGCCGGATCAAATTATACTTGGCCGATTGTGATCGGAGTAATCATAGTGCTAATAATTATCGGTTTCTTTGTTGGAAGGAAACGATAATAGATAAGAAATTATTATCGATAAAAAATACCGACACGTTGTCGGTATTTTTTTAATTTATGTTACAATATATTCAACTATTTATATGAAACTTAATCCCGTCACAGAGTCGTTACCGCTCAAAGATATTACGATCGATATTAACAATGTTCATATTCTTGGAAACGGAGCATGGGGGACAGCCTTAAGTAGTTTGGTTTCTCACACGTTACCACATCCCAAAACTTTTGTTCTGGTTGCACCAACCAATGTCCTGCGTGATCTTCTGCTTAAAATTAAAGATCAAGTCGATAGCGAGACCTTGATTATTAATGCTAGTAAAGGTATTGAATCATTTACCAATAAATTACCGAGTGAAATTGTTGAGGAAGTTTTAGGTAAAGAGACCAATTATTTTTCGCTTATTGGACCAAGTTTCGCGCAAGAAGTTGTGGAGAAAAATCCTACAATCGTAAATTTGGGGTATTGTCACGAAAAATATTTAGCGGAAGCTAGAGCGATTTTTGAAACGCCGTATTTTGAAGTTGTGCCGACCAAATGCCTGAAGGCTATTGAAATGATGAGCGCTTTTAAAAACATTTACGCCATCGGTTGCGGCATGTCCGAAGGATTGGGATACGGCGTCAACACCAGAACTAAATTGATTATTTTGGCTTATCAGGAATTAAAAAGACTTTTGGTGTCTTTAAAATATGAATATGATCAAACGGCGCAAATAGCCTTTTTGGGCGATTTGGTTTTGACTTGTAGCAGTACGGAAAGTCGCAATTTTACATTTGGAAAATTGTTGATTAACAGTTTCGTGGAAAAAAGTTTGGGGGAAGTGGGGCATACGACGGAAGGACTATTTTCCATCGCATCGATCGGTTTTTTTGAGCAGAAAGCCGGCGTTCAATTGTCTTTGGCCAAGACAATTTACGATATCATTAATGCCAACGTTGAAGGCAACAATCAGAATCTCACCAAAAAACTTTTCACCGATTTCATTTTGAATTTGAAATAAAAGTGACTATTTAGGCAACCTTGACTTTCCGTGTCGTTATAATACGATGTAGCAGGACCGTTCTATGGTTTTTACAGAAAGGATGAGTGTTCTATGGATAGAAAATCACAGGATAAGATGCCATCATCCAGGATCAATCAGGAAGGGCAACTTGTCATGTCTTCTCACCAAGATATGATCAAGAGAATTCTAGAGGCTGCGCGAATTCCATTTCAGACCACCCTGGAAGTCACTTCTTCTAAAGAGGTTATTGTGGTGGACGAAGCCAACGTTAGATCGGCTCTAAAGGCTATGTTTAACAATGGTAGCGACAGCCTGATCAATTATCTTGATTACGATCTGACCCTGCTCGTTCAAGGTAAATTGTGTCGGCAACTTGTGTGAGCTTTTGGTTCTTCGGCTCACATAATAGTATTTTGGGAGAACCAAGAATCGAAAGCTTCACCTATCCTGGGTGCGGCTTTTTTTTGGTAATTAAATTATAAAATTTAAAATAAAAAGCCGCCGGCCCTGAAAGGGACGGCGGCGTCTACGCTTACTTTGAGTCACAACAGTGTTACTTCACAATAATCGCGGAAATCCTCTGAAGCAGTTTCTCCGAATTAGTATTGTAAGTTTTTGAACACTGTACACCCCAGGGGTGCGGCTCGAACTGTTCGACGTCCCCAAACATCATGGACAGTCTCAAGGAAGGACGACACAGGGTGGCTGGAACCTTCTTGAATCTTCTTCCAACCGGCTGACGTCTTCCAACCAAAACCAACTTTTCCGCCCCTTTCAAGACGAGGAGTTGGCTGTGTCGTGTGCCCACCCATTGATCCTTTTCAGGATTTAGACGTTCATACATCACTTCAGCCTGAGCGGTCTTGTCTGCATGGTAGGTAATGATCCCGCCTTTGTTTTGGTAAGCGATACCGCTAGCAAAAGGCATCCATTTGTCACGGTAATCCCACTGCACAGGACTGCTCCATTTCACGTCCATGTTGACCAGGAATTTGTTTTTCTTTCGATAGCAAACTCCTTCATCAATCGCGAATATTTCATCACCACACGATTCCCATTCGCCGCGTTCCGGCTCAGCTATCGTCTCAATTAGCGCGATACCTTTCTTGTCGCAAGACAACAAATGAATCCCGTCAGACGCTTCAAACAGGATTTTCCCACTAGGATGTGGAAGGCTTTTGAAAATCTTGCATGGATGTTGATAGAACAGAACACACGAATTGTCCTTACCAAGATCATAGAAGCAATCATTGAGGTGACCAATGAGTTTCCCGTCCAACGGAAGGATTGTACCGTCAAATCGAATGGGACTGTCGGTTACCCCTTTGAACACCTCAATCTCTCGTCCTACTTCACGATCATCAGTGCTCCATATAAACCAAGAGTTGTCTATATGTATGTGCAAACCGGTTAGCAGAGATTGAGTGGTTTTTTCCACTTTCGGTCCGCAATAAAGCTCTGCAACAGCCAGATTCGCCCCCATTTTGAAAGCCTTGGCTGTAGGAACTACTCGCTCCCCGTTTTCATCAGAAATTCTCGTTTGTTGAGTTACGGACATTGACCACCTCCTTGGGTGTTTGTACGTGTTGTTGAATTGAAAAAATGACTACACAAAAGTGACAGAGAACTAAGGCAATAGAACGATTTCCGTATCGATATTAGCATGAGTATGCATTATTTACTAGCTGCGATTTTCAAGGTATAATTATGCAATATTTCAAAAATAATTTTGTCTTAAAATAGTGTGCTCTATGGAAAATACATCAAAAAATAAAAAAGTCGTGATGGTGAGTGGCGGATTTGATCCGATTCATGTTGGTCACTTGCGCATGTTTGAAGCGGCCAAGAAACTGGGCGACGAACTTCTGGTTGTTTTAAATTGCGATCGTTGGCTCGTCAAGAAAAAAGGCAAAAATTTTATGCATTCAGCCGATCGTGCGGAAATTATCAAAGGATTTAGATGTGTCGATAGGGTCTATGTTCTGGAAACGGAACGAATGGATGTCGGCGAGGCGATAGAACTTTTTAAACCGGCGATTTTTGCCAACGGCGGCGATCGTTTACTTGATAATATTCCCGAAGTACAGATTTGTAAAAAACTTGGAATTGAAATGGTCTTTAACGTTGGTGGAGACAAAGTTCGCAGTTCTTCGGAACTTTTGAAAAAATATCACAGCTAGGTAAAGCTAAAAAAGAAATTTTTTTTCGTTTAATTTTTTTATTTTGTGTCATATTACGTATACATACTTGAATGTGCAGATAAAACTTTTTACATCGGTTCGACTAACAATTTGGAAAAAAGATTGGTGGTTCATAATTTTTCAAAAGCCGGCGCAAAATATACCAAGGCTCGCCGACCTGTCGTATTGAAATATTCTGAAAATTTAAAAACCAAAAGTCGAGCGCTTAAAAGAGAATATACACTTAAACAACTGACTAGAACAGAGAAAATGGCCCTAATGAAGGGCGCTATTTTAAGGGGTAAAAAATGATATAATGTCATTATATGAACGAAGGTCCGACTATTTTCGTAATATTCGGTGTTACCGGTGATTTAAGTCAGCGTAAGTTACTGCCGGCTCTTTTTAGTCTATTTGCTCATAATTTATTGCCCAAAAAGTTTTCGATTGTTGGATTTTCCAGAAGGGAATGGAAACACGGCGATCTCCACTTTTTTATTGAAAATGTTTTGAAAGAAAGAAAAATAAATTTTGATGGTTGGAACTTAGTGGAAAATGACTCGACAAAATTAATAAAAGATTTTTTGTCACACGTTGAATATGCCAAGGGTATTTTTGATGATCCCACCGCTTATGTTAATTTAAAACAACAACTTGACAAAATTGAACAGAAATTTGGACAATGTAGCAACAAATTATTGTATTTTGCCGTTTCGCCGGTTTTTTATGAAATAATATTTGAAAATCTGTCGAAGTCTGGTTTGAATATTCCTTGTGGTGGAGAACTTGGTTGGACGCGTGTGCTGGTCGAAAAACCTTTTGGTAAAGATACTGAAACGGCGCAAAAATTGGAGGATCAGTTGTCGCGAATTTTTAAAGAGCCTCAAATCTTTCGCATCGATCATTATTTGGCCAAAGAAACGGTTCAGAATATTTTGGCTTTTCGTTTTGCTAACTCGATGTTTGAGCCGATTTGGAATGCCGGAGCCATAGAAAAAGTTCATATTCAAGTTCTGGAAAAAAATGGTGTTGGAGATCGCGGCGATTTTTATGACGGCGTCGGTGCACTCCGCGATGTCGGCCAAAATCATATTTTGCAGATGCTTGCGATCATCGCCATGGATAAACCTTTAACGATGCAGGGTGATGATGTCCGAAAAATGCGTGCAAATATTTTAAGGAAATTAGTTTTCACGAAAAACGATCAGGTTTTTCGCGGACAATACAAAGGTTTTTTAAGTGAAAAAGGCGTGTCTCCGGATTCGCAAACCGAAACGTATTTTAAATTACCTGCATATGTCGGTACAAAACGTTGGAAAAATATTCCATTTATATTGGAAAGCGGTAAAGGTATGAAAGAATCCAAAGCTGAAATATCCGTTTATTTTAAGCGACTCGATTGTGCCGCGCAAAACGTCGTTCGATTCAGAATTCAACCGAATGAAGGAATAGAGATTGATCTATGGGTCAAAAAACCCGGATTTGAGAATGAATTTCAGCAAAAAGTTTTGTCATTTTCCTATGAAGCTTCAAAATTTGAAAATGAAGTTCCGGATGCATACGAGCGCGTGCTTTTTGATTGTGTGCGCGGCGATCAAACTTTGTTTGCCTCAACCGACGAAGTAAGGTATTCTTGGAAATTCATTACGCCAATATTGCGTGAATGGCAAAAGTTACCGCTGACTCAATATGAAAATAAATAAAATTTCAAAAGAGCGATTGATGTTTGAAACCGCAAAAGCGATTTCGGCGATCTTGGAAAAAGAACAAGATAAGGACATTTTGTTGCTGTTGGCTGGCGGTTCAGCTTTTTCCGTTTATGATGCGATTTTGCCACAATGGATTTCTAGTCACGTGACTATTGCGATGACTGATGATCGTTTTAGTCGAGATATGGATGTTAATAATTCACATATTTTGCAGGCGACGGATTTTTATAACGAGTGTATTAACGCCGATGCCTATTATATCTCGACGGAAGTTTGGAATGAAGAAAAACCGGAGGAATTAGCGAAACGCTTTGAATACGGTTTGAGACAATGGCGTGAGGAATTTCCAAAAGGTGTGGTTATCGCCATATTTGGTATTGGGGAGGACGGCCATACATGCGGAATGATTCCGTGTGCGGGAAAATCTGCTGAAGATGCCAAATTTATTGGAAAAAGTGACGACAAAGAAAAAACTTTTTCCGAACTATTTGAAAATGAAGGGAAATGGGTAGTGGGTTACACGACACCAAACAACGAGTATGCCGAACGTATCACTATCACTATGCCCTTTATTCGAAACAATGTAGATTATGCCGTGGCTTTTATTTCCGGTGAGAAAAAACACGAGGTCTTTGATCGGCTGATCGCCGATAAGGGAAGTCTTGATTTGACACCGGCGCGAATTTTGAGAGAATTAAAAAACGTCGAAATTTTTACGGATATAATTTAAAAAATAATTAAAAATTAAATTCAAATTTATGGGACTTAAAGACATGCTGATGAAAAAAATGTTGCAAAGCAAAATGAAAGATGTGCCGAAAGAACAGCAAGATAAGATTTTTTCAATGATTGAGAAAAACCCGGATTTTTTTCAGAAAGTTGCCGTAGAAGTTCAAGAAAAAATCAAACAAGGCAAGGATCAAATGTCTGCAACTATGGAGGTAATGTCCCAGTATCAAGACGAGCTGAAAGGGATGTTGTAAATGTGAAATTGAATATTAAATTACAACACTTTTTAGTATTGCAAAAAGAGAAATTTGTGCTATTATATGGACATAAAGGTGCTTGAAAGCACTTTTTTGTTCTTTTATGACAAGGAGGTTGGGTTTCGTGATTTCGGAAGAATGGTCAAATGCCAAAACGTTCTCTCTTGTTACAGCTCAGTTTGTGCTGTATTACAATGTGTTGTGGACTAGTGTGAGTAAGGAAGAGAAGGATTTGTACAGGGCGCTCATTGAACGACTCAAATGGCGTGCATCTCATGATGAAGCTCAAATCATGGATTTGTACGCTGATTTCTGCGATAAGTTTTGCATGAAATTCCCGCACATGCCCCCAATGATCGGTGAAATTGCAGCTTAATAAGTTTGCGATAAGCCAACTCGACGTCGATTGCTTTTCAGCTTTCGGCGTTTTTTTATTTAACGAGCATGGTCTTTCAGGTGTGGATAACTTTGAATATTTTTTATATACAGTGAATGTTAATTTTGATAAAATGTAGGCAATATGTTCGTACGTTTTTTTCATATTTCTAAACCTGTTTTAATTTCAGTTTCTCTTTTTTTAATTTGCATTTTACCTTTGAAATCTTTGGCTGACGATAACATTGTCGTCACGGATGTTTCCACTTCAATTTCAGATACGTCATTAATTTCCGATATTGTTGAATCGGAGTCTATTTCGGATGTAGTCACTCCTACAACAATCGATACTAATCCTGCCGAAATTTCTACCTCTACTTCTACGGATACGGATACGGAAAATGATATTGCAACTTCAACAGCGACTTCAGTAACTTCATCAGAAAATTCTTCGACGACAACTGAGGCGACTTCGACCGATAGTAATGTTGTTGTTTCAACTTCAACTCCAAACATTTCCGAGCAATTAACCAGTACCGGAAAATTGGTGACGGTTTCGGCGACTGATGAACAGGAAGCGATCACACCGATGATTAACGTTCCGGTCCGTGTGGCAATTTCGGAAATTTTTAAAGTTGGTCAGGAAAATAAAATAAAAATTAAATGGCAAAACAATGACGGTCAGGATATGCAGTTTACGGCAATTGATGAAGATGGAAATGGTTACATTGATCATGTTGAATGGATCGTGCCGCACCTCTCGACTCAAACTTTTGATTTGATTTATATTTCCGATGCCTTGTTGTTGGACACAAATAAAAATCCGATCGAAGATATTTTTGATATTGTCGGAACTCAAGATCAAAATTATAAAACCATAAATGACGGACAATATGTTCGAATGACGTTTGAGACAAAATTGAATAATACAAGATACATTTCGGTTTTTGGAAAACCTCATGACGCCAGTCAGTCAAGTTCGATTGAAGTTTATCCTGTTTACACTGATGCCCAAGGAAATACGACTGAAGGCAATCCAATTCAAACGACTTTTCAAATCGATCATGATGGTGAGTATCAAATCTATTTGACCGATCTTCAAACACCAACCGACGTTTTTGATCTGAGAGCTGTGGGGAATATAGATATTGATTACATTGTTGACACAATAGGACCACCATTAAACGCTTTTTGGGTCGGTGGCACAGGTCGCTGGTATGCCGACGCTGCTGCTCACTGGGCAACGTCAACTAACGGTCTAACTAGTGCCGGCAACTTACCTGGTCCGAATACTAACGTGACTTTTGATTCTAACTCAGGATCTGCATCATCCGTTGTAACAATAGATGCAACAACTTCTCCAATCAACATAACCTCGTTGACTATCAGTACTTACACCGGAACTATTACTCAAAGTGCAAGTCTTATTATATCCGGAAGTTATTCTCAAGCTTCGGCTGCCACATTTACTTCGCCCAATCCGGCCTCGAGCACACTTTCAGTCGGTGGTAACTTTTCGGTTACGGCCGGGACATTTAGACGTTATACGGGAATGGGCATAACTACCGATCCCTTTGTAATTTATGATGTGTATGGTTTGCAGGGCATGAAAACCGGTCTCTCCAACTCTTACAAACTTTATGGTGATATTGACGCAACTAATACCGCCTTATGGAATACTATAGGAAGTACAACGACAGGTTTCGTACCGGTTGGCACAAACACTACCAGCTTTAATGGAAATTTTGATGGTGCCGGTTACACGATCAGAAATTTGTATATCAATTCTACAACGACAAACTATGTCGGTCTTTTTGGTTATGCAACAAGTACAATTCAAAACGTAAATCTTTCAAATATTTCAATTACGGCGACAAGCACTTTTGGTACTATCGGTGGAAATGGAAATCCTGGTAATGCGAGCACAAGCCCGACTGCTGGAGGTACAGGTTCGGTTGGTGGAGTTGGAGCCAACTTATATATAGGAGGTTTGGTTGGTTTTGGTGCAGGTTTTATTTCCAATGTTAATGTATCAGGAATAATTTCAGGCTTTGGCGGAGCTGGAGGTAAAGCTGGTGATGGAGGTAAAGGAGGAAACACTACATCCGGTGCTACGACGGCGGGTGCTGGAGGAGCTACTGTCAGTGACGCCGTTGCTATTGGGGGCACGGTTTATATTGGAGGACTAGTTGGATATTATCAGGTTGGAGATATCACTAATGCTAACAGTACTGTGTCGGTTATTGGCATCGGTGGTGCGGGCGGAGCGGGAGGTAAAAGTGGAGATGGTGGAACCAACTTAGGAACAGGTATTGGTGGAGCCGGAGGAGCGACTGTTGGAGTCGCCGGCGCCGGCGGAGCCATATATGCCGGAGGATTGGCAGGTTGGGTTAATGCAGGTTCGATTATTACTTCTTCGGCGACAGGTAATGTGACGGCGACGGGCGGTGTGGGTGGCACAGCGGGAGGAGCGGGAGTTGGCGGAGCGGGAGGTGGCGCGGCTATCGGTGGCAACGGAGGAGCCGGTGGCACTGGAGGGGCTGGCGGAGCGAGCTATGCTGGTGGTCTCGTTGGATACAATTTTGGAAATATTGAAGATGGATCATTTGCTACAGGTATTGTGCAATCTTATGGTGGCATCTCCGGTGCCGGAACAATAGGTGGCTATGGTGGTGCGAGCGCTACTTCAACTTCAGGTACGGCTGCAAGTGGCGGTAACGGAGGCACCGGTGGTGCGGGGGCTATTGCTTATGCCGGAGGCTTGGTTGGTCAAAATGCTGTCGGCGGAATTATCACCGGTTCGACAAGTCCAATTTATGCTACAGGAACAACTACCGCTGTCGGGTCGGCCGGTAAGGATGGACAAAACGGTGGAGCTGGAGGTGACGGTTCAAAAGGTACTGCTCATACTGGGGGTCTTGGAGGTAACGGAGTTGCCGGATCTATTGGTGGTGGTGCTTATGCCGGGGGACTTGTTGGACTTAACTCAGGAATTATTATTTCTTCAAATTCAAATACCGGATTGGTTACTGTAACTGGCGGCGCTGGTGGTGCCGGCGGTACTGGTGGCTCAGGAGGTTTAAAAGGAACAAGTGGGACGAGTGGAACAGGCGGTACAACAGGAAACGGTGGTTCAGCCAACTCTACTTCGGCATATGGAGGAGGATTAGTTGGAAGTAACACAGGAATTATTCAAAATTCATCGGCTCAAAATTCAGTATCTGGTCTTGGAGGTTCAGGCGGAAAAGGAGGCGATGGTGTCGCTGCATTAACAGGATTTGCCGGTGGTGTCGGTGCCACAGGTGGTGCGGGAGGTATTCTATATATAGGAGGCATAGCCGGAGGTAATACATATTTAATTAGTAGTAGTTCGTATCTTAATGGAAGTGTTTCCGGTACGGCTGGTGCGGGAGGATCTGCCGGAGTTGGTGGTGCCGGTGGAAACTGGGCAGGTGGATTGGCAGGTACAGCCGGCACGGCTACGGTCGGAGCGGCTATTTATGCCGGAGGAGCAATTGGTCGTAATGATTATTTAGTTATTTCTAATGTTTATGCAACAGGGAATGTTGCAGGTACATCCGGTGCTGGTGGTGCCGGAGCAAAAGGTGGCGACGGCGGCACAAGTCTAAATGGTGTCGTCGGAAGTGCCGGAGCTTCCGGAGGTGTTTCATATATCGGAGGACTCATCGGATATCACAACAACGGAGAAATTCTAAATTCATGGGCGACCGGAAGTGTTATTGCTAATGTCGGAGTTGCAGGCAATGGTGGCGGTGGCGGTAATGGTGGTACTGGAGCTGCGTCAACTGTTGGTGGCATCGGTAACACAGCCGGTAACGGCGGTGCGGGTGGCAACGCTTTCGGTGGCGGTCTTGTTGGCGTGACCAACTTAGGTACAATTACAAATTCTTACGCGACGGGAAGTACCACGGTGACCGCCGGCGCTGGTGGCGTTGGTGGACTTGGAGGCACTGGTGGCGCCGGCGGTTCAAACGCAATCGGTGGTGCCGGTGGTGCCGGAGGTGCCGGTGGCACAGGTGGAGCCGCTTATGCCGGTGGACTTGTCGGACAAAATAATGCAATCATTCAATCAAATTCATGGGCTAGTGGAAGCGCGACCTCAACCGGAGGAATTGCCGGGGATGCCGGCGCCGGCGGCGCCGGCGGAACCACCACCGCTAGTACTGTCAACTCAGGTGTTGCCGCTGCGGGAGCGTCTGGTGGAACGGGTGGTACCGGTGGAGCCGCTTATGCCGGAGGATTGGTAGGAAATAACACAAATACGATAACTGATTCATATGCTATCGGAGGAATTATAGTAGCCATTTCAACGCCGGGTAAAAACGGTGGATTATCCGGAGTGGCGGGAAACGGTTCGGCTGGAGGGTCGAGTCATACTGGCGCGGTTGGTGCTACTGGTGCCGCTGGTGGCGGCGGTGCTCTCGCTTATGCCGGAGGATTAGTAGGACAAAATTCATCAACGATTACAAATTCGCATTCCGACCAAGGCATAGCGAAAGCTACCGGAAATGCTGCGGGTAACGGCGCTGATGGCGGAGCTGGCGGTGTTGGCGGAACGGGCGGAAACGGAGGTGTCGGTGGAGTTGGTGGTATCGGCGGAGCTGCCGTTTCAATCTTTGCCGGGGGACTTGTTGGGTATAACGTAGCTGGAATTATTCAATCTAATTCACATTCGTCTGACGACGCTATAGTTGTTGGACAAGGTGCCGGTAATGCCGGTAACGGCGGTGCCGGCGGTACTGCGGCAGCTGGAGGAGTCGGCGGCTTTTATTCTGCCGGTGGTCCCGGCGGTGCCGGAGGTTTGGTTGGAAGCAATACAGGAATTATTGATAGTTCATACGCAACCGGGAATTCAACTTCTACGGGAGGTCTAGGTAGTTCATATGGTACAGGCGGTAATGGAGGTAGTGGATCTACTGGCGCAACCGGTGGAACATTTACGCTTACCAGTAGTCCTGCTCGAACCGGTGGTTATGCTGCTGTTGGTGGCTTAGTAGGTTTAAATAATGCAAACGGCGCTATTCAGGGTATTTGTTATGCAAATGGAAATGCTGTGGGAATTGGAGGCAATGGCGGATTTGCAAGCAGTTCACCAAATGGTGGTAACTCAACTGGTGCAGTTGCCGGCGCTGCGGGCATTGCTGGTGGTGCTGGAGGTGCCGGAGGAGGTGCTTATGCGGGAGGATTAGTGGGATACAACTTATCTGTTATAAGTACCAGTTCTTATGCGACAGGAAATGCGTCTTCAACTGGCGGTACTGGTGGCGCCGGCGGCAACGGTGGAAATGGTGGCTATGGCGGATCAGCTGGGGTGGCTGGTGTAAATGCCGGTAACGGTGGCGCTGGCGGAACAGCTTATTCCGGAGGAATTATAGGATTGAATGGAACTATCGGATCCTCGGTCATAACTAACGAGGGTACTATTGGTAATGCAAATTCAACTGGCATTATTACTGCTTATGGCGGGACCGGAAATACCGGTGGCTCTGGCGGCAATGGTGGCAATGCTACAAGTACAGCTGCATATATTGGGGGTGGCGGAGGTACCGGAGGTACCGGTGGCGCCGGTGGCACAAGTGCAGTTGGTGGTGCTGCTGGGTATAGTGTTGGTTATGTTAAAGATATTTCATACACAGTTTTGGGTTCAAATTTAAATTCTTTGGGTGGAGCAGCAGGCAATGGTGGAGGCGGTGGTTACGCTGGAGCCAGCGGAAACATATCAGCCGGTGTTGGTGCTACTGCCGGTAACGGCGGTATTGGTGGCGCTGGCGGAAATACGTTGCTAGGTGGACTAGTAGGATATAATGATGGATATATAATCAATTCTAATATTCATATAAATGGAAATCTTTCGGCAAGTGGCAGAATTGGAGGTAACGGTGGCACCGGAGGTAACGGTGGAGATGCAACCAACGGTGTTGGAGGACATAGTGGTGGAGTCGCAGGTACGGGAGGCACCGGAGGCGCTGGCGGTACTGTCGGTATAGGAGGACTTGTTGGACTAGCTAATGGAATTATTACAAATTCTCATAGCGATGGAGACATGATCGTTGTTTTAGCTGGCGGTAACGGAGGAATTGGCGGTAACGGAGGAATAGGTGGACTTTCAAGTACTACTATGGCCACTGCCAAAAACGGCACCGGTGGTGCAGGAGGTACAGGAGGAGCGGCCGGGTACGTTTATGCTGGAGGTCTTATCGGATACAATAATACTGCTGACACGTATTTTGATAATATTTATTCTAATAATAATGTTATTGCCAATGGAGGAGTTGGAGGCAACGGCGGATCTGCGGCAACTAGTACAGTTGGTGCTAACGGCAACACCGGAGGTGCAGGTGGAATTCCAAACTATCTCAGTGCTGGTGGTCTTATTGGAAGCATTACAGCAGCAGGGCTTTCTTTGACGAATTCTTATGCAACTGGAAACGTAAACGCCACGGCCTTTGCCGGAGGACAGGGTATTATCGGTAGTATCGGAGGGAATGGCACGACAACTATGCTTGGCGGCGGCGGAGGAATTGGTGGTGCTGGCGGTACTGGTGGAGGAGTTATGGGCGGAGGTCTAGTTGGTTATATTTCTGGTGGTATGGTTTATATCGGCACTTCTACTTATGCCACCGGTGATGTAAATATTACTGCGGGAGCTGCTGGTGCCGGCGGTCAAGGTGGTGATGGAGGAGTTGGGAACGGAGCGCCTGGCGGATTGGGAGGTACAGGTGGCGCTGGAGGTACGGGTGGCGCTGCATACGGTGGTGGACTTATAGGATATATTACTTCAGGAGAAGTTATTGGTGCGCATGCCAACGGTAATGTTGTTGCAAATGGAAATAGGGGGGGTGACAGCGGTAACGGTGGTAAAGGTGGTGATGGAGGGGTTGGAACTGTCGGTGGAGTTGGTGGTACCGGAACAGTTGGAGCAACTGGAGGTGCGGCTTATGCTGGGGGACTTGTGGGTACAAATGCAGGAGCCACAATTCAAAATTCATATTGTATTACCGGTTTAGTTACCGGAATCGGAGGTAATGCTGGTAATGGCGGTATCGGAGGTAATGCCGGTGTAACCGGAAATCTTACAGCTTCTACCACAGCCGCCGGTGGTGTCGGTGGAAACGGTGGTGTTGGTGGAGGTACTGGCGTAGGTGGATTGGTCGGATATAATACTTCAGTTAAAGCGATCATAAATAATTCTTATGCTACAGTAAATGCAACGACAACTGGTGGAACTGGCGGGACTGGTGGCGCCGGAGGTAATGGAGGTGACGGATCAGCTAACGGTAGTACTGCTCTGACTGGCGGAGTTGGAGGAGTTGGAGGAAACGGAGGTGCCGGTGGCGGCGCCGGTGGTAACGCAGTTCAGATTGGTGGTCTTGTGGGACTCAATACTTTAGGAACTATTAATAATTCTTTTGCTCAATTTGGAACGATGACTGCTTTTGGAGGACTCGGCGGTACCTCTACCATTGGAGGTTTTGGTGGAGTCGGAACAACCACTGGTTTGAATGGAATTGCTGGTATCGGAGGTACTGGTGGCGCCGGCGGTGCTATTTATGCTGGAGGTTTAGTTGGTTACACTACCGGTGTTGTTCAAAATTCATTTTCTAAAACAACTTTAAATATTACAGGTGGATCCGGCCGAGACGGAACAGTTGGTCGTGATGGAGTTGCAAACAGAGGATCGGCTGGTTCCGGTGGCGGCGCCGGTGGAGCATCAGGTCTAATTTATGCAGGAGGTCTCGTAGGCTTCACTACATCTGATATTATTTCTTCATATGCAAGTTACGATTCTGGTTCCGGGGCGGGAAATATTAGTGTGACGGGAGGAACTCCTGGAAACGGAGCGAAAGGCGGTGATGGAGGGTTAGGACTTACAAATGGTGGACCTGGTGGCAATGGTGCCGTTGCAGGTGGTGGTAAAGGCGGTGATGCCGGAGGAGCTTTTGTTGGTGGACTTTTAGGATATTCTTCAGCTGCAGGAATTGTTTCTTCTTCATCGGCAGACACAATTACAATTTTGGGAAATGAACAAAAAGGCGGAAAGGGAGGTGATGGAGGAAAAGGTGGAAATGGCACCGTGAACTTTATTGGTGGTTTAGGTGGAATTGCCGGAGCTGGTGGAGCTGGTGGAATTCGCGGATATGGAGGGCTTGTCGGTGACAACTTGGGAGTTATACAAAATTCATCTTCTTCAATTAGTATTTTACTTTATGGAGGAAACGGTGGTGATGGTGGCATAGGCGGCGCCGGCGGTGCTTCGGGACCGACGACGTCCTCTTCGACAGCCGCAACTGGTGGAGCGGGTGGAGCTGGCGGCGCCGGTGCTGCTACTTACGGCGGAGGTTTGATTGGCCGTACAGCCGGGACTTTTCAAATAAGTGATTCGTTTGCTTTGGGTGATGTAAATATTTTTGGTGGTACAGGTGGAGTTGGTGGCACCGGCGGTGATGGCGGTGACGGTTCAACCGGAACCAGTACCCATGTTGGATCGGTTGGAGCTTTGGGTGGCGCGGCCGGAGTTGGTGGTGCAGCTTATTCCGGAGGCTTGGTTGGATTTAATAACTCTTCAACAGGTGTCGCAAACTTTTTTAATGATTTTGCCATAGGTGATGCTTTTGCAACTGGAGGTAACGCTGGAAGCGCTGGAACTTCCGGTAAAGGTGGTGCTTCAAGAATTACTCAAAACGGCGGCGCCGGTGGTGGTGCTGTTACTGCTGTGGCTGGCGGAGCCGCATACGCCGGTGGTTTGATTGGATACAACTTAATCACTACCGGTATCAGCGATATTTTAAATTCATACGCGGCGGGTATAGCTAGCTCGACTGGAGGAATAGGAAGTCTCGGAAGTAATGGTGGTAATGGAACAAGTGCGGTTGCCACTTCAACTGGAGGTGTCGGTGGCGCCGGAGGTGCAGGAGGAGCGGGAGGCGCTGGCGGTGAAGCTGATGCCGGAGGTTTGGTTGGATACAGCAGTGTTACTACGGGAGGAAATAATTATTTCAACACATATTCTACAAGCATAATTGTATCTGCTTTGGGCGGTAAAAGCGGTAACGGCGGAAGTGCCGGAAGATCTGGTACTGGTGGAGTGGGCGCCGCCGGAGGCAACACAGGGGCCAGTGGTGCGAGTGGCAACGGTGGTGCCGCTTACGCCGGAGGTTTGATCGGTAACACTAGTTCGTCCGCAAACAATGATTTGGATATTGATACTAGTTATTCAACCGCAAATGCTTACGCAACAGGCGGAGCAAGTGGTGACGGAGCTCCAGGGGTTGTTGGTGGTACAGGAGGAACAACTAGTAAAGGAGGTCTCGGAGGTAACGGCGGAGGGACTGGAAACGGCGGAGTTTCCGCTGCCGGTGGTCTTGTCGCTTCAAGTACTGCAATTATTGAAGATGGATCTTATGCAACAGGTAACGCAAGTTCAACCGGCGGTGTAGTTGGAATTGCTGGTATCGGCGGCGCCGGCGGACCAACAGGCACTTCTACTAATGGTGGTACAGCCGCTACCGGAGGCAACGGCGGTATCGCCGGCAACGCCGGCGCCGCTTATGCCGGAGGTCTCGTTGCCAGCAACTCGTCAATTGGAATTATTTTAAATTCTTATTCAACTGGTTCTGTTAATGCTGTTTCTCAGAATGGTGGAGATGGGGGAAATGGTGGTACCGGTGGTGATGGATCAAACGGAATTTCAGGTCACTCGGGAGGTTTGGGTGGTAACGGCGGCGCCAGTGGTGCGGGTGGTACAGTTTACGCCGGAGGTTTCGTTGGAAATAATGTAAATTCCGCAAACATAATTAGTACTTGTAATTCTACAGGTTTGACTGTGACCGGTGTTGCCGGAAACGGTGGAACGGGCGGCAAAGGAGGAGGTGGTGGTGTGCCGGGAATTGTATCCGGACTTAATGGTGGCGCGGGCGGACTTGGTGCAACATCAATCACAGGCGGATCTTTATATCTTGGAGGATTTGTCGGTTATAACGACGGCATAATTCTTAATTCGTATTCAATAAGTAATGCGACAGGTACGGCTGGAACGGGTGGAACAGGAGGAGCCGGTGGTAATGGAGTAAAAGGATACACAGGAACTGGTGGCACGGGTGGTGCCGGAGGATTAGCTGGAGTAGCTGGTGCCGGAGGCATTGCCTATGGTGGTGGATTTGCAGGCTATAATAATACAAACAGACTGATCAGAGATTCTTATTCAACCGGTACATTGACAATAACCGGAGGGAATGGGGGTACCGGCGGTGTTGGCGGTTCAGGTGGTAACGGTGGAAACGGTAATTCCGGCTGGCCTGGAGGTACAGGTGGAAATGCCGCCACGAGTACCGCTGGAATAATCGGTGGAATTACTTATGGAGGAGGATTAATTGGTCTCAATTATGGTGGAACGATTGTTTCGGATTATTCATTAGGAACTGTAATAGTTAGAGGATCTAATGGTGGTGCTAGTGGCGCCGGTGGTAAGGGTGGTGATGGAGGAGATTCTACTAGTGCCGGTTATTCTGGCGGTAACGGAGGTATTGCTGGAGCTACGGTATCGGCGGGGAATGCCGGTGATGTTTATGCCGGAGGTTTAATAGGTGCTTTCAATTTCGTGGGCGCTTTAATTCAAAGTTCTTGGTCATCAGGGAACGTTTATGCATTCGGTGGAAACGGTGGTCTTGCTGATCTTGCTGGTGTGGCTGGAACCGGGGGTGTTGGTGGTGCAGGTGCTGCCGGAGGCAACGGTGGCGCAAGCACTGGTGGTGCCACTGGCGGTTCGGGAGGATCAACAAATGCAGGTGGACTTGTTGGACTCGGATATGGCGGTAACGCAAGTTATGCTACTGGTAATGTAGTAGCTATCGGTGGAAATGGAGCTTATGGAGCAACTGGTGGAAAAGGTGGTAATGGAGGTAAAGGAGGATCAGGCACAGGTGGTAATGGTGGTAATGGAAATACCGGCGGAATAGGTGGTGCGGCTGGCAAGGGTGGCGATGTAAACGCTGGGGGTTTTATAGGATTTGATTCCAGTAATCCATCAAATATTTATTCATTAGGTAATATCAGTTCAACTGCAGGTCTGGCTGGTATTGGTGGTAATGGTGGAGCCGGAGGAAATGCCGGAGCTGCCGGTAGTGCCAGTTCAACTGCTGGTGTTAATGGTAATGGAGGTAACGGCGGTGACGGTAAAGCAAACGGCACTAATTACGCTGGAGGCCTTGTGGGTTTCGTCTTTGGTGGTTACACAATTACAAATAGTTACTCAAGAGGAACGGTTTTTGCAAGCACTACTATTACAGGTAGTGTCGGAGGCTCTGTTGGAGCGGCTGGCACCGGTGGAAGCGGCGGCTCATCCGGATCTTTAACTGGAGCTACAGGCGGTTCGGCCAGTTCGGTCGTCGGAGGCATGGCTGGTTATGGGAGTGGTACTTTTTTCTACACAAGTTATTGGGATACTAATACGTCCGGAACGACTACCGCTACCGGTAACGGCTCTTCTTCGGGCATGAATGGTACAACGACAGCTAATATGATGAAGAAGGCAACATTCTCCGGATGGGATTTTACTTCGCTGGTTTGGAATATTGCGGAAGCTTCAACCTATCCATATTTTGATTATCAAACTGTTCCTGTTGCACCGACAAATGTCGTGGCTGTGAGAGGCGACCGCAGTGCTACAATCACATTTACACCGCCAGCCAACACCGGTTCAGCTATTTTGTATTACACTGCCACCTCAAATGATGCTCGTGTGGCTACGAGCAGTACGGCTTCAATTACTTTCACCGGTCTCACTAATGGTGCTTATTATACTTTCACCGTGACCGCAACTAATATGATTGGTACCAGTTCTCCTTCGGCAACAAGTAATTCCGTAAAACCTGCGGCAGTACCGGCTGCGCCAACAATCACTTCAATCACAGGTGGAATAGGTAGCGCCACGATCACTTTTTCAACCACGACAAGCAACGGCTCGGATATTTTGTATTACACTATCACCTCAACTGATGGATTGCATACAATTACGAGTGGTAATTCGCCGGTCACTATTGGTGGTTTGACCAACGGCGCGACTTACATGTTCACCGTGACTGCAACCAATGATGTTGGCACAAGTTCAATATCCGGCACAAGTGATCCTGTAACTCCTGCCAGAGCTCCCGATGCTCCATCAATAATTTCCGTAACGAGAGGCGATGGAAATGTGACAGTAACTTTTTCAACGACAACATTTAACGGCGGTTCAAATATTTTGTATTACACCGTGACTTCTAATGACGGACACACTGCGGTTGGCGGTGATTCACCGTTAACTGTTTTATATCTCAATGATGGAACACCATATACTTTCACCGTCACCGCAACAAATAACGTCGGCACAAGTTCGCCTTCGGCAACAAGTGATTCCATAACTCCGGCCAGAGTTCCCGATGCTCCATCAATAATTTCCGTAACTAGAGGTGATGGAAATGTGACGATTACTTTTTCAACGACAACATATAATGGTGGTTCAAATATTTCATATTATTCAATCACATCAAGCGATGGACAGATTACGACTGGTGGCACTTCGCCGATTATATTTAGAAATCTTAATAATGGCACACCATACACTTTCACGATCACCGCTACAAACGACGTTGGCACTAGCACTTCCGTAGGAGTAAGTGATACTGTAATTCCGGCTAGAGTTCCAGATGCTACGATTATTGGATCGGCAACGAGAGGTGTTAATGAAGCCACAATTAATTTTTCAACGACGACATATAATGGCGGTTTAAGCATTTTGTATTACACCGTGACAACAAACGACGGATTGATTTCAGTTAGTGGCGGTACGTCGCCACTCACAATCAAAGGTCTTACAAATGGAGTAAATTATACTTTTACCGTCACGGCTACAAATGCAGTTGGCACTAGCTCTGCATCATTTGCTTCAAATGGAGTTACGCCTGCCGATGTACCTGCCGCTCCAACGATTACCTCTATCTTCGGAGGTATCAATAGAGCGACGATTACTTTTTCAACTACGACTAGTAACGGCTCAACAATTTTGTATTACACCGTCACTTCAAATGATGGATTGCATACTATTACCAGTGGCAATTCACCGGTTACATTTAATGATTTAACTAACGGCACCACCTATACATTTACTGTTACTGCAACCAATGGTGTCGGTACAAGTTCTTCTTCCAGTGTTAGTGATCCAATCATGCCTGCCGGCGTACCTGATGCTCCAATAAATGTTTTCGCCACTAGAGATGATGGTAAAGCGTTGATTACTTTCACAAAACAGAATGATAACGGTTCGACGACTTTGTATTACACCGCCACATCAAATGACGGATCGAAATTCGGCACGAGCACTTCAAATTCAATTCTGGTTACAGGATTGGCAAACGGCACAATTTACTTTTTCACAGTAACCGCAACTAACGGAGTAGGTACCAGTTCCATTTCAACTGCTAGCAATTTTGTCATTCCGGCAACCACTCCAAATTCTCCATTGATTGGATCGGTCATAAGAGGTAACGGCGAAGCGACAATTAATTTTTCATATCCAAATGATAATGGTTCAACGATTCTTTATTACACCGTCACTTCAAACGATGGTCTACATATCGCGACTGGTGGCGCTTCACCTCTTGTGGTTACCGGTCTCACTAATGGTGCAACTTACACTTTTACAGTAACCGCAACCAATGACGTCGGCACAAGTTCTCCTTCCGGCACAAGTGATTCTGTCACTCCTGCAACTACTGCGAGCGCACCGACAAATATTACTGCCACTGGTGGTACTCACGAAGCAACGATTTATTTTACACCGACATTACCGGCCAATAACGGAGGGTCAAATATTATCCACTACACTGTTACTTCGAATGATGGATTGCATTCCGCTACAGGTGGTACTTCGCCGATTACCGTGTTCGGTCTCACTGACGGCGTCACTTATACTTTCACAGTTACTGCAACCAATGACGTAGGTACAAGTTCTCCATCGGCGACAAGTAACTCGGTTGTTCCGGCCGACGTCCCAGACGCACCAACTTATGTAAACGCAATTGGCGGTAATGGAGAAGCTACAATTACTTTTACGTATCCAAATAACAATGGTTCTGTTATTACTTACTACACCGTCACTTCAAATGATGGATTGCACACCGCAACCGGTGGCGCTTCACCTATTACTATTACCGGGCTTTCCAATAATACAACTTACACATTTACAGTTACCGCTACTAACGCTGCAGGAACAAGCACTCCATCTGGAACAAGTAATTCTGTTGTTCCTTCCGCTGTTCCTGATGCGCCGTCAAATGTGGTGGCCGTTCGTGGTAGGGGTGAAGCCACGATTTCCTTTACGTATCCAAACAATAACGGTTCGATCATTACCTACTACACCGTCACTTCAAACGATGGACAGACTGCGACGGGTGGTACGTCGCCAATAACCGTTAAAGGTTTGACGAATGGTTTGAATTATACTTTTACTGTCACCGCCACAAACGCCAACGGTACGAGTTCTGCTTCAATCTCAAGCGATGCAGTGATGCCTGCGACCTATCCTAATGCGCCGGGAAATCTTGCCGCAACACTTGGAAACGGTAGTGCTAATTTGACTTGGTCGGCTCCATTTAACGGCGGTTCAGCTATAACTCTTTATACCGTGACATCAAACACCGGAGGTCATACGGCTACAACGACCGGTACATCGGTTACCGTTTATGGGTTAACGAATGGCATGCCATATACTTTTACGGTTACAGCAAGCAATGATATGGGCATGAGCACGTCTTCCAACACAAGCAATTCGGTGATTCCGGCTAATGTTCCGGGTGCGCCAGGAAACCTTACAACATTAGTTTTGGATAGCAGTATAAGTTTGTCTTGGTCCGCCCCAACGTCGACCGGAGGATCGGATGTCACGGATTATATCGTTCAATATAAATTAACAAACAATGGAACTTGGTCTGCTTTTGATGATGGCGTTGGAACCAATCTGGTAACGACTGTTACAAATCTATCAAATAATAGTTCTTATGATTTTCGTATTTTGGCTAAAAATGCGGCCGGTCAGAGTTTTCCGTCTAATATAGCAAGTGCAACGCCAGGTCCGCTCGCGCAAGTAAAAATCGTCGGATTTAATAATTTAACAATTCCGAATATTACCACGGCTTTGCTCATAACCAACGAAGGGACGACAACTTACGAATACTCGTACAATTGGTGTGTGACCGATTCAGAATCAAATTCATGTGGAGGTGGAGATGATGTCTTTAATTCGACGGATTTAAAAAGGATTGATCCGAAACAAGATTATAATACAGTTTTGGCTTCCATTGTGCCATCAGCCGGTAATTATTGGTTGCACGTAAAAGTAAAATACGGTTCGGAATATTCTGAAGCCATCCAGTCATTTAAGGCCGTTTCAGCATCGGTTCCACCTTCTGGAGGGGGTGGTGGAGGCGGCGGGGGAGGCGGCGGCAGCGTAGCCGCAGTTGACACTACTCTAAACACTGCTTGCGTTGGCGCCGATTTTAACTGTGACAGTAAAGTCAATTCGGTTGACTTCTCTATAATGTTGGCTTTTTGGAAAACTGCATTTCCGTTTAAAAATTCTCACGTTGATATTAACGGCGACAAGCAAGTCAATTCCGTGGACTTTTCGATCTTGCTCTATCAATGGGGCAAAAAGCCGATTTTATTCAAAAAATAATTACCTATGAACAGACCTAAAATATTAACGCTATACTTTGCCGTCGGATTCGTAGGATTATTTCTGTTTTTTGCTCCGCAAAATTTGTTTGCAGCACAATTAATTTTAAAAAATGTTACAAATACCGTGGCCGGGGACGGAACAACGATCATTGAAGCCCGCATTGACCCACAATCGGAAAGGTTGAATGTCGTTGAAGGTGCGATTAATTTTCAGGGAGCCATTACTGACAAACTTTCGGTCGCAGTTGAAACGGGTGGATCAGTCTTAACAATTTGGCCGACAGTGCCAAAATTTCTTTCAAATGAAAAGAGTATTCGTTTTGTTGGCGGTGTTCCTGGAGGTTTTGATCATGAAGGATTACTTTTTCGCATTCGACTTTTTGCGACCGTATCGGGCGATATCACAATCTCATTGCCCCAAGGTGCTGTTTATTTAAATGACGGAAAAGGAACTAAAGAACCCGTTTCTGTGCAATCTGTAATTTTGCATCTTGATAAGCAAGATCCAAACACGATTAGTACATCATCGCCGGATAATATTCCGCCGTATTTTGATTCGGTTGAAATTGGGCAAGACCCTAACAGTTATGACGGTAAGTCTTTTGTCAGTTTTCATGCGACTGATGATATTTCCGGTGTCGCACGATATGAGGTTACCGAAGGATCATCAACAACGGAAATTACAGACGGTGTTTATGTGTTTAAAGATCAGGATCGCAAGGTTCCCGTGCTTATTACCGCTTATGATCAGGTTGGCAACAGTCAGACAACGGAAATTCCTGCTAGATTTAATAAGACAAAAGATGTTATACTGGTATTAATATTCGTTGTCATTTTATTAGCTGTTCTTCTTTATGGATTTAAAAAGATTATTAAAAAATAAATTAGCATACGGCATCGCTGTATTTGCGGTTAGTTTATTCTTTTTTGGTTGCCAAATTGCCAGTGCCGCAACAATGCAGATCAATTCCGGTTCTGCAACTCTATCGCCTGGTGATACGGCGACATTATATGTTGTGTTAAATTCCGAAGGGGTTGCCATAAATAATGCCGAAGCTACCATAAAATTTCCGACCAATTTGTTTAGTGTTGTTTCGATAAATAAAGCCAATTCAATCTTTTCCTTGTGGGTGGAAGACCCGAGTTTTTCGAATTCTTCCGGGGTGATCAATTTTGATGGCGGTGTGCCAACACCCGGTTTTAATGGTACTCAAGGTCCGGTCATTGCGATTGTTGTAAGAGCCAAAGCTGTAGGTCAGGCTAATTTTTCTTTTACCAATGCGGCCGTTCGAGCCAATGATGGATTAGGGACTGATGTTTTGAGCAATAAGCAGGGGAAGACGCTAAATGTTGTGGAAGTAGCCCAGCCGGCGGATGTTGTGGCACCGACACCAACGGTGACTACTTCAAATCTCGCTTTGCAAATATCTTCTTTGACTCATCCAAATCAAGATCAGTGGTATAGGGATAATAATCCAATATTCCAGTGGACTGTGCCGGATGGTTCGGATACAGTTAAGACAACCGTCGACAACAATACTTCGGGCACGCCTCATGTATCTTACAGTCCGGCGATTAGCAAAAAAGCGGTCAAAGATTTGGCTGATGGCGTTTGGTATTTTAAAGTTCGCGCTCACAAGGGCGATGTTTGGGGACCAATCAGCACTTATATAGTTAGAGTCGATAATACGTCTCCGGAAAAAGGCAACGTTGTCTTTTCTTATAACGATAACAGCAAGATCTTAAATATTAGTAGTGATATTCAGGATGTCACGTCCGGAATCGATCATTATGAAATTTACATTAATGACGTATTGATTAAAACTGTTCCCGCAATAGAATTTGTTAACGGAAATTATAGTTTAGCTTTTAATGCATCTGGAGACAGTACGGTAAAATTGGTGGCAATCGACCGTGCTGGCAATAGTCTTGAAACGTTAGGATCATTCAGTGCTTCCTCTACGGCTACGCTGTCACTGCAATCGATTCCGTCATCGGTGTCTGTCGATGAACAGTTGCTAATTCGCGGCTTGAGTCAAAATCCGAACACTGATGTAACCGTCAATGTTAAAAATGATAATAATGAACCAATTGTATTACAGACGAAATCAAATTCCGATTCCAGTTTCTTTGTTCTGACACCAAAATTAAAATCCGGCGATTATAATATTTGGGCAGAAACAGGTTCCGGAGACAATAAAGTTTCATCTCAACATATTTTCACGAAGACAACATCGCAGATGTTGGTTACCATAGGATCGTTCACTATAACCATGTTTAATTTTGTTATGGTAATTCTCTTGGTTGCACTAATTTTGATTGTAGGCGCGTATATCTTAGGACGTCGTAACAGTAGGTATTCGCGAAGTCTGAATATTCGCAAAGCGTTACTCAAAGGGGACGATTCCAAAATACTTATAATGCTGAAAAAACGTCTCGAAAAACATTTGGAAATTATTCAGCATACCCGACACAACAGAGTTCTAACTAAAGAAGAAAAAGAAATCAAAGAAGCTATAGAAGGCGATTTGGACGAAGTCGATAAAGCTATGTCAGGTCAAAAATAATCTCGTTTTACTTTTAGTCGATTTTTCGCTATCTTTACAAGATGTCATTATCCATTGGAATTGTCGGACTCCCAAACGTCGGTAAATCGACGCTTTTTAACGCACTGACACGCAAAAGCGTGCTGGCGGCTAACTATCCTTTTGCCACCATTGACCCGTCTGTGGGCGTTGTGGCCGTGCCTGATGAGCGTTTGTGGAAACTTAGCACTTTTTCCAAGTCGGCTAAAACTATTCCGGCCGCAATCGAGTTCGTGGATATTGCCGGTCTTGTTAAAGGTGCCTCGGAAGGCGAGGGACTTGGTAATCAATTTTTGACCAACATTCGCGAGACTGACGCTATTGCGCAAGTTGTGCGTATTTTTGAAGATGAAAATATTATTCATGTCACCAACAAGATTGATCCTCTTGGTGACATTGAAACGATTAACCTCGAGCTCATAATGGCTGATTTACAGACTGTCACCAAGCGTTTGCAAAATGTGGGACGCGATGTGAAGCGGGGCGATAAAACGGCAGTGATCGAGAATGATTTGCTGACGCGAGTAGATACTGCTTTGAAAGCCGGAAAACTGGCTTCAACTATTGTGCCGAACGAATTTGAATTACCGCTTTTGAAATCTTTGCATTTACTGACCTCAAAACCGATTTTGTATGTGCTCAACAAAAAAGCCGGTGGTAAAAATTTGGATCAAGTAAAAGATGAACGCTGGACCAAACTCATGCAATTTATGAAAGAAACCAATTCTTCATATGTTGTTGTGGATGCGCGAATTGAGGAAGAATTAAAGGATTTGGAATCGGCCGACAAAGTGGCTTTTCGGGCGGAGCTTGGCGGAGATGATGATGGCGTAAACAGTTTGATCCGCACCAGTTACGATATGCTCGGTTTGATCATGTATTTTACGACAGGGGAGGACGAGACTCGAGCTTGGACTATTCATCGCGGTTGGACTGCCCCGGAGGCAGGCACGGCTATTCACGGTGACTTTAAGGAAAAATTTGTGCGCGCCGAAGTCATTGAGTGGGATAAACTGCTCGGTGCCGGCTCCTACGTCGCCGCTCGCGACCGCGGTCTCGTCCGTACCGAAGGTAAGGAATACATCGTCAAAGACGGTGATGTGATTGAGTTTAAGATTTAGACACTTGACGACAATTAAGAAAAATGCTATTATACGGTTAGTGAGTTGTAGTCGTATCCTTTAGATCTTTTTAGTGTCTTTGCCTATACGGTAGAAGGGAAAAATTATGTTAGCTACCAGTCATGGTCCAAGTCCGCTTAGGGACTTGTGGGTTAGGGCACCCGGAGATCAGGGTGCCTACTACGAGAATAGGGAAACCCTCGGAGTGCGAAGCCTCTTTCATTGGCATTGCGGAAGCATGATGAATCGGGTCGTTGAGTTCCAGCGGGATGACACTGGCGCGATTATCAGCCGGAAATGCAATAGTTGGATTTGCCCCGTCTGCAAGGTTCGGTATTATCGCACCGATCAGTATTGCGAATAGTGGTGAAATATCCGCTACGGGATAAATGGCCCCATCAATCAGTGAAAGCTGGCGGATGGGGTTTTTGTTTTGTGCTATTTTCTAAAAGTTTAAATTTAAAAAAAAGACGCCATCGACACATTGCTCCTGCAATGCAACGTGACGTCTCTGGTTCGCCATGGTGGTCACATAGACCCCATGGCTAGGAAGTGGACAGGTAGCGCATGGATCCTCCTTTCCGGAACATGGACCAATGGTGTCCGAAGGTGCAAGAGCAACTCAAGCACTTTACTTATTCCGCTTAATAAATTAACATAATATTTTTGAAAATGAAAGTTGTTAAGGAGTTTCATTTATAGGCTTTTTTGTGTTATAATACAGCGATTATCAACTAGTCGTAGTTTTTATTTACTATGAAGAAAAATCTACCCCTTATAATTGGTTTGGCGATACCGGTTCTCATGATCATTGTTGTCGTTATCGCGGTTTATGTACCAAACATGTTTGCTCATCCGACATACGGTTTTGTTTTTTCCGTTGGTGATTATCCATATAACTACGGCAAACATTATTCCGTTGTTAACGGTGTTATCGTGGAAACGAATACTCCTAATCCGATAGTAAAGACACAGAACGGTGTTACTTATCCTGAAAATACAACTCCGGTAAATCTGTTCGTTTACGATCCGATAACAGACAATGTGCGCCAAATCACCTTAGCCGACGCCCAGAAATTAAAGGTTGATATTTCTCCAAAATCTCCCGATGGATATGTGTTGGATCGAGGTAATAATAATGTCGGTATTTTTGAAATTTTTGGTTCCAATCGAGATTACAATGCCTGGTATTTGAGAAAAGGCGTAGTCAGCAAAAGAATATATTTAACCGCTCTTGATAATAGTTATTATTACAATAATTATAGTCAATTTTTGGGTTGGATAATTAATGGAGGCGTTAACAGTAAATAATATGAATAAAGATCAAATTTTGGGGGCGATTGCGGAAATGTCTCGACGTGGAGAACTTTCGCAGAGTGAAGTTATGCAAGCTTTTGCCGGCAGTACAGGTCAACCTGGCGCTATTATCGAAAAACCAAAAAGCACTTCTCACCTAACTATTTCTCAAGTCCTTTCAACGATCGGCGGTCTTGTAATATGTATCGGTATCATTGTTCTAATTTTTCAACATTGGGATAATTTAACCAGTTTCTTGCGAATTTTCGTGACTCTCGGAGTTGCCATTGCCGCCTATATTGTTGCTGTTTTGTTCGACAGATATCCCAGCTTTAAAATTACCTCGTTAGTAATTTTTGCAGTTTCAATGGTTCTTGTTCCGGTCGGTCTCATGGTCACGATGAATGAATTGAATTTCACCGGTGATTCATATATATTGCAAATTATAGTTGCGCTGATCTCGTTTTTGGTTGCCATTTGCTCTTTTGCGCTTTACCGAAGCAATCTTTTCATCGCCTTTTCAGTATTGTTCGGCACTTGGCTATATTATGTGGTGATATTAAAACTTCTTGTCGCTAGCGGGGGAATTTTTAGCGGCTTCAATATTTATGCTTATATAACCATGGTTGCAGGATTGGCTTATGTTCTTATGGGTTATACATTTGATAAAAGCGGAACGGAAAGAATTGAATTGTCCGGCTGGTTGTATAAGTTCGGTTTGGTAGCTATTTTGGGATCAGGTTTGGCATTAGGTGGTATTTGGGATATCTTGTACGTTGGTTTGGTCTTCGGCGTAATCATGTTGAGTGTGTACCTCAAGAGTCGAACATTTCTCTGGCTTGGCGGAGTCTTCCTAATGTTCTACATTATCAAGATCACCGGAAAATATTTTACCACGGGCCTCGGATGGCCATTTGCCCTAGTGCTGGCCGGTATGTTGCTTATTGCAGTAGGTTACTTTACAAGTTATATTGGAAAAAAATATATTACCAAAAATGAACCGTTACGATCATAAAGAAATAGAACCAAAGTGGCAGAAAAAATGGGAGAAAGAAAAAGTTTTTGAAGCCTCGGACACTTCTACCAAACCCAAATTTTACGCGCTGATAGAATTTCCTTTTCCTTCTGGACAGGGCATGCACAACGGACATTTGCGCAGTAATACGGCCATGGACATCATTTGCCGCAAACGCCGCGCTGAGGGATATAACGTGTTATATCCCATCGGTTGGGATGCTTTCGGATTGCCGACTGAGAACTATGCCATCAAGACCGGTAAACAGCCGAGCGTAGTGACTAAGGAGAACACAGACACGTTTCGTCGACAATTAAAATCGGCCGGTTTTTCTTTTGATTGGAGTCGGGAAATTGATACGACCGATCCGGCTTACTATAAATGGACGCAGTGGATTTTCTTGCAATTTTTCAAACAAAATTTGGCATACAAGAAAAAAATGTCGATCAATTGGTGCCCGAAAGACAAGATCGGTTTGGCTAATGAGGAAGTTGTGAACGGTCTTTGCGAGAGATGCGGTACCCCGGTGGAAAAGCGCGACAAAGAGCAATGGATGCTCGCTATCACCAAATACGCCGATCGTTTAAGTCGCGATTTGGATACGGTTGATTATTTGGAAAACATCAAAACTCAACAACGAAATTGGATCGGACGCAGTGAAGGCTCGGAATTTAAATTTAAAGTTGAAGGTGCTGGTGAAATAAAAGTTTTTACGACTCGTGCCGATACGATTTTTGGTGTAACTTATGTTGTCCTTGCACCGGAGCATCCGCTAGTTGATAAATTTATTCAACAAATTGTAAATGCTGGTGAAGTTGAAGCTTATGTTAAAAAAGCTAAAGCAAAAACCGAAATTGATCGCACTACCGAAGGCAAAGAAAAAACCGGCGTCGAGCTCAAAGGTGTGAAAGCAATAAATCCTGTGAATGGTGAAAGAGTGTCTGTTTGGGTGGCCGATTATGTGCTTGGAGGATATGGCACTGGTGCTGTCATGGCTGTACCGGCTCACGACGAACGAGATTTTGCTTTTGCTCATAAATATAATTTACCGATCAAGGAGGTTATTAAAGGTGAAAAAAAGAATCCTAAAAAAACTGAATACTTTTTAGAAGATGGCATCTTGATCAATTCCGGTAAGTTTGACGGCATGAAGTCAGAGGAAGCTAGACAGAAAATTACGACGGATTTTGGTGAAGCAAAAGTAACTTATAAATTGAAAGATTGGATTTTTTCTCGTCAGCGATATTGGGGTGAGCCGATCCCGCTCGTTTATTGCGAAAATTGCGCTCAAAAAGGCAATGGTTGGATCGCTGTGCCCGAAGCGGATTTGCCGGTCACACTCCCAGAAGTCAAAAACTACCAACCAACCAACACGGGCGAGTCGCCACTTTCCAATATTAAAGAATGGGTCAATACTAAATGTCCGGCCTGTGGTGGTCCGGCAAAACGAGAAACCGACACGATGCCAAATTGGGCCGGTTCAAGCTGGTACTACTTGCGTTACGTTGATCCCAAAAATTCCAAAGAATTCGCTTCCCAAAAACTTCTCAAAAAATGGACACCGGTAGATTGGTATAACGGGGGAATGGAGCATACAACTTTGCACTTGTTATATTCCCGTTTCTGGCACAAATTCCTTTTTGATCTCGGACTTGTTCCGACCAGTGAACCATATAGCAAACGCACGGCACACGGACTAATTCTGGCTGCCGACGGTGAGAAGATGTCAAAATCTCGAGGTAATGTCGTAAATCCGGACGAATTTATTACCACATACGGCGCAGACGCTTTAAGGCTTTACGAAATGTTCATGGGTCCATTCGATCAACCTGTGAGTTGGAACGACGATGGCATCGTTGGTACGTTCCGTTTCCTTGAACGTGTTTGGCGATTGCAAGAAAAAGTGGTTTCGGAAAAGTTTGTTGATAAAATAAAAAATATTGCCGGTAAAAAGGAAAAAAATACGCCAAAGATCGAGACTTTGCTTCACCGGACGATCGCAAAAGTTACTAACGACATCGAAGATATGCATTTCAACACCGCAATCTCGGCTATGATGATCTTGACTAATGAATTTGAAAAATTGGATTCGATCGAAATCGAGTGGTACAAAATTTTAATTCAATTGCTTGCGCCATTCGCTCCGCATATCGCCGAAGAGCTCTGGACAGTTCTAAAAAACAAAGGTTTTGTGCACCAGTCGGCATGGCCAAAATCGGATTCTACGAAAATGGAAAATAAGCAGATAGTCATGATTGTTCAGGTCAACGGAAAAGTTCGTTCACAATTTGAAGCGAATGTAGGTATATCTGAAAATGAGGCCAAAAATAAGGCTATTTCAGATACTAATGCCAAAAAATATATTGATGGAAAGCAAATTAAAAGAGTGATTTTTGTTCCAAATAAATTGATCAATATTGTAGTAGGGGAATGAAAATATAAATTTGCTTGACTTGTATACATTATAATGATAAAACAGTAAGTACAAACAAATTTAAGAGTAATTATTTAGTCGACATAATAAAATCATTTTATGAACACGCTGACATTCAAACCGAAGCAAGTCACAAAAAAACTTTTAAGCATTCTCCCTGCTCGTTCTCGCGACGTGCTTGTTTCTCGATATGGTTTGGGTGCTGATGCCGAAAAGATGACCCTCGAAGCAATCGGTAAACTTTATCACATCACTCGTGAGCGTGTTCGACAAATCGAAAATTACGCACTCAGCGCTATCCGTAAATCCGAGGATTACAAAAAAGAGCGATCTTCTTTTGAAGAATTGGAAAAAATGATCGAAGGTTTGGGAGGTATTGTGGTTGAAAGCGATCTCTTGGAACATGTTACTAAAGAAGAGTCAGCTCAAAATCATTTACATTTCTTGCTGGTTGTCGGTGAATCATTTAAAAAATTGAAAGAAGACGAAGAATTCAAACATCGATGGTATGTTGATGAAATGTTGGCCGATAAAGTTCACAATTCTCTTCGCAAATTCTACAAAAGTCTTTCCGACAATGATCTGATTCCAGAATCTGAAGTTGTTTCAAAATTTCTTGATCATGTTAAAGACATGTCTGTCGAAGCACGCGATGAAGAGGTGGCTAAACGATGGCTTTCAATTTCGAAACAAATCGGCAAAAATCCGCTTGGTGAATGGGGACTCACTTCTTCTCCAAATATCAGTATCAAAGGTATGCGAGATTGCGCTTTCCTTGTGATTCGTCGTCATGGATCACCGATCCACTTTCGCGAAGTCGCCAGCAGTATCGAAAAAATGTTTGGTAAAAAGGCTCATGTTGCTACGACTCACAATGAACTTATCAAAGACCCTCGTTTTGTTTTGGTTGGACGCGGTTTGTACGCTCTAGCTGAATGGGGTTACCTCTCAGGCGTCGTTCGGGAAGTTATCAAAAAAATAATCGAGAAGAACGGACCATTGACCAAAGATAAAGTTATTGAAAAAGTCCTCAAGGAGCGTTATGTCAAAGAGAACACAATTTTGGTTAATCTTCAAAATCCTAAATACTTCAAAAAAGATAAAGAGGGACGATATTCTGTTGTAACGGCCTAGTTTTTTTCCCGCTATCCCCAAAAGAGCGCTTGCTCTGCTTAAAATATACTCTATAATAGTAGTATGATCTCTGATTTCATGCGACAGTTTTTTGGTAGCACCGGGACACAAATTCTGTCTTTTGTTTTCTATCTCTATCCGATTTGGTTACCTATTATTCTCGCAGCCGTTTTTTGGGATATTTGGATCTATTATATCCAGAATTGGTATTTTTCTTCCATAAAATATAGTTTGTTGGAAATTAAACTGCCTCTTGAAATTAACAAGTCACCGCATGCGATGGAACTCATTATTGATTCGTTTTGGCAGATTGGAGGAGAAACGACTTTCTTCGATAGAAATTGGAGCGGCAAGACTCGGCCGTATTATTCTTTGGAAATTGCTTCAATTGAAGGCGAAGTTCATTTCTATGTTTGGACACGTACGACCGAGAAAGATTTGATTGAGTCTAGGATCTATTCTCAATATCCGGGAGTTGAAGTTTATGAAGTGCCTGATTACACCGCGGGTTTTGAGTATGACGAGTCGAAGTATAAAATGACGGCTTGCGTTTTCCAATTCGTAAACGGTAAAAATCCTGCACTTCCAATAAAAACATATATAGATTTTGGTTTGGACCAAAATCCAAAAGAGGAGCACAAGGTTGATCCATTAACTCCACTTCTCGAATTTATCGGTTCTATCGGTCCTGGTGAGCAGGTTTGGTATCAGATTGTTTTACATACACACAAAGCCGGTGGTGATCGATGGGCAAAGAATAAATGGCCTACACTTAAATTTGATTTTAAGAAATCAATGATCGGACTTTATTTGGATACCAAAGGCATGTCGGTCTTCAAGAAAAAAGATTGGAAAGATGATGCCAATGCCGTTATTCAAAAAATGCGCGATGCGTTGAAAGATCCGGAACATCCTGAATATTTCCCAAGAGTTATGACTAAAGGCGAATCGGAAACGATCGCGGCTATGGAACGAACTGTGGCTAAGCCGGCTTTTAACGTTGGAATCAGAGCTGTTTATATTGCCGCAAAAGATAAATATATCGGTGGTCGCAAGAACGATCTCATGGGCGCATATCGTCATTTTAATTCCGTTTACAATGGTATAAAACCTGATCCGGGATATACCGGTTATGATAATATTTGGTCGGACTTTATGGGTATCGGAGAAAGCAGTATGAAGAGATATGCTCTGAATGCATATAAACATCGCGGTTTCTTTTTTCCTCCATATAAAGAGAAAAAAGTTTTCATTATGAATGGCGAGGAAATTGCGACTCTTTATCATTTCCCTGGCGCCGTGGCTGGAACTCCAACACTCACTCGTATTCCCTCGAAAAAAGCCGAAGCTCCGTCAAATTTGCCTGTATAGGGTACACTATCTTAAGATAACAGTTTATGGATTTTATTTCTTTTATACCGCCAAGATCGTGGCTTTACAAAAACTATCTGCGCGTTTTTGCAGTACTCGTTTTGTTGTTAATAGGTTTTTTGATTTATCTAAACGAACCGTCACAAAAGTTTTCCGTCGGCGGTTATGTCACCGTAAAGTCTGGTGAACCTCTTTCAGCTATCGCGAGCGATCTTAAAGTTAAACATATCATCCGTTCCACGACTTTATTAAAAAGTATGATTGTGCTGGCTGCCGGGGAAAAGAAATTGGTGGCTGGGAACTATTATTTTACTCGACCTATTTCAACATTTGGCATTGTTTCAAGATTAATGAAAGGTGACTTTGAAATAACTTCGATCAGAATCACAATTCCCGAAGGATATACAATGGTTCAAATTTCGAATCTTCTTTCTGACAAACTTCATAATTTTTCGGCCGAAGAATTTCTGAAACACGCCCCAATTGAAGAAGGTTATTTTTTTCCGGACACATACTTTTTTGCACTAGATGCTACGACCGATGAAGTAATTATCGCATTTCATAAAAATTTTGAAGAAAAAATTAAAAGCGTCAAAGGTGAAATTTTAGCTTCCGGTCATTCACAAAAAGAAATTGTTACCATGGCTTCGATTTTGGAAGAGGAAGCTCGAACGACTCAAGATTGGCAGACCATTTCAAGTATTCTTTGGAAAAGGATAAAAATCGGCATGCCTTTGCAAGTCGATTCCACTTTGAGTTATGTGGTGGGCAGAATAAGCAGTGAACTCACAACCAAAGATCTAAAGATGAAATCGCCATATAATACTTATACTAATAAAGGGTTGCCGCCGACCCCGATTGCCAATCCTGGCCTCAAAACCATCGTGGCGGCGGCAACTCCAACCTCCACCCCGTATCTGTACTATCTTTCCGATCAAAATGGTGATATACATTATGCGGCGACTTTTGCCGAACATGTCCAAAATCGCCATACATATCTTCAATAGATGACTAACATGAAAAAAGTTTTTGTCGGACTTTCCGGTGGTGTGGATTCGTCTGTTTCTGCAGCGCTTCTTAAACGTGACGGTTATGATGTCACAGGCGTTTTCATCAAGGCTTGGTATCCGGATTTTTTAACTTGCACATGGAAAGAAGATCGACGTGACGCTATGCGAGTGTGTGCTGTACTTGATATTCCATTTTTAACTATTGATTTGGAAAAAGAATATAAAAAAGAAGTGATCGATTATATGATTCGCGAATATGCCGAAGGTCGCACACCAAATCCCGACGTCATGTGCAATAAAGCGATAAAGTTCGGTGGATTTTTCAAAAAAGCTATGGCGCTCGGTGCGGATTATGTGGCGACAGGGCACTATGCTCGTGTAGTTGAAGCACGACAAGATTTGGATGATGAAAGATCGGTCATTTACAAAATGTTGGAAGCTAAAGACGACAACAAAGATCAAACATATTTTTTGTGGACGCTGACGCAGAAAGAATTGTCGCATACTTTATTTCCGGTTGGTGATATGCCTAAATCGAAAGTGCGAGAACTGGCGGAGGAATTTGGTTTGCCAACGGCGACCAAAAAAGACAGCCAAGGATTGTGTTTTCTCGGTAAAGTTGATCTGAAAGATTTTCTCGGTCATTACTTTAAAGAAGAGCATGGTGATGTTATTGATGATGAAACCGGTGAAGTTGTCGGTACTCATAATGGCGCGTGGTTCTATACCGTCGGGGAACGACGTGGTTTCGTGACCTTCGCCGAAACACCGGACGAAAAGCCTTATTACATTATCGCCAAAGACGTTAAGAAAAATACTTTAACTGTTTCGCATAAAACTTCGGTTGATGCGCCACTCATGCCGACTCGGGAGATTCGCATCACTAACGCTAACTGGATTTCCGGTAGCGCACCACTTCGCAAGAAAATTTCCGCTCGAACGCGCTATCGTCAAGAATTAGTGAACTGTAAAGTCGGGCAAGATGCCGATGGATATTTTGTAGAATTTGATACGGATCAAAGCGTTGTTTCGGCTGGGCAATCTATCGTTTTTTATCATCAAGGGGAATGTTTAGGTGGGGCAGTGGTGGAATAAAGCAAGCAATATTAAAAAGTTAAAAAGACGCAAGAGCAAGGTGTCTCGAGGGCACAGGTAAATTTCCTGCTGGAAATTTCCTTCACACTCGGCCCGTCGGCCTCCGTGAGTCCCTCACAACAGCCTTTTTGTTTGCTTTATAATTATTTGACTATTACACATAAGTATGATATATTACTAGTTAGTTGTACTTTGAACGAAACTAGACCGCGCTGTTAAGCCCTTTTTAACCCCACAGGGGTATGGAAAGGGGCCCATATGGCTCTCAGAGATTACGGTTACGATCCCTATGCGGACACTGGTGGCCTTTACGATGATCGTGCTTTACCAAGAGCGAAGCACATCTTGAGGTTTCGGTTGGAGAAGAATTTCCTGACCGGCCAGATGGTTTGGCGTGTGTTTGTTGGTGGTACCTTGTATGAGGTGTCGCTTACGGCCAAGAATCAGCCAACTTCGAACGACGAGGTTTGGCTTTGCCAGGAAGCCGAAAACGCCGGACAGACGGAGACCGACAGAAGGTTGGTGCCCGTCGAGCCCATGAGTCTGCTCTTTAACGGGCAACAGGCATTTCGGTTCACGGCTGATTTGAAGCGACTTTTTGCGGGTAAACCCTGCATGAAGGCGTATCTTCCGCACCACGATCTCAATATATGGTGTGTTCCGGACAAGGATGGAGAATCTCAGCCGACCGACGGACACGAGTTCTGGTTCTGTCAGTTTACGCGCGTTGTGGTGCTTGACTACGACAAGGGCTATCTTCTCGTGGCAGTGAAACTGCTTCGGGAAGACACCGAGGCTCGCGACCGGCATTTGGCTAAAGAAGCTGAGCTGGAAGTGATTCGTCAGCAGAACGAGAAGGATGCCGCGACTCGGGCTGAGGCCAGTAGCAAGGAGTGGGCGATCATGCGGGCGAAATGGCAACAGGAAAGTGTTAGACAGTCCGCTGTCGACGTCGCCAAGGAGGAACTGGCGAGACAGTTCCCGACAATTGCCGCAAAGCAACAGCAGAGCAGGCTTCAGGAACGGTTGATGGGCGTGTCGACAAGTGTCGTTAGCACATTGCCGTCTCCTGACCGCAAACGCAGGAAAACGGTTATGAGGTCTTGGTAGACGTGACACACCCCAATCTTCCAGGGATATAATTTGGATGAAATACAATGGCCCGGACTCACTGAGAGTTCGGGCTTCTCTTTTTATATATTTTTTATACACACATTTATATTACGGTTGGGTTGTAAGTTGTGACATATGATAGTATTAATTTATGATTGATGAAAAAACTTTCAGTAACGATGTGTCATTTCAAGGTGTAAAAGGATTGATTTTTATAGGAGATAGGATAATTGTTTTTCGTAGAGATGAAAAAACGAAATTATTTCCTTTACAAGTCGATTTGCCTGGAGGTGGCAGGGAAGGCACTGAATCGCCATTTGAAACTTTTAAAAGAGAAACAAAAGAAGAGTTTGGTTTAAATTTACTTGAGAAGGATGTTTGTTATTCGAAAAAGTATAATAGTCACCTATTTCCAGGTGAGTTTTCGTATTTTATTGTAACTAAGCCTTCAAAAATTAAAGAACAAGATATTGTTTTTGGAGATGAGGGCTTGGAGTATTTTTTAATAAATCCGCAGGATTTTATTAATTTAGTAGATGGTGTTAAGTATCAACAAGAACGAGTAGCAAACTATTTGAGGCTATAGCGGGACTTATTAAACCGCGATATAATGAAGGATAACTGTGGCAGTCGCATTTACAAAACCAAATATAAAGGTAGGGCAACCAGTGGTGGTTGTTAAATCCAATGGCGAGCGTGAACCGTTCAATGTTTTAAAGCTTGTAAACTCACTGCTTAATGCTGGCGTTTCTCCTACTGGTGCACAAAAAATCATTTCGACAGTACAAAGTGAACTTGTTGATGGCATGACCACGGCGGAAATATATAAACACGCTTTTTTCTTGCTTCACAAAATGGAAAAGCAAAGCGCGGTGCGTTACTCGATGCGTAGGGCGCTTTCCGATCTTGGTCCGTCCGGATTTCCATTTGAAAAGTTTGTGGCCGAGATTTTCAAAGCTCAAGGCTATACTATCGAGACAGATCAAATGATCAAAGGTTATTGTGCCGAGCACGAGCTTGATGTGGTGGCTTACAACGACAAAAAGTTGATCATGACCGAAGTGAAGTTCCATAATCAAAACGGAATTAAAACCGATCTCAAAGTGGCTTTGTATGTCAAAGCGCGTTTTGATGACTTGCGTAAAATGCATTATCACTACGGTGGTCGCGATATGATGTTATCGGAAGGTTTGCTTGTTACCAACACAAAATTTACCAAAAGCGCCATTAGCTATGCCATGTGCGCCGGTGTCGGCATGATCGGTTGGAACTATCCAGCTCGAGGCAACCTCCATGATTTGATCGTGCAACACAAAATGCATCCAATCACATCACTTATTTCAATCTCGGCTGATGAGAAAAAATATTTGATTGGACGCGGTTTCGTGCTTTGTTCTACTGTTATGGATAAATTGTCCGTGTTGCATGAAGGCGGTTTCAGCCAAAAAAGAATTGATGATATTATTAAGGAAATCAAAGCGTTGCAATAAGTTGTAAATTATTAAAATTTTTAATTTAAAAATATGAATTTTTTTATCGCAAGTTTTGTACAGTATCAGGTCGTTTTTCTCCAACTTATTTTAGCTTTACTTCTCGGAATGGTACTTGGTGTACAACGTACTCTTTCTGGTAAAAATGCTGGGATGCGCACATATTCTCTGGTTTCGATGGGTTGTGCTTTGCTTGTGATTATTGCTCAAACTGTTATTGCCACATATCCGACAAAAATAAATTTTGATCCGCTCTCACTTGCCGGCAGCGTGATGCAAGGTATCGGTTTTCTCGGCGCAGGTCTCATCATTTTTCATGGCACCAAGGTCAATGGCTTGACCACCGCTGCCGGCATCTGGATCTCGGCCGCCATCGGTATTGCCGTCGGTTATGAAATGTATGCTATCGCTATTTTTGCCACACTTTTAACTTTGATCGTTTTCACTTTGCTCTGGACTTTTGAAAGCAAGGTTCGCACACGTTATGCTCACGATTCCATTTTTGATGATGCCGATAGTGAAGAAGATTCACAAATAATCAAGAAAATATAGTATAATCGCTGTATGGCAGGAAATAATAGTAACGAAAACAAACGAGCTTACAATCCAAAACGTAGTGCCGATTGGAATTATGGCGGCAAAAATTGGAAACTTTCTCGATCGAAGATAGACTTTTTTAAAGAATGTCCACGTTGTTTTTATATTGATAACAAATACGGCGTGGCTCGTCCAAAAATGCCGGCTTTTACTTTGAATGTGGCGGTTGACGCTTTGCTTAAAAAAGAATTCGATACTCATCGTGTTGGTCAAACCGCTCATCCACTCATGAAGAAGTATGGTGTTGAGGCAATTCCTTTTTCATATCCCGAAATTGATGCTTGGCGCGAAAATTTTGTTGGCATTCAATATCGTCACGAGGAGACGGGAATGCTCATAACCGGTGCCATTGATGATGTTTGGGTCAATCCGGCAGGGGAACTCATTGTGGTTGATTACAAGGCCACTTCCAAGGACGGCAAGTTGGATTCGTTGGATGACAGCAGTTGGAAAGAGCAATACCAGCGACAACTCGAGGTCTATCAATGGCTCCTTCGTCAAAAAGGTTTTAAAGTTTCTTCGACCGGATATTTTGTGTATGTAAACGGTCAAAAAGATCGCGCAGCTTTTGATGGTAAACTTGAATTTGAGATCACTCTCATTCCTCACACAGGCGACGACAGTTGGGTAGAAAAAACTCTTTTAAATATTAAAAAGTGCTTGGACGACAAACGTTGTCCTCTGCCTTCCAAAACTTGCGAATTTTGCGCGTATCGTTTGGCTATGCATGATGCGTTAGTAACCGCAAAAGGCGAAGGCGAGACCAAAACTTCCGGAAAAGATCCCGAAAAGAAAACTCTATTTTAACTGAAGACTTGTGGATAACTAGCTATTGTTTGTTAGTTCAATGAGTATAGTATTAAATCCAGATTGTTTAAACTTCCTGGTCCCTTTTTTTGGGGGTAACTATCATGCCGGGTCCGAAACTGACTGAGAATGAACTTCATGAACACCTCAGCGAATTTCGTGTAAAGGCTTTTTGCCTGCGCAGCACTGACTTGTACAACGCTGTTAACCCTTCCGGTCCTTGGATTCCGCGGGATACTGCGTTGACGGATGAGCAGAAAAATCGGCTGATCATCTGTTTCATCCAGTTTCGCGGTTTGAAAGGCTTCGCTGAGAGATTGGCCGAAGAATCGGTTTCTCGGCCAGAATTAGAGGCCGTTGGGTAGTGGCAGTGTGTCGCAGCGTCGAAGTTATGGTGGGTGCTCTCGGCCCACCTCTTTTTTTGTTATAATCATTTTATGCCGACTGATCTAAATACTAAAGAACGTGATGAGGCTTTAAAGCAAATCAAAGACGAAGTTTTGGTTTTGAAAAGCTCACCGCTATATGCCGAGCGCATAAAAAATGGCGCTTTTCCGGTGATAGGTGAGGGAAGTCACTTTGCCGAAATCATGTTTGTGGGCGAAGCGCCGGGTCGTAATGAGGCCAAAAGCGGCCGGCCGTTTTTTGGAGCGGCGGGCAAAATTCTGAATGAACTTTTGGATTCGGTTGGAATAAAACGCGAAGATGTATATATCTCTAATATCGTCAAGGATCGCCCGCCGCAAAACCGTGACCCGCTACCAGAAGAAATCGAGAGTTACGGCCCGTTTCTAGATCGACAGATAGAGATAATTCAACCAAAAGTTATTGCAACTCTCGGGAGATATTCCATGGTCTATATTATGCAAAAATTTGGTTTGGGAGCTCAACTTGAGCCCATTTCCGCGGCTCATGGCAAATGGTATGAAGCCAAAGCAAGTTATGGTATGGTGACTATTGTACCGTTATATCATCCAGCTGCGGCTATATATAATCAGCATTTAAAAGGTACGCTGAAAAAAGATTTTGAGATTATGAAAAAATTTCTTATATAATGTAATTCTATGGCAAAAAATAAATCAATAGAAACTCTCAAAAATAGATTGCGGGAGATCGCGTATTTTACTTCGATCTCTGCCATTTTGCATTGGGATCAAGAAGTTCATATGCCTAAAAAAGCGATCGAATACCGCGCCAAGACAATGGCTGAAATAAGTGCGATCATTCACCAAAAATTTACGGCTCTCGATCATGACAAATTATTGACTAATCTTAAGAACGAAATCCCGGAGGGGAAGTATTCTGATGAGGAAGAATCGCTTATTTTGGAATGCTGGCGAGATTATAGTCTAGAAACAAAACTACCGGAAGATCATGTTCGGGCAGTTAGCGAATTATCTTCAAAAGCGCATCATTATTGGATTGAGGCCAGAAAACAATCGGATTTTTCTCTGTTTCTCCCGTGCTTAGAAAAAACTATAGCATTGCAGAAAAAGACCGCCGAATATTTGGGTTATGAAAAATCTCCATATGATGCTCTGCTTGATATTTATGAGCCTGGTATGACTACCGAAAAAGCTTTAGTTATATTAAATGACGTTAAAGATTTTCTGGTACCGTTTCTGGCCAAAATTAAAAAGTCTAAAATAAAAATCGATTCGAAAAAACTTTTTGGTAAATTTCCAATTGACGAGCAGATCGTTTTCAATAGATTTGTGGCTGAGAAGCTGGGTTACGACCTAGATGCGGGAAAAATAGATGCCAGTACGCATCCTTTTACCATCACTTTTCATCAGACTGATGTTCGAATCACGACTCGTTACAAAACCGAAGATGTTCTATATTCACTAGGTTCGACGATTCACGAAACAGGTCATGCGCTATATGAACAAGGTTTAATTGGGAATGATTTTGGCACACCGCTAGGACAGGCGATATCTTTGGGAATTCATGAATCACAATCGCGCATGTGGGAAAATAATATTGGCAAAAGTCTGGAATTTTGGAAATATTTTTATCCGAAACTGCAAAAAGCTTTTCCTGTGCCGTACAAAAAAGTTCCACTTCAGGAGTTTTATTCGATAATAAATAAAGTGACACCGTCGCTGATTCGAACTGAAGCAGATGAAGTGACGTACAATTTGCATATAATCTTGCGTTTTGAGATCGAAAAAGAACTTATTGAAGGAACACTTCTAGCCAAAGATGCACCAAAAGTTTGGAATGAAAAAATGAAAAAATATTTTGGTGTCACGGTACCGAACGATCGTTTGGGAATCCTGCAAGATGTTCATTGGTCAGGTGGATCATTTGGCTATTTTCCAACATATAGTTTTGGAAATTTGTACTCAGCCCAATTTTATGCGGCTATGTTAAAAGATATTCCGGATTTGACCATAAGATTTGCCAAAGGTGATTTTGTCGCGGCTCGCGAGTGGTTACGCAAAAAGATCCATGTTCACGGCAAGCGATACACGGCCTCCGAGCTTGTTCTCGAGGTAACCGGCGAGCCGCTATCAAGCAAATATTTTCAAGATTATCTAACTGAAAAGTATTCCAAGATTTACAATCTCAAAAATAAATAATAAACTCAACTTTTTAAACTCGAAGGATCCCCTTAAATTTGTCGTTATCATTATACTTACCGACAATTGCCATATTCAGTGTTTCGTTTTTTAAAATTTCCTTGGCTAATTTGGAGACATCGGCTGACGTAATCTTTTCTATTTCAGCTTCTATTTCTTTGGGAGTTTTAATTTCCTGTTTGAAAATTTCTTGTGAACCGTAAAAATTGGCGAGTTCGTCGGATGATTCAAGACCTAGATACATATTGCCGATGAGATAGTCCTTTGCTTTACGTAACTCCGGTTCCGGGATTTTTTCATCTCGTATTCTTATTATTTCATCCAAAATTCCCTTGATACCTTGCTCAACTCGACCTGAATCAACTCCGGCTGAAATAGTCAACGTACCATGATCGGTGTAATCGTTGATTCCTGAACGCACGTAATAACAAATGCCAAGTTCCTCACGCATTTTCTGGAAGAGGCGAGAGCTCATGCCATTACCGAGTACTGCCGAGAGCAATCTCAAAACCGGCATTCTTTTGTCGTAAAAATCAAAAGTTCTGACACCGATAACGACATGAGTTTGATCGGTCTCTTTAAATTGAACTCTTGTCTTTGGCTCACTTTGTTTTTCCGTCACTTTTTTCTTTTTGTCATTCTGACTTGTTGGGATATCCGCAAAAGCTTTCTGAACTTTTTTAAAAATACTTGGCACATCAATATCACCGGCAACAACGATTGTCGTAGCTGAAGCGACATAATGCTCTTTACGATATTTTATAAAATCATCACGCTTAAAAGAAGTGACCGTTTCTTCGGTTCCAGCGATACTTCGTCCGGCCGGTTGATCACCATAAAGAAGCTCATCAAAAACTTCATGCACCAATCTTTGGGGCAAATCCTTGTACATATTAATTTCTTCCACAATCACGCCTTTTTCGGTTTCCAAATCATTGGCCGGAAAAGTCGGATGTAAATACATGTCAGAGATGATGTCCAATATCTTATCGGTATGTTTATTGTGAGCTCGTGCCCAATAGCAAGTAACTTCTTTATCAGTAAAGGCGTTGTGCTCAGCGCCAAGAGAATCAAACTCACGAGAAATATCAATTGATTTCGGTCTTTTTTCCGTTCCTTTAAAGCACATATGTTCCAAAAAATGTGAAATACCGTTCATTTGTCTACTTTCGTATTCAGAGCCAGCTTCAATTAGAGACATAACCGTTACGGAAGGCGCATTTTTTATCGGCACAGCCATAATTCTTAAACCATTTTTCAAAATTTTCTTTTTGTAGTTCATAATCCAACGATACCTCTAAATAGAGCCAAAATCAAATTTGGTAATATCAACGATTTATTGTAGGATATGTCTATGACGTCAGAAGAAATACGTTCCAAATTTCTGGAGTTTTTCAAAAAACGCGGGCACGCTATCATCCCTTCAGCTTCGCTTATTCCGGAAAATGACCCATCCGTGCTCTTTAATACTGCGGGTATGCAGCCCTTGGTGCCATATCTACTCGGAGCCAAGCATCCTGCCGGTGTTCGCATAGTCGATGTTCAAAAATGTGTGCGCACCGGCGATATTGATGATATTGGAGATAATCGACACTTAACTTTTTTTGAAATGCTGGGGAATTGGTCTCTTGGTGATTATTTCAAAAAAGAGGCGATAGATTGGAGCTTTGATTTTTTAACTTCAAAAGAAGAAGGACTAGGTCTTGATCCAAACAAATTTTACGTGACAATCTTTAAGGGTGAAAATGGAATTCCGCGCGATGAGGAATCGATAAAAATATGGCAAGAAGTTTTTGCCAAACATAATATTGTGGCCGAGGTTGCCGGCACGGATGAAAAAGTGACCGGTAATGTTCGCATTATTCCGCTTGGAGTGAACGATAATTTCTGGATAGCCGGTAATACTGGTCCTTGTGGCGGAGACACGGAGATTTTTTATGATACCAAGGCAGATACTGAAACCGGTAAGCCGGAAGGAAATTTTACAGAGCTTGTAGATTCATTTCGATTGTTTGAGGTTTGGAACAATGTGTTCATGGAATTTAATAAAACCGTCGATGGTAAATACGAAAAGTTGGCAAAACAAAATGTCGATACAGGTATGGGACTTGAACGTATTGCCGTGGTGGTAAATAATAAGGATAATGTTTTTGACACGGATATATTTGCCGAGATTTTAGCAAAGATTCACACTAATGTAACTAAAAAGACCAATGACGTTTCGGACCGAAAAGCCGAACGAGTGATTGCTGATCACGTCCGCGCCGCCGTATTTATGATTGCGGACGGAGTGTATCCCTCAAATACCGATCGCGGCTATGTCTTGCGTCGTCTGATTCGTCGAGCAGTTAGATATTCCGATATTCTCGGACTGTCTGATACACTATTGGTCGAGTTGGCAGATGTCGTGATTAATAAATTTGGTAAAACCTATTCAAACCTAATTGATAATCGCGATGAAATTAAAAATGCTCTGAGTGGTGAGGCTGAAAAATTCCGTCGCACACTCAAAGACGGCCTAAAACATTTTGAGAAAATTATCAAAGACCAACCCAAAACAATTTCTGGAACCGATGCTTTCAATCTGTTTCAATCATACGGCTTTCCAATAGAAATTACGCTTGAATTGGCCAAAGAAAAAAACATTTTAGTTGAAACAAAAAGTTTTGATGAGGAATTAAAAAAACACCAAGATCTCTCGCGTGTTGGTGCCGAGAAAAAGTTTAAAGGCGGATTGGGGGATACAAGCGAAAAAACTATTCAATATCATACCGCGACGCACTTACTTAATGCCGCTCTTCGTCAGGTGCTCGGAGAACATGTTATGCAAAAGGGTAGCAATATCACGCCGGATCGGTTGCGTTTCGATTTTTCACATGGTGAAAAAATGACTGATGAGCAAAAACAAAGAGTCGAAGATCTCATTAACGGTTGGATCAAAGCTAAATTACCTGTTGAATACAAAGAATTTCCAAAAGATGAGGCAGAAAAAATTGCTTTGCACTCATTTAATGAAAAATATGCTGATATTGTTAAAGTTTGTTCGATTGGCGCAGAAGACAATTTTATTAGTCGAGAATTTTGTGGCGGACCTCACGTAAAAAATACGTCCGAATTGTCAGGACATTTTAAAATCCAAAAAGAAGAGGCTGTTTCGGCCGGAGTGCGACGTATAAAAGCTATTCTCCTATAGTTTAGTCAAAAACATAAAGTTATCCACAGCTTGATTTTTATTCAGTATGTTACAATATTAATAATAAAAAATTATTAATTAATAATAA